>DASQGK010000126.1:0-31344 GCA_035632655.1 Steroidobacteraceae bacterium | reverse complement strand
CAGGCATCGATCAGCCACTGCCGCACGATGGTGTCCGCGAAGTCGCCGTTCGGCTGCTCCGCGAGCGTGAGGTTGAGGAATTCCGGCGCATCGCGCAGGTAGGCGAGCGCATCTTCGTCACGACCCCGCCCTTCGAGCTCTCCCGCGTAGGCGAGGAGCAGGCGCGCCTGGCCAATGAAGTCGAGCGCCAGGTTGGCCACCCCCAGATCCTCCTCGAGCGCGGGCGCGTGGCCCCCCCACTCGCCGAGCCGCTGTCCGAGCACCAGGCTGGTGTCCGCGAGCCGCAGCACGTAGCGCAGCCGTGCGGCCTCGAGCACGGTGTCGCGGCCGGCGGGGGCTTCGGCCACGGCGCTCACAGATTCTTCACCTCGTCGGGAATCGCGTAGAAGGTCGGATGTCGATACACCTTGTCGCGCGCCGGCTCGAACAGCGCATCCGCCTCGGCGGGATCGGAAGCGATGATCTGCGCCGAGCGCACCACCCAGATGCTCACTCCCTCCTGGCGGCGGGTGTATACGTCGCGCGCATGCTCGATGGCCATGCGTGCATCGGCGGCGTGCAGGCTCCCGACGTGCTTGTGCTCCAGCCCGGAGCGCGAGCGAATGAAGACTTCGAACAGGGGCCAGTCCGTCGCCGGCTGAGCCGCGGTCGGATCACTCATGCCTGCCTCTCCTCGCGGCGCGCCTGCTTCGCGGCGTACGCGGCGGCCGCCTCGCGTACCCATTCCCCGGCGCGATGCGCCGCGCGGCGGGCTTCCAGCCGTTCCCGGTTGCACGGTCCGTTGCCCTGCAGCACCGCCTGAAACTCGCTCCAGTCGATCGGTCCGATGCGGAAGTGCTGTGCGGCCTCGTCCCAGCGCAGCTGCGGGTCGGGAATCGTCAGCTCGAGGAACTGTGCCTGCGGCACCGTGATATCGATGAACCTCTGCCGCAGCTCATCGTTGCTGAAGCGCTTGATCTTCCAGCGCATGGACTGCGCCGTGTGCCTCGAGTCCACGTCGGAGGGCCCGAACATCATGATCGAGGGCCACCACCAGCGGTTCAGTGCGTCCTGCGCCATGGCGCGCTGCGCCGCGGTCCCCTTCGCGAGGGTCAGCATGATCTCGAAGCCCTGGCGCTGGTGGAAGCTCTCCTCCTTGCAGATGCGGACCATGGCGCGCGCGTAGGGTCCGTAGGAGCAGCGGCAGATCGGGATCTGATTCATGATCGCCGCGCCGTCGACCAGCCAGCCGATTGCGCCGACGTCCGCCCAGGTGAGGGTCGGGTAGTTGAAGATGCTCGAGTACTTGGCGGCGCCGGACAGCAGCTGCTCCACCATCTGCGCGCGTGAGACGCCGAGGGTCTCGGCCGCGCTGTAGAGATACATGCCGTGGCCGCCCTCGTCCTGCACCTTGGCGATGAGCACCGCCTTGCGCCGCAGGCTGGGAGCGCGCGTGATCCAGTTGCCCTCGGGAAGCATGCCGACGATCTCGGAATGCGCGTGCTGCGAGATCTGACGGATCAGGGTCTGCCGGTAGGCCTCGGGCATCCAGTCCTTGGGCTCGATCTTCTCGTCGGCGTCGATGCGCGTCTGGAAAGAAGCCGAGGCAGCCGCCTCGGCGGCCGGCGTCGCGACCCCCTCGCGTCCCTGGCTGTCAAGCGCCTGCGTGTACATGCGCACAGGCTAGCACATAGATCCGCCGCGGGCGGCCGGCCGCCCCGGCGGCTTCGCTGCAGGCCGCGCGCCGCCCGAACCCGTCAGTCGTTCAGTACCACCGCCATCTCGTTCACCGTCATGACGCCGGTGGCTTCGTCATACGGACCCTGCGCGAAGACCGCGAGCAGCGCGGTGGTTCCGTTCAGGTCGCCGTTCAGCGCGGCAATGAAGTCGCCGAAACTGCCATAGGCCTGCAGCTGCCAGCTCATCCGGTGCGCGATCGCAAAACTCGTGGAAGAGTCGGCAGCGCCAGGCACGAAGCTCACACCGGCGCTGACGCTCGCGGGATCGAATGGCACCGGGCCGATGCGCAGCGAGTGCAGGACGGCGCTCTGCAGTGTCGCCTGCGTCATCATTGCGTTGCCCGCATTCAACGGCGCTACGAAGGGCGCCGTGATGCCGGGCGACGTCCACTGCAGCTGCAGCCGCGCGTCGGTGTGCGTGAAGTCCACCAGCGTCAGCGCCGCGAAATCCGGCGGCGCCGAGCCGAACGGGCTCACGAAGCCATTGAACACAATGGGGAAGCCGGCCGGGATGGTCGGCAGCGCGAGTGCCGCCGGGACGCTCACCGTGTAGGCGCCCACGGTCGCATCGCCGGCGCTGCTGGTGCCGGTGCCGGCGAAATTGAAGAGACCGGGATTGCGGTCATCGAGCGCCACCAGGTTCACCGTGACGACGCCGCCCGCCACCGAGGAGAACTGCCCCCAGAGCGCGGTGATCATCATGCGCACGCTGCCGGCGCTCGCATCCAGCGTGCGGTTGCCGCTCGAGTCGATGCCGAACTTGCCGAACACCTGCACGTGCTGACCGACGGATATGTCCTGCGGGCCGAAGCTGCCGCTCTGTCCGTCCTCCGTGACCGTCGTGCCGCCGGCGACGGTAACCGCCACCTGGCCGCCGAAGAAACCGAAGCCGCCGTCGCCGCCGCCGCTCATGCTGGTCGCGCCCATGGACTGCGCCATGACCTGCGCGCCCTGCACGTCCGTGCCCGCACGCGGCTCGAGGAAGCCGCTGCTCAGCGTGAGGGTGTTGCCGCTGCGGGCAACGATCGTGCCCTCGGCACTGTCGAGGCCGGCGCCGGGAACGCTGCTGCCCGCAAACACCTGGCTTGCCGTGAAGTTGTCGGTGCCGGTATCGAAGCTTCCGTACGCGACCGTGAGGGTTCCGGTCGCCAGCGCGGCCAGAGCGGCCAGACCCGCATTACCCGTATAGGAAGTACCGTTGATCGTGAAGACAGTCGCAGCAGTCGTGTGGACCACGACCTGACCCATCTTGTCGTCCTGATCCGCCGCAAAGAAGGGGGCCACCATCACGGTGTAAGAGGTCTGCGCGGCCGTGTCGGTCACGCTCACCAGCGAGCCGCGCACGCGGATCTGGCGGGTCGTGTCGGGGATCAGGCTCCCCACCAGCACCGGATTGACCGTCACGGTGACGGCACTCGCCATGGTCGCAGAGGTGATGGCCGACGGCGCGACGCTGTTGGATGCGCTCAGATTGAAATCGAGCGCCAGGCGGGAGATGGAGCCGTTGGTGATGATGAGCGGCTGTGTGGCAGGCAGCTGCACGCTCAGGGTCATCTGACTGTTGGGCGCCAGAAGCGGGGCCATGGTCACCCCGTTGATGATGTTGGCGGCGGGCACGGTGAGGCCGCCGGCGCCGTTATCGACCACGATGTTGGCGCTGGCGTAGTCGAGCGTCATCGACACGCCGGTGTAGACGCCCGCCGGAACCTGCTGCGCGCTGATCACCTCGGCAAGCTTCACCAGCTGAGCGAAATCGACGGTGGTGGTGCGCGGTACGGTCTCGACCGCGGTGCCGTCGGCGCGTGTCAGCTTGAGCGACACGACGTTGACCATGTAGCCGAGCAGGTCGCCGGGCGCGTCGGTCAGCGTGACCATCGCCATGCCCGTGTTGCCGGTGCCGGGACCGGTGCCGGGGCTCATCGAGCCGTTCATCGAGCCGCCGCCGCTGCAGGCGCCGAGGGTGAGCGCGCCGCAGATGCCGGCGATGAGCGCGAGACGCATGCAGAAGCCGCGCACCCTGCCCCGGCAGCGGCGACTCGAGTCGACAGTATTCATGAGCTCAGCTCCCTGAAACGTTCCTTGTCGCCTGACTCTCCGCGGATTTATTAGTCTCCTGCGGTTTCAGACACAAGCTGTCGCCCACCCCCGACACTGCCGTTCCGCCACCAGCGCGTCACGTTCTCCCGGGATCCTGATCCGGCCAGTCGGCCAGCCGGCCGACCAGAATCTGCATGAAGCGGTTGGCCTGATGTCCGTCCATCACGCGATGATCGAGCGTGAGCGTGACGTAGCAGCGCGGGCGCACCTCGATCTTCTGCTCATCGCCCTCTTCCACCGCGACCGGCCGGCTCTCGATCTTGCCGACCCCGAGGATCGCCGACTGCGGCTGGTTGATGATGATGGGGGCGGCCAGCAGGCTCCCGCTGACGCCGTGGTTCGAGATGGTGAAGGTGCCGCCGCGAACGTCGGCGGGGCTGAGCCTGCCCGCGCGGGCGCGCGCGACGAGATCCTCGAGTCCCTGCGCCACTTCGAAGAGATCGCGCGTACCCGCATCGCGCAGCACCGGCACGACCAGACCCGTGCCCTCCACCGCGGTAGCGATACCGACGTTGATGTCGTCATAGATCTCGAGCGCCGTATCCGTCCAGCGGCTGTTGGCTTCCGGCACCGCGCGGATCGCCGCCACGGCGGCCTGTACGAAATAGGCGGTGAGCGTCAGCGGCACGCCGCGGCGTGTGAAATCCTCCCGCCGCCGTGCCCGATCCTGCAGCACCGCCGTGAGATCCGCTTCGAATACGGTCGTCACGTGCGGTGCCGTGTGGAGCAGGCTCTGCACCATGTGCTCGGCGATCCGCCGCCGGATCGGCGTATGCGGCACCCGATGACTCCTGACAGTCGCCGCGGCCGCGCCGCTCTCGGGGCCGGGATGCGCCTGGCCCGCGCTGCTGCCGGGAGCTGCCGCGCGCAGCACGTCCTCGACGGTGATCTTGCCGCCGGGTCCCGTGCCCGCCACCGAGGCGGCATCGAGGCCGTGCTCGGCCAGGAGCCGGCGTACCGCCGGACTCGGTGGCGGCACCGCTGCCGCGGACGATGCGGGGGGCGGCGGTGCCATCCGCACGGCATCTGCCGCGCCCGCCACCACGGCGCCCGCCACCGGGCGACCGGCCGCGGCCTTCCGCGCCGGCTCGTCCGGGCGCGCCATCCCGGCGGGTCCGAGCCGGCCGAGCAGCTCGCCTGGCGCGATCTCCTCCTGCTCGTGCTTCAGGATCTCGATGAGCACACCCGAGGCCGGTGCCGCGACCTCGACTGTCACCTTATCGGTCTCGATCTCGATCAGCGGCTCATTCTCCGCGATCGTATCTCCCACGCGCTTCAGCCAGCGCAGCAGCTGCGAGCGCGTGCCCTCGGTCTGCTCCGCCGGCGCGCGAATGTCGCAGGTGCTGCTCATCGGGTCACAGGCTCGCGAGCTTCTGTATCGCCTGCGCGATGCGCGCCACGTCCGGCACCGCGGCCTCGAGCAGTATGGGACTGTGCGGGCTCGGGATGTCGGGCATGGCAAGCCTCTCCACCGGTGCCTCCAGACTGTCGAAGGCGTCGCTCGCGAGCGTGGCGGCCACCTCCGCGCCGAAACCGGCGGTGAGGTTGTCCTCGTGCACGATGAGACAGCGGCGGGTCTTTTCTACCGAGGCGAGCACGGCGCTCTTGTCCCAGGGCGAGAGGGTACGCAGATCGAGTACCTCCGCATCGACGTGGGAGGCGACGGCGGCGAGCTCGCAGCGCTCGACCATGGCTCCCCAGGTCACCACGGTGAGCTCGCTCCCGGGACGCGCCAGCCGCAGCTGCCCGAAGGGCACCACGAATTCGTCCCCCGGATACGGGCGCCGCGCCCACGCGCCATCGAGCATGGCGCGGTGCTCGAAGAAGATGACCGGATCGTTGCCACGCAGAGCCGCGCGCAGCAGGCCGACCGCATCCTCGGCGTTGGACGGCACGGCTACCTGCCAGCCGACACCGTGCACCCAGGCGACCTCGTTGGTCTGGCTGTGCCAGGGATCGCCGCACTTGAAGAATCCGCCCGGCATGCGTACCACCAGGGGCGCCGCAAAGCGATTGCGGGTGCGCCAGCGGAGCGTGCCGCAGTCGTTGAGCTGTTCGGCGGCCGGCTCGGCGTACTTGCGAAACTGGATCTCGGCAACCGGCAGAAGCCCCGCGAGCGCCATGCCGACCGCACGCCCGACGATGCCTTCTTCGGAAAGGCTGGTATCGAAGACGCGGCCGGGACCGTATTTGTCCTGCAGACCGAGCGTCGCGCCGTGTACCCCGCCCTTCGGTCCCACGTCCTCCCCGAAAACCAGCATGCGCGGGTTGAGCGCGAGCTCCGCATCGAGCGTGCGGCGGATCGCGGTCAGCATGTTGATGCGCGTGGACTCGGGGCGCGGTTGCAGGCTCGAGGCCGCGAACGCAAAGCCCTCGGGGGCGAGCCCACCCTGCTCCTGCAGCTCGCGGGCGCCGTCGGCAGCGCCTGAGAAGACGTGGCGCGTCAGCTCGCGCGGGTCGGGTGGCGGACGGGCGAGCGCCGCGGCGACCGCCGCCTCGACCTCCCGTGCGGCACGCGCCGCGCTCGCATCCCACTCGTCCGCGCTCAGCACTTTCGGCACCAGGAAGCGCTGGAGGCGCGCGAGGGGGTCGCGGCCACGCTCCTCCTCGAGGAGCGCGGCCGCCTTGTAGGCCTGGGTGTCCTGCCCGGAGTGCCCGGAGAGCCGTGGCACGGTCAAACGCAACAGCAGCGGTGAGCGCTGCGCGCGCACCTGCGCCACCGCCTGCTGGGTGAGCGCCGCGGCGGCGCGCGGGTCGCAGCCGTCCCCCTCGAGGATCGTCAGCCCGGAGAAGGAACGAAGGTTCGCCGCAATGTTGCCGCCCGGGGTCTGGAGCGTCGACGGCACGGAGATTCCGAAGGCGTTGTCTTCGATGCAAAAGAGCATCGGGAGCTTCACCGTGGTCGCAATATTCAGTGCCGACCAGAACCCGTTGGTCGCAGTCGAGGCATCTCCTCCAAGCACCACGGCGATGCTGCGGGCATAGGCGGCATCGCCCAGAGTCTCGTGGCG
This sequence comes from Steroidobacteraceae bacterium, assembly GCA_035632655.1. Classification (GTDB taxonomy): domain Bacteria; phylum Pseudomonadota; class Gammaproteobacteria; order Steroidobacterales; family Steroidobacteraceae; genus 13-2-20CM-66-19. The sequence continues at coordinate 24,518 of DASQGK010000126.1, read as the reverse complement.
GTAACGGATCGCCTGCGCCCAGCCTGCCGCGGGCGTGTACTGCGTGCCCACCCCGCCGCAGGCCGGCAGCACGGTCGGTGCGCCCCTGCCCGGCATATTGAAGACCACGCCGATGTCACGGCCACCGCTGAAGGCACCGCTGCGCGCGAGTGGCCCGGCCGCGGCGTCCTCGAGACTCACGCCCAGGGCCAGCATCATCGGGCGGGAGCGGTAGTACACCGCGACGCCGTCATGCGCGTCGTCGAGGTTCAGCCCGAGGAGGATCTGCGCGAGCTCGTGCCCACGGGCGGAGAACTGGTACAGCACCTTGCGCTCGGGCACCAGGCGCGTCTCTTCGATATCGTCGAGGGCGCGCGAGAGCTGCACGAGGTGCGCGACCCGCCGCCAGTCGGGCTCTGCCGCGGGGCCGGGATATCCGCCGGGAAGCTCGCTCATCACGCTGGCTGGTGCCGCCATGGATGGCGCAGCTTATGCGCTCCCGGCGGCAATTGTCTTGCTGATGTTGCGCATAACAGCGTCCGTCTGGCAATAATATTGCCATGAAGCGCAGCATCGATCGCCTGGACCGCCGCATCCTCGAGCAGCTGCAGGCGGATGCGCGCATCTCCAACCAGGAGCTCGCCAAGCGCGTGGGCCTCTCGCCCGCCCCCTGCTGGCGGCGGCTGCGGCGGCTCGAGGCAGCCGGCTTCATCGCCGGCTATGTGACGCTGCTGCGCGCTCCGGCCATCGGCCTGCCGATCCTCGCCTACGCCGTGGTTTCGCTCGAGAACCATCACCCGGAATCGGTGCGTCAGTTCGACCAGCTGGTGAAGGAGCGTCCCGAGGTGCTCGAGTGCCACTCGATGAGCGGTCCGAACGACTACCTGCTGCGCATCGTCGCCGCCAGCATGGAAGCCTACGAGCATTTCCTTTCGACGCAGCTGCTGCAGCTCGCCGCGGTGCGCTCCGTCAATACGAGCTTCGTGCTGCGCACCAAGAAGTTCACGACGCGCCTACCGGTCGCCTGATCCCCGCCGCTCGCACTCGCAGCGCGTGTTGTCGGGACCCGGGAACCAGAAAGCCGAAGCCGACAGGCGCACGTCTGCATTGCTCCAGGCGGCGGCGAATTGCCGTGCGCTCGCCGCGGCCGCGCGCGCCCGACCTTCGGCGCGCAGCGCGGCAGTGAGTCCGTACAGCGCCCAGGCGTTCGCGGGATTGCGCCTGAGGTCCTCGCGGTAAACCGCCTCCGCCTGCGCCGCGCGCCCGGAGAGCAGCAGTTGCGCTCCGAGCAGGTCGCGCACCGGGAAGAACCAGTCCGGCGGCTGCGCGGGGGCCAGCCGGTCCTCCGCTGCCACTGCCTGCTCGAGCGCTGCAATGGCCTCGGTAGCCGCGTACGCCGAGGCGGCGATACGCGCCGCGACCACGCATGCCGCCACCCTTACCAGATCTGCGAGAGAGTCGGCTCCGCCGCGCATCTGCGGTCCAGCCGCCGCGCCGAGACGCTCGAGCTCGACCAGGGTGGCGCGTGCCTCATCCAGCCGGCCGCGCGCGGCGAGTGCGACACCGCGCCCATAGAGATAGCCCGCGGTAAGCCCCGGCGCGCGGGAATCGCCCGGCGGACCGAGCGCGATGAGCTCGTCCCATAACCCGAAGCGCACCAGGGCTGCGTACCGCGGCGTCAGCAGCCAGCCGGAATCGCCCGCTGCCAGCGCACGCTCCAGGGCTGCAGGGTCGTCGAGGCTCGCGACCGCGCGCAGCGTCTCGGCCTTGCGTCCCCCGAGAGCCGCCGCGTACGCCGTCCGCGCTGCGGGCGGCGCCGCTTCGGCGTCGCCCCGCCCGGCGGGTGCGAGCAGCAGCGCGAGAGCTGCAAGGACCACCCCCCGCACCGCCGCGCACCGGCTCAGCGCGCCTCGCCCCGGGCGCCGCTCCAGCCCTGTCCCGAGGCGACCAGACGCTGCAGCAGCGGCGCCGGCCGCCAGCGTGCCCCGTGCGTCGGCGCGAGCCGCTCCATGGTCCTCACGACGGCCCCGAGCCCCGCCTCTTCGGCCCAGTACATCGGTCCTCCCCGCCACGCCGGGAATCCGTAGCCATAGACGTAGACGACGTCGATGTCGCCGGGACGCAGCGCGATTCCTTCATCGAGTATCTTCGCTCCCTCGTTGACGAGCGGATGGAGCAGGCGCTCGAGGATCTCCTCGTCGGGAATGGCCCGCCGCTCGATTCCGAGGTCGCGTGAGACCTGTTCGATGAGGGAGACGACCGCCGGATCGCTGATGCGCGTGCGTCCCTCGTAGCGGTAGAAGCCCTTGCCGGCTTTCTGGCCGAGCCGGCCATCGGCGACCAGCCGCTCGAGAATCGGCGAGAAGCGCTCGTCGGCGGGGAGCTTGCGCCCCTTGCGGATCAGGAAGCCGACATCGTTGCCGGCAAGATCGCGCACCGCGAGCGGTCCCATGGCGAAGCCGAAGCCCTCCATGACCCGGTCGATCTGCTCGGGTGTCGCACCCTCCTCCAGCAGGAACTCCGACTCGGAGCCGTAGTACATCAGCATGCGATTGCCGATGAAGCCGTCGCAGTTGCCCGCCAGCACCGGAATCTTTCCGAGCGTCTTGCCGAGGGCCATGACGGTCGCGAGCGTCTGCGGCGAGCTCGAGCGTCCGCGTACGTTCTCGAGCAGCTTCATGACGTTCGCGGGACTGAAGAAATGCGTGCCCACCACCTGCTGCGGCCGCGCGGTGCTGGCGGCGATCGCATCGATATCGAGCGTCGAGGTGTTGGTGGCGAGGATGGCGTGGGCGGCGGCCACGCGATCGAGCTGCGTGAACACCTCCTGCTTGATCTTCATGTCCTCGAACACCGCCTCGATGACGATGTCCGCCGCCGCAAGCTCGCGATAGTCGCGCGCTCCCTGGATGAGCGAGCGCGCCCGATCGGCACGCTCGGCCGGCATGCTGCCGCGCGCCACCGAGGCCGCATAGTTCCTGGCGATGACGCCGAGTCCCCGCTCGAGTGCCTCGCCCGAGAGCTCGAGCAGGCGCACCGGAATGCCGGCGTTCGCGAAAGTCATGGCGATGCCGCCACCCATGGTGCCCGCGCCGATCACCGCGGCGCTGCGCACGGCCAGGGGCTTCACATCGGGACCGATGCCGGGAATCCTGCGCGCCTCGCGCTCGGCGAAGAACACGTGCGTGAGTGCGCGGCGCTGCGGGCTGTCGCGGCATTCGATGAAACACTCGCGTTCGATCCGCAGAGCTTCGGATTTCGAGCGGGTGCACGCCGCCTCGATGCTGTCGATGATCTTCCAGGGCGCCAGCTGGCCGCGGGCCCGCGCGGCGATCTTCCGGCGAAAGGCCGCGAACAGCTCGGGCGCCACCCCCTCGATACGCGAGCGCAACTCGGCTGCGAGCCGCAGCGGACGGTGCTCGGAGGCTGCCTGTCGGGCGAGCGCCACTGCGGTGCCCGGCGCGTCGGCGTCGATCGCGTCGATCAGACCCAGCTCCAGGGCGCGCGGCGCCGCGAGCGGCGCACCGGAGGTGATCGCATCGAGGGCTGCTTCCGGTCCCGCGAGCCGCGTGAAGCGCAGCGTCCCACCGGCCCCCGGTATCAGTCCGAGCTTTACCTCCGGCAGGCCAACCCTGGCGGACGGGTCGGCCACGCGCCAGTGGCAGGTGAGCGCGAGCTCGAAACCGCCGCCGAGGGCATTGCCCTCGAGGGCCGCCACCACCGGCTTGCCGGCCGCCTCGAGGCGCGCCTGCACGTCGAGGATCATCGGCGCCTTGAGCGCGAGGCCGGATGCGATTTCGTTGATATCGGCGCCGGCGGGAAAGGTGTGGTTGGCGCCGCAGACTACGATCGCCGCGATGGCGCTGTCGGCGCAGGCGCGCTCCAGGCCCGCCACCAGGCCCTCACGCACCGCGAGGCTGAGTGCGTTCACCGGCGGGTTGTCGATCTCGAGCACCGCAACGTCGCCGTCGGCCCGGTAGTTTACTGCGGACACGCGCATTTCCTCCGGCAGGCATTGTACGGGCTTCGCTTACACTTGGCCGCATGGAGCGGGTCGACACCATAGTGATCGGTGCCGGCGTGGTGGGCCTCGCCGTCGCCCGCGCGCTCGCGTTGCGTGGCCGCGAGGTGCTGATCCTCGAGGCCGCCGAGCGCTTTGGAACGGCGACCAGTGCCCGCAACAGCGAGGTGGTGCATGCCGGTATCCATTACCGCCGCGGCTCGCTCAAGGCCCGGCTGTGCGTCGGCGGTCGCGAGCGGCTCTATGATTTCTGCCGCGATCATGGCATCGCGCACCGCCGTTGCGGCAAGCTGATCGTCGCGAGCAGCGCGGCTCAGCTCGCAGACCTCGCGCGCATTCGCGCGACGGCGCTCGCCAATGGCGTCGAGCTCACCGAGCTCGACGCCGCCGAGGCACGCGGACTCGAGCCGCAGCTGCAGTGCAGCGCTGCCCTGCACTCGCCGCTCAGCGGCATCGTCGATGCGCAGGGCCTGATGCTGGCATTGCTCGGCCAGGCGCAGAGCCGCGACGCGACACTCGTTTGCCGCAGCGCCGTGACCGGCGTCGAGCTCCACGCGCGGGGCTTTCGTGTCGCGGTCAACGGGGAGCCGCCGCTGCTCGAGTCGCGCGCGCTCGTCAACAGCGCGGGTCTCGACGCCCCCCATGTCGCGCAGCTCATGCAGGGCTTCCCTGCGCCGCAGATTCCGCGCGCGCACTTCTCCAAGGGCAGCTATTTCGCGCTGTCGGGACCCGCGCCGTTCGCGCGCCTCATCTATCCGCTCCCCGACGGCGACTGGCTCGGTATCCACCTGACGCTCGACCTCGCCGGGCGCGCCCGTTTCGGGCCGGACGCCGAATGGGTGAGCGAACGCGACTACGCGGTCGATCCCGCGCGCGCCGCCGCCTTCTACGGCGCGATTCGCCGCTGGTGGCCGGGCCTCGCCCCGGGCGCCCTCACTCCCGGCTACGCGGGGATACGTCCGAAGATCTGCGGGCCCGGCGAGCCGCCCGCCGATTTCCGCATCGACGGGGAAGCCGCGCACGGCGTGCGCGGCCTCATTCAGCTCTTCGGTATCGACTCGCCCGGCCTCACCGCCGCGCTCGCCATCGGCGAGCACGTGGCCGCGCTGCTCGGTTGAACGGCCGGGCGGCGCTGCTCAGCTGGCGGGCGTGGCCTCGACCTGGATGGCGAGCTTCACCTGCATGTTGAAGCCGTACTTCTCGCCATAGCTGACACCGAAGTCGGCGCGGCTGAAGGTCCCCGAGGCATCGGCCCCGCACCGCGGCTTGGGCGACATCGGCACGACCTTGCAGGTGAAGTGGTTGATGGTGAGATTGACCGGCCGGGTGATGCCGTGGAGCGTGAGCTCGCCATGCACTTCAGTGGGAGCGCCGTTCTTGAAGTTGGCGAGCGTCCCCTTGTAGGTCGCGGTGGGAAATTTCTCCACGTCGAGCATTTCGGGCGACTTCACGTGCTCATTGAGCTTGGCGTGGCCGAGGTCGATCGAGCCGGTGTTGACCGTGATGTCCACCGTGCCGGTGCCCGACTCCTTATCGAGCACGATGGTGCCGGAGGAGGCATCGAACTTGCCGCGCCAGGTCGACAGGCCCCCGAAGTGGTCGGTCTCGAAGCTCGGGTAGGTGTGCGCCGGATCGACCTGATAGGTGACTGGCGCGGCAAGGGCAGCGCCAGCGGCGAGACTCAGCATGGCGACCGGCAGCAGAATTTTCATCACGACCTCCGTTTATCAGGCGACCCTCCTAGCCTACGCCCCCGCACGGGGGACGGGCACCTGTCTTTTTGGGGAGGTGCCCGCACGTCGCTCACGTCATCGGCTTCGCCCTGAGACCGAGCGCCCGGGCCACCACCTCGTGGGTGATCTCCCCCGCATGCACGTTGAGTCCCGCGGCCAGACCCGGATCACGCTTGAAAGCGGCCTGCCAGCCGAGATCCGCCAGTGCGCGCACGTAAGGCAGGGTCGCGTTGGTGAGCGCCAGGGTCGAGGTGCGGGGAACGGCGCCCGGCATGTTGGCCACGCAATAGTGGATGACTCCATCCACCAGGAAGGTCGGCTCGGCGTGGGTGGTCGGGTGGCTCGTCTCGAAGCACCCTCCCTGATCGATCGAGATGTCGACCAGCACCGCGCCAGGCTTCATGGTCTTGATCATGGCGCGCGTGACGAGCTTCGGCGCCGCACCGCCGGCGACCAGCACCGCCCCGACCACGAGGTCGGCGTCCTTCACGAGCCGCTCGATCGTCTCGGTGGTCGAGTAGGCGGTCTGGATCCGGGAGCCGAACTGGCTCGAGAGCTCGCGCAGGCGATCCACCGAGCGGTCCACGACGGTGACGTCGGCGCGCAGACCCACGGCCATCTCCGCTGCGTGGGTGCCGGAAACGCCGCCGCCGAGGATGACCACGCGTGCCGGCGGCACCCCGGGAACGCCGCCGAGCAGTATGCCGAAGCCGCCGGCCGCCTTCTGCAGGCTCGCCGCCCCGACCTGGATCGACATGCGGCCCGCGACTTCGCTCATCGGCGTGAGCAGGGGCAGCGTGCCCCGCGGCCCCGTCACCGTTTCATACGCGATCGCAGTCGCGCCCGATTTCATCAGCCCCCTGGCCTGCTCCGGGTCGGCGGCGAGGTGCAGGTAAGTGAACAGCACTTGCCCCGGGCGCAGCATCGCGCATTCGGCCGGCTGCGGCTCCTTCACCTTGACGATGAGGTCGGAGCCCTGAAATAACCCGGAGACGCTCGTTGCGATCGAGGCGCCCGCCGCCCGGTACTGGGCATCGTCCACGCCGATACCGTTGCCCGCGCCGCTCTCGATCGTCACCTGATGTCCGGCGCCGGTGAGCTCGCGCACCCCGGCGGGCACCAATCCGACGCGATACTCGTGCACCTTGATCTCGCGAGGAACACCGATGCGCATGGCAACCTCCCCTTTCGATTGCTGACGGTGGGCGCGATTTAACCCCCGGGGGCGCGGCACGTGTTTGCGTATTTCCAGTCGCAACCGGCTCCCTTATGGCAGAATCTGCCTGTCCAGAGGGACTCCAAGAAGGATTCTTGCGTAATGGAGCTCGACCGCTATGACAGGGCCATCCTGCGCCTGCTGCAGCAGGACGCGCGCATCACCAACACGCTGCTCGCCGCCCAGGTGAGTCTCTCGGAATCGGCGTGTCTGCGGCGGGTCCGGGCGCTCGAGGACTCAGGGTTGATCGAGGGCTATACGGCTCTGGTCGATCAGCAGCGGGCCGGATTTCCCGTGAACGTCTTCGTCAGCATCACGCTCGACCGCCAGAGCCGCACAGGCCTCGAGGCCTTCGAGAATGCAGTGCGCGGCGTGCCGGAAGTGATGGAGTGTTATCTCATGACCGGCGAGCATGACTATCTGCTGCGGCTGGTGGTGAGCGACCTCGCCGACTTCGAGCGCATCCACAATCAGCATCTCACCCGTCTGCCGAGCGTCGCGCGCGTGCAGTCGAGCTTCGCGATGCGCACCGTGACGCGCTCGCGCAGCCTGCCGGAGAGACCTACCTAGCGTAGGCCGCGAGCCCGCGGGCGAAATCGCGCAGCGCTCCGATGCCGCTCTCTTCGGCGCGGCCGCACCAGTCGCGCAGCTGCGCGAGGCCGTCGCGCGCCGATGTGCCTTCCCACAGTTGCTGCAGTCCTTCGCGGTACTCCACCACGCGCCGCAGCACCTCGTGACGCTCGAGCAGCTCCCGCAGCCTGTGCCGCGCTTCCTCGGCCTGGATCGCCGGATGGCGGATCAGAAGACGCGGCATCGCGGGCGGCAAGCCATGCGGCTCGCGGCGCCTGAGCTCGCGGCACACGGGCAGCACCACACTGCGCGCATAGGCACGCAGGACATGCATGCGGTTGGTGAAGAGTGCATCGACCGTCCCGGCGTCGAGCTCCTGCCGCCGGCGCTCGATGAGCGGACGCGGGGCTTCGCTGCGCACCGCGGCGAGGCCGAGGGCACGGAACAGCCGTATCCACAGCCAGCCCATATCGAGCTCCCACGGCTGAACCGAGAAGCGCGCCGAGCGCGGGAATGCATGGTGGTTATTGTGCAGCTCCTCGCCGCCGAGCAGCAGGCCCCACGGGACCAGGTTGGTGGCGGTCGAGGGCATCTCGAAGCTGCGATAGCCGACGGCGTGGCCGAGCCCGTTGATCACCCCGCCGGCAAAGAACGGCTGTGCTGCAAGGTGGATGGCGACCATGACGATCCCGGGAATGCCGAACAGCACCAGGTGGGCGGCGGCGAACACCACGATGCCGCTATATGCGTGGCGGCTGTACACGTGCCGCTCCAGCCAGTCGTCCGGCGTCCCGCGGCCGTAGTTGCGCACCGTCTCGGGATCATTGGCGGCGGCGCGGTACAGCTCGAAGCCTTCGAAGAGCACGCGGCGCAGGCCGAAGACCACCGGGCTGTGCGGGTCGCCTTCCCGGTCGGGAAATGCATGGTGCTTGCGGTGCACTGCGACCCACTCCCGGGTGACCGCTCCCGAGCTGAACCAGAGCCAGAAGCGAAACAGGTGCCGGAGCGAGGCATGCAGCACCAGACCGCCGTGTGACTGGTCGCGGTGCAGGTAGAGCGTGATGCCGAGAAACATCAGCTCGATGGTGAGGAAGGTCACCACCACGTAGCCCCACCACGGCAATGCAATCAGACCGTACAGACTCATGGGCCCCCGATCCCCTTGTTATGCGAGTCCGGCACTTGAAGGTTACGGGCCCCGCCCGTCAGGCGTCCAGCACGATCTTGCCGATGTGAGTGTCGGACTCCATGAGTTTGTGGGCCGCGGCCGCATCCGCCAGCGGAAAGCGCGCGTGGATGGGCGGCACCAGACGCTGCGTCGCGAACAGCGGCCATACCTCACGGCGCAGCGCAGCCGCCAGCCGCCCTTTGTTCTCGATCGGCTGCGGCCGCAAAGTCGAGCCGCCGAGCTGCAGGCGTTTCACCATCAGGGAGCGCAGATCGATCTCGGCCTTGGCGCCGCCCATATGCGCGATGACCGCAATGCGCCCGTCGGTCGCCGCCGCGGCCACGTTGCGCGCCACATAGGCCCCGCCGACCATGTCGAGGATCACGTCCGCGCCGCGCCCGTCGGTCGCACGCAGCGTCGCCTCGACGAAGTCCCCCTCGTGGTAATTGATGGCCTGATCGGCGCCGAGCTCGCGGCAGGCCGCGCACTTCGCGGCACTTCCTGCCGTGACGATGACCCGTGCGCCGAAAGCCTTGCCCAGCAGGATCGCGGTGGTGCCGATGCCGCTGGCGCCCCCATGCACGAGCAGCGTCTCACCGCGCGCGAGCCGCGAGCGCTCGAACACGTTCAGCCACACGGTGAAGAAGGTCTCGGGCAGAGCCGCCGCCTCCTCGAGGCCGAGCTGGCCGGGAACCGGCAGGCACTGAACGGCCGGCGCTGCGGCGTACTGCGCATAGCCGCCGCCCGCGAGCAGTGCACACACCCGTGCACCCACCGCGGGATCGCGCACGCCCTCGCCCGCGGCCACGACCACGCCCGCCACTTCGAGACCGGGGATGTCACTCGCACCGGGCGGCGGCGCGTAGGCGCCCTTGCGTTGCAGGACGTCCGGACGATTGACGCCGGCGGCCGCAACCTTGATCAAAACCTCGCCGGCGCGCGGCTGCGGCACCGGGCGCTCGACCGGGCGCAGCACCTGCGGCGGACCTGGCTCGCGGATCTCGATCGCAGTCATGTTCGCCGGGGTCACGCCGCGATGGTGCGGTCAGGATCGCCGCTGCGTCAACCATCAGGCCGAAGGGTGTCCGCAATGATCGAAGAACCGCTGCCGCAGCCGCTCGCGCTCCTCCGGCGTCAGACGCTCCCAACGCTCGCGCCAGCGATGCCTGCCGAAGTGCCCATGCATGCCGCGCCCGCGGATGCCGCCGAACAGAATGCGGCACAGCACCAGCAGCCCCAGCCCCTGCCAGTAACCGATCTGCGGACCGTGAAACAGCTGCGGCACGAGGTAGTTCCACAGCTGCATCACGACCGCGCCGAACAAGGCGATGAAGACGACTACGGCGATCGCGATGGCGACGCCCCTGGCTACCCTTCTCAAGACACACTCTCCTCTCTCATTCCGAAAGCCACTCCTCGTAGACCGCCTGCAGTCGCTCGCGCAGGGCGCGCACCGCATAGCGCTTGCGCGACAGCAGCGTGTTGATGCTCACTCCCCAGCGCTCGGCCAGCTCGCGAAAGCTCACGCCGTCCAGCTCCTGAGCGATGAACACTTCACGCTGCTCGCGCGGCAGCCCGGCGATCGCCGCCTCGATCTCCTCCAGCAGCAGCATGCGCATCGCATCCGTCTCGGGAGTGCCGTCGGCGGCCGGCAGCAGCTCCTCGAGCGCCTCATCCTCTGCGAGCTCCGGGCGCTTCTTGCGGAAGCGATCGATGATGCGATTGCGCGCGACGCGCGTGAGCCAGGCGCCGACCTGCTCCACCGGCTGAGCGAGGCGCGCCGCCGCGACCAGCTCGTAGAGCGCCTCCTGCAGGATGTCCTCGGCTTCGGCGGCATCGTCGATGCGGCGCCGGATGAAGGCCAGCAGGCGCGGACGCTCGCGCCGCACCGCCGCGGCGATCTGCCGATCCTGACTCATGGGGTGAGCAACTGCGGCGTCCATCTCCTGCGGATAAGACGGCCGGGAGGGCGCGGATATTGCGTCAGGATCCGCCTTGTACCGACTGAAGCGCGAGCGTCCCGGAGCGACCGGGCACCGTCCCGGCGATGATGTTGCAGCGCGGCAGGGCGGCCAGGTCGAGCCGTGCTGCGTAGCTGGCGAGGTCCGTCAGGTGCACCCCGCGCGCCTTCCAGGTCCGGAGCAGCCGCTCGAAGGCCGCCCGATAGACGCCGCCCTCGAGTTCGGCGTGCAGCGTGAACACGTGATCGCTCCCGGGAGAGGCGGCTGTGAGCTCGAGCAGATGGTCGACCGGATCGATGCCGTCGAGATCCTCGCGCCCGATGAGCTCATCGAATGTCGGCAGAGTCGTCGGCAGTTGCGGCACGGCTGCTGCCCGGGCGTCGATCAGGGGCAGGAACGGCCCCGTGCCGCGCGTGTCGGATGCGTAGCGGATACCGAGCTCCTCTTCCAGGCCGGGCACGAAACGATTCATCTGCCAGCCCGCCGCGCCGTGCACCCGGGCGGTGCGCCCGAAGATGTCCGCGAATTCGCTGCAGGCCAAGTTGAGCTCGCGGCGCGTCCAGGGCTCCGCCGCGCGTGCGACTCCGTCCTGCCAGCGGATGTGGTCCCAGGTGTGCACTCCCACCTCGAAGCCGCGCGCGCAGATGTCCTGCATGAAGCTGCGGCAGCGGCGCCCGATGCGCGGGCCGGGCAGCAGCACACCGTACAGCAGCGTCCGCACGCCGTAGTGCTCGATCACCGACGTTCGCTGCACCTTGCCGAGGAAGCCGGGCCGGAAGATGCGCTTGATGGCGCGCCCGGTGTGATCGGGCCCGAGGCTGAAGAGAAAGGTCGCGCGCGCATCGAGGTGCTCGAGGAGCTCCGCCAGCCGCGGGGCTCCCTCGCGGGTGCCGCGGAAGGTGTCGACGTCGACCTTGAGAGCGATCAGTGACACAGCGCCAGGGGCTGCCGCAGGGTGGCCGCGAGACGCCGACGGTCGATCGGCCCGCGCGCGTCCGCGACGCGCAGCAGCCGCAGCACCCCGCCGCCCCCACAGGCGGCATAGAGCTCGCCATCGGCGCCGAACAGCCATGCGCCCGGCCGCGGGGCCGCACGCTCGGCGAGGCGCGTGCGATGCACCTCCCAGCGCTCACCGCCGACGTCGGCGAACGCGCCTGGAAACGGCGGCGCCACCGCGCGCACCAGGTCGTGGATTTCGCGAGCCGGCCGCGACCAGTCGATGCGCCCGTCGGCGGGCGTACGTCTGCCGAAGTATTGACCGGGCTCGATGGGCTGCGGGCGGCGCGGCGCCGTGCCGGCGATGAGCCCGGGGAGCGAGCGCGCCAGAACGGTCTCCGCGGCCACCGCGACCTTCGCGAACACCTCGCGAGCCTCGTCGTCCGCGAGAATGGGCACGCTCATCTGATCGACGATGTCCCCGGCATCGGCGCGCGCCACCATGTAGTGGAGCGTCGCGCCGCTCTCGCGCTCGCCTTTGAGGATCGCCCAGTTGACCGGAGCCCGTCCCCGGTACTTCGGCAGGAGCGAGCCGTGCATGTTGAGCGCGCCACGCCGCGCACAATTGAGCAGCGTCGCCGGCAGCAGCGCCCGGTAATAGAAGGAGAAGAGCCAGTCGGGTCTCAGGGCCTCGAGACGTGCCGCCAGCCCGGCATCCGCTGCGCTCTGCGGAGCGATCACCTCGAGACCGTAGTCCCGCGCCGTGTCGGCAACGCTGCCGTACCAGCGGTTCTCGTCCGGGTCGTCGGGGACGGTGACCACGAGCGGTACGGACACGCCGCCCGAGAGCAGCGCCTTCAGGCAGCGCACTCCGACATCGTGGTAGGCAAAGACGACGGCCGTCGGGCCGCTCACTCGTGCGGCCCTTGCGCGCGGGGCTGCGCCGCAAGCGCCACTGGCTCGGAGGCTGCGAGCGGATGCCGCCGCTCGGGCAACTGCGGCGGCTCCGCCTCGCCACCGAGCACCGCCGCGATGGTGTAGCGCGGGCGCTGGCGCACCTGTTCGTAGATCCGGCCGACGTACTCGCCGACGACGCCGAGTCCGATGAGGGCCACGCCTATCAGGAAGAAGGCGATGCCGAAGAGGGTGAACAGTCCCTCGGCTTCAGGCCCCACGATCAGACGGCGTATCGCCAGATACATCACGAAGGCGATCGACAGCAGCGCGATCAGGATTCCGGTCATGGAAAAGAATTGCAGCGGTGCCACCGAGAAGCCCGTCATCAGGTCGAAATTGAGGCGGATCAGGCGGAACAGCGAATACTTCGATTCCCCGACCGTGCGCTCGGCGTGCGAGACCTCGATCTCGACCGGATGCCGCGCGAAGGTATAGGCGAGCGCCGGCACGTAGGTGCTCACCTCGGTGCAGCGGTTGACCGCATCGATGACGCTGCGGTGGTAGGCGCGCAGCATGCAGCCCTGGTCGGTGATGCGTATCGAGGTGGTGCCCTCGCGCACCCGGTTCATGAGGCGCGAGGCGGCCTTGCGCCACAGCACATCCTGGCGTCCCATGCGGATCGTGCCCACATAGTCCGCGCCCGCATCCATCGCCGCCACCAGTCGGGCGATCTCCTCCGGGGGATTCTGCAGGTCGGCATCGAGCGTGATCACGTACTCACCGCGCGTGCGGGCAAAGGCGGCGAGAATCGCCATGTGCTGACCGGCATTGCGCGCCAGCACCACGACGCGCGTGACATCGGGCCGCCGCTGGAACTGCTCGCGCAGCTCCGCCACCGAGGCATCGCGGCTGCCGTCATCGACGAATACCACCTCGTAGCTGCGTCCCAGCGCATCGAGCGCCGGGTACAGCCGCGCGAACAGCAGCGGCAGGCCCTGCTCCTCGTTGTACACCGGGACGACGACCGAGATCTGCGGATTCACTTGCGCGATCCGCCGAGCACTTCGTTCACCGCGCCGACGACCCGATCGACGTCGCCCGGCTCCATGGCGGGGAACAGCGGCAGGCTGACGGTCTCGCGGCCGATGCGTTCGGCGTTGGGGAACTGGCCCTGGGCGTAGCCGAGCGCCCGGTAGGCACTGAACAGATGAATCGCCGGGTAGTGCACGCCGACGCCGATACCGCGAGCCTTCATCTGCTCGATGAAAGCGAGCCGCGAGATCGACAGCCGCTCGAGCGGCAGCAGCGGCGTGAACACGTGCCAGCTGTGACCCTCGTCGCCGCGCTCCGGCAGGCGCACCGGCGGCGACTCCCGCCACAGCTCGAAATAGCGCGCCACCAGCGCGCGCCGCCGCGCGTTGAATTCCTCCAGGTGCCTGAGCTGTCCGAGTCCTACCGCTGCCGCTACGTCCGAGAGATTGGACTTGCCGCCGGCGAGCAGGGTATCGAAGGAGTCCGGGCCGCTCTTGACCTGCCCGTGCCAGCGGTGCAGCTCGATGCTGCGCAGCTCCGCGGCGGAGCCGCCCGAGATCGCGCCGCCTTCGATGGTGGTGATGTTCTTGTTGGGGTGGAAGCTGAAACACACCAGATCGCCGAAGCTGCCGATGCGCTTGCCGTAGTAGGCCGAGCCGATCGCATGCGCCGCGTCCTCGATGACCCGCAGGCCGCGCCTGGCGGCGATTCCGTACAGCCGCTCCATATCGACCGGCAGCCCCGCGAAGTGCACCGGCATGATGGCGCGCGTGCGCGGCGTGATCGCCGCCTCGACCTGATCGAGGTCGATGTTGCGCGAGTCGAGACCCACGTCGACGAACACCGGCCGCGCACCGACGCGCACGATGACATTGGCGGTGGCCACGAAGCTCAGCGCCGGCGTGATGACCTCGTCCCCGCGCCCGATGCCGCAGGCGAGCAGCGCCATCTCCAGCCCCGCGGTGGCGGAAGTCTGGCTGCGCACCGGCCTGCCGCCGAGATAATCCGACAGTGCCGCCTCGAAGGCCGCCACTTTCGGGCCGCTTGCCAGCCACCCGGATCGCAGCACCTCCGCCACCGAGGCGATCGTCTCCTCGTCGATGGCCGGCCGGGTGAAAGGCAGGAATCTCTCCACGGTCTTGGTCGAGTCGTTCATGAGCGCGACACCAGCACCACTCCCAGCACGATGACTCCTATGCCCACCACGCGCTGCGTGTTCGGCACCTCGCCGAGCAGCCACCAGGCGAGCCCGATATTGAGGACGTAGCCCATCGACAGCAACGGATACGCCTGGCTGACCGGCACGCGTGACAGGCCGACGATCCACACCACCAGGCTCAGGGCGTACGCGCAAACCGCGCCCCAGAGCGCCGGCACCACCAGCAGCTCGAGGCCGCGCCGCAGCACTCCGCTCTCGCCCGCCAGCAGCGGTCCGCTCACCTGGGTGGCGGATTTCAGTCCCAGCTGCGCCAGCGCATTCAGCAGCACCCCGGTCGAGAGCACGGCAAAATCGGTCAGCTTCACAGGCGGCTCACTGCAACGGTGTAGTTATCGGCGGCGATCACGTGCCCCGGAAACCCGCGGCGCCGCCAGGAATCCCAGATTCCCGGGTCGAAGAATGCCACGGCGTCGCGGCTGGCGCTCCAGCGGGCGATGAAAGCCGCAATGCTGAGGGCCTGGCGGCCCGGTTCGGCGCTCAGCCCGTAGGCGAGCTCTCCCTGATAGTCGACCAGTGTCAGGGTGCGGCCGAGATACGGTGAGACCGTCTCGCGATACTGGCCGACGCTGTAGAGGCTCGTCTGCGGGCGCACCCAGGGGCGGGCCGCCGCGACCAGGTCGCGCGCCGAACGTGCCGGGGGGATGACCGCGTAGGCGCACAGCAGGCACTGCCAGGCGACGACCGCCGCGAGCGCCGCCGCGAACCCGGCGGCGGCCGCGGGCAGCCGGACCGCGCGCAGCGTCGCCGCCAGGGCCGCGAGCGTCACGACCGCGGCAGCCGCCATCCAGGCGAGCGCCTCGCGCGGCACGAAGGCGTTGCGCCGCGCACTGTAGATGAGGCCCGCGACCACGACGAGGGCGATGAGCAGCGCACCGATGCGGGTCGCGTGCGCCGACAGACGCCGCACATCCGTCACCGCCGCGCCGGCGATGGCCGCCAGCGGCGGAAACATCGGCAGGATGTAAGGCGCGAGCTTCGAGCCCGAGGCGGAGAAGAACACCAGCGTCCAGGCGGCGAATACGGCCAGGAAGAGGCGCGGCCTGAATGGCGCCGCCGCATCGGGCGCCCGCGGCGCGGATCGCTCGCGCCAGGCCGCGGCGGCGCCGCGTGCCAGCGGGGCAATCCACGGCAGCGCTCCGAGCAGCAGCAGCGGCAGGAAGTACCACCACGGCTCGACCCGCTGATGCACCGTAGTGAGAAAGCGCGTGAAGTGCTCGTGCACGAAGAAGAAGGCCGCGAAGCCTGGATTGCGCAACGACACCACGATGAACCAGGGTGCGGCGAGCGCGAGAAACACCGGCACGCCCGCGAGCAGGCTGAGACGCCGCCACGGCCGCAGATCCCGCTCGAGGAGCGTGTAGATAAGGAGTGCGCCGCCCGCCAGTACGCCGACCACGATTCCCTTGGAGAGCACCGCCAGGGCGGCCAGCGCCCAGGCCGCGAGCATCCAGCGGCGCTCGTCCGCCGAAGCCTCGGGGGCGAGCTGCGCGCGCGTGAAAGCGAACACCGCGGCTGTCAGCCACAGCGTAAACCCCGCATCGAGCAGGTTGAGGTGCGCAACGACGAGAAAGTAAGGACTCACGGCGAGGGCCAGCGCCGCCGCCATGCCGGCCGCGCGCCCATGGAGCGCGCACGTCCAGCCGAACACCAGACTCAGGCAGGCAAATCCCAGCGCCGTCGACCATAGCCGCGAGCTCCACTCGCTCAAGCCTGCCGCCGCATAAACCGCCGCGGTGGCCCAGTACTGCAGCGGCGGCTTTTCGAAGTACTTCAACCCATCGAAGCGCGGGGTGATCCAGTCGCCGCTCTGGAGCATCTCCCGGGGGATCTCCGCATAGCGCCCCTCGTCGGGATCGAGCATCGGCCGCACGGGCGCGGTCGCGAACCAGGCCGCAGCGAGCACCAGCCACGCGAGCCACTGCCTGCCGGGGCGCACCGCGAGCGCCTGCCCTGCCTTGCCCGGTGTCGGTGCGGATGTCAGGGCGTGTGCCGCCTAGATGCCGGCGGCGAGTGCCGCCGCGCGCGAGCCGAAGCCTTCCTGCTTCACGTAGAAGTCGATCGTGCGCCGCATGGCGGTGTCCATGTCCGTCTTCGGCTGCCAGCCGAGCTCGCGCTTCGCCGCCTCGATGTTCGGCACCCGTACCTGGATGTCCTGGTAGTACTTGCCGTAGTACTCGCCGGCCGACACGTCGATGATCTCGGTGGCGCGGGCGCTGTCGCGCAGTACCGGGAACTCCTGGGCGATGCGGATGGTGCGCTGCGCCAGGTCGCGGATCGAGATGCAGTTGCCCGGGTTGCCGATGTTGAAGATGCGCTGCGTGGCGCGCCGATTCTCGTTCTCGAGGATGATCAGCAGCGCCTCTATCGCATCGTCGATGTAGGTAAAGGAGCGCTTCTGGCTGCCGCCGTCGACCAGCTTGATCGGGCGCTTGTAGAGCACGTTGGAGAGGAACTGCGTGAACACCCGCGAGCTCCCCTCTTTCGGCTCCTCGGGATTGTCGAGGTTGGGGCCGATGAAGTTGAAGGGCCGGAACAGGGTGTAATCGAGGTTGTCGCGCACGCCGTAGGCGTAGATGACGCGGTCGAGCATCTGCTTGGAGCAGGCATAGATCCAGCGCTGCTTGTTGATGGGACCGTAAGTCAGCGGGCTCGACTCCTCATCGAGCACCGAATCGGGCGACATGCCGTAGACCTCGGAGGTCGAGGGGAAGATCAGCCGCTTCCCGTACCTGACGCACTGGCGCACGACCGCGAGGTTGGCCTCGAAGTCGAGCTCGAACACCTTGAGCGGATGGGTCACGTACTGCGCGGGATTGGCGATCGCCACCAGCGGCACCACCACGTCGCATTTCTTCACGTGGTATTCGACCCACTCCCTGTTGATCGTGATGTCGCCCTCGACGAAGTGGAAGCGGTCTGAGGCCCTGGTGAGCTGCCCGAGCTTGTTGTCGGCGAGGTCCATACCGTAGACCTCCCAGTCGCGGGTGCGCAGGATCGCATCCGTGAGGGCGGTGCCGATGAACCCGTTCACGCCGAGAATCATGATTTTCAGTGCCATAAGCGTCCTCGCGCCGCGCCTTCAGGGCCGGGGCAACAAAGCCGAGAATTTTAGCATTTTTCGCAGCTTACGCGAGCAGTGCCCGCAGCGCCGCGCCGTAGCGGCGCTCGATGCCGGCACGCTCGCGATGCCTGCCGCCGCTCACCAGCCTCACTCCCGCACGCCACACACAGTCGACGAGCCCCCGGCCTCCGGCAAAAACCCAGCTGTCGAGCAGCTCATCCCCCTCCCGCCCGACGAGATCGACGCTCGCGGCGGCGAGCGTCACGACATCGAACGGCGCTCCGGGCGCGATTCCGGGTGCTCCGCCCGGTCCCCCCGGGCGCAGTGCCTGCCAGCCACCTGCCAATGCGAGCTCGAACAGGCTCCGCCCGGTAGAGGCGCCGGGCGCGCCGGCGAGCACGTTGCGGGACCGCAGCGCGAGACGCTGGGAGTACTCGAGCGTGCGCAGCTCCTCGGCCGCGTCCACGCGGATGTTGGAATCGCTCCCGATGCCGATGCGGCCCCCGGCGCCGAGAAACTCCCCGGCCGGGAAGATCCCGTCGCCGAGGCTCGCTTCGGTCACCGGACAGAGCCCCACGACCGCGCCGCGGCTGGCCACTTCACGCAGTTCGGCGCCGCTTGCGTGCGTGGCGTGCACCAGACACCAGCGCTCATCGACCGGACAGTTTTCCAGCAGCCACTCCACCGGCCGGCGACCGCACCACGCGACGCACTCCTCCACCTCGCGGGTCTGCTCCGCGATGTGCAGATGCATGACGCCGCCCCCGGAGAGCGTCACGACCGCGGCCAGCTCGGCGGGAGTGACCGCACGCAGGCTGTGGGCGGCGACCCCGCAGCTGCCGAAAGCCAGGCTGCTGACTGCCTTGCGGCTCGCCTCGACGAGGCGCGCGAAGCGCTCCGGATCGGTGATGAAGCGCCGCTGGCGGGCCGAGGGCGGCGCGCCGCCGAAGCCGCCGTGCGCATAAAGAGTTGGCAGCAGCGTCAGGCCGATGCCGGCAGCGGCGGCTGCCGCCACCACACGGCCGGCGAGCTCGGCGGGGTCGGCGAAGGGTGCGCCGTCGCGGTCGTGGTGCAGGTAATGAAACTCGCCCACGTGCGTGAAGCCGGCCTCGAGCATCTCGACGAATGCGAGGGCGCTCAGCGCCTCGAGCTGTTCGGGGTCGAGCCGCTCGACGAAGCGATACATGAGCTCGCGCCAGGTCCAGAAGCTGTCGCCCTGTGCGCCGCGCCGCTCGGTCAGGCCGGCGAGGCCGCGCTGAAAGGCGTGGCTGTGCAGGTTGGGGAGTCCCGGCAGTGCGATCCGGTGCCGCTCGTCGTCCGCACCCGGGGTGACTCCGGTCGTCACCTGCGCTATGCGTCCATCGCTCGCAGTCAGGCGCACCTGCCTGGCCCACCCCTGCGGCAGCAGCGCCGACTCAAACCACAGCCCTCGCATGGCGTACATTATATTGATGACTCAATCCGACAAGACACCGTGGCTCGAGATCACGCGGGGCGCGGCGCCGCTGGTAGTCTCGATGCCGCACACCGGCACGGACATCCCGCCAGCGCTCGAGCCGCGGCTGCGCACGCTGTGGCACGCCCGCAAGGACACCGACTGGTGGATCGATCGGCTGTACGACTTCGCTCCCGGACACGGCGCGACCGTCATCCGCACCCGCATCTCGCGCACCGTCATCGATCCGAACCGCGACCCGACGGGGGCCTCCCTCTACCCCGGACAAGCCACCACCGAGCTCTGCCCGACCACGACCTTCGACGGCGAGGCTCTCTACCGCAGTTTCGAGGAGCCGGACGAAGAGGAGATCGCCGCGCGCAGACGCACGTGGTTCGACCCGTACCATGAGGCTATCCGGGCGGAGTTGGCTCGCCTGCGGGCCCGCTATCCCCGAGTCGTGCTCTACGACTGCCACTCGATCCGCTCGCAGATTCCGCGGCTGTTTGCCGGTGTCCTCCCCAATCTGAATCTCGGGACGCACGCGGGAGCGAGCTGCGCACCCGCTCTGCCCGCGCGCATCGAGGCGGCTTGCGAGGGAGCGCCATTCACCCGCGTCACCAACGGCCGCTTCAAGGGCGGCTACACCACGCGCCACTACGGACGGCCGGCGGACGGGGTGCACGCGGTACAGATGGAGCTCGCCTGCCGCGGCTACCTGCGCGAGCCGCCAGGTCTGGTCAGCAACGCCGATTGGCCGTGCGAATACGACCCGGAGTTCGCAGCGCCGCTGCGGCGCCTGCTCGACCGCGTGCTCGGGGCGTGCGTGGAATTTGCTGCGAAGTAGTGCCCGGGCTGCTACCGAAGCTGCATGAGCCGCGGGCGCGTGACTGCCCGGACGGCATAGTGAAGCGATTGCTTCAGTAGTGCCCCGGAAGGCCCGCTATCAGGGCTCAACGGACCTTAGTGAACCACTTGCTTCACTATTCCCGGTTGGGCCTCGCTGGAGGGGCGCAATGTGACCCAAAAAAGCCACAGTGAAGCCATCACTTCACTATCCCGCGGCGGACTAATCCGTGCACGGGCTGAGAGGATCTAGAAACGCCAGCCCACGCGCAGCGGGATGAACTCGGTCGGCGTGTCCGTCTCGATGCGCTCGTAGCGCGCCTCGACGAACCACGACTGGCCGCCGGGCAGGGCGAAGTCGACGCCCAGGCCCGCGTTCCAGGCGAAGCGGGTGACGTCGCTGCTCGCCACGACGTTACGACCGCTGCCGCCGCAGAAGAAGGCATCGCAGAAGAAGCCGTTCTGCGTGAGCTCGATGCGGCGGTAGCCGAGTCCGATGCCGGCGAGTCCGTAAACATGGACATACGGATTGATCGGCGCGCGCATCACCGCGTCGGCGAAGCCGGTCAGGGTCTGCATCGAGCCGTGATCGATCGCCGTGCCGGTAGCCGCCTCGTTGGCGTTGATGAAGGCGTCGGTCGCATCTGAGCGCGCATAGTTGGCTTCGAAGCGCAGCCCGAAGGGGACGCCCGGCTGCGGCAGGATGTTTACTCCGCCGCCGAACGTGAAGCCGTTGTCGAAGTCGGCTGCGGCATCGCCCTGCGTGACGCTGGCGCCGCCCTGGATGAACCACTGCACCGGGCGCTCGCCATAGTAGCCGGGGTACTGCTGTGCGAATGCCGGTGCTGCGAGAGCCGACAAGGCAGCGAGACCGACCAGTGGAGCGACCGGGCGAATATAGGTTTTCATGGGCTGCATCATCCTTTGCTGTGGCTGAATCGCGACTGAATGCGGCGGCCGAAGCTACCCTTCGGGCCTCATTGCGCCCGCAATCTCATTCGACAGCCACCGGGCTCAGGGGTTGCGCGGCCGCAGCCGGCGCCGCAGCGCCTGCCCGAGCTCGCGCACCTCGCCGATCCCGAGCGCCCCGGCGCACAGGAAGAAAGCGCCGCCCGCACAGGCAATCACCAGCGTGAGGCTCGCGAGCTTCGGCCAGAAGGCCTGTGTCGCCCAGTCCGCCAGCAGCAGGCGGCCGCCGCCCCAGGCGATGGCGAGCAGCGCCAGCGAAGCGAGCGCCACGCGCGCGAGCAGCGCCCCCATGGCGCGCGACTCGAGTCGGCCCAGGTGCGCCCGCATCAGGATATAGAGAATGAGGAAATTGCTGGTCGCGACGCAGGCGGTGGACAGCGCGAGGCCCCGGTGACCCCAGCCGAGCTCGAGCGTGAAGAGCCAGTTGAGGGCCAGATTGATCACCACCGCAATGAAGCTCACCACCATCGGGGTCTTGCGGCGCTCGATCGCGTAGAAAGCGCTCACCAGCACCTTGAGGGCGGCGTAGCCGCACAGGCCGATGGCGTAGAAGCGCAGCGCCCCCGCCGACTCCTGCGTCTCGTACCAGCCGAAGCGCCCATGCTGATAGAGCACGGAGATGATCGGCTCCGCCAGCACCATCAGGCCGATGCTCGCCGGAATCGTCATGAGAAAAGCGAGCCGCATGCCGCGCGCCAGCTCGCTGCGAAACGCGGCGCTGTTGCCGCTGGCGGCCATGCGCGCCAGCAGTGGCAGCGCCACGGTGCCGAGCGCCACACCGAAGATGCCGAGCGGCAGCTGCATCAGGCGGAACGCCACGGTGAGCCAGAAGGTCGGGCCGTCGCCGAGCTGCGATGCGAATACCGAGTTGACCAGGACGTTGATCTGGGTGGTGCTGGCCGCGATCACCGACGGACCCATCAGGCGCAGAATCGAGGCGACCCCCGGGTCACGCCAGTGGAAGTCCGGGTGGAATCGATAGCCGAGCCGGCGCAGCACGGGCAGCTGCACGCTGAGCTGCAGCGTGCCGCCGACCAGGGTGCCGATGGCCAGTCCGAAGATGGCGCGCGTGCCGAAGTGGGGATCGAGCCAGTAGCCGAGCACTACCCCGGCGATGATCGAGCCCAGATTGAAGAAGCTCGAGGCCATCGCCGGCACGCCGAAAACGTTGCGTGCGTTGAGCATCCCCATCACCAGCGCCGCCAGCGACACCAGCAGGATGAAGGGATACATGACGCGCGTCAGCGTCACGGTGAGCAGGGCTTTCTCGCCCGTGAACCCCGGCGCCAGCAGAGCGACCAGCCAGGGGGCCAGCGCGATGCCGAGCACGGTGATCGCGCTCAGGGTGACGGCGGTGAGGGTCGCGACCTTGTTGGCGAGGCGCCAGGCCGCCGCCTCGCCGTCGGTCGCCACCGTCTTGCTGAAAGTGGTGACGAAGGCCGTCGACAGGGCGCCTTCGGCGAACAGATCGCGGAGCAGATTCGGGATGCGGAACGCGATGGTGAACGCATCCATGATGCGCCCGCCGCCGAACAGCGCGGCAAAGATCTGCTCGCGCGCCAGCCCCAGCACGCGGCTGCACAGCACCGCGAGCCCGACGACGCCGGCGGCGCGCGTGTTCAGCCGCTCGGTGCCGGACTTGGGTCCCTCTGCTGTTGGCATGCGGCCGCCACGGTAGCATCCGTGGCAGCGGCAACTCCAGCTATCCGCCGTGACCGTGCCAGGTCACCGTGACACCGAAGGTGCGCGGGCGGAAGGTGTAGGCGTTCTGCTGCTGCGAAGGAGCGCCCGCCGGGTTGTAGGGATCGAGCTGACCCAGCGCAAAGTTGGTCACCGTGTGCGTATCGAAGACGTTGTCGATGAAGGGCGTGATCAGCCACTCGCCCAGCGTGACCCCGCCGCGCAGCGAGGTGAAGTAGGTTGCCGGCAGCGTGTAGACCCCCGGGATGAACTGCGACGACTGCGGATCCTGCACCGCCGCGAGCCAGGGATTGCGGCTCTCGTATTCGAAGTCGAGACGCACGAAGGCATCGTGCTCGCCGAGCTTGAAGCGGTACTCCGGCCCGAATGCCACCGTCCACGGCGCACTGGTCCCGGGGCCGTAGTCGATGGCGGCCTGGCCGGAGATCGCATCGCCCGCGCTCACCAGGCGCGGCAGGCTGGAGTTCCCCGCGGGATAGGAGTTGCGGCTGAAGCGTGCATCCGTATAGCCGACCGCGAGCTCCATGAGCAACGGCCCCGTGGCGAGCTCCGCCTGCAGGTCGAAGCCTTTTGCGACCGCCGTGCCGAGGTTGTCGGTGAACTGCAGGGCGCAGCCGCCGGCGATGTAGACGCTCTGCTGGATGTTGCTCCAGTCGATGTAGTAAGCGCTGGTGGCGAGGCGCAGCGGGCCGAAGGCGTTCTTCGAGCCGATCTCGTAGTTCTGCGTCGAGTCGGGCCGGTAGATGAGCGGCGCGCCGTTCGGGTAGCCCGCATTCCCCAGATCGAAGTCGCAGTACGAAGGCAGCGACGGGTTGCCGCCGCCCGGCCTGAAGCCCTTGGAGTAGGTCGCGTATACCATGTTCCCCGGGTCGAGCTGGTAGCTCAGGCTCACCTTGGGTGTGTTGGGATTGGAGCTGGTCGAGGCGCGCCGGCCGAGACCGGGAATTTGTACCTCGGTGCCATTGACCGTCACGGGCGTCGGCCCGAAGTTCTCGAGCCCGTCGGCGTAGTTGGCGATCTCGAAGGTGGTGTGTGCGACGCGCTCCCCGACGGTGAGCCGCAGCTGGTCGGTGAACGCGTAGCTCAGCTCGCCGTACAGGGCGAACTGCCGGTCGTAGACCGTATTGTTGTTGTAGTAGATGTCACACGCCGGGATGGCCGTGTAGACGCCGTTGCCATTGCAGCCGTACGGTACGACGGTGTTGCCGTTGACGTCGGTGAAGGTAAACAGCTGGGTGGCCGGTACGCCGTACAGGTAGTTGAAGAAGGGATCGATCTGCGGGTCCCTGAGCTCCTCGATGCTGCCCTCCCTGGCGAGCTGCCAGAAAGCGCCCAGCGTCCAGCGCCAGCGCGAGCTGTCGTCGCTCGACTGCCAGCGCAGCTCGCCGACGTAGCTGTCCTGGGTGTTGGTGATGATGTTGGGAGTCTGCTCGTTGGCGAAGCCGGCGGGCACGTGAAGGCCGTTGCCATCGATCAGCGGATACCAGTCGCAGGGCGGCACGGTTGCGACAGAGGTGGGCCCGCACGACAGTCCGCCGGTATTGGGATTCCCGGGCCAGCCGAGCGCCTGGTAGTAGGCCAGGTCGAACACCGTCCCCTGGTAACCCGTGAGCTCCTTGCGGTGGTAGTAGGAGGCGTTGGCAATCACCTGGCTCTTGCCGAGGTCCCACTGCACTTTGAGTGCCGGGAGATAGTACTTGTCGGGGTCCGGGATGCGCTCGGGCGTCGCGGTGTTGAACTGACCCGCGGCCGGATTGGAATAGGCCGGCCAGTA
>DASQGK010000125.1:0-21446 GCA_035632655.1 Steroidobacteraceae bacterium | reverse complement strand
GCACTGCCCGCGCGGCAGCGAGCCGTTGCGGTGCGCGCGCGCAAGGCACCCGCGGCGCGCAAGAAGCGGACCGGCGGGCACCGGCGGCCCGCTGTACGGGCCGCGGCGCGGCGTCCGGCGAGCGCCAGGAAGGCGCCGCTGCGCACCGCACGCAAGAAGCGCACGCCCGCCCCCGGACGCAGCCGCAAGTCCCGTCTTCCTCGTCGAGCCAAATAAGCTACAACGCCGTCAGCAGCCGCTCGCCGAGCACCTCGCGGCGCCAGCCGCGCAGCACCGCCCCATCGCGCCGCCCATCGGCAAGGAGCTCGAGCTCGCGCCGCGGCGCCAGGACCTCCGGGACCAGGCCGAGCTCGGAAGCCACCGCCTGACTGACCGCCGAGAGTTTCTTGACGAGAGCGTTGCGTTGCGGATCTGACTGCGGCCTGGACGGAGCGGGGGGCGCGGGGTCCGGTACGCGGGCTGCGGCGACGCACGCGAGGAGCTCCGCGGCGCTGTGCTTCACGACGCCCGGAGGCAGGTCGCTGATCGCGGCGAGCTCGGCAGTCGTGCGCGGCACCCGCAGCACGATCTCGCGCAGCGCGTTGTCTTCGAGGATCCAGCCGCGCGGCCGGTCGTGTTCGCGCGCGCGCCGCTCGCGCCAGGCACCGAGCTGGCGCGCCAGACGCTCGCGCGCCGGATCGAGACCGCGCAAGCCTCGCACGCGCTGCCAGGCTTCCTCCGGGTCGACGGCGAAGTCGCGCGTCTGCTCGAGCGCCGCGAGCTCCTCCGTCAGCCAGCCGAGCCGGCCGAGCGCGACCAGCCGGCTTTCGAGCTCCGCAGCGAGCGGCAGCAGATAGCGCACGTCATCGAGGGCATAGTCGATCTGTTCGGGCGACAGGGGCCGCCGCGACCAGTCCGTGCGCGTGTGAGACTTGGGAAGCTCGCGCTGCAGCACCCGGCGCACCAGCTCGGCATAGCCGACCTGGGCGGGAAAGCCTGCCAGGGCCGCCGCAATCTGCGTATCGAACACCGGGCGCGTGAGGCCTGCGACCGGGAACAACACCTCGAGATCCTGTCGTGAGGCGTGCATGACCTTCACGGTGCCGGGGCTCGACAGCACGGCGGCGAGCGGCGCGAGCTGCTGCAGCGCCAGCGGATCGATGCACAGCGCGTCTGCCGGCGCCGACAGCTGCACCAGGCACAGCCGTGCATGGTAGGTGCGCTCGCGCAGGAACTCCGTATCGAGGCCGATGCGCGCCTCGCCGGCGAGCCGCGCACACGAATCCTCGAGTGCCGGCGCGGTGGTGATGATGTGCTGCAAACTGAGTGGGGATGATCTGTACAATCGAGCGCCCCATTATGCGCAGGCCGCGCCGGTATCGAAAAGCATGCGGGAGGTCATCGGATTGTTCGTGCAGATAGCGCTGCTGCGCCGCGGGCCGCAGGACCTGCCCGCATCCATCCTGCTGTTGCTGCTCACCCTGGCGGGCTACCTGGCGGTGAACGCGCTGGTGAGCAGCCTCCTGCCGGTAACCGCGGACTGGCCGGCGCAACTGGCGGTCGAGGTGCTGTTCACGCTCGGCTGGTATGCGGGGCTCCTGCGGCTCGTCGGTCGCCGGGAGCGCTTCGTGCAGACCGCCACCGGCGTATTCGGGCTGCGCACCCTGATCGCCCCCGCGGTAACCGCCTGCGCGTGGCTGTCGCGGCGCTTCGAGCACGACGGCACCTGGCAGCTGCCGATCGCCGTCGCCGGCCTGGCGCTGGTGATCTGGCTGATCGCCGCCAACAGCCACGTGGTGAAGGCGGCGCTCGAGTGGTCGAGCGCGGCGAGCGTGGCGCTGGTGATTCTGCAGATCGTTTCCGGACAGCTGCTGCTGTTCGCGCTGTTTTCGCCCGGCGGCTGACGCTCGTGCACGTCCACATCCTCGGTATTGGCGGCACCTTCATGGGCGGGGTCGCGGCCATCGCCCGCGCCGCGGGCTGGCGCGTCACCGGCTCCGACCGCGACATGTACCCGCCCATGAGCACGCAGCTCGAGGCGCTCGGCATCGAGGTGAGCGCCGGGTTCGGCGCCGAGCAGCTCGGCCTGGCGCCCGATGTCGTAGTGGTCGGCAACGTGATGACGCGCGGCATGCCGGTGGTCGAAGCGCTGCTCGACAGCGGCCGGCCCTACGTGTCGGGTCCCGAGTGGCTGGCGCGCGAAGTCCTGAAGGACCGCTGGGTACTGGCGGTGGCCGGCACCCACGGCAAGACCACGACCTCGTCGATCCTTGCGTGGATACTCGAGCATGCAGGTCTCGACCCGGGCTTCCTGATCGGGGGCGTGCCGCAGAACTTCGCCACCAGCGCACGCCTGGGAAGCGCACCCTTCTTCGTGATCGAGGCCGACGAATACGATACGGCCTTCTTCGACAAGCGCGCCAAGTTCGTGCACTACCGGCCGCGCACCGCCATCCTCAACAACCTCGAGTTCGACCACGCCGATATCTATCCCGACGTCGGCGCGATCCAGCGGCAGTTCCACCACCTGGTGCGCACGATTCCATCAGGCGGACGCATCGTGTGGAATGGCGACGACCAGCGGCTCGAGCAGACGCTGGCCATGGGCTGCTGGACGCCGCGCGAGGCTTTTGCGCGCGGCGCGCACCCCGGGGCGTTATGGAGCGCTCGCCAGGCGCCGGGGAGCGAGGATTTCTCGCGCTTCGAGGTGCTCGAGGCCGGCCGTCCGCAGGGCACGGTCGACTGGCAGCTGATCGGCGCGCACAACGTCGACAATGCGCTGGCGGCGATCGCCGCCGCGCGTCACGCCGGCGTCCCGGTGCCGCGCGCGATAGAGGCCCTGGGGAGCTTCCGCGGCATCGCGCGCCGCATGCAGCTGCGCGGCGAGGTACGCGGCATCCGTGTGTACGACGACTTCGCGCATCATCCCACCGCCATTGCCACCACTCTCGACGGCTTGCGCCGGCGGCTGGGCAGCGGCGCCCGCATCGTCGCGGTGCTCGAGCCGCGCTCGCACACCATGCGCATGGGGGTGCACCGTGACACGCTCGCTCCGAGCCTCGAGGAGGCGGACGAGGTGTGGCTGTATACGCCGCCCGATCTCGGCTGGGACGCGGGCGCAGTGCTGGCTGCATTCGGCACGCGCGGCCACTGCGCGGCAGACGTGGATGCGCTGGCGCGCGAGCTCGCCGGCACGCTGCGCAGCGGCGATCACGTACTCGTCATGAGCAACGGCGGCTTCGGCGGCCTGCACGGCAAGCTGCTCGCCGAACTGTCCCGACCTCGCCCCTGACGATCAAACCAGCATAGCCTCGAGCGCGCCAAGCACTTCCTCGAGGCCGTTGCGCACCGTCGCGCGCGCCGGCAGCGCAGCGCCCGCCGCCTCACCCTGCAGCACCCGCAGCGCCGCCGCCTCGATGGCGGCAGCCTCGAGGGGCGCTGCCACCGCTAGTCCGGCAGTCACGCAGCTGTCGATGCGGGCTTGCTGATCATGGGCGATCGGCACTGCGACGCAGGGCTTCCCGCAGGCGAGCACCTGCAGGAGCGTATCGCCGCCGTTGCTGACAACGAGGCGTGCGGCGCGGATCAGCTCGCAGAGCTCGGCCATCGGCAGGCGCGGGGCGGTGCGCAGTGCCGCCGCCTCGCCGGCGGCGCCTGCCGCTCCGACCAGCAGCGCCGCAGTCCGCCGCGCGATGCCGCGGGCTGCAGCTGCAACGATCGCAGGGGCGTGCTCGGCTCCGGGGTGGCTGCTGCCGCCACCCGGGACGATCAGCACGTAGTCCCCGGCAGCGAGTGAGAAACGTTGCAGGCTGCGGGCCGCGCGCGCGGGGTCGGCCGGCGGCAACAGCGTATCGATGAAGCGGATGCGCGGGCGCCCGAGCAGACCGAGCTTCAGCCGCTCGAGCAGCGTCGGCGCCCCGGCGATGAACTGCGGCCAGGCGATCCAGTGCTCATCGATCAGAGGCATCCAGCGCAGCCGGAACGCGCGGCGGCGCTGTCGCTGCCGCGAGCTCACGTACACGACGCGTGCGCCACTGCGATGGGCGGCCCGCAGCTGACTCGTCCGCCCCGCATTGTCGAACACGACGACCCGGGGGCGAAACTCCCCGATGAGCGCGCGAATCTCGCGCGGATGGAAGGTGGCCGAGGAGGGCAGGAGCGTCGTGGCGAAGGGAGTGTCGGCGGCGTAGGGGGCGTCGCGGCTCAGGGCGAAGCGCACTTCGAGCGACGGCACCCGCTGCGCGAGTGCGGTCGCTATCGCGAGGCAGCGCGCGTACTCGCCCATTCCGCGCGGACCGGACACCGGTATGAACAGCAGCCGGGCGCTGGATTGCGACATCGCCGCGAATGGTAGAGTAGTTGGGCAAGCCAAGTCTCCCGGGAAGCAAGCTTAGCGCGCGTGGTACCTCTGCTGTTCTTCGATCCCCTCTGTCCGCGGCCCTACAGCGCGGCGAGCCTGCACGAGGCGGGGCTTGCAGGCACCGAAGCGAGTACGGTGCGCGTCGCCGAGGCACTCGATGCATGGGTGATGCAGCACAACCGCACGCGCAGCGAAGGCCGCTACCGGGTGCCGGCGCCAACGGCGCACGTGCGCGAGGTCGTGGTGCTGCGCGATCCGCGGGCCCTGGAGGCTGCGGCGCGCCTCTTTCCCGGTGCGCGCCTCACTCTGTGGGTGCACGACCGCATCGAGCCCGGCTCCTCACGGGGCCGCTGGTTCGCCCGCGCCGCGCCCGCGCTGCAGCGGCTCGAGCCCCGCATCGTGTGCGTGTCCGACTATCAGCGCGGGCACGTGGCGGCCACGGTCGCTCGGTTGCCGGGATGCGAGCAGCTGGTCGTGCGCCGCATCTACAACCCGGTGGACGACGGTGTCGTGCCGGACGGCACGCCGATCGACCCGGAGAAGCTGGTATTTCTGTCCTCTCCCAACAAGGGGCTGCGTTTCGCGCTGGATGCCTTCCGCGCCCTGCGCCGCCGCATGCCGCAGCTGCGGCTGTGCGTCGCCAACCCGGGATACAAGAGCTTTGCGGAGGAAGCCATGCCCGGGGTGGAGTGGCTGGGATCACTGCCGCACGCGCGCGTGCTGGCCGAGACGCGTGCTGCGCTCTGTGCCTTCAGTCCGAACTTCGTGATTCCCGAGACATTCGGACTGGTATTTGCCGAATCGCACGCCGTCGGCACGCCGGTGCTGACGCACGAGTGCGGCGCCGCCGCCGAGGTACTGGCGGACCCCGGGGAGCTGCTGCCGGTGACCTTCGCGCTGCGAGCCTATGAGGCGCCGCTGCACCGGCTGGCGCCCCGCTGGCGCGGTGCCGCCGCGCGCCTCGCCGACGGGCTCGGTCTGTTCGATCGCTACGCCGAGCGCATCGCTGCCTGGCGCCGGGGGGCGCGCCCGCAGGTCGGGCCCGATCCGCGCTTTCGCCTGTCGCTGATCGCCCGCGAGTGGCGCCAACACCTGGCGAGCTGAGTCCACCGGTGCGCGCCTTCAGCTGGTTCCTGCTGCTCTTCGCCGTCGCCTTCGCCGTCGTTGCGGTCGGCACCTATCCCGCATGGCTCGCGCTGCACCCCCATTTCGACTTCCCGTTCCATCGCATCGGCGAGCGCATCGGCATGGTGGCGCTCGCGGCCGGCTTCGTGGCTGTTGCGCGGCGCCTGAGGCTCGCCGACCGGGCGAGCCTCGGCTATGGCTTGCCGCGGCCGCTGTTCGTGCGCGAGATGTTGACGGGGCTCGCGCTCGGCGTCGCGACCATGGGGGTCGTCGTGGCGTTCATGAGCGCGCTCGGCCTTCTCGAGTGGTCGCGCCCGGACAGCGGCTCTGCGCTGGCACGACTGATCGTCGCGCGCCTGCTGAGCGGCCTCATAGTTGCGCTCATCGAGGAGACCTTCGTGCGCGGGGCCATGTATACGGCCATCGAGCGCGAGTCGGGCGTGCGCACCGCCGTGCTGCTGACCGCGCTCCTTTACGCTGCGTCGCACTTCTTCGGCAAGGTGCGCATCGCCCCGGAGGATGTCACGGCCTGGAGCGGCGTCGCGCTTCTCACCCAGTCGCTGCAGGCGTTCGCGCACTTCGGCGGCATCCTCGATGCGTTTCTCGCGCTCACGGCGGTCGGGGTGGTGCTGGGCCTGGTGCGGCGGGCCACCGGGAATATTGCCGCGTGCCTCGGGCTGCACGCCGGCTGGGTATGGGTGATGCTGGTGGTGCACGAGCTCGCGGCGCCGCGTCCCGACGCGCCGCTCGGCTTTCTCCTCAGCCGCTTCGATGGCTTCGTCGGCTGGCTGGTGCTCGCCTGGACGGTGCTGCTGGCGGTGCCGATCTGGCTCTTCTACGCACGACGGGCGGCGCGCCGAAGCTGAAGAATTCGAACGCCGCCGCAATCGCGAAAAACATTTTCGGGGACGCCGTGAATCCGTCCCTGGAGGCTGCGGGCTCGGCCTCCTGCCTCGCCACGCCCCCGAAAATGCTTTTTCGCGCTCGCGTCGGCGCCTCAGTTCAGCTGCTCGGCTGCGATACCGTCGTGGCGGAGCAGCTCGAGGAGGCCGCCGTCGCCGATCAGGTGCAGCGCCCCGACCACCACCAGGCAATCCTCCCGCTGCTTGAGCAGCTGCTCGATCTGGGGCAACCAGCGCCGGTTGCGCTCGCTCACGAGCGCGCGGTAGAGAGTCGGGAAAGAGCGGTACTCGCGCGCGAGCAGCGCCCCCAGGCGCTGCGTGTCGCCGTGCCGCCACGCATCGAGCACCTCGCTCGTGTCGCTATCGGCATCGCCGAGATCCGCAATCGCCATGTCGAGAAAGCGCAGCTGCTCCTGCGGGAGGAGGGCCTCGAACACGGCGAGCTCGTCGTCGATGCTCTCGAGCCCGCCGGTGGGCTTGTGGTCCGCGAGCGCCCGCCGCACCAGCTGCAGCTCGACGCCCTGCTCGGGATCGAATCCGAGGTGCAGGTACTCGAGCTCGGTCAGCTGCAACCCGACCATCCACGGCGTCTCGCGGTCGAGCGCCGCGGCCGGCAGCCCCAGAGTGGCCGCCGCCGTGGTGACGCGCTGGTAACGCGCGGCGCCGACCACGTCGGCGAGAGAGGTCGCCGCGGGCAACAGGCCATGCCGCAGCATCGATTGCGCGAGCTCGAGCGGCTCGTGCCTGGCGAGATCGATCTCCATGACGAGCCTCGCGGAGTCCGCGTAGGCGCGGGACATCGCCGCGGGGAGCGCGGCGTCCCCGGCACGCAGCAGGTGAATCGAGCCGGCGAGGTAGACGGTGTTGTGAGGGCCGCGGATCGCCCACACGGGGCTCGCGGCCTGCGCGCTCAGGCTGCCGAGCAGGCAGAGCGCGAGGAGCCACCGCTGTGCTGGTTCAACCACACGACCTCCGTCAGCAGCGAGCCGTCGGCGCGCAGCTCGAGCGTACGATACGCCGGTGGCCGCGGATCGACCGCAAAGTCGTCCGCGTTCGGCAGGAACTGTGCGCAGGTGGAGGGTGTGGCGAGCAGCCGCACGCCCTTGCGCAGCCCGTCGTAGGCCTGGTGCACATGACCCCAGACCACAGCGCGCACGTTGGCATGGCGGTCGAGAGTGGCAAGAAACTGCGGTGCGTTCTCCAGGCCGACGCGGTCCAGCCAGCGGCTCGCCATCGGCACCGGGTGATGATGCAGGCACACCATGCAGTGCCGCTTGCCGGCGCTGCCGAGAGCCTCCTCCAGCTCCGCGAGCGCCGCATCGCTCAGGCGTCCGCCGGCCGCGCCCGGGATGCAGCTGTCGAGCAGAATGATCCGCCAGCGCCCGAGATCGACATGACCGCCGAGGACGAAGGGTGGCCCGGCGAGCTGCCGTCGCATCGCCTGCGGCTCGTCATGATTGCCCGGCAGGCACAGCACCGGCAGGCCGAGAGCCGCGAACAGCCGGTGGAAGTGGCGATAGCCCGCCGGGTCGTCCTGCACGATGTCGCCGGTGACCAGCAGTGCATCCGGCGGCCAGTCGCGTGACTGAGCCGCGGCGATGGCCGCGGTCAGGGCAGGCAGGGTCGCGACCCCGCGCAACGATTCGGTCTCGTCGCCATAGAGGTGGGGGTCGGTGAAGTGTGTGAGGCGAACCACGTTCATCGGACCGCCAGCCTAGCAAAGCATTCCCCGGGGCACAGTGAACCAGGTCGCCTGCGCCACCCGGCCGCGCCGCTCAGCCGGTGCGGTCCTGCCGCTCCCGGTGCGGATAATGTGAAACACGCCCGCACCTTTCGCACAGCCGCGGGAACTTAAGTCGTGTCGTTCAGAGGCGACGGAGCCTGCGCCTGGGCCGCGATCGCGGAACGTTCGGCCCCCGCGTTCGCGGCATGAGCCGCGCGCGATTTGAGGATATGGCGCGTCTGGTGGAAAATGCGCGCCCCTGCACGCAGGCCGCGGAACGCGCGGCCCGTGAGCCTCCAAAGGCATTACATGACCACTCGTCGCGAGCTTGCCAACGCCATTCGCGCGCTGTCCATGGACGCTGTCCAGCGCGCCAATTCCGGTCACCCGGGCATGCCGATGGGCATGGCCGACATCGCCCAGGTGCTGTGGAGCGATTTTCTCCGCTACAACCCGGGCAATCCCGCGTGGCCGGATCGCGACCGTTTCGTGCTCTCGAACGGCCACGGCTCGATGCTCCTTTATTCGGTGCTGCATCTCACCGGCTACCCGCTGACGATCGAGGACATCAAGGCCTTCCGTCAGCTCGGCAGCCGCACTCCGGGGCATCCGGAACTGGACCTGCCGCTCGGTATCGAGACCACCACCGGGCCGCTCGGCCAGGGACTCGCCAACGCCGTAGGTCTCGCCTTCGCCGAGAGGCAGATGGCGCTGCGCTTCAATCGCCCGAACTTCGCCATCGTCGATCACTATACCTACGCCTTCTGCGGCGACGGCTGCCTGATGGAGGGCATCTCTCACGAAGCCTGCTCGCTCGCCGGATCGCTGGCCCTGGGCAAGCTCATCGTTCTCTACGACGACAACGGCATCTCGATCGACGGCAGGGTCTCCGGCTGGTTCACCGACGACACCCCCGCGCGCTTTGCCGCCTACGGCTGGCACGTAGTGCCCGACGTCGACGGACTCGACGCCACGGCGGTGAGCGCGGCGATCCGCGCCGCGCGTGCCGAGACCGCGCGGCCGTCGCTCATCTGCTGCAAGACCGTGATTGGTTACGGCGCGCCTCACAAGCAGGGCACCAAGGAGGCGCACGGCGAGGCGCTCGGGCCCGACGAGGTGGCGGCGGCACGTGCGGCACTGGGATGGCAGTATCCCCCGTTCGTCGTACCCGATGAGATCCGCGCCGCCTGGGACCATCGCGCTGCGGGTGCTGCGCTCGAGGGCGCCTGGCGCGAGCTCTTCGGGCGTTATGCGAACGCCTACCCCGAGGAGGCGCGCGAGTTCGAGCGGCGCATGCGCGGCGATCTGCCGGCCGCCTGGCAGGACCTCAGGGCGCAGCTGCTCGCGGAGCTTGCGAAGCAGGAGGCGCCGCAGGCGACCCGCGCTTCCTCGCAGGCGGCTCTCAACGTGATCGCCCCGGGCCTGCCGGAGCTGTTCGGCGGCTCGGCCGACCTCACCCAGTCGAACAGCACCTTCTTCAAGGGCGCGCGCACGGTGACGCGCGAGGAGCCCGCCGGCAATTACCTGCACTACGGAGTGCGCGAGTTCGGCATGACGGCCATGCTCAACGGCATGGCGCTGCATGGCGGTCTCATCCCCTACGGCGGCACCTTTCTCACTTTCTCCGACTACGCGCGCAACGCCGTACGCCTCACCTGCCTGATGGAGCAGCGGGTGATACTGGTGTACTCGCACGATTCGATCGGCCTCGGCGAGGACGGACCGACGCACCAGCCGATCGAGCACCTGGCGAGCCTGCGCGCCATGCCGCATTTGAGCCTGTGGAGGCCGTGCGATGCGGCCGAGACCGCCGTCGCCTGGGCAGCCGCCCTCGAGCGGCGCGGACCGACGGCCCTGGTACTCACGCGTCAGGCCCTGCCGCAGCAGCCGCGCACCCCGGCGCAGCTCGCGAGCGTCGCCCGCGGCGGCTACGTCCTGGCCGATTGCGCCGGCACGCCCGAGGTACTCGTCATCGCGACGGGCTCGGAGATCGGGATCGCAGCGCAGGCGGTCGCTTCGATGAATGCCGCGGGCCGGCGTGTGCGGCTGGTTTCGATGCCCTCCACCGACACTTTCGAGCGCCAGGACGAGGCCTACCGCGAGGGCGTTCTGCCGCGTGCCGTGACCCGCCGTCTGGCGGTGGAGGCCGGGGTCACCCAGAGCTGGTGGCGCTACGTCGGGACCGCGGGTCAGGTGATCGGCATCGAGCGTTTCGGCGCTTCCGGCAAGGGCCCCGACCTTTTCGCTCATTTCGGCTTCACTGTCGATAATATCGTGCAACACGTACGCGCACTGCTGGAGGTTTGAGAGCATGGCAATCAGGGTCGGGATCAACGGTTATGGCCGCATCGGTCGCAACATCCTGCGGGCGCTCTACGAGGGCCGCCGCACCGGTGAGCTGAAGATCGTCGCGCTCAACGATCTCGGCGATCCCAAGACCAACGCACACCTGACACGCCACGACACCGTGCACGGCCGCTTCCCCGGTGAAGTGCAGGTGGACGGCGACTCCATGGTCGTCAACGGCGACCGCGTGCGCGTGCTGGCCGAGCGCGATCCCGCCAGGCTCCCGTGGGGCGAGCTCGGCGTCGAGTACGTGCTCGAGTGCACGGGACTCTTCACGTCCAAGGCGAAAGCCGGCGCACACCTGAAGGGCGGAGCGAGGCGCGTGGTGATCTCGGCGCCGGGGGGCGACGACGTCGACGCCACGATCGTCTATGGCGTCAACCACCAGACGCTCAGGAGCAGCTTCAGCGTCATCTCCAATGCTTCCTGCACCACCAACTGTCTGGCGCCCGTCGCCCAGGTGCTGCACGGGAAGGTCGGGATCGCGGCCGGCATCATGACCACGATCCACGCTTATACCAACGACCAGGTGCTGACTGATGTCTATCACTCGGACCTGCGGCGGGCGCGCTCGGCCACCATGTCGCAGATTCCGACCAAGACCGGCGCCGCCGCCGCCGTCGGACTGGTGCTGCCCGAGCTCAAAGGCAAGCTCGATGGCTTTGCGGTGCGCGTTCCCACCATCAACGTGTCGCTCGTCGATCTCACCTTCAGTGCCAGGCGCGCTACCTCGGTGGAGGAGATCAACCAGACGCTCAGGGAAGCGGCGGCCGGGCCAATGAAGGGCATCCTCGCCTACAACGACGGGCCGCTGGTCTCGATCGATTTCAACCACGATGCGCATTCCTCGATCTTCGATGCCACCCTCACCAAGGTGATCGACGGCACGCTGGTCAAGGCCTGCGCGTGGTACGACAACGAATGGGGTTTCTCCAATCGCATGATCGACACCACGCTTGCGTGGTCGAAGGCCTCATGAAGCTGATGCGCATGACGGATGCGGACCTGCGCAACAAGCGGGTCCTGGTGCGGGAGGACCTCAACGTCCCGGTGCAGAACGGAGTGGTAATGAGCGATGCGCGCATCCGCGCCGCACTTGCGACCATCCGTTACGCGCTCGATCAGCACGCCAAAGTATTCGTCGTGTCGCATCTCGGCAGGCCCAAGGAGGGCGCGGAGGATCCGGCGCTCACTCTCGCGCCGGTGGCGGCGCGCCTCTCGGAGCTGCTCGGCAAGCCCGTGCCGCTGCGCAAGAGCTGGCTCGACGGCATCGACTGCCCGGCAGGCACCGCGGTGCTGTGCGAGAACGTACGCTTCAACAAGGGCGAGAAGTCGGATGATGAACAGCTGGCGCGGCGCATGGCGGGGCTGTGCGACGTGTTCGTCATGGATGCCTTCGGCACCGCCCACCGGGCCGAGGCCAGCACCCACGGGGTGGCGCGCTTTGCGCCGGTGGCATGCGCCGGACCGTTGCTGGTCGGGGAACTGGATGCGCTCGAGCGCGCGCTCAAGGAGCCCTCACGCCCGCTGGTGGCGGTGGTGGGCGGCTCGAAGGTTTCCACCAAGCTCATGGTGCTCGAGGCGCTGCTGGAGAAGGTCGACCAGCTGATCGTCGGCGGCGGTATCGCCAATACATTCCTCGCCGCCACCGGCATCGCCGTCGGCAAGTCGCTGCACGAGGCGGAGATGCTCGACGTCGCCCGTCGCCTCATGGACAAGGCACGCAGCCGCGGCGCGGCAATCCCGTTGCCGAGCGATGTGGTGGTAGGCAAGGAATTCGCCGCCACCGCACATGCCGACGTCCGACCGGTGGACGAGGTGCGTCCCGATGAGCTGATCCTCGACATCGGACCCGACAGTGCCGACCGCTTCAGTGCACTGCTCAAGGCGGCCGGCACTATCATCTGGAACGGGCCCGTCGGCGTGTTCGAGTTCGAGCAGTTCGGCGAAGGCACGCGCGCCGTCGCTCAGGCGATCGCGCGCAGCAAGGCCTTCTCGCTCGCCGGCGGCGGCGACACGCTCGCGGCCATCGAGAAGTACGGAGTCGAGGATGGCATTTCCTACGTGTCGACCGGCGGCGGGGCCTTCCTCGAATTCGTGGAAGGCAAGACGCTGCCTGCCGTGGCGGTGCTCGAGCAGCGCGCCGCGGGCTGAAGCAGGGCAGTCATGCTGAGACGTACCAAGATCGTCGCCACCCTGGGGCCGGCCACGGACGACCTCGAGATCCTCACGGAGATGATGCGCGCCGGGCTCGATGTGGTACGCCTCAATGCCTCGCACGGCACGGCCGAGGACCGCAGGCGGCGGCTGGCGTGGGCGCGCGAGGCGGCTCACCGCGCCGACCGCTGCGTCGGCGTGCTGATGGATCTCGGCGGACCGAAGATCCGCATCGATTGTTTCCGCGAGGGCCGCGTGCAGCTCGCCGAGGGCCAGGCCTTCACCCTCGACACCGCGCTCGATCCCACCGTGGGCGACAGCACGCAGGTGGGCGTTGCCTACAAGGAGCTGCCGCGCGATGTCGCCGCCGGCGACACATTGCTGCTCGCCGACGGTCAGATCGTGCTCGATGTCCAGCGTGTCGGCTCGACCGCGATCGAGACGCGCGTGCGGGTCGGCGGCGTGCTGTCGGACCGCAAGGGACTCAATCGCCAGGGCGGCGGCATCTCGGCGCCGGCGATCTCCGAGCGCGACCGCGAGGACATCCGCTTCGCCGCCGAGGAGGGCGTCGATTACATGGCCGTGTCGTTCGCGCGCGACGCGGCCGACATCGAGCAGGCGCGCTCACTGATGCGCGCCGCCGGGGGTGATGCGCGCATCGTCGCCAAGGTCGAGCGCCACGAGGCCGTCGACAATCTCCCCGGGATCATCGACGCCTCCGACGTCGTGATGGTGGCGCGCGGCGACCTCGGGGTGGAGATGGGCTACGCGGAGCTCACCGGCCTGCAGAAGACCATCATCCACGAGACCCGCATCCGTAACCGCGTGGTGATCACCGCCACGCAGATGATGGAGTCGATGATCCAGAATCCCGTACCGACGCGCGCCGAGGTGAGCGATGTCGCCAATGCCGTCATGGACGGCACCGATGCGGTGATGCTGTCGGCCGAGAGCGCCACCGGGCGCTATCCGGTCAAGGCAGTGGAGGCCATGGCGCAGGTGATCGAGGGAGCGGAGAAGTACCAGCTCACGCACCCGCGCTCGCGCCAGCGCTCGGTCGAGGGTGAGTTCAAGGGAACCGAGGAAGCGATCGCCAGGGCCGTCATGTACACGGCCAACCACATGAAGGTGCGCGCCATCGTGGCGCTGACCGAGTCGGGCGCGACGCCCTTGTGGATGTCGCGCATCCGCTCGGACATCCCGGTGTACGCCTTCACACGCTTCGAGGCGACGCGCCGGCGGGTCACGCTGTATCGCGGCGTCTATCCCGTGATTTTCGACGTGACCAGCGCGCGCTCGGTCGAGGAGCTGTACCGGTCGTTGTTCGCGCGGCTGCTGGAGCTGCAGCTCGTAGAGAAGAACGATCTGGTCATTCTCACCAAGGGCGAGGCCTCCGGGGTGCAGGGTGGCACCAACTCCATGCAGATCCTGAAAGTGGTGCTCGACTGAGGCGTTCGCCGGGCCGCACGCTGCTGCGGGCGCTGGGCTGGCTCGGCGCCGTGGGCGCCGCAGTGCTGCTCACGGCCCTCGCCGCAGTCTACGGCACGCTGCGCGCCTCGCTCCCGAAGCTCGACGGCACGATCCGCGCGGCGGGACTTGCGGCGCCGGTGCGCATCGCGCGCGATGCGCTGGGCGTCGCGACCATCGAAGCCGCGAACCGTACCGATCTCGCCTTCGGCACCGGGTTCGCTCACGGCCAGGACCGCTTCTTTCAGATGGATCTGTCGAGGCGGCTGGCTGCGGGGGAGCTGGCCGAGCTGTTCGGCAAGCTGGCGCTCGATCAGGATCGCAAGACCCGCCTCTTCAGGCTGCGCAGCGTCGCGCGCGCGGTACTGGCACAGGCGGACCGCTCACAGCGTGCGCTGCTCGAGTCCTACGCACGCGGCGTCAACGCGGGGCTGGCAAGCCTCGGCTCACGTCCCTGGGAGTACTGGGTGCTGGGGGAGAGGCCTGAAGGGTGGCAGCCCGAGGACACGTTGCTGGTCGAGTACGCCATGTGGTGGGACCTGCAATCGGGACAGTGGGCATATGAGCGGCTGCGTCAGGAAGTGAACGCCCGCCTCGGTGGGCCGGAATGTGGCGGGGGCTGGAAGTGCGCGCTCGGTTTTCTCTATCCCGAGCGCACCGAGTGGGACGCGCCGCTCGGCGCGGAAGCCCCGTACCAGCCCGCGGCAATCCCGCCACCCGAGGTGCTCAATGTGAGGCAGGCGCGCCCCCGGGCGCCGGCCGGGCACACCGCCCGGACGGTGCCGGAACAACGCGAGCCGGTGGACGGCAGCAACAACTGGGCAATCATGGGCCGTTTGACGGCGACCGGCTCGGCACTGGTCGCCAACGACATGCACCTCTCGCAGCGTGTGCCGGCAGTGTGGTACCACGCGCGGCTGCGCACGACGGGAGCCGACGGTCCGGCCCTCGATCTCACCGGGGTGACCTTGCCCGGCGCACCGCTGCTCGTGGCCGGATCCAACACACACATCGCGTGGGGTTTCACCAACAGCGCCGGCAACTGGGTGAGCGTGACGCGCGTTCCGTGCACCGCGGTGGCGGAGGCGCAGCTCAGCACCGATTCCGGTCGCGAGGTGCTGTCGGTGGTGCACGAGCGCATCCACGTCAAGGGTGCCGCCGACGCGGAGCTCTCGATCAGGTCGGGGCCCGCGGGCCTGCTGTGGCAGGCGGAGCCCGAGCGGCGCAGCTGCTGGTTCGTCGGCTGGCTCGCGCAGCTCCCGGAGGCGACCAACCTCGGCCTCATGCAGCTCGAGCGGGTCACTACGGTGGCGGACGCGCTCGCACTGGCACCGACCATCGGAATCCCGCATGAGAACTTCGTCGTCGGGGACGCTCAAGGCCACATCGGCTGGAG
Source organism: Steroidobacteraceae bacterium (assembly GCA_035632655.1). GTDB lineage: Bacteria > Pseudomonadota > Gammaproteobacteria > Steroidobacterales > Steroidobacteraceae > 13-2-20CM-66-19. The sequence goes on along the minus strand of DASQGK010000125.1, from coordinate 5,991 downwards.
CATCGCGGGGCGCATCCCCGACGCCACTTCCGCCGGACGCGCGCTCGGAGGCTCCGCGTGGACGACGGCCGCGAACCAGCCGCATCTGATGGACCCGCCGACGGGCCGCATCTGGAGCGCCAACGCCCGGGTATCGGCCGACCCGCATGAGCTCGCGCTCATCGGCGGTGCCGACGCGCCGTTCGGGGACTATTACGACCTCGGGGCGCGCGCCAGGCAGATTCGCGGCGACCTGCTCTCGCTCCCCCTGAACCTCAAGCCCGCCGACATGCTGCGCGTGCAGCTCGACGATCGGGCGCTGTTCCTCACGCGCTGGCGCGATCTGCTGCTGCACCTGCTGGATCCGGCCGCCGGGCACGCTCAGCCGCAGCGCGCTGAAATTCGCCGCCTGGTAGAGACCTGGGAGCCCCGCGCCGGCGTCGATTCGGTCGGCTATCGGCTGGTGCGCGCCTTCCGGGCGCACACCGAGGCCGGCGTGTGGAGCATGCTGATGGCGGCACTGGAGGTTCCGGACGATTACAACTCGGGCCCCCCTGAGCAGTTCGAGGCACCCCTGTGGCTGATGGTGAGTCGCCAGCCCCTGCACCTGCTCGCGCCCGAGTACCCCGACTGGTCCGCGTTCCTGCGCAGTGAGCTGGATGCGACGCTCGCCGACCTCGCCAGGGATTGCCCGCAGCTCGCGCAGTGCACCTGGGGCAGGCGGAATACGGTGCGTATCCGCCATCCCCTGTCGCGGGCGTTGCCCGCACTCGCCTGGCTGCTCGACATGCCGGTGGAGGAGCTCCCCGGCGATCACAACATGCCGCGGGTTCAGGACCGCAGCTTCGGCGCCTCGGAACGCTTCGCCGTGTCCCCGGGCCACGAGGATCAGGGCTATTTCCACATGCCGGGCGGCGCCAGCGGCCACCCGCTGTCGCCGTACTACCGCGCCGGCTTTCTCGCCTGGGCGCGCGGGCAGCCGCTGCCGTTTCTGCCCGGCCCGGCAACAAACACCCTGACCCTCCAACCCAACTGAGTCGCCGGCCGACGCAGCGCGCGTTCAGTTCGGCAGGATTAGACTGAACCCATGGAAGGCTTGGGCGAATCCGGAGCCTGGCCGGCCAACCGGCCGACCGTCGGGCTGGTCCTGACCGGGGGCGGCTCGCGCTCGGCCTACCAGGTGGGCGTGCTGCTTGCCCTGGCGGAGCTCCTGCCGCGCTCGCGCAACCCCTTTCAGGTGATCGTCGGAACCTCCGCCGGAGCCGTCGCCGCGAGCGTCCTCGCGGCCGAGGCGCATCGCTGGCGGCGGGCGGTCGCGGGGCTGGAGCGCGTGTGGGCGAACTTCCGCTCCGGAGAGGTCTTCCACGTCGATGCGCCGCACATGCTGAGGGCGGGCGCGCACTGGATCCTGGCGCTGCTTTCCGGCGGACTGGTGCTCGCACCTCCCAGGTCGATGCTCGACAACACCCCGCTGCGCGAGCTGCTGCAGAGTCATGTCGACGTCAACGGCATCCGCCGCAGCATCGCGCGCGGGCACCTGCGGGCATTTGCGCTGTGCTCCACCAGCTACGTGAGCGGCTGCTCGGTGGCTTTCTTCGATGGAATCGAGTCGATCCGCGACTGGTCGCGCGCGCAGCGCATCGGTCGGCGCTGCGAGTTCACCCTCGATCACCTGATGGCGAGCGTGGCGATTCCGTTGCTGTTTCCGCCGATGAAGATCGGCGACGAATACTTCGGCGACGGCGCGATGCGCCAGCTGAACCCCCTGAGCCCGGCCATCCATCTGGGCGCCGACCGGCTGCTGATCATCGGGGTGCGCGCGCGGCGCGCTGCGGGGGTGGCGGTCGACCGGTTGCAGCCGGCGATGCCGACCCCGGGAGAGATCTTCGGCTATATGCTCGATACGCTCTTCACCGACCAGATCTACGGCGACCTCGAGCAGCTCGAGCGCATCAATACCCTGGTGGAGAGCGCGCCGGAAGCGGCCCGCGGGGAGCGGCACGTCGAGACGCTGATGCTGGCCCCGAGCGTCGATCCGCGCGAGATCGCGGCCCGGCACATCGCCGACATTCCGCGGGGGCTGCGCGCCCTGCTGCGGGTGATCGGCGGACGCGATGCCTCAGGCTCGCAGCTCGCCAGCTACCTCACCTTCGAGAGCGGTTACACGCGGGCCCTGATCGAGCTCGGCTATCGCGATGCGATGGAAGCGCGTGCGGCGCTGGTGGCTTTCATGAGCGGCGCGCCGCTGCCGGCGATGCTGACGGCGCCAGGAGTTGCGCAGGCGACCTGATTTTACTGGCGGAAAATGCCTGCGGCATTTTCCGCGGGCCAGCCGATCGGCACACTCGGGCCCGCGGGCAAAAGGCGCGGCTTTTGCCCGCTGCACGGCGGGCGGGTCTTGGGCCGTCGGAGTTGCGCAGGCGGCCTGAGCCTTCGACAATCGGGCATGCTCTTTACCGACGCACAGCGCGCGCTGCAGGCATTTCTCGCGCCGCTCACGCTCGATGAGTTTCTCGACAGGACCTTAAGCGGCGGCCTCGCGCGGGTGGAGGCGGTGAGCGCCGCCGGGCGCAGCCTGCTCCTCGGCCCCGATCCCCGTGCGGTGCTGGGCGGCGCCTTCGAGCTGGCACCGAAGCTCACCTTTCATTCCGCCAACGCGCTCGGTCCCGCACCCTCGCTCGAGGGAGTGCGCGACGCCGCGGACTTCCGCGAGCGGATCGCGCAGTTTCACGCCCGCAACTACTCGGTGCGTTTCCCGGAGCTGCGAGCGCTGTCGCCGCAGCTCGATCGGCTGGCGCGCGCCTTCGAGGTCGTCCTGCATCAGCCGGTGACCACCTCGGCTTTCTGGAGCACGGGGGGCATGCGCGCACCGGTGCACTATGACGATCACGATCTCATCGTGGTGCAGCTGCTCGGCGGCAAGCGCTGGCACGTGGCCAACAGCTCCGAGCTCCCGAACACCTGGAGGGGCATACCGCCCGAGAGGGTGGAGCTGGGTCCGCACACGAGCTTCGACGTCGGCCCCGGCGACCTCGTTTATCTGCCGCGCGGTACGCTGCACAGCGTCGATTCCGACGGGGAGTCGGTGCATGTTTCGATTGGGTTCACGCCACTGACGGTACGCGAGGCGCTGATCGCCGCTATCGATCAGCTTTCGGACGTCGATCAGGCGCTGCGCGTGACGGCCGGCGGGCGGCTGGCCCATCACCTCCGCGGCGTGGGGCTCGAGCGGCTCGCCGGACCGGTGCTGGATGGGATCGAGCGGCTGCGCACCGCGTGCCGCGCGCCCGGATTCCTGGCGGCAGCGCTGCAGCGGCGTTCCTCGCGCATCGTGGCAACGCTCGCACCGCTCCCGGCTGCCACGGCCCCTCAGACACTCGATCTCGACTCCGAGCTCATGCAGAGCGAGGTGGCGTTCTGCCACCTCACCGCCAACCCCGACAAGATCGACTTCAGCTATCCGGGCGGCCACCTCTACATCCACCGCGGCGCCGAGCAGGCACTCCTCTACATGGTCAATACGCCGCGGTTCCGCCTGCGGGAGGTGCCGGGCGAGGTGGGCGATGAGGTGCGCCTGTCGCTGGCTGCCAGGCTGGTGGAGATCGGTTTCCTCAGACCCGTGCCGGACCCGCCCTCCGGATAGGCCGTCGCAGCCAGATCAACCAACAGCCCGGGGGCGGGGCCGGAACATTACCGCGCCGGGCAGCCCGCTGTGGCGGGCGGTCACCGTGGGGAATTCGGTGGCGAAGTCCTCGGCGAGGCGGTCGACGATGTAGACCGAGCGGTGCTGCCCCCCGGTGCATCCGACCGCGATGGTGAGGTAGCCGCGATTGCTTGCCTGGAATTCCGGCACGCGGGCGCGCACGAAGGCGGCGATGTCGGTGATCAGCCGGTTGACGTCGGTGTGGGTCTCGAGAAAGCGGATCACCTCGGCGTCGCGGCCGGTGAGGTTGCGCAATCCGGGCTCCCAGTAGGGATTGGGAAGCGCCCGGGCGTCGAACACGAAGTCGGCGTCGCCCGGAATGCCGTCCTTGTAGCCGAAGGACTCGAAGGTGATCGAGAGGCGTCCGGCGGCACGCTGCTCCACGCGCTGGTGGATGATGTCGCGCAGTGCGTGAACGCCCATGCGCGAGGTGTCGATGACCAGGTCCGCCGCCGACACCACCGGCTCGAGCAGCGAGCGCTCGAGCGCCATCGCCTCGCGCAGCGCCAGGTCGCTGCGGCTCAACGGGTGCCGCCGCCGCGTCTCCGCGAAGCGCCGCAGCAGCTCCTCCTCGCCCGCGATCAGGAATACGACCTCGACCTGCAGGCCGCTGCGTTTCAGCTCGTCGATCAGCTGCGGCACGCTGGCGATCTCCGCCGCGGTGTTGCGCGCATCGAGCCCGATCGCGGTGCGCTCGTAGGTCGACTCGGGGCTGCGCACGGTATAGGAGATGAAGGGCTTGAGGAGCGCTGCGGGGATGTTGTCGATGCAGTAGAACCCGAGGTCCTCGAGCATGTGCAGTGCCACGCTCTTGCCGGACCCGGACAGGCCGCTGAGGATGACGATGCGCATGGTAGCTATGTTATCCCGCGCTCGCCGTGCGGGCTATGCGCGCCGCGACATCAGCTGCGGGGGGCGCGCCTCCCCTGCGAGGCATGATGATCGGTGCGCTTTTCCTTGTGCTTCTTGATGCAGCGGTCGAGCTTGTCGGCCAGCAGGTCGATGGCGGCGTACATGTCCTCTTCGGTGGCATCCGCGTGAATGGCGTTGCCGCTTACGTGCAGGGTCGCCTCGGCCTTCTGTCGCAGCTTCTCCACCGTGAGCACGCAGTGCACGTCGATGACGCGGTCAAAATGCCGGCCGATACGCTCGAGCTTCTTCGCGACATAGCCGCGGAGCGATGCGGTGATTTCCACATGGTGCCCGGTGACGTTGAGCTGCATGGTCCGTCTCCTTAGAGTTGCTTCCGCTCATAATTCGGTGCCCGCACGGCGGCGCTCGCTGGAGGCGGGGATGCCCATGGCCTCGCGATACTTGGCGACGGTGCGGCGTGCGACCGGGATACCCTCGCTCGAGAGCAGCTGGGCGATGCGGCCGTCGTTCAGGGGATTCTCCGGGTCTTCTTCCTTCACGAGCTTGCGGATCTTGGCGCGGATCGCCGTGGAGGAGGTGCCGGACCCGTCGGCGCCTTCCACCTGACTCGAAAAGAAGTAGCGCAGCTCGAATACGCCGCGCGGCGTGTGCATGTACTTGCCCGAGGTGACGCGTGAGATCGTCGACTCGTGCATGCCGATGGCTTCGGCGATGTCGCGCAGGATCATCGGCCGCATGTGCTCCTCGCCTTGCTCGAGGAACGCGGTCTGGCGCTCGACGATCGAGCGCGCCACCTTGATCAGTGTCTCGTGGCGGATCTCGAGGCTCTTCAGCAGCCAGCGCGCCTCCTGCAGCTGTGCGCGCATGCTGGCATGGCTGGCCGCACGCCCGATGAGATTGGCATAGCCCTGATTGAGGCGCACGCGCGGCAGCGTCGCGGCGTTGATCTCCACGCCCCAGCCGTGCTCGGTACGGCGTACGAACACGTCGGGGACCACGTACTGTGCGCTCCCGCCGCTGACGGTCGATCCGGGACGCGGATGGCACGAGCGCACCAGCGCCAGCGCGCTGGCAATCTCCTCGTCGCTGGCACGCAGCTCGCGCCGCAGCAGCGTCAGCTCACGCTCCGCGACCAGCTCGAGGTGTTCACGGGCGATCCTCAGCGCAGTGTCGAGGCCCGGGGTGGCGGGGTCGAGCTGCCGCAGCTGCAGTTCGATGCACTCACTCACCGAGCGCGCGCCGACACCCGCGGGGTCGAGCGCCTGGACGCGCTCGAGCACGGCCTGGACCTCCTCGGCGCTGCACTCGACCTCGGGCCGCAGGGTCTGGGAGATCTCCTCCAGCGTCTCGGTCACGTAGCCGTCGTCGCTGATGGCATCGACGATGGCGCTGGCGATGGCGAGCTCGCGCGGCGCCAGGCGCGCCAGCTCGAGCTG
>DASQGK010000124.1:0-9957 GCA_035632655.1 Steroidobacteraceae bacterium | reverse complement strand
GCGAGCTGCGGCACCAGGTCGATCTGCCGGCGATTGGCCCGATCCTCGCCAAGCAACTGGTGCAGGAAGCGCAGCGCCGAGTAGTCCTCGAGCGCGAAGCCGACCGAGTCGAAGATGGTGATGTCGGCCGGGCTGGTGCGGCCGGCAGCCGCGCCGCTGACCAGCGCGGCGAATTCCGGCACCGGGAATTCCGCCTCGACCTGCTGGATCTCGCCCTCGATGCGCGACTGCGGCTCGTACTCGACGACGACGCGCACGCCCGGCATGTGCAGCACGTCGGCGTGCAGCTCCGTCTTGCCCGGGCAATCGCCGCCGACGGCATTGATGTGCTGCCCGGGCCGCACCATCGGCGGGGTCAGGATGACGGCGTTCTTCTTGTCGGCGGTCACCGTGGTGACGATGTCGGCGCCCTTGCAGGCCTCGGCGGTGGAGCGGGTGCGTACCAGCTTCACCTCGGCGAACTCCGGCAACGCGCGCAGGTTGCGCTCGAGCTTGGCGCTGGCCTTGCCGTCGACGTCGTAGAGGCGCAGCTCGCGGATGCCGAGCATGCGGCAGAAGGCGATCGCCTGGAATTCGCTCTGCGCGCCGTTGCCGATCAGCGCCATGACGCGGCTGCCCTTGCGGGCCATGTACCGGGCCGCGAGCGCCGAAGTGGCCGCCGTGCGCAGCGCCGTGGTCAGGGTGAGCTCCGAGAGGAGCAGCGGATAGCCCGTCTCGACGTCCGCGAGCACACCGAAAGCCGTCACCGTAAGCAGTCCCACCGCGGTGTTCTTCGGGTGGCCGTTCACATACTTGAAGGCATAGAGCCGCCCGTCGGAGGCAGGCATGAGCTCGATCACCCCGCCGGGCGAGTGCGTGGCATGGCGGGGCGACTTCTCGAATTCTCCCCAGCGAAGGAAGTCACTCTCGATCTCCGAGGCGAGCTCCTCGATGAACCGCGTGGCGCCGCGCCGGGCAACCAGCTCCCGAATGCGCTCGATACCGATGAAGTCGACCATGGCTGCTCTCCGGCAAGACAGTCTCAGACAGCCATGGTCGGGCGAGTCATGACCAAAATAAAGACAGAAATATGCTCAGATCTCATGTAGTATCGATCATATCGTCATCTATATCTGTCACTTTGATCTATGGATGATCTCGACAGACAGCTGGTAGCCCTGCTGCGCAACGACGCGCGGGCCTCGGTTGCCTCGCTCGCCAAGGCGCTGCAGGTGGCACGCGGCACGGTGCAGAACCGCATGGCGAGGCTCGCCGCCGACGGCACGATCGTCGGCTACACGGTGCGGCTGAAGCCTGACGTCGAGGAGCAGCGCATCCGCGCTTTCACGACACTCGCGGTGGAGGGCAACCGGCTCGAGGCGGTCATTCGCTCGTTGCGGGGCGAGCCCGCGGTGGCCTCGCTCCACAGTACCAACGGTCGCTGGGATATCGTCGCGGAGCTGCGCACCGACACGCTCGAGGCCTTCGACCGGGTCCTGGCGCGTATCCGCCTCATCGAGGGCATCTCGCAGAGCGAGACCAGCCTGCTGCTGTCGACCTTCAAGTTCTAAAGCAGCGCCAGCCAGTCCCGCTGCGTGTCGCCGCAGGCGAGGAAGTGGGGGTTCAGCAGCTCATCACGCGTGTTGTAGACCAGGGGCTCGCCGTCGAGCTGCACGACCGCTCCGCCCGCGGCCACCAGCACCGCCTGCGCTGCCGCCGTATCCCATTCACTGGTGGGGCCTAAACGGGGGTAAACGTCCGCCGCGCCCTCGGCCACCAGGCAGAACTTGAGCGAGCTGCCGATCGCAAGGAGCTCGTGGGACCCGAGACGCGCGAGAAAGCCCTCGAGCGAGTCCCCGCGATGGGAGCGACTGCCCACCACCCGCACGGGGCTCGCGGCCGGTTGCCGCACGTGAATGGGCTGCGGCGCGGCTGCGCCCAGCGCCCGCCAGGCGCCCTCTCCCGGAATTCCCCCGTAGCTGGTGTCGGTCACCGGTACGTGCACGATGCCGAGCGACGGCTGGTGAGCCTCGATGAGCGCGATGTTCACGGTGAACTCGCCGTTGCGGGACAGGAACTCGCGCGTGCCGTCGAGCGGGTCGACGAGCCAGTAGCGCTCCCAGCGGGCGCGCTCGGCATAGGGAAGCCGGGCGCCCTCCTCCGACAGCACCGGAAGCCCGGGGGTGAGCGCGCGCAGTGCCTCGAGAATGAGCCGGTGCGAGCGCAGATCCGCCGCGGTGAGCGGCGATGAGTCGGCCTTGCCCAGGACGCCCGGCGCCACATCCGCGTAGACCTCGAGGATCTCGCGGCCCGCTGCTCGCGCAATCGCCGCGACGCGCCCGGCGAGCGGCCCGCGCTCAGCGCTCCTCATGCCGGCCCCGTCACTCCCGCAGCGCTCAGGCGGGCAATGACCAGGTCCGCCGCCTCCTCCTCACTCAGGCGTGTCGTGTCGAGCCTGATCTCCGGATCCTCCGGCGACTCGTACGGGGAATCGATGCCGGTGAAATTCCTGAGCTCTCCGCGGCGCGCCTTGCGGTACAGGCCTTTGGCGTCGCGCCGCTCGGCCACCGCGAGCGGCGTGTCCACGAAGATCTCGAAAAACTCGCCGGGCTCGAACAGCCCGCGCGCCATGTGCCGCTCGGCGCGGAACGGCGAGATGAACGACACCAGCACGATGAGGCCCGCATCCACCATCAGCCGCGCAACTTCCGCGACGCGCCGGATGTTCTCGACGCGGTCCTGCGCGGCGAAGCCTAAGTCCTTGTTGAGGCCGTGGCGTACGTTATCGCCATCGAGAAGATAGGTGTGGCGACCGGCGGCGGCGAGCTTCTTCTCTATGAGGTTGGCGATGGTCGACTTGCCGGCGCCCGACAAGCCCGTCAGCCACAGTACGCAGGCTTGCTGTCCTTTCTGCCGGGAGCGCAGCGCCTTGCCCACATCCAGCGCCTGCCAGTGCACGTTCTGCGAGCGGCGCAGGGCGAAGTGGATGAGACCGGCACCGACCGTGCCGTTGGTGAGACGGTCGATGAGGATGAAGCCGCCGAGCGCCCGATTCTGCGCATAGGGCTCGAAGGCGATCGGCCGGTCGAGCTCGATCTCGCAGACACCGATGTCGTTGAGATCGAGCCGCTCGGCGGCCGTATGCTCGAGGGTGTTGACGTTGATCTTGTGCTTGAGGGGCATCACGGTGGCCGAAACGGTGCGTGTCGCCGATTTGAGCAGATAGGAGCGTCCCTGCAGCATCGGCTCATCGTGCAGCCACACGATGGTCGCCTCGAACTGGTCGGCCACCTGCGGAGCATCGTCGGCGGCTGCAATGACGTCGCCGCGGCCGACATCCACCTCGCTCCCGAGGGTGAGCGTCACCGACTGGCCGGCGATCGCCGTTTCGAGATCTCCACCTGCCGTCACGATGCGTGCCACGCGGCTCTCGCGTCCCGAGGGAAGCACGCGGATGCGATCGCCCGGCCGCACGCTCCCGGCAACGACCTGGCCGCAGAATCCGCGGAAGTCCGCGTTCGGGCGATTCACCCACTGCACGGGCATGCGGAACGCAGCGCCCGCGAGCGGCGCATCCACGCTGACGGTCTCCAGGTGCCCGAGGAGCGTCTCGCCCTCGTACCAGGGCATGTGCATGCCGGGCTGCGTGACGTTGTCGCCGTACACCGCCGAGATCGGGATGGCGGTCACCTGCCCGAGGCCGATGCGGGCGGCAAAGGTGAGGTAATCCGCCACGATCGCCTCGAAGGCCGCGCGCGCATGACCCACCAGGTCCATCTTGTTGACCGCGAGCACCACGCGCGAGATGCCGAGCAGCCGCACCAGGTAGCTGTGACGACGGGTCTGCGTGAGCACTCCCTTGCGCGCATCGACGAGGATCACCGCGAGATCGGCGGTCGAGGCGCCGGTGACCATGTTGCGGGTGTACTGCTCATGTCCCGGCGTGTCGGCGACGATGAACTTGCGCTTCTCGGTCGCGAAGTAGCGATAGGCGACGTCGATGGTGATCCCCTGCTCGCGCTCGGCCGAGAGCCCGTCGACCAGCAGCGCGAAATCGAGCTCTCCCCCGCGCGTGCCGACCCGGCGCGAGTCCTGCTCGAGCGCGGCGAGCTGATCGTCGTAGATGAGCTTCGACTCGTAGAGGAGCCGGCCGATGAGCGTCGATTTGCCGTCGTCGACCGAGCCACAGGTGATGAAGCGCAACAGGCTCTTGCGGTCGTGGGCGCGCAGATACGCCGCCGGATCGCGCGGGGCGGAGCTCGCCACGGGCGCCATCAGAAGTAACCCTCGAGCTTCTTGCGCTCCATCGAAGCGTTGGCGTCGTGATCGATGACTCGCCCCTGCCTCTCCGAGGCCCGGCTGGCGAGCATCTCGCCGATGACGGCCTCGACGGTATCGGCGTTGCTCTCGATCGCGCCCGACAGGGGGTAGCAGCCGAGCGTGCGGAAGCGGACCTTCTTCATCACCGGCTGCTCGCCGTCCTTCAGCGGCAGCCGCTCGTCGTCGACCATGATGAGCGTGCCGTCGCGCTCCACCACGGGGCGCGCGGCGGCGAAGTACAGCGGCACGACCGCGATGCGCTCGCGCCAGATGTACTGCCAGACATCGAGCTCGGTCCAGTTCGACAGCGGAAAGACCCGAATGCTCTCCCCGTCGCGCGTGCGGGTGTTGTAGAGCGACCAGAGCTCGGGTCGCTGCTGGCGCGGGTCCCAGCGATGCTGCGCGGAGCGGAACGAGAAAATGCGCTCCTTGGCACGGCTTTTCTCCTCGTCGCGCCTCGCTCCGCCGAAGGCGGCGTCGAAGCCGTGAGCGTCGAGCGCCTGGCGCAATGCCTGCGTCTTCATGATGTCCGTGTGCACCTGGGAGCCGTGCGTGATGGGGCCGATTCCCCGGGCCAGTCCCTCCTGGTTCACGTGCACGATGAGCTGCATTCCGAGCCGCTTCGCCGTGGCGTCGCGGAACTCGTACATGGCACGGAACTTCCAGGTGGTATCCACGTGCAGCAGCGGGAACGGCGGGGGCGAGGGATGGAAGGCCTTGAGCGCCAGGTGCAGCATCACCGCGCTGTCCTTGCCGACGGAGTAAAGCATCACAGGCCGGGCGCACTCGGCGATCACTTCCCGGAATATGTGAATACTCTCGGCCTCGAGCCTGTCGAGATGGGTGAGCGTGGCGGCCGCGGGCACGCGCTCCGCTGGCGTGCCGCCGCCCGGGGCTGCCGGGACGTCCGCCCCACGCGTGGGCTCGGCACGGCTCATCTGGCTCGACTCCTTGGGGGCTTTCACCGGGTGACAAGTATGCTTAAGCCTCGCCGCACCCGGTAGCGTCATCCGCGGTTTCGCTTTGCGGCAGGCCGTGGTCCTGCCGCTGGAGGTGCAGGACGCTCCGTGCTCTACTGTGGCCGGTGAATACGCATCTCGGCACACGCGTTCTGGGTCCTGCGGCCGGTCTGCTCCTCGCGGCCTTTGCCGCAGTCGGGTTTGCCGCTCAGGCCGGGCCGCGGCCCGCCGCACCGCCGGCGAGCGCAGTACCCGGCGCTTCGGTCTCGGCCGCCGCGGCCGTCCCGACCCCGTCTGCGACCGGCACGACCTCCCCTGCGACGGCACCCATCCTGCAGTCGCCGCCCCTTCAGGAGCTCGTGGTCGAAGGCGCCGAGCCGCGCTTCGTGGCGAAGACGACCCGCGATCACATCGGGCGCATCTGGGCTCCGGTGCTGATCGACGGCAAGGGCCCTTTCCGCCTGGTGCTCGATACCGGGGCCAACCACTCGGCGGTGATCCCCACCACTGCCGCGGTGCTCGGCAGTCACGGCAGCGTGGCGACCACGGTGGTAACCGGCTTCACGGGCTCAGCGGTCGTGCCGACGATCCCCGTCTCGAAAATGGAGGTGGGCGATCTTCTCATGGGCCCGACGACTCTGCCGGTAGTGGCCGATGTCTTCGGCGGTGCCCAGGGTGTGCTCGGCAACGAAGGGCTGGCAGGCAAGCGCATCACGGCTGATTTCAGTCACGACCGGCTCGTGATCGCGCGCTCGCATGGCGAGCCCGGGGCGATCGGCTTCACGGTCGTGAATTTCCGGGTCATCGAGGGCGGCCTGCCCGAGTGCGACGTGAAAGTCGGCGGCATCCATGCCAAGGCGATCATCGACACCGGTGCCCAGGGAACCGTCGGCAATCTGCCGCTGCAGGAAGACCTGATGCGCCATCCGCCGCACAACACCAAGCGTGCCGACATCGTCGGCGTGACGCTCGATGTGCAGAGCGGCGACAACGTGCCGGCGCCGCAGATCGAGATGGGCGGACTCACCATCAGTGGCGTGCGCATCATCTTCGGCGACATGTACCTGTTTCAGCACTATCACCTGACGGATAAGCCGGTGCTGCTGATCGGCATGGATCTGCTCGGATCCTTCGACGTCCTGATCATCGACTATCGCATGCACCAGATGATGGTGCGGCTGTCGCGCCCTTCGTTGAACTGAGTCCATCCCTGCTGCGCAGCCGGCGAAAGTCACGCCTTTCGCCGGCGGCAATCGAAGTAATGTCCGGCAAAATCGGCGCAGCCGATTTTGCCCAATAAACTAACTCCCCCGCCCGCGCGGCCCGAGGCGCAGGAAACGCCGACGCTCGTTCCACTGGTGGCGCGCATGCAGCCGCTCGGCCTGATCGGTCGCCTCGGGGGGAAGCGCGCCGAGCGCACGCAACGCACCCGCATGTGCCATCGCAACCGCCGGGTCGCTCTGCATCAGCCCGCGGTAGTGCTCGACGAACTGCTGTTCCGCGGGTCCCCCTCCACCGGCGAGAAGCTCGCGCGCATGACCGCCGATCGCCGCCGCCTCGCTTTCCGGCAGATCGCGCACATGCGCGAGCGCGTGATCGACGTCCGCGATCAGCCCCGGCAGCGGCTGCAGCCATGCCCAGGCCGGGTCGGTGGTGATCTGCTGCAGCCGCTCGAGGGGCGAGGCCGGCGGCGCGAGCCGCCGCTCGGCTTCGAGCAGCGCTCCGAGCACCGTCTGGAGCGAGGCACTGAGCTCACGCAGGCCCTCGAGCCAGGGGCGGCCGGCACTCATGTAATGCCCCCGGGGAGCGCGCATTCTGCGAGCTCGCCGATGTGGCGCAAGGTGAGGTCCGCCGCCGGCCAGGCGGCGAGCTCGCGCGGATCGAGCGCGTAATGCCCCTGGCGCGGGAAAATCGTCGTCAGCCGCGGACCCCAGACACGCTTCATTGCCGTCAGTATGCGCAACTTGTCATCGATCATCACGTAGTGCGTCGCCGGGTAACGGCGCTCCACCGCGCTCAGCATCTGCTCCTTGTGCAAATAGATGAGCACGCGGCCGCCGACCGCGTCCCACAGCCCCGACAGCCGCACCTTGCGCGGCTGAAATACCACATCGCCGTCGGAGAGAATCACCGTGGGCCCGAGCCGGGCGCAGCGTGCGATCGCCTCGCACGCGCCCGGATAGAGGCGCCCGGCGAATGGGTAGTCCACCAGGAACGCGGACACCTCGAGCAGCTGCGGGTCGTCGAGATTCTCCAGACGGTACCGCTGCAGTGCGCCCAGGTAGTCGGCGTAGCCGAGCTCGGCGCGCAACTCCTCGAACAAGGCCCAGTAGCGGTCCCGCGCCGGCCGGCCGAACCGGCGTTCCAGGTACGCGCTCAAGTCCTCCTGGACGGCATCGTTGTCCAGGAGCGTGTTATCGACGTCGAACAGAAAAACCGTTTGCGAATCTGCCACTTGCTTCACGTTTCCCCGACCCTCTCCGGAGGCAGTGTACGCCGGCTCAGGGAACGGAACGGTGCAGGCCAGGGGTCAACCGGGTGCGCCGTGCTGCGTTGCACCCGATCAGGCGTACTTTGCGTGGGAGGAGCTTGATATGAGATCAGTGCGCTTCACTCTCGGGGCCGCGCGCGGCTCTCGGGAACTGTTCGCCGCGGTACTGCTGCTGGCACTCGCCGGCTGCGGTTACGGCGACAATGGTTGCTACTACAGCTGCGGCCCGCCGGTCGCAGTCAACACGCCTAACTCGGTCGCGATCGCCGACATCAACGGCGATGGCGTGCCCGATCTGGCCGTCGCTACCACCATCGACACCGGCGCCATGAGCAACGCCGGCTTTGCCAACGTCATCCGCGGCGTCGCGAGCCCGGCCGGCACTTTCGCTACGGGCGTCCAATATTCCACGACCGGATCCAACCCCTCGGGAATCGTCGCCGCGGACCTGATGAACTCCGGCAATATCGACCTGGTGGTCTCGAACTTCGGCTCCGGCAGCATTTCCTTCTTCATGCACGGCGCGACCAAGGGAACCTTCCAGCCTGGAGTCAACATCGCGACCGGCGGCCAGCCCAACCAGGTCGTCGCCGGCGATCTCACCGGCAGCGGTGCGAGCCTCGACCTGGCGCTGGCGGACAACAGCCCCTCGGGCAACGCCATCGTGCTGCTGCACGATCCGGCCAATCCGGGACAGTTCCAGACGCCCATCATGCTGGCGACCGGAAACTTCACCCCCTCGGTGGCCATCGGCAGCATCGGCAACGGCAAGGTCGCAGTCGTCGCGGCCACCTACGATGTGAACGGCAATAACGGCAAGGTGTACGTGTTCGTCGAGACTGCGACCAGCCCGGTCACCTTCGCGGCCCCGGTGACCTTCCCTGCGGGCGCCCAGCCGCAGGCGGTGAGGATCGCCGACGTCAACGGCGACAGCCTGCCCGACCTCGTGGTCGCCAATTTCGGACCCGGCGGCGATGGAACCGGGGTGGCGGGCGTTTCCGTCCTGCTGCAGGACAACGCGAATCCCGGCAACTTCCTCGCGCCGGTCACTTATGCAACACCCCACGGCGCGATCGACGTCGCGGTCGGCGACCTGAATGGTGACAACCGGCCCGACCTCGTGGTCGCGAGCGTCGATCCTGACTTTACGGGCGGGGTGTCGGTGCTGCTGCAGAGCTCGACGACCGCGGGCACTTTCGGCACGGCGACCGTCTACTCCGGATTCGGGCAGCCGTTGAGCGTCGCCATCGGTGATCTGAACGGCGATACCCACCCGGACATCGCCGTCGCCGACGGCACGAGCGCCACCGTTCTGCTGCAGAGTGCCACCGCGCCGGGAACTTTCGCCAATCCCGTGCAGGTGGGCAACTGACCCGTCGGCCAAAGGATTAGCGGGCCAAGACCGCGCTCTTGGCCCGCGGGTTCGAATGAACTGGTCGGGTGGCCTGCGCAAATCGCCGCATGGCGATTTGCGCCAATTAACTAACGCGCTGAGTATCCGCGCGCATCGAGGCACGCGACCATTGCGCGGCGATAGTCGGCGGGGTTGCCGGACTGGCCTCCGCTGCGGGTAGGATCGAATCCAGTCTGGCCCGCAGCCCAGCTGTGGCACTCGTAGCGGTCGTTCGACATCTGCTGATCGCTCTGCCCGTTTCGCGGGTAGACGTAGAGATCCGCATCGCTCGCGCCGGGGACCGCGACGGCACTGCCGGCCTGCGCAGCCTCATCGCCCGCCGCTGGCGGGGGCTCGGTCGCGACATAGCCATTGTCGTCCGGGCTGTACGTGTAGTAGAGGCTATTCACGTAGTAGTACGGCATTCCGTCCCACCAGTAGGTCGCGTAGCCAAAGGGCAGCACCGGCAGGAACCACGCGAAGCCGGGATAGAACCAGCAGCGCGGCCAGAACGCGCCGCCCCAGTAACCACCACCCCAGGCACGCCCGGCATAGAAGCCGCCGCGGCCCGGATAGAAGACGTGTCCGCCCGCATAGCGTCCCGCGGCGAACCCGGCGCCGTAGTGCGGGACGGCAGCGAAGCTATGCACGCCGGGAGCGTAACGGCCACCGCCGTAGCCGTAGCGCGCACCCGCGTAGCCGCCGGCGAAGCCATGACCGATGTAGTGCGGCGCGCTGGCAAAATGGCCGCCGCCGCCGAAATGACCGCCGCCTCCGAAGTGGCCGCCGCCGCCGAAATGACCGCCGCCACCGAA
>DASQGK010000123.1:0-8543 GCA_035632655.1 Steroidobacteraceae bacterium | reverse complement strand
GGCGAGGACACGCTGCCCTCGCGGAACGACCAGGTGGCGAGCGGCATCTCCGGCAGCTTCCTCGGCGAAGCGCTGTTCCGGATGTCGAGTCTCGTGCTCGAGCAGGGCTACGCGAACAGCACCTGGCGCGAGGTCGGCGCGGCCCTGATTTCGCCCCCGACCGGTTTCAACCGCTTTGCTTTCAGCGAGCGCTTCACCGAAGTCCTCAACAGCAATAACCCCGCGTACTACGGGCGCGTGCAGGTCGGCACCAGCGCCACCACGCAGCACCATGCCGGCGACTCGGGCGCGGCGGCCCGCAGCGAAGTGCTGGTGGACTTTGCCATGGACTACGGGCTCCCGGGAAAGCCGGGCTACCACTACACGCGCCCCTTCGATTATTTCAATTTCCAGGTCACCGCCTCGAGCGCGAACGCCATCGAGAGCATGGAGACGCGCGGCCTGCTTATCGGCACGGACTACTCGAGGGGCGAGAACTACCGGGGCATCTGGGGCCTCTACGGCAGCTACGATTACATCGCGCCGCAGATCTTTCGCGTGTCGAGCACCGCGCTCTCGCTCGGCACCACGGGCGAGCTGAGGCTCACCAATTCGGTCGTCGCCCAGGGCACGATCCTCGCCGGCGCGGGCTATGCCGGCGTCAGCACCCTCCACGCCACCCAGAGCACCGATTATCACTATGGGCTCGCGCCGCAGGGCCTGCTCGCGCTGCGCTTCATCTTCGGCGACACGACCTCGCTCGACGTCACCGCGCGCGACTTCTTCATCAGCAGAGTCGCCGGCGCCGGCACCAGCAGCCGCGACAACATCGCGCGCGCCGAGTTCTCGCTCACCATGCGCGTGCTGCGCGAGCATGCGGTCGCGATCAAGTACCGGTGGTCGCGCCGCGACGCGGCTTTTCCCGGCCTGAGCGACCTGGCGCAGAACGACCTTGCGCAGAGCCGGGGAACCGTCGGCATTTACTACGCCTACCTGGGCAAGGGCCGATTCGGCGCCGTCGACTGGCGCTAGCGCGCTACTGGAGGCTCTCCGCCCGGCCCTCGTGCGCCGGCAGCAGCCGGTCGTACTCCCGCTTCACCACCGCGTAGCACTCGCAAACGCGCTTCTCGAGCTTGTCGCGGTCGACGACCGTGATCTTGCCGCGGCTGTATTCGATCAGGCCCTCGGCCTGGAGCTTGCCCGCCGCCTCGGTGACGCCCTCGCGGCGCACGCCGAGCATGTTGGCGATCAGCTCCTGGGTCATCACCAGCTTGTCGCTCGGCAGGCGGTCGAGGCTAAGGAGCAGCCAGCGGCAGAGCTGCTGGTCGACCGAGTGATGGCGGTTGCACACCGCGGTCTGCGTCATCTGCGTGATCAGCGCCTGCGTGTAGCGCAGCAGCAGGTGCTGCAGAGCGCCGCCGCGCTCGAACTCCTTCTTCAGCACCGATCCTCTCAGCCGGTAGCCTTCGCCCGCGCTCTGCACGACCGCGCGGCTTGGCGTGGTTTCGCCACCCATGAAGAGCGAGATTCCCACCATCCCCTCGCGGCCCGTCACCGCGATCTCGGCGGTGGCGCCGTCGGCGAGCACGTAGAGCAGCGACACGATGCTGGTCGTGGGGAAGTAGACGTAGCCTTGCGGTCCGCCCGATTCGTACACCGCCAGTCCCAGCGGCATCGCCACGTGCTCCAGGGTCGGGATAAGCGCCCGGTAATCCGCCTCAGGCATCGCGGCAAGCAGCTGGTTTTCCTTCGGCGTTTGCGCTGCGGCGCGAGCACTCTTCAGCATCGCCCCATGTTACTCCCCTTTGTGCGCTACCGGACGATAAAGCTATGTACGCCAACACGCAGACGCTGCACCGGCTGGCAGCGACACTGCATGAGTGCCACTCGAGCAATCTGCCGAGCCACAGCAAAGCCGTTATCGGAAGAACACCATGAGACTCACTTTCACCAGGACTCAAGCCGCCCTCGCCTGCACACTCGCGCTCGGCGCTTTTTCCGCCAATGTCGGCGCCCAACAGGTTGTCAACGAGCACATGATCGTCACCAGCTCGAGCGGCGAGCCGGTGATGAGCGGCTTCGGCGAATGCGTGCACAGCGGCTTCAGCTCGCCCGCTCGCGCCGAAACCGCCACGCACGACGTAACCGTGGCGTTCGACAACGGCTCGACCCGAGACGTCCGCACGGATTACAGGCTGCACGATGGCGACCGGGTGACGACGCTGCCCGACGGCAAGGTTCTCGGCTTCGAGGCGGCGCCGCTGTCGAGCGCCGGTTGCTATCCCGCCGTCGCGCTCGCGCCGGCCCCGGTCCACGCCGAGAAGGTAATCCCGCCGGCGCCGGTCGTGATCGCAGCGGCCGCGCCTGCCGCGGTCTACGAAAAAGTGGTCTTCGACGTCGACGTGCTGTTCGACTCGAACAAGTACAACCTGCTCCCCGCCGGCCGCGACCAGCTCGACAGCTTCGTCGGCAAGATCGGCGGGCTCGAAGCGCGATCGATGCTGGCGGTGGGCTATGCCGACCGCATGGGTACCGATGCCTCGAACCAGACGCTTTCGGAGAATCGCGTCAACACGGTCAAGGCCTACCTCGTGAGCCAGGGCGTCGCGTCGAACCGCGTCGACACCAGCGCGCGGGGCGAGCGCGAGCCGACCACGTGGGCCGCGGAATGCAAGGACGCCAACAGTCCGAAGAACGTGGCCTGCATGCAGCCCGACCGCCACGTTTTCATCGAGATTTCAGGATCGAGGCTCGCGCAGTAGAACCGCGCCGCTCGCGATTTTCAGACCCCCGCGCAAGCGGGGCTTTTTTTACTGGCGGGAGAGGCGCATGGCGAGAATCGTCAAGCGGCTGCGCAACGGCCCTTACCTGGTGATGGTCGACGGACGGAACAAGGAGTTCTGCGGCTGCGGCCTCACCGGCACGGCGCCCTTCTGCGACGGCACGCACAAGGTCACCAAGACCGAGGAGCCGGGCAAGCTCTACTGGTACGACACGAGCCGCCAGCGTCATCCGGTCGCCGAAGAGCACGCCGAGATGTGCACCGAGCAGCACCTCGAGAGCTGGTAGCCGCCGCCACGAGCGTACGTTGGCGTACGGACCGCGCGCCAAGCAGAGCGCACACTGAATGAACCAAACAAGGGAGCTCGCCATGCAAACGCAAGCCGGAAAATCCTTGCACCCGCTCCTCTGGGTCGCAGGCGTGGTCTTCATCCTGTTCTGCGGCGCGGGAGTCGCGGCCATGATGGGCTGGATCGGAAGCTCCGCGAGCAAGACGGCGGAGCCGAGCCCGGTGACCCAGCTCGACCGGCAGCCGCGTGCGGCGGCCGAGAGGCCGCACGCTGCAAGAGCTGCGGTGGCCGCCGTCTGCCATGAGTGTGGCGTGGTGCAGTCGGTGCAGGAAGTCGACAGCAACGGTGCCGGCGGCAGCGGCGTCGGCTATGCCGGCGGCGCGGTGGTCGGCGGCGTCCTCGGCCACCAGGTCGGCGAGGGCAACGGCAAAAAGGTCGCGACCGTGGTCGGCGCGGTCGGTGGCGCACTGCTCGGCAACGAGGCCGAGAAGCGCGTGAACACCCTCAAGACTTTCGACATCACCGTTCGCTTCGACGACGGCTCGAGCCGCGTGCTCAACGAAGCGAATGCCACCTCCTGGCGCGTCGGCGACAAAGTGAAGGTCGTCAACGGCGTGCTCCACGCCAACTCCTGAACCACATCGTGGCCAATGGAAACGATTCTGCTCGCGGCGGCCTTCGTGGCGCTGCTCGGGGTCATTCCGGTCTGGCCGTACAGCCGTCGCTGGGGCTACCAGCCCGGCGGCGTAGTGGGCATGGTGGCGATCGTGCTGCTTGCCCTGCTGCTCATGGATCACCCGTAGCACCCATCCACCAAGGAAACCCATCATGACTTCGCTTAAACGAATTTTCGGAATTTTCATCGCGGCTTCGGCGCTCGCCGCGCTCGGCTGCGCTTCGACCGCGACGCACGAGAGCACCGGCCAGGTGATCGACGACAGCGCGATCACCACCAAGGTGAAGAAGGCGATCTTCGACGAGCCTTCGCTCAAGGTGGCGCAGATCAGCGTCGAGACCTACAAGTCGGTGGTGCAGCTCTCCGGCTTCGTCGACTCCAAGGCGCAGATCGGCGCGGCGGACACGGCCGCCCGCTCGGTCGAGGGCGTCGTCTCGGTGAAGAACAACCTCCGGCTCAAGTACTAGGAGATGACCATGACGGATCGCGCGATGCACGAGCTCGATCGGGCCAAGGGCAAGATGGCGGCCGACTTCAGGACCATGATCAACGACAGCGAGGACCTGCTGAAAGCCGCCGCCAGCGTCTCGGGCGAAGGCTTCGGCGCGGCGCGCAGCAAGTTCGAGGAGCGGGTGAAGAAGGCGAAGGCGATGCTCGCCGAGGCCTCGCCGCCGGAGTACATCCGCGCCAATCCGTGGACCGCGGTCGGCATCGCCGTGGCGGCGGGCCTGCTGCTCGGCTTCATCGCGGCGAAGCGCTGAAAGCGCAGCCGGCGGTGAGCCGGATCATCGCGCTCGTTGGGCTGCTCGCGGCTGCGGGCTGCGAGACCACCACCTCCGGCGGCGCAGTGGGCGCCGATCGCTCGCAGCTGATGCTCGTGTCCTCGGGCGAGCTCGACCAGATGGCGGCGCAAAGCTACGCCAAGCTGCTCTCCGATGCCGCGCATGCCGGCAAGCTGAACCGCGACGCCGCCATGCTCAAGCGCGTGCGTGCGGTGGCGACCCGCATCGAGCCGCAGACGGCGGTGTTCCGCCGCGATGCTCCGGCTTGGAAATGGGAGGTCAACGTGCTCGCCGACCCGCAGCTCAATGCCTTTTGCATGCCCGGCGGCAAGATCGCCTTCTACGCGGGCCTGATCGACCAGCTCCACCTCTCCGACAGCGAGATCGCGATCGTGATGGGCCACGAGATCTCGCATGCGCTGCGCGAGCATTCGCGCGAGCAGGCCTCGCAGGCCATGGCGGCGCAGGCGGGCATCGGCATCGGCGCGGCGCTCCTCGGCCTCGGCCAGGGCTCGGCCGATCTTGCCGGGGCCGGCTACCAGGCGCTCGTCGCTACGCGGTTCAGCCGCACCGACGAAGCGGAAGCCGACCGCATGGGACTCGAGCTCGCCGCACGCGCCGGCTACGATCCGCATGCCGGCGTGACCCTGTGGCAGAAGATGATCGCGGCGAACGGCGGGGCGCACCCGCCTGAATTCCTGAGCAGCCACCCCGCGGACGAGAACCGCGTGCGCGAGATCGAGGCGCTGCTGCCGGCGGTGATGCCGCTCTACCAAGCGGCGCGGTAGTGACGGATACGAATCTTGCGGATGCCCCTCCCCGAATCAGCCTGACCTCTGGCGGCCTCGCGCTGCTGGCGCTCGCCGCCGCGTTGTATCTGGCGCGCGGTTTCTTCGTGCCGCTCTTGCTCGGCATCCTTGGCAGCTATGCGCTGCACCCGCTGGTGAACCGGCTGGAGTCGTGGCGCGTGCCGCGCAGCGTCGGCGCCGCGCTGGTGCTCGCGACCCTGATCGGCAGCCTTTCGTGGATCGCGGTCTCCATGAGCGCCGACGCCGAGGCGCTGATCGTGAAGCTGCCCGAGGCCGCGCGCCGGCTGCGCGAGGATCTGAGCAGCGCCCGCCTGGGTGCCCCCAGCGCGCTGCAGAACATGAACGAAACGGCCAAGCAGCTCCAGGGCGCGGCCACCGACGCGGGCAATGCAGGCGCGAAGTCGAAAACGCTCGCCCCCCAGCCGTCCGAGCCCACCTGGTTGCGCGATTACACGCTCGGGCAGACCGCGTTGATGGTGAGCGTGGCCGCGCAGACGCCGATCGTGCTGCTGCTCACCTATTTCCTGCTCGCCTCCGGCGTGCATTTCCGCCGCAAGCTGGTGCAGCTCGTCGGACCGTCGCTGTCGCGCAAGAAGGACGCAGTGCGCATCCTCGAGGAAGTCGACGTGCAGGTGCAGCACTATCTCTTCGCCATGCTCGCGTCGAACGCGCTGCTCGGCGCCGGCACGTGGCTCGCGTTCCTCGCGCTCGGCGTGGACCAGGCGGGCGTCTGGGGCGCCGCCGCCGGCGTGCTGCACTTCATTCCCTATCTCGGCCCTGCGCTGATCGCCCTCGGCAGCGGGGTCGCCACCTTCCTGCAGTTCGGCTCGCTCTACTACGCCCTCGCCGTCGCCGGCGTATCGCTCGTCGTCGCGGGCGCCGTCGGCTTCGTGTTCATGACCTGGCTGCAGAGCCGCTTCGCGCGCGTGAATCCGGCGGTGCTGTTCATCGCGCTGCTCTTCTTCGGCTGGCTATGGGGCGTGTGGGGCCTCTTGCTCGGCGCGCCGCTCGTCGCCATAGCCAAGGTGGTGTTCGATCGCGTCGAGTCGCTCAAGCCCGCGGGCGAGCTCCTCGGGCATTGAATCGAGTTAGGTTCGCTAGCGTACAGAGTGGCCGCGCCGGCCGGCTTACGCTCTAAGCGCACCGATGCGCGCTCGCCCGATCACGTCACGCGTTTACTGCGAGTCGCCCTCACCCGACGCTCATCGCGCACCATGTATGTCCGCTCACGGACAGACTCGCTATGCGCGCTTGCGTACATTGCCCGCGTGAGCTCCACCCGCTGGCTGTCCCGATTTATTTCGCCGTCCCCGCAGCCGTTCGAGCACTTCACGATCAGCCGCGGAGCTACACGCCGCGGCTTCGAGACGCTGCCCTGCCTCCTCGCGCGCGCCTGGCCTGACGGCGATCTGGTGCTGCTCAACCCGTCGTGGGACGTGCTCGGATATTCCGATGAAGAGCTGATCGGGCGCTCCTTCTGCGAGCTGATCGCGCTCGAGCGGCACGCGGCATGCGCGGCGTTCCGGGCGCTCCTCGCTTTCGACAACACGGTGCAATTCAATCTGCGCTGCAAAGACCGGCGCGAGATGAGATGTCACTGGAACCGGCAGTTCGACGGCTTCACCAATTCGATGTTCATCATCGGCGACCCATTGCCCGCGGCGCTCGAGACTCCCGCGCACGTCGGCGTTGCCCCGTGACGCAATTCATGGACGCCGTTGTGAACTTCCATGAATCTGGGGTCTCAGTTACGTCATAGGATGATCCGCGTGTCCGCCAAGCCCCCGCCAACGCAGAACCTGATTCTGGCGGCGCTGCCTTCGGCGATCTACCAGCGGCTCGCGCCGCGGCTCGAGTTCGTCGAGATGGACCTCGGGTACTCGCTGTACGAGTCCGGCAGTCCCCTACAGCACGTGTATTTCCCGGTCGAGGGCATTGTCTCTTTGCTCTACGTTACGCAGGGCGGCAACTCGGCCGAGCTCGCCGTGGTCGGCCGCGAAGGCATGATCGGCGTCTCTCTCTTCATGGGCGGCGAGACCACCCCGAATCGCGCGGTGGTACAGAGCGCCTGCAAGGCTTATCGCCTGCCTGCGCAGCTACTGAAGGCGCAATTTGCCGAGGGCGGAGCCTTGCAGCTCCTGCTGCTCAAGTTCACGCAAGCCCTGATCACGCAGATCTCGCAGACCGCGGTATGCAATCTGCACCACTCGGTCGACCAGCAGCTCTGCCGCTGGCTGCTCCTGAGCCTGGACCGATTGCCGGGCAACCAGCTGCAGATGACGCAGGAGCTGATCGCCAACATGCTCGGCGTGCGCCGCCAGGGCGTCACCGAGGCGGCGCGCAAGCTCGAGCGCGACGGCCTGATCAGCTACAGCCGGGGCCTGATCAGCGTGCTCGATCGCCGGGCAGTCGAACAACGCGTCTGCGAGTGCTACGCGGTGGTGAAGAACGAGACCGAGCGCTTGCTGCCCGAGCTGGGAGCGCACGGCTAGCTTCGCCGCAGGGCCGATCCGTCAGGCGGGGCTTCGCCCGCTGATCACCCTGACGAGCACGAGCACTACCGCGATCACCAGCAAGGCATGGATGAAGCCGCCCATGGTGTACGCCGAGACGAATCCCAGCGCCCACAGGATGAGGAGCACTACCGCGATCGTGTAGAGCATGGTCGCGCTCGCCTATTGCTTCGGCTTGGAGACTTCGTGCCCGACGACGCCGCCGACCGCCGCGCCGGCAGCCGTTTCCAGGCCACCGCCGCCGCCGAGAATGTAGCCCGCGCCGCCGCCAATCACGGCACCGGTTGCGGTGCCTTTTTGCTGCTCCGTCATCCCGCCGCAGGCTGGCAGGGCGATAAGCAATGCTGCTGCAACTGCGCTTCTGCACATGGATTTCATTGGAGTTCCCTTCTTGATGCTGTGAGTATCAGGCGAGCGCTGCTCGCGTCTTTGCGGCGAGTCCGGAGGGCTTGCCGACCTCCTGCAGGAGGTCGGCAAGCTCGTCGGCGTGGCCCTCTTCCACCGCGAGGATCGATTCGAGCATCCGCCGCGTGGTCGGATCCTTGTCGCCCAGGTACTGGATGAAGCCGCGATAGCTGTCGATGGCGATGCGCTCGGCCACCAGGTCTTCGCGGATCATGTCGGTGAGCGTCGCGCCGGCTTCATCGAAGCGCGCCTTGAACTGGTTGTAGGAACCGAAGTCGCGTGCTATCGCGTCGCCGAGCGCTCCCAAG
>DASQGK010000122.1:0-1798 GCA_035632655.1 Steroidobacteraceae bacterium | reverse complement strand
CGAGCGCGGCCATGCGGAAGGGAAACTCGAGCAAGGCCGCCGCGTCGGCGGGTGCGAAGCGCTCGCCGATCATGTTGACGGGCAGCCAGTCGGGCGAGCGGAACCAGGCATTCGCCAGCGGGAAAACCGGATTGCCGAACTCCCGCCAGAGCATGGCGAGCCAGGGTCCGGCGAACACCACCACTGCCGCTGCGCCCGCGAGCATGTACGCAAGCCCGGCGCGCATGGCGAGAGCGAGCGGCAGCGCCGCGAGTGCATAGACCGCATTCGAGTATTTGAGCGCTGCGCTCGCGCCGAAGAGCAGGCCCGCAGCCGCCGCGCGGGGCGCGGAGCCGCCCTGCCCGCGCAGGAGAAGCAGCAGCCCGCCCAGCATGGGCGGCACGAGCAGCGGGTCGATGAAGCTGCTCCCGACCGTCATCCAGTAGACGCCCGTGGCGGCGCCGAGTGCCGTTGCCAGCAGGGCGAGCGTCCTTCGATCGCGTGGCGGAAGGTGGACGAAGAGCTCGCAAGAGATGAGGTACAGGAGGCCGATGCTCAGGCTGTGTGCAGCGGCAAGCACGAGCGAAACCAGCACGCTGTGCCAGCCGGAGGCCACCATCAGATAGAACGGCAGATATCCCACCGGATTCAGATAGCTCTGCGCGCTCGCCGCGAAGAAATCCTGGCCGAGCCGGCCGGCGAGCAGCTCGAAGGGAGCGTAGTAGTGGTAATTCAGCTGGTCCCAGTTGACGTCCTTGCCGGCGTGCAGCGTCCATGCCGCGCAAATCGCAGCCGGCAGACCGAAAGCGAGCCACGGCGACGTGCGGGGCACGGGCCGGCGGATTACGGATTCCTGCGGAGCTTGAGCCGCTTCACACGCTCCGCCACGGCGTTCGCCGCCGCCTCGTCGCCCGCCCTGCGATATTGCGCCTGCAGCTCCTTGAAGGCCGGGTTGGCCGACGACGGCCATACCGATACCGAAGCCTCGAGATCACGCGTCGCGCCGGGGGTGTCGCGCAGATTGGCGCGCAGCACGCCGCGGATATAGAAAAAGCGCGACAGATGCTCCTTGGGCACGTCGGACGGCATGGCCTGCCTTGCCTTGTCCAGGAAACCACCCACGACGCCGGCCTGATAGCCCTCCGGGTTCGCCATCAATCCCTCCGCAATGCCGAGCGCACCATAGAAATCTTTCGCCAGCACGTCGAGATCGCGCCGCGTGCGGGCGTCGGGCAGGTGTCCGCGCTCGAGCGATCGGGCGAGCAACATCGCATAATGGCCGCGCAGCTGGCCTTGGATGAAAGCCACCCAGGCGTTGGCATCGTAGGCGCCGAGGACGGACTCCTCGAAGAAGTTAACCGCCTCCCTGGGAATGTCCACGGTGACGCGGTCGGTGTCGGTCGAGGACTTGTCGACCTCGACATAAAGCCAGTGATCGCGTTGCGCGTAGCGCGGATAAGTGTCCAGCGTGAACACCACCGGATGGGTCTCGCGGTCGACCATCTCGTCCAGAATATGCTGCGCCGTTTCCTCGGTTGTCCGCAGCGGATGGAACAGGCGATTGCCGAGGACCAGGCCCTTCGGCTCGTAGAGCGTGATGTCCGGACGCCAGTTCTCGACCAGGTGGAAGTACGCGATCGGCGCGAGATCCGGATCTCCGGTCACGACCACCACCGCGTTGTTCGGCAAGGTTTCCAGCACCGTCTTCGCGTAACGCGCGCCCCAGTCGTCGGCACCGAACAAATTGATACGGGCGCCGCCGGCAAGAATGAGGGCGACGAGGCCCGTGCCGGCGATCGCCGCGTGAGCGGCCCGACGG
>DASQGK010000121.1:0-8174 GCA_035632655.1 Steroidobacteraceae bacterium | reverse complement strand
GCCGCACGCCGAGCTGTGCGGCGAAGCGGCTCGCCAGCTGGTACTCGAGTCCCTCGGTTCCCTGCGCGCCGAGGTAGTAGCAGGTCGGAAGGTTGAGGGTGACCACGCGCAGCTCGCCGCGCGCGCGGATCTCATCGAGATGCCGGCCGACCACCTGCCGCACACCTTCGTCGAGGCATTCGGGGCCGCGTACCGCGAGGCGTTGAAGAAGCCCGAGTCCTGACCCGACGCGGCCGAAGCGAGCTTCGCGTACCGCATTTAGTAAGTGTCTGGCGGAGAGGGTGGGATTACTCGGCGCTGCGCGCCTCGCCCCTTCGGGGCCGCCCTGCGGGCGTTATCCCCCAGCGTAGCGCCATAGTTCTCGGTCAGCGGGCTACCGGATTTTTTGCGGTGTATGGCGGAGAGGGTGGGATTCGAACCCACGTGCCGGTTTTACCCGACCATCCGATTTCGAGTCGGCGCCGTTATGACCGCTTCGGTACCTCTCCGCAACTTAAGCGACCCGGGCCGTTTTGCGGGGCTGGTATTCTAGCGGAAAGCAGTTGGCCAGGAGGGCTTCCTTGGTGCGGACTCTGACCCTCGCCGCTGCCGGCGTGCTGCTCCTTGCAGGCTGCACGCGGCACGCATCGTCCGCTCTCGATGAGATCCGCGCGCGCGGCGAGCTGCGCGTGGTCACCCTCAACCTTCCGACCTGCTACTACCTCGGCGCGCAGGGAACCGAGGGACTCGAGTACCAGCTGGCGAGCCGCTTCGCCGCACAGCTCGGCGTGCGGCTCGCCATGTATCCGGTCGCTAACGAGAAGACGATGCAGGAGGAGCTGGCGGCCGGCCGCGCGGATATCGCCGCGGCATCACTCAGCGATTCGGCCGACTGGCAGCGTGTGGCCAGCGCCGCCGTCCCCTACGCGAGCATTCCCCAGCTGGTCGTCTACCGGCGCAGCGGCACACGGCCGCGCGATACGCTACAGCTCGAATCGGCGAAGCTCGCGGTGCGCGCCGGCAGTCCCCAGGAGCGCATCCTCGAGAAGCTGCGCAGCACCATGGCACCCACGCTGCAATGGGTGCAGACCGCCCCGAGCACCGCCGATCCGATCGAGGACGTCGATTCCGGTCAGGCCGACTACGCCCTCACCGATGCGCGCGAGTTCTCCTTCGCGCATCACCTCTATCCGAACGTGCTCGTGGGCTTCGCGCTCCCCGATGCCCGGCCGGCCCAGTGGCTGGTGCGCCGGGACGCGACCGCGCTGCTCGACAGCGTCAATCAGTTCTTCGGCACGCTGCGCCGCTCCGGGGAGCTGCCGCAACTGGTCGCTGAGAGCTCCGGCGACACGCGCCGCTTCGCATATGAAGAGTCGCGTGAGTTTCAGGGGCACGTCGCTGACCGCCTGCCGCGCTATCGCGCCTGGTTCGAGGAGGCCGGCGTGCAGGCGGGCCTCGACTGGCGGCTGCTGGCCGCGATCGGGTATCAGGAGTCGAAGTGGGACCCGCGCGCCGCCTCCGACGACGGCGCGCAGGGACTCATGATGCTCACCGCCGATACGGCGCAGGCGATGGGGATCAAGGACCGCAACAATCCGCAGCAAAGCATCTTCGCGGGCGCGCATTACCTCGCACAGGTGCGCCAGATGATCCCCGACCGCATCCCCGAGCCCGACCGCACCTGGCTCACCATTGCAGCCTACAACGTGGGCTTCGGGCATCTCGAGGACGCGCGCATCATTGCGCAGTCTCTGGGCAAGGACCCGGACTCGTGGAGCGCGGTGCGCGAGCAGCTGCCGCTGCTCGCCCAGGGCCGCTGGTACACGCGTGCAAAACGCGGCTACGCGCGCGGCTGGGAGCCGGTGCAGTTCGTCGATCGCATCCAGCGCTGGCTGACGCTGCTCGAGTGGCAGCCCGGCGAGCCGGCCCCGGTGCACGCCGCCGCGCCCTCAGCGACCGAGGCGCCCGCGCCCGGCCCTACCGCGGCACGGCTCATCCGCTGACCATTACCGCTGCCGGGCGGGCCTGCGCTGAAAAAAGCCCCCGACTTCGCCCACTATTCGCGGGCAAAAACCGCGCTTTTTGCCCGCGAGCGAATTACCGCTGTTCGGTGGGCCTGCGCTGAAAAAGCGTCAGCTTTTTCAGCGCCTGTCAGAAAAGAATGTCTGCAGCAGTCGGGCGCACTCCTCCATCAGCACACCGCCGAATACGTCGACGCGGTGATTGAGCTGCGGCAGCGCGAACACATTGGTGATGCTGCCGGCAGCCCCCTGGCGCGGATCCCAGGCGCCGAATACCAGCCGGCGAACGCGCGCGTGCACGATCGCCGCGGCGCACATGACGCAGGGCTCGAGCGTCACGTACAAGGTGGTGTCGGTCAGACGGTAGCTGCCGAGCGCGCGGCCGCCGGCGCGCAGCGCCTCGACTTCCGCGTGCGCGGTGGGATCGTGGCTCGCAACCGGCGCGTTGCCGCCGCTGGCGATGACCTGCGTGCCGCGCACCAGGATGGCGCCCACCGGTACCTCACCGCGTGCGCCCGCGGCGGCTGCCTGCTCGAGCGCAAGGCGCATGTAGCCGGTATCGCGTCCGGCATCGGCCGCCTCGGCCATGGGTCAGCCGCCGGCGGCGTGCGCGCCGGACGGCGGCGCCGCTGGCGCAGGGAGAAAGAGTGCCGGATCGACGAAGTCGCCGTTGAGCGCCACCCCGAAATGCAGGTGCGGGCCGGTGACGCGCCCGGTCGCCCCCACCTTGCCGAGCACGTCGCCGGCGAGAACGTGCTGGCCGCGCACGACGCCGATGGCGCTCAGGTGGCAGTACATCGTCACGAGTCCGGCACCGTGATCGAGGATCACGGTATTGCCGTTGAAGAAGAAGTTGCCCGTATCGACTACGCGGCCGTCGGCCGCGGCGCGTACCGGCGTGCCGGTCTCGGCTGCGATATCCATGCCCGAGTGCGGATTGCGCGACTCGTTGTTGAAGACGCGGCGCAAGCCGAAGGAGCTCGAGCGCGTGCCCGGCACCGGCGCCAGCAGTCGCAGCGTCACCGGAAGCTCTTCCGTGTAGGTGTCGACGTCGCGGTGGATGCGCGGCTGCTCGCGATTGACGCGGGCGAGATCCTTCGGTGAGAGGTCCACCTGACGGGGAGGCACGGTGAGCCGCTGCACCGTGTACTGCTTGTCGCCCACTTCGAAGCCGAGCGTGGTGCCCTCGCCAGCCGCCTCCCCGACCCGCAGCGCAGCGGGACCCGGAGTCTGCGACAGGGGAATCCCGACGACCGCGGTCCACTTGCCGCCGATGCGGGCCACCAGCACCCGCCGACCGCCGAAGGTGACCTGGGGCGCGAGATCGCCCGCGCTCTCGAGAGGGATGAGCGCCACGCCGCCCGGAACCCGCTCCTCGAGCGGCAACACCGCCGCCGGCGCGTCCGCCGCGGCTGCCTGCCCAGCGGTTCCCATTGCAACCCACAGCACGACCGGCAGCAGTGCCGCGACCGCCCGCGCCGCTCTCATGGCTGCTCCCTGCGGCGGATGACGCGCGCGCGCAGAACTCCGCGCGCCAGGCGCGCCTCGATCTCCTCGTCAGGTCGGGCGGCATCGGCGTCCGTGAGCAGCGCGCCGTTGGCGCGCGTCACGATCGCGTAGCCGCGCGCCAGCGTCGCGAGCGGACTCACGGAGTTGAGCGCGCGCTGTGCGAGCGCCAGACGGTGTGCGGCGCGTGTCACCTGCTCCTTCGCGGCCTGGTCCAGTCTTGCCCGCAGCCGCTCGTGCCGTTCGCCCTGCGCGCGCAGCAGCTGCCCCGGCGAGCAGCGCATCAGCCGCTCGCCGCCATGCGCCACCCGCAGACGGTCGCGCTGCAGGCCGGCGCGCATGGCCGCGGCGAGACGCAGGCTCAGCTCATCGAGGCGCTGCGCCTGCTGCAGCAGACGGACGCCGGGGTGGCTGAGCTCGAGCCGGCGCCGCGTGCCGCCGAGCCGCGCTGCGAGTGCCTGCAGCTCGCGGCGCATGCAGAAATCGAGGCGCTGCGCGGTGCGCGCCAGCGCCTGCAGGAACGCCGCGCGATCCGGCACCACGAGCTCGGCGGCCGCCGAGGGCGTCGGCGCGCGTGCATCGGCGACGAAATCTGCGATGGTGAAGTCGATTTCGTGTCCGACCCCGGAGACTACCGGCAACGCGCTGGCGGCGATGGCTCGCGCCAGGCGCTCGTCGTTGAAGGCCCACAGATCCTCGAGCGAACCGCCGCCGCGCGCCAGAATCAGCACGTCGCACTCGGCGCGCGCGCCCGCGGTCTCGAGCGCCGCGATCAGGGCCGGCGCCGCAGCCGCGCCCTGAACGACGGCCGGGTAGATGAGCACCGCAGCGGCCGGGAACCGCCGCGCCAGGATCTTGAGGATGTCGTGCAGCGCTGCGCCCGCGGGCGATGTGATCACCCCGATGCGCCGCGGAAAACGCGGCAGGGTGCGCTTGCGTTCGCTCGCGAACAGGCCTTCGGCGGCGAGCCGCGCCTTGAGGCGCTCGAACTGGCGCTGCAGGGCGCCAATGCCCGCCTCCTCCAGGTACTCGGCGATCAGCTGGTACTCGCCGCGCGGCTCGAACACGCTGATGCGCCCGCGCAGCAGCAACTGTGCCCCGGGCCGCGGCGTGAAGCCGAGCAGCGCGTTGCGGTTGCGGTACATGACACAGCGCAGCTGCGCCTCGCGGTCCTTGAGCGTGAAGTACCAGTGGCCCGAGCCCGGCTGCGACAGGTTCGACAGCTCGCCCTCGACCCAGATCACGCTCAAGGCCCGTTCGAGCACCACGCGCACCTCGCGGTTCAGGCGCGTCACGCTGTAGACGTCCCGGACGGGCGCGTCGGGCTGTCCCTCGGGTCTCACGGCCATCGGGGCACCATAGCACGAGGTTTACCGGGGCGGTCCCGCCGCCTATAATTACGCATGCGCATCCTCGAAGAAGCTCTCACCTTCGACGACGTTCTCCTGGTTCCGGCCTACTCGGAAATTCTGCCACGCGAGGTCGATCTCTCCACCCGCGTCACGCGCCGTATCCGCCTCAATATGCCGGTTTTGTCCGCGGCCATGGACACCGTGACCGAGGCCCGCCTCGCCATCACCATCGCTCAGGAAGGCGGCATCGGCGTCATCCACAAGAGCATGACGATCGAGGCGCAGGCACGTGAGGTCGGGCGCGTAAAGAAATTCGAGAGCGGCGTGATCAAGGATCCGATCACCGTCTCACCCAACATGACGATCCGCGAGGTGCTCGACCTGACGCGCGCGCGCGGCATCTCCGGGGTGCCGGTCGTGGTCGGCCGCAAGGCGGTCGGCATCGTGACGCACCGCGACCTGCGCTTCGAGGACAAGCTCGAAGCTCCCGTGTCCTCGGTCATGACACCCAAGGAGCGCCTGGTCACGGTGCGCGAGGACGCCTCCAAGGAGCAGGTGCTGGCGCTGCTCCACAAGCATCGCATCGAGAAACTGCTGGTGGTCAACGGCGAGCACGAGCTCGTCGGCATGATCACGGTGAAGGACTTCCAGAAGGCCACGGAATTTCCCCGCGCCTGCAAGGACGAGCGCGGACGGCTGCGGGTCGGCGCGGCCGTCGGCACTACGCCCGACACGCTGGAGCGCGTCGCCGCGCTGCGCGAGGCCGGCGTCGATCTGGTGGTGGTCGATACCGCGCACGGGCACTCGCGCGGCGTCGTCG
The DNA here is from genome assembly GCA_035632655.1 of Steroidobacteraceae bacterium. GTDB lineage: Bacteria > Pseudomonadota > Gammaproteobacteria > Steroidobacterales > Steroidobacteraceae > 13-2-20CM-66-19. The sequence goes on along the minus strand of DASQGK010000121.1, from coordinate 2,496 downwards.
AGACGGTCGGCCGCATCAAGGCCAAATGGGCCGACGCCCAGGTGATCGCCGGCAACATCGCCACCGCGGAAGCGGCGCGCGCGCTCAAGGATGCGGGAGCGGATGCCGTCAAGGTCGGCATCGGCCCGGGCTCGATCTGCACCACGCGCATCGTGGCGGGCGTCGGGGTGCCGCAGATCTCCGCAGTGGCCAACGTCGCCGCCGCGCTGCGCGACGCGGACGTGCCGGTGATCTCCGACGGCGGCATCCGCTTCTCCGGCGACATCGCCAAGGCGATCGCGGCCGGCGCCGATGCCGTGATGATCGGGGGGCTGTTCGCCGGTACCGAGGAATCGCCGGGCGAAGTCGAGCTCTACCAGGGCGCCTCCTACAAATCCTATCGCGGCATGGGCTCGCTCGGCGCCATGGCCGAGCGCCACGGCTCGGCCGACCGCTACTTCCAGGACGCAGCCACCGAGCTCGAGAAGCTGGTGCCGGAGGGCGTCGAGGGGCGCGTGCCCTACAAGGGCAGCGTCGTGACCATCCTGCAGCAGCTGGCGGGCGGCCTGCGCGCCGCCATGGGCTATACCGGCAGCCGCAGCGTCGCCGACATGCGCACGCGCCCGGTGTTCGTCCGCATCACCAACGCCGGCATCCGCGAGAGTCACGTCCACGACGTCTCGATCACCAAGGAGGCACCCAACTACCGGGTGTCCTGAGGACTGGCGCCGATGGTGAGCGTTCCCCGCGTCAACGGCCCCTTGCAGCCCGCAGCGCCGCCGGCCGCGGGCGCGCCGCACGCCGACATCCACGCACACCGCATCCTGATCCTCGACTTCGGCGCCCAGTACACGCAGCTGATCGCGCGGCGCGTGCGCGAGCTCGGCGTCTACTGCGAGATCCACCCCTGGGACACGACCGATGCCGAGGTACGCGCTTTTGCGCCGCGCGGCGTGATCCTCTCCGGAGGACCCGAGTCGGTCACCGAGCGCAACCCGCCGCGCGCACCGGGTGCGGTCTTCGAGCTCGGCGTGCCGGTGCTCGGCATCTGCTATGGGATGCAGACCATGGCGCAGCAGCTCGGCGGCCGCGTCACCCCCTCCAGCGAGCGCGAGTTCGGCTACGCCGAGGTGACGGTCACAGGGGGCTCGCGTCTGCTCGATCATCTCGAGGACCGCCGCGACACCGCCGGGCACGCGCTGCTCGATGTCTGGATGAGCCACGGCGATCGCGTGGACGCACTGCCCGCGGGCTTCACCGCCAATGCCGCCACCGGCACCATCCCCTATGCGGCGATGAGCGATGAGCGCCGCCGCTTCTACGGCGTGCAGTTCCATCCGGAAGTCACACACACCAGGCAGGGATCGCGCCTGCTCGAGCGCTTCGTGCGCGAGATCTGCGGCTCGGATGCGCTGTGGAGCGTCGGCAACATCATCGAGGACGCAGTCGCGCAGGTGCGCAGCACGGTCGGCACGGGCAAGGTGCTGCTCGGACTCTCCGGCGGCGTCGACTCTTCGGTCGTGGCTGCCTTGCTGCACCGTGCGATCGGCGATCAGCTCACCTGCGTGTTCGTCGATCACGGGCTGCTGCGCCTCGGCGAAGGCGAGCAGGTGATGCGCACTTTCGCCGAGCATCTCGGCGTGCGCGTGATCCGCGTCGATGCCGCCGCGCGTTTCTTAAGCGCACTCGCCGGCGTCACCGATCCGGAAGAGAAGCGCAAGATCATCGGCCGCACCTTCATCGACGTGTTCGACGAGGAGGCGCACAAGCTCGCCGGCGTCGCGTTCCTCGCGCAGGGCACCATCTACCCGGACGTGATCGAGTCGGCCGGGGGGCGCACCGGCAAGGCGCACGTCATCAAGTCGCACCACAATGTCGGGGGCCTCCCCGAGCGCATGCGGCTGCGCCTGCTCGAGCCGCTGCGCGAGCTGTTCAAGGACGAGGTGCGGCGCTTGGGTCTGGAGCTCGGGCTGCCGCGCGAGATGGTATACCGCCATCCCTTCCCCGGGCCCGGACTCGGCGTGCGGATTCTCGGTGAAGTCCGCCGGGAGTATGCCGAGCTGCTGCGGCGTGCGGACGCCATCTATATCGATGAGCTCCGCCGCCACGATCTCTACGATCGCGTCAGTCAGGCTTTCGCGGTGTTCCTGCCGGTGCGCTCGGTCGGCGTCATGGGCGACGGTCGCCGCTACGATTACGTGGTCGCGCTGCGCGCCGTGGAGACCGTCGACTTCATGACGGCGCACTGGGCGCGCCTGCCGTATGAGTTCCTCGACCATGTCTCGCGGCGCATCGTCAACGAGGTGCCGGGAATCTCGCGCGTGGTGTACGACATCTCGGGCAAGCCCCCCGCGACGATCGAGTGGGAGTAGCCGATGACTTCCAGACGCAACTTTCTCAAGACCGGCACCGCTGCCAGCATCGGCATGGCCGGAGCGGCCGCGGCTTCGGCCGCCGCCGCCGGCGCCCCGGGCGCGGCGAAATACCGCGGACCTCATGAGATGCCGAAGGACGTCA
>DASQGK010000120.1:0-26917 GCA_035632655.1 Steroidobacteraceae bacterium | reverse complement strand
GGGCTCGCGCGTGCTCGCCGGCCGGCTCGATGAGCTCACCGCGCAGTACCTGGCGACGGATTTCTCCGTGCTGGCCGCCGCCGGCCAGGCCAGGGCGCTCGGACTCCTCGAGAACCACTGGCCCGCGATCCGCGCGCTGCTCGACGCCAGACCGCGGGGCTAACGCAATCGATCTTCGAGGCGCGCGCGCCAGGCGCGCGCATGCAGCAGCACCTTCTTGCGGATGCGCACGATCAATTTCAGCTTCTCGAAGAGACGCATGAGGAGCGGTGCCGCCCAGCGCGGCACGCCTGCGCGGTACACGTGCCCGGTGCCGAGCGTGCGCGAGCCGCGGAACGCCGGGTACATGCGCCGCACCCGCGCGAGCTCTTCCCCCGGATCGACGCCCATCTCGGTGAGCTTGCGGTAGAAGGCGGTCGGCCGGCCGTCGCCGGTGCGCGTGTGGTCCATGCCGATCGCGTCCACCACTTGGATCGGGTGGCGGCCGTCGATGCGGCCGGCCCAGGCGAGATCGGTCCCCCAGGTGCTGCGCGTCATGCCGAAAGTCGGCAGCAGCTCCGCGATCGCCGCCTGCGAGAAGCACGGCGCCATGCCCTCGACGAAGGTCACACGGCGCAGTACGCACGCCGGATTGCGCACCAGCGCGTTGATGGTCGTGTGCGTGAACCAGCGCAGCGCGGGTTGAGCGAGATAAGTGCCGTAGTGCTCGCACAGCGCCAAGAAGCGCGATACATCCCCGGGGCGCAGATACACGTCATCGTCGAGCAGCAGCAGATAGCGATAGTCCCGTGCCGCCGGACACTCGCGCCAGAACTCGAGGAAGCCGTCGAGCTTGTTGAAGCCGCCGTGGGAGTAGTACTCGGCGAGCCGCTCGGGCTGGGGGTCGATGTACCAGCTGACGCAGCAGTCCCAGTTGCGCTGCGGGTCTTCCGCGATCAGCCGGCCATGGAGCGAGGCCGCGCCCGAGCGCACGAAGACGAGGTAGGGCCGCCGCGCCGGCGGCGCGTTCCCCGCCACCTTATTCCTGCGCCTCCCGCGGTTTCCACGCCTGCGACAGCTCCTGCTGCTTGCGCGGCGGCACCGGGTCGTAGTGGCTCAGCTCCATGCTGTAGGCGCCCTGCCCCCCGGTGAGCGCCTTGAGACGCGACTGGTACTCGGAGATCTCCGCGAGCGGCACCAGCGCCTGCAGCGTCGCCCGCTGTCCGGGCAGGGTATCGCTGCCCGAGATGCGTGCGCGCTTGGTGGCGAGATCGCCCGTGATGTCGCCGATGGCGCTCGCCGGAGCGGTGATCTCCATGCGCATGATCGGCTCGAGCACGATGGGGGAGGCCTTCTGCAGCGCATCGAGAAACGCCTTGCGTCCCGCCGAAACGAAGGCCACTTCCTTCGAGTCGACGGCGTGATGCTTGCCGTCGTAGACGATGACGCGTACGTCCTGGATGGGGAAGCCCGCCAGCGCGCCCTCGGTGAGCACCTGCCGCACCCCCTTCTCCACCGCCGGAATGAACTGCCCGGGGATGGCGCCGCCGACCACATCGTCCACGAACTCGAAGCCCGAGCCGCGCGACAGCGCTTCGATCTTGAGAAATACCTCGCCGAACTGTCCGGCGCCGCCGGTCTGCTTCTTGTGACGGCAGTGTCCTTCCGCGGGCCGCGTGATGGTCTCGCGATAGGGGATGCTCGGCGGGTGCGTCTTGACGTGCACGCCGTAACGCTCGCTCATGCGCTCGAGCAGCACCCGCAGGTGAAACTCCCCCATGCCGTAGAGCACCGTCTCGTTCACCGCGGCGTGGTGCTCGATGCGAACGCAGGGGTCTTCGGCTGTGAGCTTGTGGAGCGTATCGGCGAGACGCTGCTCGTCGCCGCGCCGTTCCGGCTCGATGGCGAGCCCGAGCATCGGCGGCGGGAAGGTGACGGGCTTGAGGTGATACTGGTCCTCATCGTGCGAGTCGTGCAGCACGGCGTCGAGATGCAGCTCGTCGACCTTGGGGGTGGCGCAGATCTCGCCCGGACCGGCCTCGGAAATCTCGGTGGTGTCCTTGCCGAGCAGGCTGAACAGGTGCGCGATCTTCACCGGCTTGCGCGCGTCGCCGACGAATAGCTGACTTCCCTGGCGCACCGTCCCCTGGTGCACGCGCAACACGCCGAGCTTGCCGACGTAAGGGTCGATGCTGACCTTCACCACGTGGGCGATCACGTGCCTGGCGGGATCCGGGACCACCGGCACGCGCTCGGCGGCATCCCCGGTGCCCTTGAGGAACACCGGCGGATTGCCCTCGGCGGGATTGGGCATCAGGCGCACCATGACCTGCAGGAGCTCCGCGACTCCGGCCCCGGTCTCCGCCGACGTGAAACACACCGGCACGAGGTGGCCCTCGCGCAGCGCCTGCTCGAAGGGCGCGTGCAGCTGCTCGGGCGAGAGCTCCTCACCCTGCTCGAGGTAAAGCGCCATCAGCTGCTCGTCGAGCTCCACCACCTGATCGATGATGCGGGTATGGGCGGCCTCGACCGAGGAAAAATCCGCCGCCCGTCCGTGCGGCTGGAAAAAGCAGTCGACCACCGAGTCGCCGCCACCGGCGGGGAGGTTGAGCGGCAGGCACTCGTTGCCGAAGGCCTCGCGCAGCTCCTCGAGCACCCGCTCGCAGTGCGCATCGCGGCTGTCGATCTTGTTGACGATGATGAGGCGGCACAGCCCCCGGTCGCGTGCGAAGTCCATGAGACGCTGGGTCAGCGTATCGGGGCCGCTCGCAGCGCTCACCACCACCGCGACCGCTTCCACCGCCTCGAGCACCGACAGCGTCTTGCCGAGGAAGTCGGGGTAGCCGGGCGCGTCGATCAGGTTGATGCGCGTGCCCTCGGTGGCGAAGCTGCAGATCGCGGTGTCGAGCGAGTGCTGCAGGCGCTTCTCCTGCGGGTCGAAGTCCGACACGGTGGTGCCGCGCGCCAGGCTCCCGCGGGCGCGCGTGGCGCCGGCTTGCAGCAGCAGTGTCTCGGTCAGTGAGGTCTTGCCTGCGCCGGCCGCCCCGACCAGCGCAATGTTTCGGATGCCAGAAGTCGCGTACCCCATGAGTGGATGCTCCCCGGCTTATGCTGTTGGACGCCCGCAAGGAGCATCACCGGAGGTGAAAGCCTACTACCGCGGGCGGGCGCAGGGCTACACGCACGAGTACGGGTCGGGGCGTATGATGCCCGCATGCGCTCACCCAGGACGGAAGAGGCGCGCCGGCGCAGGTCGGAGCGGATCCAGCGCGCGCTCGATGATGCGCTCGCGGACAGCTTTCCGGCGAGCGATCCGGTGTCCATCGTGACTTCGCACGATGAGGAGGACTGGGGCGATCCCGACGATCCTACGGAGCCGTCAGCTCCAGCGTCGAACCCGCCTGGTTCACGGTCGTCAACACGATAGGGCGGCGCCAGACGCGCTGCAGGTAGTCCAGCACCTTACGGCTACGCTCCAGGTCCAGCCCGCGTCCGTCGACCTTGCTGTCGTGCACGAGCTCGAGCGTGCCGTCGTTGCGCACGTGCTGAGCCGAGACGATCGGCGCGCCGAAGTTGTACTTGGGTGCGAGCACCGCCTCGTGGAGCGCGGTGAGCTCGGGCTCCAGCACCTTGACCTGCCCGTCGTTGCGCTCGCTGTAACGGAACAGCCCCAGCTCGTCGGCCAGTTCCCGCGTGAGGTGGTTGCGCACGAAGGCGAAGTCGTCGTCCTGCTCCATGATGTGGCGTGCCGCCTCGAGGCCGTCGCGCTCGACGAGCTTCTCCCACATGGAGAAGCCGAGGTGATAGGGGTTGATGGCGAGCGACACCTGCGCGTCGGCGGCGATCGGCCGCACCACGTCGGAGTGGCACTTGACCGCATCGAGGTAGGACTGCTGCGGAATGAAGTCGGCTTCGCGCATGAGGCGCGCGTGCCAGTAGGACGCCCACCCCTCGTTCATGATCTGGGTGGCGAACACCGGATAGAAGTAGAAGGACTCCTCGCGGACCGCGAGGAAGATGTCGCGCTCCCAGCTCTCCATCTCGGGTGCATAGTTGGCGACGAACCACAGCAGGTCGCGCTCCGGGTGCGGCGGCACCGGCGCGCGCTTCTTCTGCTCCACCGTGACCGCGGCAGCCGGGTCGAGCGCGGCGAAGCGCTTGCGGAAGCTGTCGTCGGCCAGCACCTTGGGCTCTTCGAGATAGTCCGGGTAGCGCTCGCGGCGCAGCGGCTGATCGACGTCGATGTGCTGCTCGAGGGCGAGCGCCGCATCGAGCACCGCCTCGACACGCTGCGCACCGTGCGTCTCGATGATCTGCTGGATCTGGCGCGCGTGGTTGGCAGCGTGCTCGACGATGTGCTCGCTCACCTGCTCCTGGCAGCGGCGGAACAGCAGGTTGTTGCGGGAGAAATCCGCATGCCCGAGCACGTGCGCGGTCACCAGGATGTTCTCGGCGAGGCCGTTGCTCGCGGCCAGATAGGCGTGACCCGGGTTGCCGGGAAACACCACCTCGAAGAGCCGCGAGTGCCCCATGCGGCGCTGGATCAGCTGGTAGATGTAGCGCACGCCGAACGACCAGTGCGGCATGCGCACCGGCAGCCCATACACCGCAATCTCCATCATGAAGCTGTCGGGGACGGCCTCGAAGTCGACCGGATGAAACTTGAGCCCCGAGTGGCCCGCGAGATCTTCGATGCGGCGCACGTAGTCGCGCCAGTCGCCGCCGCTCATTGAGTGCGCCTCATATGTCCTGCGGCGCCTCTGCCGAGAAGAAGTGGCGCACCGCGCCCCAGACGTCGTCGAAATCGTTGAGCGCGTAGCTGCCCGCGGCGACCCCGGCGCCGGCGAGCTCGGCCCACAGCTTGCCGCACTCCGTGGCGAGCTGGCGTGACAGCCCCGAGGACACCTCGACGTAGCCGGTAAAACAGGTATCGGCGGCGATCGAGGCAAGCGCGCTGCGCGCCTCGGGCGCATCGCTTACCGAGTTGTCGCCGTCGGAGGCGTAGAAGAGATAGATGTTGCAGCGGCCGGGGTTGAAGCGCGCGTCGATGATCTCGCGCACCTTAGTGAGCCCGGTCGAGGTCACGGTGCCGCCGGTGCCCGACACCTGGAAGAACTCCGGCTCGTTGAACTCCCAGGCCTCGGTGGTATGCGCCACGAACACGGTCTCGAGCGAGCGGTACTCGCGCCGCAGGCCCTGCACCACCCAGAAAAAGAACGACTTGGCGAGCTTGCGGTCGCGATCGGACATGCTGCCCGAGACGTCGAGCATGAAGAACACCACCGCGTGAATCGCCGGCTGCTTGCGCCGCGCCAGCTGGCGAAAGCGCAGATCCTCGTCGGTGAAGGTCGGGGTAGCGCCCGGTGAGCCGCGGCGTTTCACCAGCTCCTTGAAGGAGCGGCGCCGGTCGAGCCGCGAGCGCGCACCGCGCCGATCCCAGCCTTCGCGGATCCAGTCGCTTTCCTCCGAGGGTCCGACGCGCGCCTTGAGGTTGGGAAGTTTCATCTCCTCCCACAGCCAGTCGACGATGTCGTCGACCTTGAACTCGAGCAGCAGCTGCACTTCGCCCTCATCGCGCCCGCCCGCGCCCTTCTCGCCCGGGCCCTGCTGCCTGGAGGGGTCGGAGAAAACGTCGCCGGGCTTGGCCTTGCCCTGGCCCGCACCCTGGGACTCCTCGGCGCGGCGCAGGCGGAAGTGATAGTGCTCGAGCATGCGCACCGGCACGCGCACGGTGCGGGCGCCGTCGTTGATTACTTCACCGCCGGCGATGATCTCGGGGAGATTGGCGCGTACGGCCTCGCGCACCTTCTCATCGTGGCGCAGCCAGTCGCGCGCGCCGCGCGAGAAGAGCTCGTACCACTTCGCCGCACTGAGCGGGGGTTGCCCGCCGCCGCTCCCGCCCTCTTCGTCCATGTACTACTGGTACTCCTTTTTTTAGGGCGGCGCTACTCCTGCGCGAGCAGTGTCGTCACGTAGCTCAAGGCTTCCTTGGCGCTGTGCTCGTCGTAACCGTATTCGCTCACCAGGCGCTGCTGCACCACGGAGATCTTCTGGCGCGCCTCCTCGTCGGGACGCGCGGTCGAAGTCACGAGCCGCAGTACATCGCGGCGCTCCTCGAAGAGATACTGCTCGATGGCCTCGCGCATGCGCGCATGGCTCACCAGCTTGAACTTCTCGCCGGCCTTGAACGCCACCATGGCCTTGCGCACCACTTCCTGGCGGAAGGACAGCTTGCCGGAGTCAGATACCTTGATCTTCTCCTCGACCGAGCGCAGGAAGCGCTCATCCGCCGCGCGCGTCTCGCCGGTGATCGGGTCGGTCACCTGGCGGTGATCGAGCGAAGCCTCGACCTCGTCGAGGTACTTCTCGAGCAGCTGCTGCGCTTCCTCCTCGAAGGAAGCGAACATCGCGCGGTGCACATCCTCTTTTACCCAGCGGTTGTAGAACTCCTTGCGCGCGGTGACCAGGTGGTCGATCCAGGCTTTCTTCTGCTTGGCGTCCATGCGCGCATCGCTCTCGATCGAGTCCTTGAGCGCCAGCAGCAGCTCCATGCTGGTGAGACTGTGGGTGTTGCCGCGGGTAATGGCATTGGAGATCGCGTTGATGACGAAGCGCGGGCTCACTCCCGTCATGCCCTCGTCCGGCGCCTCGGTGCGCAGCCGCTGCGCTTCGTTCTCGGCCATGCCCTCGACCGCCTCCCCGGCAAAGATGCGCAGCTTCTTCGCCACGTCGAGCCCCTCGCGCTCGGGCTTCACCAGGCGCGTGAGGATGGCGAACACCGCCGCCAGATTCAGCACGTGCGGGTCGAGGTGCACGTTGCGGAAGGCCGGCGCGCCCGAGGTCAGCTTCTGGTAGATGCGCGACTCGTCGCGATAGGAGAGCGCATAGGGAATCTTGATGATCACCATGCGATCGAGCAGCGCCTCGTTCTCTTTCTCCTGCAGGAATTTGTGGAACTCCGCCAGGTTGGTGTGGGCGAGGATGGTCTCGTCGAGGTGAATCAGCGGGAAGCGCGACACCTTGACGTTCTTCTCCTGGGTCAGTGTCAGCAGCAGGTAGAGGAACTCGCGCTTGACCTTGAGGATCTCGATCATCTCGAGCACGCCGCGGCTGGCGGCGTAAACCGCGCCCGACCAGGACCAGGCGCGCGGATCGCCCTCGTCGCCTATCTGTGCGACCTTGGCGAGATCCACCGAGCCGACGAGGTCGGCGATGTCGGCGGTGGTCGGATCGTGCGGCGCATAGGTGCCGATGCCGACGCGCGAGGCCTCGGCGAGGAACACCCGCTCGACCGGCACGCGCACGAAATCGCCTTCGAATTCGCGCTCGACGAAGTCGCGCGCCCACGGCGAGAGCTCGCCCTGCACCGCGATGCCGTAGCGCTGGCGGAACTCGGCACGCAGGCTGGTCGGGATGAGGTTCAGCGGATTCTCACGCAGCGGCGAGCCGCGGATGGCATAGAGCGCACCCTCGTCGGTGCGGCTGTATTCCTCGAGCCCGCGCTTGAGGAGTATCGCGACCGTCGACTTGCCGCCCGACGGCGGCCCGAGCATCAGCAGCAGGCGCCGGCCGACGTCGGAGCCCGCGGCGGCGGCCTTGAAGTAATCCACCACCCGCGACAGCGGCTCGTCGATCCCGAACAGCTCGTGCTTGAAGAGCGAGCGCGCGCGCGCATTCTCGGATTCCTCCGGAACCGCAGAGCGGCCGTGCCAGCGCAGCATGTCCCAGACGTACTCGTGACTCGAGCGCGCCAGTGCGCTCGGGTTCGCAGGCAGGATGTTGGCGAGGAACTCGCCGAAGGTCCCTTCCCAGCGCTGCGCGCGGTGCAGCTTGCTGAAGGAGCTCAGTTGCTCGATGAAAGTGGCGCTCATGCCGCGAGAATCCGAGTCAGATCGCATCGTTGATCCCTCCTGCACGCCCGCAGCGCCGCGCGCTGCCGGTCCGCCTGGCTCTTAACTTAGTCCCAACGTCCCCTGCAAAAAGTGATGCCCTTCTGATCCTCGTACCCTTATTACGTTAAGAGTGTCACAGCAACGGATTGTTCACGCCAGAGGGCTGGACGGCGGGCGGCCGGCCGCCGGGAGGCGCGCGGCATCTTAAGTGGCTGATTGCAAAGCGCACCCGGAGGCGAGGCGCGCTGGCCCCGGGAGGCGGTGCATCGTCCGCGGCGCGGGCCCGTTCGGACCCGCCCGGGGCCGTGCGGCAGCGCGCGCGCGGCGTGCCGGCGCGGGCCGCGAGGCGCCCGGCGGCCCGAAGCGAGCAGTACTTCAGACTTTCCTCATCGCCGTCGCCGCCGCCCGACGTGCCCTGTCGTTATTGTGAACTGACGCACTCCCCTTTCCCCGAGGCTACATATCCTCATCGCCGAGGAGTTCCGCGCCGCGTATTTGGCTCCTCAGCGAACGCTAGCGAAGGTGGAGACACGCCACGTGGCCAGTGCAGCATCCAGACAGCCCCACAACCAGGCCGCTGCCCCGTCGCAGAGCGCCCAGCCGGCGGTCGATGTCACCGCCATAACCACCCGCGACGACTTTCTCCTCGAGCTCGGCCAGGCGTTGGGCGGCCAGGCTTCGATCCGCCCGGTCGACTCTCTCGAGGCGGCGCTCGAGATCCTCGGCGGTCCCGCCAGGCGGGGCCAGGTGGTGGTCCTCGATGCGCTGCATGCGGGCGAGGTACGCCAGGCCGCCGATGCCCTCCACGGCCGTGCGCCCCAGGCCGTCATGCTGGTGTTCGCAGCCGAGGCGCTCGAGCGGCAGGTAGCGGCGGCGGTCAAGGGCTCCAGGGTGTTTGCGGTGCTGTCCTCGCCGATCGATGCGCGCAAGGCGCAGGCAGTATTCGCTGCCGTCATCGAGGAAGCGGCGGCGCGCAGGGCCGCAGGCCACGGCACAGCTCCCGCTTCTGCCCCACCGGTCGAATTCACGCTCGGGCCCGCGCGCTCCGAGCCTCTCGTATCCGACGAGCCGCGCGGGCCAGGCGGCAAGAGCCGACTGCCCCTGATCGCGCTCGCGGCAGTGGCTGCGCTGGCGATCGCCGGCGGTGCGGCCTGGTTCTTCACGCGTGGCAAGAGCGCAGCGCCGGCTGCGCCCGCTCAGCCGCCGACCGCGTCCCAGGCGCAGGCTCCGACGGCCGCGCCCGCCGCGGCGCCGACCGCGGGTGTCGCCGCCGAGAATTCCGCGGCCGCGCTCCCCTCCGCCCCGAGCGCCGACGTTTCCATCGTGCACGGCAAGGTGGACGAGCTGCTGGAGAAGGCGCGACTCGCGATGCGCGAGCGGCGCTACACCGATCCCGCCGGCGACAATGCCCTGGTCTACTACCGTTCCGCGGTGGCCGCGAATTCCGCCAATGGCGAGGCGCGCGACGGTCTGCAGCGCGTCGCCGGCGTGATCGCCGGACGCTTCGATGAAGCTCTGAACGGCGGACGCCTGGACGAGGCGGCGCAGAACTTCGCGAATTTCAAGGCGGCGGTCCCGGACGATCCACGCGTCGCGGACCTCGGTTCGCGACTCGCCAACGCCGAGATCAACAAGGCGGTTGCCGACGGCAACCTCGAGCGCGCGGCGGCCTTCCTGCGCCAGGCGCAGCAGTCGGGCGCCCTCAATGCGGAGCAGTCCGCCAGGTGGCGCGCCGACCTCGGCAAGCGCCAGGAGGAGGCGAAGGTCCAGCGTCTCGCGGCCCTTGCCGAGGATCGCATCCGTGAAGGCAAGCTGGTCGATCCCGCCGATGACAGCGCCAGGGCCTACGTGCATCAGCTGATGACGATCTCGGCCGCCAGCGCCAACACCCAGCGCGCCCAGCACGCTCTCGCCGCCGCCTTCCTCAGGAAGGCACGCGAGGCCGCATTTGCCCGCAACTCCGCCGAGGAGGATCGCTGGTTGAACGAGGCACGCGCGGTGGGCATGAGCGCCGCCGATATCAGCGCCTTCAGGAGCGACATCGCCGGGGCGCGCGCCAAGGCCGCGCAAGCCGAGGCCGAGCGACTCGCGCAGCTGGCGCGCGAGCGCGTGCGCGACGGACGCCTCACCGATCCGGCGCAGGACAGCGCCGCCTGGTACCTGACTCAGCTGCAGTCTGCCGATCCGCAGAACGCAGCGATCGCCGGCGTCAGCCGCGACCTGGCGAAGCAGCTGCTCGAGCGCGCCCGCGCCACGGTCCAGGCCGGCAAGAGCGCCGAGCAGGACCTCGCCGCGGCACGCCGCTTCGGTGCCGATCCCAGGGACATCCAGGCCGCGCAGCAGTCTGCCGCACCCAAGGCCAGCGCCGTCGATCCTGCAACGCTCGCCGCCCGCCTCAAAGCCCTGAGGACGGTGCCGCCGGAATACCCGCAGAAGGCGCTGGCGGAAGGGGTGGCCGGCAGCGTACTGCTCACCTTCACCGTCGACAGCAAGGGCGCGACGCGCGACGTGGAGGTCGTGCAGTCGACGCCGCCGGGCATGTTCGATCGCGCCGCCGTGGCCGCGGTGAAGCGCTGGCGCTATCAGCCGATGATCGTCAACGGCGCGCCGGTCGAAGTGCCGACGCGCACGCTGATGCGTTTCGAATTGCCGAAGCAGTAGAGACGAACAGGAGAAACCCCGAATGACTCCGATCGGCAACGAACGCCGTCGCCAACTTCTCACCGCCGGTATCGGTACGGTGCTGACGCTGGTGATGGGCGCCGTGCTGTTTGTCGGCTTCCGCCTCGCCACGCAGATGCGCGCCAACATCATCGCGCTGCAGACGGCGAGCACGCTGCAGACCTATCCCGACGACATCACCCAGCAGCTCACCTCGCTCCGTGACCGCCTCGAGGCGCGCGCCTACTCCGGACAGGCGCTGGCGGACCTGCAGGGCACCGTGCGGCGCTTCGATCGCCAGCTGAAGGACCTGAGCGGCTACACGCAATCGGCGGAACTCAGCCGCTCGCTGCAGCTGTGGCGCGAGTACGGCCCGGTGATCGAGCCGGTAGTCGCCTTCAGCGGCCAGCCGTACGTGGACTCGGACACCTCCGGCAGCACCCTGTCGCGCGATGGGCGCACGCACTATGCCGAAGTCAAGCGCGCCCAGCTGTTCGCGATCGACAATGCCAGGACGCTGCAGGGGCAGCTCGCCACCCTCGCCACCTCGTTGCAGCGGAGCTCTTCGGACGCCGCCACGCACCTGCGCACGCTCCTCTCGGTCGGTGTGCTCGCCGCGCTGGTGCTGGCAATCGCCGCCGCCTGGTTCCAGTTCACCCGCTCGCGCCACGAGCGTGTGGCCCGTGAGGCACAGGAGCAGACGCGCGACATTCTGCACACCGTGCGCGAAGGCTTCTTCCTGCTCGACGCCAACTATCGCATCGGCTCGGTGTGGTCGGAGGCGCTGACGCGCATGTTCGGGCGCGACGACTTCGCCGGGCTCACCTTCGAGGAGCTGCTCAAGGACCTGGTGCCGCCCGCGACGCTCGCCACCGCCACCAAGTACATCAAGCTTCTGTGGGGCGAACGCGCCCACGAAAACCTGATGAAGAGCATCAACCCGCTGGGCCAGCTCGAGATCACCATGGACAACGGCCATGGTGGCAAGGAGACCCGCTACCTGCAGTTCGACTTCCACCGCGTCATGGGACCGGCGGGCATCAAGCACGTGCTGTGCTCGGTCGGCGACATCACCTCCAGCGTGCTGCTGGCGCGTGAGCTGCAGGAATCGCAGGACAACGCCAACGCGCAGCTCGACATGATGCTCGCGATGATGCACGTCGACCCGCTGCAGCTGGTGTCGTTCCTCGACGGGGCGGAGACGGGGCTCAAGCTGGTCAACACCATTCTCAAGGAGCCGGCCCGCACCGATGCCGAGTTCCGCAAGAAGCTCGCCGGACTGTTCCGCGAGCTGCACTCGATCAAGGGCGAAGCCTCCGCGCTCAGCCTGTCCAGCATTGCCAACCGCGTGCACGCGCTCGAAGACATCGTCAGCGAACTGAAGAAGAAGGCCGAGCTCTCCGGCAACGACTTCCTGCCGATGGTGCTCAAACTCGACGATCTGCTCGCTCACCTGCGCTCGGTGCGCGAGATGGCCGGACGGCTCACGGCGCTCAAGGACGGGGCGATGGCCTCCCCGCCCGCTCCCCCGCCGCCCGCGCCCGCACCGGCGCCCGAGCCGCAGCCGGCGCCGCGCAGCCCGCCCCCGGCGTTCGCACGTCGGGCCGAGGACCTGGCGCCCACGCTCCATGCGCTCGCCGAGCGCCTGGCGCAGGATCAGGGTAAGCGCTTCCGGCTGAAACTCGCCGGCCTCACCGAGGTCCCGGCGCCCTTCGTGGCCACCGTCAAGGACTGCCTGATTCAGATGCTGCGCAACTCCGCGGTCCACGGCATCGAGAACCCCGAAGTACGGCGCGCCGCCAACAAGCAGGACATCGGCGTGGTCAGCGTGCAGTTCGTGAAGTCCGCGCAGGGCTACGACCTGGTGTTCGAGGATGACGGCGCCGGAATCGCCACCGAGGCCCTCAAGGCCGCGGCGGTGCGCCAGCAGCTGATTACCGAGGAGGAAGCCGCGCTCATGGACACCCGCACCGCCATGGCGCTGATATTCCGCCCGGGCTTCACCACGCAGGATGAGGTCTCGATGG
The DNA here is from genome assembly GCA_035632655.1 of Steroidobacteraceae bacterium. Lineage (GTDB taxonomy): Bacteria > Pseudomonadota > Gammaproteobacteria > Steroidobacterales > Steroidobacteraceae > 13-2-20CM-66-19. The sequence goes on along the minus strand of DASQGK010000120.1, from coordinate 14,358 downwards.
ACGCCGGCCGCGGCGTCGGCATGGACGTGATCGCCCGCAGTGTTTACGCGCTCGGGGGCAAGATCGGCGTCAGCACGCACCCCGGCAAGTACACCCGCTTCAAGATCTCGCTCCCGGCCGGACAGGCCTCGAGCAGCGCGGTCGCCTGACGTCCCGCAGCCAACGACTGCACGCGCATGAACGCCAAGCGAGCCTACAAGCTGCTGATCGTCGACGACTCGAACATCATGCGCCGGCGCATCGAGCGCTCGCAGCAGTTCGAGGAGCTGCAGCTGGTCGGCACCGCCGGCAACGGGGTCGACGCCATCGAGCTGTTCAAGAAGCACGACCCGGACGTGGTCACCATGGACCTCACCATGCCGCGCATGGACGGCATCGAGTGCATCGGCAAGCTGGTGGCGCTCAAGCCCGCGGTACGGATCCTGGTGATCTCGGCGCTCGCCGACAAGGCGACGGCGGTCGAGGCGATGGAGAAAGGCGCGAATGGTTTCCTCAACAAGCCGTTCACCGACCGGCAGTTGAACGAGGCCTTCGCGGAGCTGATGCGCTGATGCTGCACGAACAGGAGCTGAAAACCTTCGTCGAAGGCACGACGAACTTCTTCGAGGTGGCGGCGCAGCAGCCCGCCTCGATCGGTTCGCCCTATCTGATGGAAGGCGCGCCGCAGGTGCACGAATACACCGGGGTCATCAACGTCTCCGGCAAGCGCGAGGGCGTGGTGTTCTTCACCGCCCCCAAGGCGATGCTGACGGTGCTGTTGATGAAGATGCAGGAGAACGATTTCAGTCACGAGACCATGCGCGACCTGGTCGGCGAGGTCGCCAACACCATCTCGGGCAACGCGCGGCGCGACTTCGGCCGCGAGTTCGTGATCTCGGTGCCCTGCGTGCTGTCGGGCGAGAAGCCGGAGCTGCCGCAGAAGCCCGGGATGCGCTCCTTCATCATCCCCATCAACTGGCGCAGTCACTCCGCCAAGCTGGTCGTTTCCCTGACCTGAGGCTCCCCGGGCACGCGCGTGGATGGTCCGGCGCGGCATACTGAAGCCATCGCTTCAGTGTGGCTTTTCTGAGTCAGATTGCACCTCTCTGTCGAGGCTCAACGACGACAGTGAAGTGACTGCTTCACCAAGACCCGTTGAGCCCTCGTAGCGGGCCTCCCGACGAACTACTGAAGTCTTCGCTTCACTAACCCGGCCGGTCAGTCGCGGGCAGCCGGCTGCACTGCAGGCCGCAGGAAAGAACTGTGACGGCTGCACTGTCGCCGACGGCGCTTTGCGCGCGTCATTGCCAGCTGTGCAAGCCATCCCTCTGGGCGTAATCACGCTGCGCCGCGAACTGGCGCAGCGCTATGACCGCATCACCCGTCTGTGGGTGACGGCGCGTAACGCCTACCGGCGACTGCAGGATGCGCCGGTGCAGAACCTGACCGCACTGCGCGACGCCTCGCAGCGGCTCGACCGGCTCGATCGCGGGCGCGCTGCATTGCTGCGCGATCTCAAAGCTCTGGCAGACTGAGCGGCTCGCAGAATCAGCCGCGCCGGCCGCCGAGCACTCGTGCCGGCAGCAGAATGATCGCCCGCAGCAGCTCGAACACTCCCTCGACCGCGATTCCGACCAGCCTGAATGGCAGCAGCAGCAGCCACACCAGCGGGTACAGCAGCAGCGCCACGAGCGCGAGCGGCCAGCACACCACCAGCAGCAGCAGCCACAGAAGAAACGCGGCCATTTGACGATCCCCGGATGACGCGCCACAGTCTCGGAATGGCGCACACAGTTGTATAGCACATGACGACGGCCCGGGCATTCCAACATCCGCCGGCGCTCGTGCCGGGGGCGCGGGTCGCGGTCGTTGCCCCCGCCAGCGCCTTCGACCGCCCATCCTTCGAGGGCGGGCTCGCCGTCATCGCGGCACGCTACGACGTGCATCATGGAGCCGCGCTCTTCGAGCGGCACCGCTATCTGGCAGGCTCCGACAGCCGGCGCCTTTCGGAGCTGACCGATGCGCTGCTCGATCCCGAGATCAGAGGAGTGTTCTGTGCGCGCGGCGGGTATGGAGCGACGCGGCTGCTGCAGTACCTTGGATCGGTAAAGCTGGCGGGACCGAAGCCCCTGGTCGGCTTCTCCGACATCACCGCGCTCCATCTGTGGCTGCAGAGCCGCGGGGTCGCGAGCATCCACGGGCCGGTGCTCACCCAGCTCCCGCAGCTCCCCGTCGCGACGCATCAGCGCCTGTTTGCGCTGCTGGAGTCCTCGTCTCCCGCTGCCGCGCTGCGGGCCACGGACACCTATGTGCCCGGCGTGGCGGAAGGTCCGCTGCTCGGCGGCAATCTCTCGGTGGTGACGCGGATGCTCGGCACTCCCTGGCTGGCCTCGCTCGATGGCGCAATCCTGCTGCTGGAGGACCTCGGTGAGCGCCCCTACCGCCTCGACCGCATGTGGACCCATCTGGCGCTCGCCGGCGTGTTCAGCCGCGTGCGCGGCATCGCGCTCGGGTCGTTCACCAACTGCGAGGAACGGGATGCCGATTACAGCGCGGCCGACGTGCTGCGCGATCTCGCCGTGGCGACCGGGCTGCCGTGCGCGGCCGGCTTTCCGATCGGACACGGGGTCATGAACGAGCCGGTTCCGCTGGGGACGCGCGTGCGGCTCGACGCGGCCGGCCGGAGTCTCGAGTTCCTCGAGGCGGCAGTCGCGTAATCACCGGGGCCAGCTGCTAATCCAGCCGCCGGGCGGCGACCCCCAGCAGCGCACCGCCATCCGCGCGCTCGACGGTGAACTCGATCGGGCGGCAGCAGACCTCGCAATCCTCGATATAGGACGCGTCCGCTGCAGTCACGTCGACGCGCGTCTCCAGCCGCTCGCCGCACCACGGACAGCGCACGGCAACGAACTCCTCGGGAGCCAGGCTTGCGGCGCGGTCCGTCCCAGGCTCGTAGACCGGCTCCAGTCCGTAGAGTTCATCGATGCTGTCCGCATCGAGGCGCGTGATGCGTCGGTTGAGTCTCTCGAGCTGCGTGGCCTTGCGGCGGGTCATCGTGCGAGGATACGCCAATATGCGCAGCGTGCTCCCATCGGACACCGGCCACTCGGCAGCGGAGTCAGCGCACGGGTTCTTGCCGGCTGCGCTGGTGATCGCGGCAATGCTCAGCGGGTGCGCGGGGGGGCCGAGCGAGCAGACACCGCCGGGCGTGCTGATCGCCGGAAACTGGAGGCTGAACCACGCCGCGAGCGATGATCCGCAGAAGCTCATCGCCTCGATGCGAGCCAGGGCGCAGAAGATCATCGCCCGGCAGTACGGAGAGCCGGACTACGGCGCGCGCGGGCCGGGGCCGCGCGGCGGCGCCCAGGCCCCGGGTGACAATCCGCTCGGCGGCGATGAGTCGGCGACGCCCTCCCCCGACGCTCGCACCATGCGCCGGCCCGACCCGCTGCGATACTCGCCGATGATGCAGGTGCTCAGCAGCGTGATCCAGCGCGGCGATTTCCTCACCGTCAGCCAGTCGAGCGACAAGGTCGTCCTCGACTACGGCACCACCACGCGCAGTTTCGTTCCGGGCGCACGCAGTGTCGTGTCCGCCGCGATGGGCGTCGCCGATCAGGTGTCGGGGTGGAGCGGGCGCCAGTACGTGATCGAGCAGAAGGCACAGCTCGGGCCGAACGTGCGCGAGGAGCTCGGTCTCTCCAGAGACGGCCAGCAGCTGATCGACAAGCTGCGCATCGGTCCGGCCGAGTTGCCGGCCGTCGATCTCACACGGATCTACGACCGCAGCGCCGAGGCGCTCCCGCGGCGGCCACCCACCACCGATTAGTCAGCTTGCGCGCCAAGCCTCAATCGTGCTCGCTCCGGGCGCTGACGCAACTGGCCGCCGGCGCCGCACTGGCGCTCGCCGCGGGCCTTGCGGGCGCGCAGTCCGCCGCACCCGAGTCCGCTGCCGCGCAGCCGCCGACTGCAGAAGCCCCGCTCGCCGAGATCGTAGTGGAGGGCCAGCACGAAGGACCGCGCATGTGGACCGTGCGGCGCGGGGATCACACGCTGTGGATCCTCGGCACCGTCACGCCGCTGCCGAAAAAAATGGTGTGGCAGCCGAGTGCCGTGCAGGAGGTGCTGCGACAGTCGCAGGAAGTGGTGCCCGCCTGGCCTTCCTATGGGATCGGCGCCAACCCCTTCACGGCGCTGCGGGTCTTCGTGCAGTGGCGCAAGATGCAGCGCCCTCCCGATAAGCTGCCGCTCAGGCAGACGCTGCCGCCGCAGCTCTATGCCCGCGTCACCGCGCTCGCCGCGAAGTACGACCCGCACGATGCGCGGCTCGAGGAGCTGCGCCCGATGCTGGCAGCCGAGCGGCTCACGACACGCGTGCTCGATGCTTCCGGGCTCGACTTCCGCAACGAGGTGCAGCAGAAGGTGCTGAGTCTCGCCCGCCAGCAGGGCGTGCGTATCCGCCAGGACAAGCTGAAGATCGACGATCCGGTGGACGTGCTGAAAGATGTGGGCGCGGCGCCGCTCACCGCCGAGGTCGCCTGCCTGGATGCGGTGGTGACCCGCCTCGAGACCGACCTGGGTCCCATGCAGGCGCGCGCGCGTGCCTGGGCGCTCGGCGACGTCGACGCGCTGCGCAAGCTCCCGCACACCGACCAGCGCAGCGCCTGCGTAGCGGCGGTTTCCACCTCCGAGCGAGTGCGCAGTCTCATCGCGCGCGCCCAGGATGACTGGCTGCTGGTAGTTCAGGACAGTCTCGCCCACAACCGCGGCACGCTCGCGGTGCAATCGATGGAACGCCTGTTGGGCGAGGGCGGCGCACTGTCTGCGCTGCGGGCGCGCGGCTACGTCGTCGAGGGGCCGTAGGCGGATCCTGGCAGCACAACTGTAGAATCGCGGGGCGGCGCCGACCCTGCCGCGCTCAGGGAGCCATCGAAAATGGTGAAGCATCTCAAACGGCTGGTTGCGGCGCTCGCCGCGTGCAGCGTGCCGCTCGGCTTTAGTGGTTCGATCGGGGCCCAGCAGCCGGCCCCCATGTACCCCAGGCTTCCCAGCGAGACTCCGGCCAAGTTCGAGCGCGTCGCCGTCGATGCGGACTTCGATCTGCGCGAGGTCATGATCCCGATGCGCGACGGCGTGAAGCTGCGCACCTTCATCCTCGTGCCGCACGGGGCGAAACGCGCGGGCATCCTCCTGACGCGCACTCCCTACGACGCGAAGGACATGACCTCCAAACGTCATAGCCTGCACCTGGGCGCACGCCTCTGGGGCTACGACAACGCGGTCGAAACGATCATCGAGGGCGGCTACATCCGCGTCGTGCAGGACATCCGCGGCAAGTACGGCAGTGAGGGCGATTACCTCATGAATCGTCCCATGCGTGGCCCGCTCAATCCGACGCCGGTGGACGAGTCGACCGACACCTACGACACGATCGACTGGCTGGTAAAGAACGTCCCGGAATCGAACGGCCGCGTCGGCGTGCTCGGGATCTCCTACGACGGGTTCCTTGCGCTCACGCCGCTGGTGCACCCGCATCCGGCACTGAAGGTCGCCGTGCCGATGAATCCCATGGTCGACGGCTGGCACGGCGACGACTGGTTCCACAACGGCGCCTTCCGCCTGTCGACCCTGTCATATCTCTATGAACAGATCGGAACCCGCGCCAATGACGAGCGCTGGGATACCGGCCACTATGACGACTACGAAGAGAATATGAGTGCGGGCTCGGCGGCCGAGCTTGCCCGCCGGCACGGCATGGATCAGATCGGCTTCTGGCGCAAGATCCTCGCGCATCCCGCCTATGATGAGTTCTGGCGTGAGCAGGCGATGGACCGCGTGCTCGCTCGCGAGCCGCTCACGGTGCCGACGATGCTCGTGGCCGGCCTGTGGGACCAGGAAGATATCTACGGCGCGCTGGCCGTATATAAGGCGCTCTACGCCGAGGAGCGTAATCGCGACAACCTCTATCTGGTGATCGGACCCTGGTACCACGGCCAGCAGATCGAGGACGGCAGCTCGCTCGCGGCGATCCGCTTCGACACCGACACGGGGCTCTACTTCCGTCGTCATATCCTCGCGCCGTTCCTCGCCCGTTACCTGCAGGACGCGCCGGCCCACGCCGCTGCGCTCGCGCACGTCAACGCCTTCCGCACCGGTGAGAACGTGTGGGAAGCGCTGCCGCGCTGGCCCCTCGGCTGCGGCGGCGGCTGCGCGCCGAAACCGACGCCTCTGTATCTTCGCGCCGACCGCTCCCTCGGCTGGGAGGCGCCGGCGACGGGCACGGCGTTCGATGAGTACCTGTCGGACCCGGCCCGGCCGGTGCCTTACCGACAACGGCCGATCCTGCCGGTCGGCTACGATCCGCCGTACACCTGGAAGTACTGGCTGGTCGATGATCAGCGCGAGTTCTCGGGGCGCACGGACGTGCTGAGCTACGTCACGCCCCCGCTCGATGCGCCGCTGGCGATCGCCGGCGAGCCCATGGCCAACCTGGTGGCGGCCACCACGGGCACGGACGCCGACTGGGTGGTGAAGCTGATCGACGTGTACCCGGACGAGGTGCCCGGCCAGCCGCCGATGGGCGGCTACCAGTTGGCCGTCGCCATGGACATCTTCCGGGGCCGCTACCGTGAGGACCTCGCCACCCCGAAGCCGATCAGGCCGAACGTGCCGCTGACTTACCGCTTCGCGCTGCCGACGACTAATCACGTCTTCCTGCCCGGTCATCGCATCATGATCCAGGTGCAGTCGTCGTGGTTCCCGCTCTACGACCGCAATCCACAGACCTTCGTACCTGACGTTCTCGACGCGAAGCCGGCGGATTTCCGCCAGGCCACGCAGCGCATCTACCACGCCCCGGGGAAGCTGAGCTTTGTCGAGTTGCCGCTGGTGCCGGCCGGCGCTGATGGGCCTGGATCGCGTCCCTGATTTGCGCCAGCAGTACCCGTCAGGCGCGCAGCGCAAATCCCCAGGCGATCGTGATGGAGGCCAGCGCCACGCCGCCCGCGAGCCACTGCGGGACGCGCCCGAGCGCCGTGCGCAGAACGCGCGTCGCTGCCGTCGCTCCCAGCAGTACTCCCGTGAGAAACCCCGCCACGTGGGCGACGAGATCCGTACCTTCGCCGGCTGAGCCGGTCCAGCCGAGCATGATCACACCGGCGATCAAGGGTGCCCAACGCCGCCCCCAGTGCTGCGGCAGATGAAAACGCTCGCGCCAGGAGTACGCCGACATGAGGCCGAGCGCCGTGAACACCGCGGTGGAGGCACCGACCGCACTGTGCTGCGGGGGGCCGAGGAGTCCCTCGGCAAGATTGGCGAGCGCGGCGCCGGTCACGATCAGTAACCATGCGGTGCCGGCGCCGAGCTGCCGGGCCGCGAGATAACCGAACCAGACACCGGCTCCGAGATTGGCGGCGAGATGCGGTCCGTCGAGGTGCAGGGTGAGCGCAGTCCAGGCGCGCCACCACTCGCCGGCCTGCACGCGCGCACACTCGAGCGCGCCGAGATCGAAGGCATCGAGCCGCACGCGGCCGCCGCCGACCAGGTACGTCACACCGAGCAGCGTCGCGACGTAACCGAGACAGCCCACCCACGCGTGCGGGTACAGGCGCGGCGCGGGCGGGGCGGGAGGCGGCGGGCGGTTTTCGGACTCGTACTGCGCGAGATGCCGGACTGCCTCGGCGGCATCGCGCGTGTCCACCTGCAGCAGGAACTCGCCGAAGTCCGGCACCACCTCCGCCACTATGCCGACGGCGGTGAGCACCAGCTGCCGCTCCTCGCAGGCGCGGCGGCGGTGCGAGCGGAAGACGGTCGCAGGGAGATCACCGCTCATTCGGCCGCTGACCGCTCTCAGTCCCGATGCCGGCGCAGACCGAGCGCCTCGAGCGGCCCGCGCATCGCATCGCCGATGAGCTCGTGCAGGGCATCGCTCGATTCCAGCATGCCGTCCGCGTCCGGCAGATAGTCGAGCAGCACATGGTGATGGGGCATCCACACATGGACCGGCGCAGGCTCGACCGCCATTCCTGCGCTGACGAACTCCCGCGTTGCGCGCCATTCATGGTCACTGCTGGTGACGAGCACGATCCGCCGGATACCGTCGGCCTTGAGCAGTCGCGAGGAGAGCTCGGCGTTGTCGAAGGTGTCGCGAGACTGGCCGTCGGTCCAGCGGGCGCGGATGGCGAAATCGCGCTCCAGCACGGCCTCCATGGCCGCGACATCCGCCGCGGTGCCCGTGATCAGCACCGGAAGCCCGGTGCGCCGTGCCACGTAGGCGCCATAGGACACACGCTCGAGCAGCACGCCGCCCGCAGCCGGTCCAGCGTATTCCGGCGCCCAGCGCGGCTTGCCGCCGGACAGGATCACGATGGCCTGCGCCTGCGTGGGATGGCTCAAGTCGAGCGCCGGGTAGCGCTGCGCGAGGCGCTCCAATCCCTCAGCCACCACCGGCGTGGCGAGCAGCCAGAGGGCGGCGAGAGGGGCGAGCAGCAGCACCCACCCCCAGCGCCGGCGGGTGAGGAGCCACGCGCCCGCCGCTGCGAGCAGCAACAGACCTCCGGGCGGCAGCAGCAGCTCTCGCAGCACCATCTTCACTGTCACGAACATCGCGGTCCTTTCGCTTCAGATCCGGATCGCCTGCCAGGCACGCGAGCGCCACCGCAGGAACAGAGTCGACCCGAGCACCATGACGTAGACGAGCACCGCTATCCAGCCGCCGACCGCGCCGAGACCGAACTGCGGCAGGAAATGCACCCAGCCCTGTCCCGGGGCGAAGGTAAGCGAATGCGCCAGCGGTACCAACAGCAGCATCGAAACGGGCAGTACCAGAGCCGCCGGCACGCGCACGTCGCCCGCGCCGCGCAGGCACAGGCTGCTGCCGAGATTGAGGCCATCGAAGAACTGGTAAGCCGCTGCCAGCCACAGCAGTTTCATGCCAAGCGCCACTGCTGCGGCCGAGTCGGCATCGTGCGCGGCCGCGAAGGCCGGCAGGATCCACGGCCCGCCAACCGCGATGACAACCCCGATCGCCGCCATGTAGAGCGCGGCGAGCAGGATCACGCGGTTGCCGACGGTGAGCGCCCAATCGCGCGCGCCCGCGCCGATCGACTGGCCGACGAGCGTCGTGCCCGCGCAGGCGATGCCGAAGCCCGGCATATAGGCGATCGACGTGAGGATCGTGACGATCTGCGTGGCAGCGCCGCCCACCGTGCCGAGCCGGGTCTGCATCATCTGGAAAATCGCAAAGCCGAGAAGGTCCGCCGCCGGCGACAAGCCCATCGGCACACCGAGGCGCAGCTGCTCGATGAGCCTGGTGCGACTCGGTCGCCAGGTGAGGTTGGACGCGTAGCGCCGCCGGTAGTCGGCGCGCAGAAAGATCGCGATTGCGAGCGCCAGCCCCAGCAGCTGCGCGACGTTGGTGGCCCAGGCGGAGCCGGCTATACCGAAGCCGAGATTGAAAATGAACGCCTGGTTGAGCAGGGCATTCGCCACCGTGGTCACGAGGGTGATGAGCAGCGTCAGGCGCGGCTTGCCGGTGCCGTTGAAGAAGCCGAGCATGGCCCACACTGCCGCTCCCGCCGAAGCCCCTCCCACGCGCGGGAACCAGAAGGCGCCGGCCAGCCGCTCGACTTCCGGGTCGAAGCCGAAGGGCGCGAACAGCAGATGGCGCGCGGCGCCGACGGCTACGAACAGCGGCGCCGCACACAGCATCGCCCACAGCGCCGTCCAGGCGGCCTGGCTCGCGCGGCGGTAGCGCCGCGCCCCGTAGGACTGAGCCACGATGGTCTGCACCGCGGTACCGGCGCCCCCGAGCACCAGCACGGCGACCACCACCAGCCACTGCACCGCACCGACGGCCGCGAGCGCCTTGGTGGAGATGCGGCCGATGAACCACATGTCGGTGAGATTGAGCACAATCTGCACCGTGCTGTTGGCCATGAGCGGCAGGGCCAGCGCCAGCACGGCGCGCTGATCGACGTGGGCGCGTCCGGCGCCGTCGATGCGCTGCGCGGGCAAACCGCCCGCGGTGCTCACTGAGTACATGCGGGAAACCATGGCAACATCCCGAGGAATCCGTCATTCTCGCACGATGGCAACGCGCAAATCTGCTGGCGGCGGTGCGCGCCGTCCGCGCACCGCGCGCGGCCGGCTGGCCCCGAGCGCCGCGCGTGGGCTCGATGCCGCCGAAGTCGCGGCCTCGGTCGAGGATCCCGCGCTCGCGCCGCTCACCGCACTGGTGCGCAGCGCGGGCGGCGCCGCGCTGGGTGCCTACCGCGAGCCGCTCGGCGGCCGCGCCATGCTGCTCGCGAGCCTGCCGCTCGCGGCGGTTCAGCCGACGCCCTTTCAGCGCGACCTCTCGCCGACGCACGCCAAACGCCTGGCGCAGAAGATCGACGAGACTCAAGCCTTCCTCGATCCGATCATCGTCGTGCGCGGCGAGGACGCGCGGCTCTGGACCCCGAATGGGCGGCACCGGCTGGCGGCAGCCAAGGTGCTGGGAATGAAGCAGATCACCGCCCTCATCTCTCCGGACGAGGCGCTCGCCTACCGCATCCTGGCGCTCAACACCGAGAAGGCGCACAACCTCAAGGACCGGAGCCTGGAGGTCATCCGCATGGCACGCAGCCTGGCGAAGAGCCGTGCCCGTGAGGGCGAGGCGAAGTTCGCGGCCGAATTCGAGGCGCCGGAGCTGCTCACACTCGGCATTGTCTACGAGCGCTCGCCGCGTTTCGCAGGCGGCGCCTACAGCGCTTTCCTGAAGAAGGTCGACCGCTTCAGCGAGCGGGCCTTGAGCGCGAGCCTGCGGCAGCGTGAGGACTACGCCGCGCGCCTCACCGAGATAGATACACGCGTCAAGAGCATCATCGCGGGGCTGCAGACGCGCGGTTTCAAGTCCCCTTACTTACGCAACTATGTGGTAGCCCGCATCAACCCGGTGCGCTTCCACAAGATCAGGAAGGGCGTCAGCGCGCCGCCCATGCCGCTGGCGCAGGCGCTCACCCGCATGGCGGGGGCAGCACGCAAGTTCGACCTCGGATCGGTCTCCAACCGGGACCTCGCCTGGGTTGCGGTCGGCGCCGGCGGCAGCGAGGGCTGACCCATCAGTAATGCAGACCATAGCCGTAAGCAAACAGCGGGGCAGAGGCGCCGGCCGCATTATCCGGGGCGCGCGGCCAGGTAACCGGCAGCCGTCCGCGGAAGTCATGAGGCACGGAGCCATCTGCCGCGCGGAACAGCACATCCGCCACTCCGCCGCCCTCAGCGCCGGGAAGCCAGGCGGCGACGAAGCTGTCTGCGGCCTCGAGCTCCGCCTCGATCCACAGCGGCCGGCCCGACAGCAGTATCGCGACCACCGGCACTCCCTGCGCTTTGAGATGCCGCAGCAGCTCGAGATCGCGCTGCTCGCCGGACCGGTAAGCGAGCGAGCTGACATCACCGCGATACTCCGCGTACGGATGTTCGCCGAAAACCACGATCGCGACATCGGGCCGCGTTGAGAAGCTGCCGTCGGCGGCGAGCTCGGCGCTGCCGCCGGCCGCCGTGACCGCGGCGCGGATGCCGGCATAAATCGACTCAGCGGGGCTGATGTCCGTGCCGGCACGCGTCCCCTGCCAGTCGATGGTCCAGCCCCCGCACTGGCGCGCGACATCGTCGGCGGCCGTGCCCGCGACCAGCACATGTGCACGCGGCGCGAGCGGCAGCAGGTGATCGCGGTTCTTCAGGAGAACCAGCGACTCGCGCACCGCCTGGCGTGCCACGGCGCGGTGCCCGGCGTTGCCCAGGAGCTCGAAGCGGCCCGCGAACGGCCTCGACGAAGGGCGTCCCTCCCGGTCGAGGTGCGCGCGCAGCTTCACCCGCAGGATGCGGCGCACCGCCTCATCGAGCCTCGAGGCAGGCAAGTCGCCGGAACGCACCTGCGAGAGCGTGTTCCAGTAGAGCTCCCGCCAGCTCTTCGGCGCCATGAGGATGTCGATACCGGCGTTGATGGCGGCCGGACAGCTGGCGCTGGTGCAACCGGGCAACTGTGCGTGCCCGTCCCAGTCGCCGATCACGAGCCCGTCGAACCCCATGCGATCCCTCAACACCCCGGTGAGGAGCGCGAAGTTGCCGTGCATCTTCACGCCCTGCCAGCTCGAGTAGGAGGCCATCACCGCCTGTACGCCGCTCGCCAGTGCCGCCACGTGCCCGGCGGCATGCACCTCGCGCAGCTCCTGCTCGCTCGAGCGATTGTCGCCCTCGTCCTTGCCGCCGGTGCCGCCGTCGCCGAGAAAATGCTTGCTGGTAGCGAGGACGTGGGCGGCGTCGAGGAATTGTGGTGTGCCGGGTCGGCCCTGCAGGCCCTGCACCATGGCAGCCGCATACTGCGCTACCAGCTGCGGGTTCTCCGAATAGCTCTCGTAGCTGCGTCCCCAGCGGACATCGCGCACCACGGCTACCGAGGGAGCGAACGTCCAGTCGAGCCCCGTCACCCGCACCTCGAGCGCGGTGATCTCGCCGATGCGGCGGATGAGCTCGGCATCGCGGGCGGCACCGAGGCCGATGTTGTGGGGAAATATCGTGGCTCCGCGGACATTGTTGTGGCCGTGGACGGCGTCCGTCGCCCACAGCACCGGGACGGCGTAGCGTCCGGCGCCGGCGACCGAGGCCTCGTAGAACCGGTCGGCCAGCTTCAGCCACTCACCGGGTGAAGCCAGTTTGTTGTTGTTGGGCGCGGAGTCGGCGCCATTTAGCACCGAGCCGAGGGGATAGTGCCGCAGATCGTCCGGAGTGATGCTGCCGATATCCGCCTGAATCAGCTGACCCACCTTCTGGGCGGTGGTCATATGGGCGAGGAGTCCCGCGATGCGCGCTTCGCGCCGTGGGTCCGCCGGCAGTGCGGCCACGGCCCCGGGCCACTCCGCGGGATGAATCGCCGCTGGCGTGTCCGCGGCCGTCGCGGCCAGTGCCGGCAGGGCGATCACCAGCACGCTCACCGCACCCACAGATTTCATGAGCCTAGGATACACACACGAGGTTGGTGCCCATGTTCGATTCCGTGACCGAAGCCCGCAACACCCCTGTCCCGGGTCCCATCCCGCAGGGGCCGCCGGATCTATTGCTCATCGAGCGGGCGCGCCTCGCCGATCATCGCGCTATCGAGGCGCTGACGCGCCGCTACGCGCAGCGGCTGTTTCGGATCGCGCGCAGCATGCTCGGTGACGAGCACTCCGCCGAGGAGACGGTGGCCGAGAGCTGCGTCGCCGCCTTCGAGGAGCTCAGGCATCATGAGCCCGCCGGCAAGTTCGCCCCGTGGCTCGCGCGGCTCACGCTCGAGCACGCGCGTGCACGCCGCGACGCCGCGCACGCTGCGGCGCTGGCTGCAATGCCTGCGCCGCAGCCGCTGGAACGCGCGATCGACGCCCTGCCGGAGGTCTTTCGCACGGTGTTCGTACTGCGCGTCCTCGAGGGTATCAGTGGACCGGAGACCGCGCTGACTCTCGGTCTCAACGTGACGACGGTACGCACGCGGCTGTTTCGCGCGCACCGCCGGCTGGCTGCCGACGCCATATTCTGCAGCGGCCCGCAAAGCGCCTTCGAGCTGGACACCGCCCGCGGCGAGCGCATCGTCGCGGCCGTGCTGTCGCGCTCCAGAGACAGGAGCGCTTGACGGCCACCCACGCCCTGTGTGTACTCCCAGCGCGGCGCAGTCGGCGCGCCGAAGCCGGGGGGTGCATCGGGCGTGCGGTCATGCAACGGGCCATTCCAGTGGCGCATCGCGCTGCTGTGCCTCGCGGGCACGTTCGGTGCCGCGGCGCACGCCGATCCCCTCACCGCCTACCTGCCCCTCAATCTCGAGCCCGAGATGGAGCGGCAGATCGAGCGGGTGCTGATCCTTGCCGACGAGCCCGTCCTCAAGCGCCCCTTCGCCGTCGAGCTCGTCCGGGTAGCGCTGCCCGAAGCCTGTAAGAAGGATGTCGCTCTCTGCTCGCGGGTGCGCCGCTACCTGGAGCGCTACTCGCGTGGCGCCGGGCTGACGCACGCCAGCGCCACCGCCGCGGTGGACGGCGGCGCGCACTCGGTGCTGCCCAATCAGCACGGTCTCTCGAGCAATGACCAGTGGGAGCTGTCCGCGCAGGGGTACGTGCAGCCGGGCGACTACCTGCTGCTGAGCGCCGGCGGAATCGCCTATTCCGGGCGCACCGAGGCGACCGGCTCGACCGTGAGTGTCGGCGCCAGCTGGGCACAGCTCGACGCCGGCTACCGCGATCACTGGCTCTCGCCGATGACCGACACCGGCAGCATGCTCTTCAGCACCGAGAGTCCGACGCTCCCCACGGTGACGCTGTCCAACTGGGAGCCGCTCACGCGCTTCGGCCTGCAGTACGAATTCATCCTCGGCCG
>DASQGK010000119.1:0-45484 GCA_035632655.1 Steroidobacteraceae bacterium | reverse complement strand
GGGCTGCGCGAGCGCGGGGTGCTGTTGAAGGCGGGGCGGGCCGAGAACTCGGGATTGCAGGGCATCGTGCGCTTGCCCGACGGCAGCTACGACGGCGCCGCTGACTCGCGTCGCGAGGGCGTGGCCAGGATGCTGGCGCCGAAGACGGCCGCAAAACACGCCGCAGCACGTTAGTTGATTGGACAAAAGTCGCCTGCGGCGCTTTTGTCGGACATCAGCTTCGTTACCGGCGGCAAAAGGCGCGGCTTTTGCCGCCTGCGCACCGGCGCGGATGCTCCCTTCAGCGTGCCGCCGCCGCGTTCGGAAATCCGAGGTCGTCCGCGCCGGCCCAGCGCCGCCAGGCCGTGAGCACCAGGTCCGGGTAGTCGCGCTTGCCGGGACTGCCGTTGTAGCGCGCCAGCGCCTTGCGCACGTCGTTGTGCTCGTAGCCCATGTAGAAGCGCAGGATCGCGCAGCCCATGCGCAGATTCGGTGCCACGTGCGTCAGCTCGTAGCGACGCATCCCCAGGCGCTCGGGCCAGAACGGCATCACCTGCATCAGCCCCACCGCGCCCGAGCGCGAGACCGCCCAGCGGTCGAAGCGGCTCTCGACCGAGATCACGGCCATCACCAGCCCCGGCGGCAGGCGTGCCTCACCGGGCCGGTGCGTCTCGCAATAGACCTGCTTGAGGATCTCGAGCCGTTCGGACTGATTTGCGAGGACGGCGCGCAGCCTCGGCTCCATGAGCTTGTACCAGACGGCCGAGTCGTACTGATCGGTGAAGCATTCGGCCTGCGCGATCGCGTGCGCGACCACTTCACGCAGCTCCGGATCGCGCTGCTGGTCGGCGTGCGCGCACTCGGCGCCGAGGGCGGCCGTGAGAGACAGCGCCAGGAACGCGAGCGCCCGATGCACCCTCTCACCCCAGGCGCGCGCGTATGAAGGAGAGCGCCTCATCGACCGCGAACTCGGTGCTCTGGGTGTCGCGGCGGTGGCGGTACTCGAGCTTGCCGCCCTCGAGGCCGCGCTCGGCCACCACCAGACGATGCGGGATGCCGAGCAGCTCGGCGTCGGCGAACTTGACCCCGGGACGGGCGTCGCGGTCATCGAGCAGCACCTCGATGCCGGCGGCGGCGAGGTCGGCGTACAGGCGCTCGGTGACGGTGCGGACACGATCGGACTTCTGCAGGTTGAGGGGCACCAGCACGATCTGGAACGGGGCGATGGGATCGGGCCAGATGATGCCGCGCTCATCGTGATTCTGTTCGATGGCTGCGGCCACGATGCGCGTCACACCGATGCCATAGCAGCCCATGTAGAGCGCCGTCTCCCGCCCGGCCTCATCCAGCACCAGCGCCTTCATCGGCTCGGAGTACTTGCGCCCGAGCTGAAAGATGTGCCCGACCTCGATACCGCGGGCGATCTTCAGATGCCCCCGTCCCGAAGGGCTCGGATCGCCCTCGACCACCTTGCGCAGGTCGGCCGGGACGGCGCCGGGCACGTCCCGCTCCCAGTTGACCCCGGTCAGGTGCAGGTCCTTCTCGTTGGCGCCGCAGACGAAGTCGGCGAGCGCGAGCGCGGCCGCGTCGGCATAGATGCGGCACTTGAGCCCGACGAGGCCGACGTAGCCGGGGTCGGTCCCGGTCGCCGCGCGAACCCGCTCGGCGCTCGAGAGCGTCAAGGGACTGGCGACACCCGGCAGTTTCTGCGCCTTGACGGCGTTCAGCTCGTGATCGCCACGCACCACCAGCGCGACCACGGCACCGTCCGTGCCGTCGACAATCAGCGTCTTGACGCAGCGCGCGGGCTCGATCTCGAGAAAGCGCGCCAGATCGTCGATGGTGCGCGCCCCGGGTGTCGGCACGCGGCGCAGCGACTCGCGCGGCGCCGGGCGGGGAGTGGAGGGCGGCAGCGCCTCGGCCGCTTCCAGGTTCGCCGCATAGTCGTCGCCATCGGAGAATACGATCGCATCCTCGCCCGAGTCGGCGAGCACGTGGAACTCCTGACTGACGTCGCCGCCGATTGCGCCCGAGTCGGCCCGCACCGCGCGGAACTTCAGCCCGGTGCGCGTGAAGATGCGTGTGTAGGCGTCGTACATCGCGCGGTAGCCCTCGCGCAGCGATGCCTCGTCGAGATGAAAGGAGTAGGCGTCCTTCATGATGAATTCGCGCGCGCGCATGACGCCGAAGCGCGGCCGCACCTCGTCGCGGAACTTGGTCTGGATCTGGTAGAAGTTCACCGGCAGCTGGCGATAGCTCTTGAGCTCGCGGCGCGCGATGTCGGTGATCACCTCCTCGTGGGTGGGGCCCAGCACGAAGTCGCGCTGGTGACGGTCCTTGAGGCGCAGCAGCTCCGGTCCGTACTCGGTCCAGCGCCCGGATTCCTGCCACAGCTCCGCCGGCTGCACCACCGGCATCACCAGCTCGAGCGCCCCGGCGCGGTTCATCTCCTCGCGCACGATGCGCTCGACCTTCTGCAACACCCGCAGTCCCATGGGCAGCCAGCTGTAAAGGCCCGCCGCGAGCCGCCGGATGAGCCCGGCGCGCACCATCAACTGATGGCTCAGGACCTCCGCTTCGGCGGGGGTCTCCTTCAGGGTATTGATCGGATACTGTGAAAGGCGCACGGACACGCATCTTAGCAGGAGCCCCCTCGTCCGCAGCTCGCAAAGCGTCGTTTTGGCTCGCTGCCCGCGCCTGTGGCGGCGGGCACATCCGTGTGCCTCGGCGACGGCTTCACACCTTGGTAAAGTGCGCGGATGGAGACGCCCATCCAGCCCGATACCCGCCCGCGCGGCCGCGGCATCTACCTGCTGCCGAACCTCCTGACCACGGGGTGCCTGTTCTCGGGCTTCTACGCGGTGGTGGCGGCGATCGACAAGCATTTCGCGCCGGCCGGCATCGCGGTGTTCGTGGCAATGATCTTCGATACGCTCGACGGGCGCACCGCACGCCTCACCCACACCGAAACGGCCTTCGGGAAGGAATACGACAGCCTCGCGGACATGGTGGCCTTCGGGCTTGCGCCGGCAATCGTCGCCTATCAGTGGGGCGTGGTGCGCATCATGGAGTACGGGCACTTCTGGGGGCGGTTCGGCTGGCTGGCCTGCTTCTTCTACGCGGCGGCCGCGGCGCTGCGGCTCGCACGTTTCAACGTGCGCGCGGCGGCCGACAAGCGCTACTTCGAAGGCCTGCCGAGTCCGTCGGCGGCGGCGATCGTCGCGGCCTTCGTATGGTTCTCGAGCAAGTGGGACGAGCCCGGGCTCACCGGGCTCATCGCCGCCTTCGTCGTGACCGCAAGCGCCGGGGCCCTGATGGTGAGCCGTTTCGGCTACCCGAGCTTCAAGCAGTTCTCGCTCGACCGGCGCATCAAGTTCATCTATATGCTGTTCGTGCTGCTGTTCTTCGTGGCGATTGCCATCGATCCGCCGACGATGCTGCTTTCGATGTTCGGCGTATATGCGCTGTCCGCGCCGGTACTGTGGCTCGGGAGGCGCATAAGGCGACTGCTGCGCAGCGCCCCCGCCGCGGGCGGCTGAGGTAAGCACATGGACGCGGCGCGGCGCCAGCAGTATCTCGAGGCGATCGGTATCGACCGGTGGGTGGCGCGCGCCCCGGCTGCACCGTCGCCCGCGGCGCGGCCCGCCCCCGGGGTGAGCGCGCCGGTCCCGCACACCGAGCCCGCGGAGGCGCTGGCACCGCGCTGGGAGGCGCTGCGTGCCGAAGTAGCGAGCTGCAAGCGCTGTCCGCTGCACCTGACGCGCACCCAGGGGGTTTTTGGTGTCGGTCCGCAGCGCGCCGACTGGCTGGTGATCGGGGAGGCCCCGGGCGCGGAAGAGGATCGGCGCGGCGAGCCCTTCGTCGGCGCCGCGGGGCAGCTGCTCGATGCCATGCTGCGCGCCATCGGGCTCGACCGCAAAACGAACGTCTACATCGCCAACGTCCTGAAGAGCCGCCCTCCCGGCAACCGCGATCCGCGGCCGGATGAAGTCGCTGCCTGCCTGCCATACCTGGTGCGCCAGATCGATCTGCTGCAGCCAAAGCTGATGCTTGCGGTCGGGCGGATCGCCGCCCAGAACCTGCTCGCCACCGACGTGCCGCTCGCGCGGCTGCGCGGGCAGGTACACTATTTCGGGGAGCGGAACACGCCCCTGGTGGTGACGTATCATCCCGCTTACCTGCTGCGCACGCCCGCCGACAAGCGCAAGGCGTGGGAGGATCTCAAGTTTGCCCGCAACCTCTACCAACAGCTGATGCTGCCCGCGAGCACCGATGGCCACCGCTCCTGAGCTGCTGGGTTCGGCAACCGAGCTGATCCGCCCGATGCGCGATACGGACGTGCCGGATGTCGTCGCGATCGAGCGCGCCTCGTACCAGTTTCCCTGGAGCGAGGGCATTTTCCGCGATTGCCTGCGGGTCGGGTACACCTGCCGCGTGGCGATCCTCGCGCGGCAGGTCGCGGGCTATGCGGTCATGAGCGCGGGCGCGGGCGAAGCCCATATCCTCAACCTGTGCGTGCGCGAGGCATTTCGCTGCCGCGGTCTCGGCCGCCGCCTGCTCGCGCTGCTGGTCGAGCGCGCCACGGCTGCGGGTATGAAAGAGGCGTTCCTGGAAGTGCGGCCCTCGAACGCCGCGGCGATACGGCTCTATGTCGCGCACGGCTTCGAGCAGGTGGGCGTGCGGCGCGGCTACTACCAGGCGGTCGGCGGGCGTGAGGATGCGGCCGTGCTGCGCCTCGGCCTGCGTGGCTTGCGCGCCGAGCCATAGCAGAACCTAAGACCGTATCATGAGTGAACTGGCGGCCGAGATCGCCCGGCGGCGGACCTTCGCGATCATCTCGCATCCGGACGCGGGCAAGACCACGCTCACCGAGAAGCTGCTGCTGTTCGGCGGCGCGATCCAGATGGCGGGCACGGTCAAGGGCCGCAAGGCCGCGCGCCATGCAACCTCCGACTGGATGCGGCTCGAGCAGCAGCGCGGGATCTCGGTGACCTCCTCGGTGATGCAGTTCCCCTATCGCGACTGCATCGTGAACCTGCTCGACACCCCGGGGCACGAGGACTTCTCCGAGGACACCTACCGCACCCTCACCGCGGTCGACTCGGCGCTGATGGTCATCGACTGCGCCAAGGGCGTGGAGGAACGCACCATCAAGCTCATGGAGGTGTGTCGGCTGCGCGACACGCCGATCATGACTTTCATCAACAAGCTGGATCGCGACGGGCGCACGCCCATCGAGCTGCTCGACGAGATCGAGAGCGTGCTGCGCATCGACACGGCGCCGGTCACCTGGCCGATCGGCATGGGACGCGAGCTGCGTGGCATCTATCACCTCGCCGAGGACCGCATCTACGTCTACGAGGCGGGCGAGCGCGGCCGGGTGGGTGAGAACCGCACCATCGACGGGCTCGAGTCGGAAGCGGCACGCAGCTTCCTCGGGGAGGAAGCGCGCGCGTTTCTCGATGAGATCGCCCTGGTGCGCGGGGCGAGCGAGCCCTTCGACAGAGAGGCCTACCGCGCCGGGCAGCAGACCCCGGTGTTCTTCGGCTCCGCGATCAACAACTTTGGCGTGGAAGAGCTGCTCGCGGCTTTCACCGCGCATGCCCCGGGGCCGCTGCCGCGCGCCACGCGCGAGCGCACCGTCGAGGCGCAGGAGCAGGCGCTCGCCGGCTTCGTCTTCAAGATCCAGGCCAACATGGACCCGGCGCACCGCGACCGCATCGCCTTCCTGCGGCTGTGCTCGGGACGTTACACGCGCGGCATGCGGCTCTATCACGTGCGTCTCGGCAAGGAGGTGCGGGTCGCCGATGCTCTGACCTTCATGGCAGCCGATCGCTCGCAGGCCGAGGAGGCGTACGCGGGCGACATCATCGGCCTGCACAATCACGGCACGATCAACATCGGCGACACCTTCACCCAGGGCGAAAGACTCACCTTCACGGGCGTGCCGAACTTCGCGCCCGAGATCTTCCGCCGCGCGGTGCTCAAGGACCCGCTGCGCATGAAGGCGCTGCAGAAAGGTCTGTCGCAGTTGTGCGAGGAAGGCGCTACGCAGCTCTTCCGGCCGATGCGCAGCAACGACCTGATCCTCGGTGCGGTCGGGCAGCTGCAGTTCGAGGTGGTGGCCTTCCGCCTCGCGGACGAGTACGGCGTGCAGTGCGTATTCGAGCCCGTCGCCGTGCACACCGCGCGCTGGATCGAGAGCGCGGATGCGGAGCGCCTCGAGGAATTCCGTACCCGGGCCCATGAGCACCTGGCGCTCGATCACGCCGGAGCGCTGGTGTATCTCGCGCCTTCGCGTGTGAACCTCGAGCTGACCATCGAGCGCTGGCCCGGCATCACCTTCCGCGAGACGCGGGAACACGCTGGTTAGATTGGGCAAAAGTCGCCAGGCGGCGCTTTTGCCGGACACTACTGCGTCGACCGCGGGCAAAAGGCGTGACTTTTGCCCGCTGCGCATCAGGGAGCGATTCGAAGCGGACATTACTGCGCAACGGGCTCCGCAGGGCGGTCACTTTCGAGGTATGGCGCGCGCGGGCTATTTGTGCCACATAGGCGCCACCATGGAGGCAGCCCTATGAACGACGTCGCCGCCCAAAGCACACTCGCCGTGCAGCGCGAGCATGTGATCGGTGCGCTCTACGAGGCCGCCGAGCTCGAGCACAACCTGATGTGTACCTACCTCTACGCGGCCTTCAGCCTGAAGGACGGCGAGGAGGAGGGGCTCACGGCCGAGGAGGGCGCTGCCGTCGGGCGGTGGCGGCGCGAGCTTCTGGCGGTAGCCATCGAGGAAATGGGCCATCTGGCGGCCGTGTGGAATATCACCTCGGCGCTCGGCGCCAGCCCGCGCGTGGGACGTGGCAACTTCCCGCTCGATCCGGGTTATCTGCCGGCGTGCGTGGTGGTGAAGCTCGCGCCCTTCAATGCCGAGACGCTGCAGCACTTCGTGTTCCTCGAGCGGCCGCACGGCTCGGCCGAGCGCGACGGAGCGGGCTTTACCTACGAGCGCGGCTACGTGCGTGGCATGGGCGGGGCGCGCCTGACTCCGCTCGGGGTCGATTACGACACGGTCGGCACCTTCTATGCCGCCCTCGGGCAGGGCTTGCGCACTCTGGTCGAACGCTATGGAGAGGCCGACACCTTCGACGGTGACCCGGCACTGCAGCTCTCACCGGACGAGGTCGACCTCCCCGGTGCAAAGCGCGTCATCTGTCTCAAGACGGCGCTCGCCGCCTTCGATGCCATCGTCGCGCAGGGCGAGGGGGCACCGCGCGACTCGGCCGGCTCTCATTACCAGAAGTTCCTCGGCGTGCGCCGCGAGCTCGAGGCGCTCACGGCCCGGAATCCGGACTTCACGCCGTCGTTCCCCGCGGCCACCAATCCCGTGCTGCGCAGGCCGCCGCGTCCGGAAGGACGCGTCTGGCTGGAGAATCCGGACGCCGTGGCCGCCGTCGACGTCGGCAATGCCTCGTACGGCCTGATGCTGCGCCTGCTGGCTTACGCCTACGCGGTGCGCGGTCCCAGCGCCGAGAAGTCGCTGGTCGTCGATCTCGCCATCGGCCTCATGCAGGCGATTGCGCCGCTCGCGGAGCGGGCCGCGCGCCTTCCGGCCGGTCCCTCCAATCCGCACTGCAACGCGGGTCTCTCGTTCATTGCGCTGCGGGACGCGGCGGCGCTGCCGCCGGGGCGGGCCGCGCGACGCCTGTTCGTCGAGCGCTTTGCGCAGCTCGCCGAAGGTGCCGCCCCTTTGCGTGCCAGCGGCGATCGGCGTGCGCTCGCAGCCTGCGAGCAGCTCGCGGCCCTTGCCACGCGCGCCGCACGGGAGCTGGACCTCGCGGCCGCAGCTTCGCCCGCGGCGGTCGCCGCAGCGCCCGCGCCGACCACCGCTTCACGGGCAGCGCCCGCCGCGGCGCAGGCCGGCGACGCCGTCGAGGTCGTGAAGGGTGAGAAGCTCGAGCTTAGCTTCGAGGCCAGGCGCTGCATCCATTCGCGTTTCTGCGTCACCGGCGCGCCGCAGGTATTCCTCGCCAACGTGCAGGGGCCCTGGATCCACCCGGATGCGATGCCGGTCGAGCGGCTGGTCGAGGTGGCGCACGCCTGTCCCTCGGGGGCGATTCGTTACCGGCGTCTGGACGGGGCGCCGGACGAGGTCGCACCACCCGTGAACCTCGCCACGGTGCGCGAGGCGGGGCCCTACGCCTTCCGCGCGCAGCTCACGATCGACGGTGCCGCGGCCGGGTTTCGCGCAACTCTCTGCCGGTGCGGGGCCTCGCAGAACAAGCCCTACTGCGACGGTTCCCATCACAAGGTCGGCTTCAGCGCGAGCGGCGAGCCTCCCACCGGTGCGAGCGACATGCTGCCGGTGCGCGATGGCGTGCTGGCGATCGCGCCGCAGGTGAACGGACCGCTCAAGGTGCGCGGCAATCTCGAGATCGTGAGCGGCACCGGGCGAGTGGTCGCGCGCGTCACGTCGGCGGCGCTCTGTCGTTGCGGCGGCAGCGCCAACAAGCCCTTCTGCGACGGCACGCACGCGAAAATCGGCTTCCGCTCCTCCTGAGAGGCCGTTCCGCGCGACCCGGCGCCGTCGGTCGGCAAAGGCATTGTCTCAGACCGCAGCCTCGGGCTGAGCTGACGGCTCCTTGCAATTCGTACGCGCGCGGGTAGTATGCCTCGTTACACGAGGTATTGGACTGACGGTGGCACAGAACGCCTCATTGATGTCCGGAGTTCCCGAGCTCCTGGTGTTGCGACTGCTGAGCGCCCAGGAGATGTACGGCTATGAGCTTGCCCGCGCTGTTCGCGAGTCGACCCGGCAAGCCATCTCCCTCGGGGAGGGCGTGTTGTATCCCGCGCTTCACGCCATGGAGACCCGCGGCTTCGTCAAGGCCCGCCGGCGAACGGTTTCCGGGCGCACGCGCGTGTACTACGCAATCACGCCCCGCGGGAATCGCCGGCTGGGTGAATTGAGCGGCGAGTGGCGCCGAATCGCCGGCGGCGTTCGTGCGTTGCTGGAGGGCACCTGATATGACGATGCAGCGCTTCGAGGGCCTGTCGCGGCGGCTGTTGCGGGCCGGAATAGCTCCCCACCATGTGAAGCGCCTGGTGGTGGAGATCGAGGCGCACTTCGCCGATCTGGTTGCGGAACTGCGCTCGGCCGGGCTGTCTCAGGCGGAGAGCGAGTCCCAGGCCGCCGTTCGTCTGGGGACGGAGGAAGTCCTCACCGCGAACATCCTGGCGCACCCGGAACTGCGATCCTGGGCAAGACAGCGGCCATGGCTGGCCTTTGTCGTGCTGCCGCTGGTCGCCCTGGCAGTGCAGTTTGTCCTGTCGATGCTGGCGGCCGTCGGCGTGATCGTCTTTTCTACCCACGTCCTGGGGATCACCAGTCTTTATCCCGGACCGGTTCCCTGGGTCGTGGCAGGCCTGCAGGCCTACGGCGTGTGGATTGCGCCGGTGGCCGCCGCCGGTGCTGCCTGCCTGATCGCGGCGCGCTCCGGCGCACCGATCACCTGGCCTGTCGCCGGGTGCACCCTGGTTGCTCTTCTCGGTGCTGCGACGAACGCGAGCTTCGAGTGGTCGCCTGCGGGACCGCAGGGCGTGCTCTCCGGCGGTATCGGGC
This sequence comes from Steroidobacteraceae bacterium, assembly GCA_035632655.1. GTDB lineage: Bacteria > Pseudomonadota > Gammaproteobacteria > Steroidobacterales > Steroidobacteraceae > 13-2-20CM-66-19. The sequence continues at coordinate 35,886 of DASQGK010000119.1, read as the reverse complement.
TTCACGTTCCCGAACTGGGGCTCGCGAGCAGTCTGCGGACGATCCTGACGATTCTCACCGTTCTCGTTCCGGTGCTATGGCTAAGGCGCAGACGCAAAGAACTGGCCTCGCTCCCTTAGGTCGTCCCGCGCTTTCACCCATGCGCGACACGCAGCCGCCGCACCGCGCGCGCTAACTGCTCGATGTCGCGAGCGTGCGTTGCTGCCGAGGTCGCTCCATAACGCAGCTGCGCGTAGCGTGCGAGCAGCGCATGCGCGCCCTCACCGAGGCTGGGCCGCGCCGCGCGCAGCGCCGAGCTGTAGGCGAGCGGGCCCTGGTGCGGCGCGCGTGCGAATCCCGTACGCGCGAGCTTGCCGCACAGGCGAAGATATGCCCGCGCCAGAGGGTCGGGGCGCCGAGGCCGTGCACTCCGCCCGATGTGCCAGGCGATGACCGTGAGCCAGCCGAGGAGGGCGAGCACGAAGGCCCAGCCGAGCTTGCCCGCATCGGCGTCATGCACGCCGAGCCGCTCGAGGACATCGAGCTGAATCGAGTAGTCGAACTTCACCACCCGGCTGTCCCACCAGGCACTCGCCACGTCCCAGCGCTCCATGAGCCCCCGCAGCCACGGTGAGGCGCGCAGCAGGCGCGTCGGCGCCGACATCGAATCCGGCAGGAGATCCGGCAGGCCGCGCCGCAGCCGCTCCGGCTCGACCACCGCGGTCGGGTCGATGCGGGACCAGCCCTTGCCCTCGAGCCACACTTCGGCCCAGGCATGCGCATCCGACTGCCGCACCACCAGGTAGCCGCCGATGGAGTTGCGCTCCCCGCCGAGATAACCGGTCACCACGCGGGCCGGCACGCCGGCCGCGCGCATCAGCACTACGAAGGCCGAGGCGTAGTGGCCGCAGAAGCCGGTACGGGTGCCGAACAGGAAGTCGTCGATCTGGTCCACGCCGAGCCGCTCGGGCTCGAGCGAGTACACGAACCCGCCGGTGCGCAGGAAGGCGAGCACCGCACCCACGAACGCCGGGTCGGTGCCGCTGCGCGCGCGCAGCTCGCGGGCGAACCCGACCGAGCGCGGGTTGCCGCGCGGCAGCAGCAGGTTCTCTCGCCGCTCGCCATCCGACAGCGGCGCGGCCGCGGAGCTGCGTGTGTAGGAGACCGCCTCGTATCGCGTCGGCTCCTCGACCGGCCGCGCCGCCAGGAGCTCATGGTCGGGAGTGAGCGTCACGCCCGGGTCGGGCGATTGCGCCGGCGTATCGAGCGCGAACCAGAAGCGATGACGCGTGGGCTCGAGAATGACCTGGTAGCGGTAAGCGCGACCAGTGAAGTCGAGCGGCGCCGGTAGCGGACGCCAGTTCCATGAGCCGCGTCGCCACGTGGCGCCGTCGAAGTCATGCAGCACGGGACCGCGCCAGTAACGCTCCTCGGGTGCCGGCAGCGCCCCTGGGAATTTTGCGCGGAAGGCGATGTCGTACGACGTCGTCAGCTTGGCGATGTTTCCGGGGCTCATGGTGTCTGAAAGCCCCGAGAGCGCCTCTTCGCCGCGCGGCAGAGCCCAGAAGGAACCGGCGAGGCGCGGGAAGAACACGAACAGCAGGAGTGCGAGCGGCAAAGCGAACAGCAGCGTGCGCCCGGCAAGCCGCAGCGCCGATACCCCCGGCAGGCCCGGTGTCGCAGCCACCGCGAGCGCCGCGCAGCACAACCAGGTCTCGCCCATATAGAGCGGTACGCGCCCGAGGCTCTGGCGGTCGAGACACGCGGCCAGCAGCAGGAACAGCCCCGCCCCGACCACCACCAGCCGATCGCGCTGCCGGTGCGTCTCGAGCAGCTTGAGCGCCGATACCAGGATCAGGAGCGAGGTGCCGGCGGCGAGTCCGTTGAGCGTGTGGAAGCGCGCGAGTACCGCGAGCGCCACGCCCAGAGTGAGCAGTGCGCGCAGCAGCCGTCCGGGCAACGGCACCGGCGCACGCGCCGCCGCCAGCCGCCACAGGAGCAACAGCAGCGCGGCCGCGCCGACCCACAACGGGACACGATCGATGTGCAGGCCTAAGCCGCCGGCGAAGGCTGCCGAGACCCAAAGGAGGGAGCGATCGTCCCGGGGCTCAGGCATGCGCCTCCCTTGCGGCCTCGGTGCCGTAGAGCGCCAGCGCCGCGAGGCACCGGTGGCGGTGCTCGGGTCCGCGGTTGGGCGCGATCAGCGTTCCCGGCATGCTGAGCCCGTAGTGGTCACCGACCGCCTCGGCCTCGACCACCCAGCGCGCTAGCTGCGACAGGCGCGCCTCGAGGTCGGGAATGGCAACCTGCGCGAAGTCGAACAGGCACAGGTCGGCACCGGTGGGGCTGTACTCCTTGACCAGCAGCGGCGCCTGGCGGGCGTAGGCCTTCCAGTCGACCTGGCGGGGCGAGTCGCCGTCGCGAAACGGTCGCAGCCCGACCCACTCGTCCGCCCCCGTCGTGCCGCGCACCTGAGCGCCGCTGTGGCGGCGGCCGCTGGCCAGAGGCCGCGGCCGCTGTCCCGAGGGGTAGGGGTACACGAGCAGCTCCACCGGCAAGTGCACCCAGGTCCAGGTGCGAAAGAGTCCGAACGGATGGGAGCTCGTGAGGCGCAGCCGCCCGATCCGTACCACGCCGCGCTGCGCAGCGGCCACCGGCAGCGAGAGCTGCGCCCGCCCGTGCGCGGGGAGGTCGGCACTCGCGAGGGGATCTCCCTCGAGCGCCGCCTCGAGCGCGTGACGGGGGGCTGGCCCTGAATTCTCGAGCGTCACGAGCACGGCACCCGTGCCACGGGCGAACACCGCGGGCGCCTTGATCGCGACCAGCCCGACCCCGAGCAGATTGCGGTGGCACTCGTGCATCGCCACCAGCGCAAAGCCCGCGAGCAGGAAGGTGAGGAACAGGGCCAGGCTGTTGCCGTAGTTCAGCCCCGCAAGCAGCATCAGCAGCCACAGCGCGCCAAAGGCGAGGCCCGCGCGGGTCGGCAGGATGTAGAGCCGGCGGCGCGCGAGCACCGCGGGCAGACGGTCCTCCCCCTGGCGCCGTCGCACCCAGGCGGCCATCCGGGCCCGGGCGAATGAGGCGAAGGGCATCTTCATCGAGCCTCCCGGGAGCTCGCGCCGCCGTCCCGTCAGACCGGTACCGGAACTGCCCGCACGATCTCGGCAGCGATCAGCTCGCCGTCGCGGCTGTCGCCGGGCTCGCGCCGCTCGAGCCGGTGTGCGACTACCGCCGCCAGCACGGCCTGTATGTCTTCCGGCAGCGCCGCCGCGCGGCCGTCGAGATAGGCCCAGGACTGGGCCGCGCGCATCAGTCCCTGGCCGGCGCGCGGCGACAGCCCGAGCTTGAGATCCGCGCGCTCACGTGTGCGCGCAATCAGCGACTGGCCGTAATCGAGCAGCGCATCGGCCACGTGCACCGCGCGCACTTCCTGCTGCATGCGCAGCACGCCGGCCGGATCGAGCGCCGCAGGCATCTGCGAGAGGAGCTCGCGCCGCTCACCGCCGCGCAGCAGCTCGCGCTCGTGCGCTGCGTCGGGGTAGCCCAGGGTCACCCGCATCAGGAAGCGATCGAGCTGCGACTCGGGCAGCGCGAAGGTCCCGAGCTGCTCGTGCGGATTCTGGGTCGCGACCACGAAGAACACGTCCGGCAGACGGTAGGTCGTGCCGTCGGCGCTCACCTGCCGCTCCTCCATCGCCTCGAGCAGCGCGCTCTGAGTGCGCGGGCTGGCGCGGTTCACCTCGTCGGCGAGCAGCAGCTGAGTGAAGATCGGGCCGCGGCGGAAGTCGAAGCGCTGGTGGGCGCGGTCGAAGATCGAGACGCCGATGATGTCCGCCGGCAGCAGATCGCTGGTGAACTGTACGCGCTGCCACGCGAGGCCGAGCACGTGGGCGAGGGCGTGCGCGAGGGTGGTCTTGCCCACGCCCGGGACGTCCTCGATCAACAGGTGCCCGCGTGCCAGGAGGCACGCGAGACATAGCCGTATCTGCAGCGGTTTGCCGAGGATGATCGTCTCGAGCGCGGTGAGCACCGCGCGCAGCGCGCCCGGGTCCCCGGCAGCTGCGGTGGCGGTGCTCATGGCGGCAGGAGCCCGCGCACGCGCTCGAGCTGGACGCGCAGCCCCGCGACGGTGCGCTCGAGCTCGGCCACCCGCTCGCGCGTGGCCGTGACCACCGCCGCAGGCGCGCTGCCGACGAAATCGGGGTTGGCGAGCCGGGCACGCACGCCGCCGAGTTCTTTGTCGGCTTTGCCGATCAGCTTGGCCAGGCGCTCGGCCTCCGCCGGCGCATCGATCAGCCCGGCCATCGGCACGAGCACCGCGAGCTTGCCGACCAGCGCCATCGCAGCGGGCGGGGCGGGCGCGCCGCCCTCGAGCACGGTCACGCTCTCGAGCCCTGCGAGCCGCTCGAGCAGGGCGCGATGCGCCGCGGCGAGCGCACGGTCCTCGGCGCCCGCGTCACGCAGCAGCAGCGGAATGCGCCTCGCCGGACTGATATTCATCTCGCCGCGGATCTGCCGCACCCCGAGCACCACCGCCTGGATCCAGGCGGCCGCGCGTTCGGCGGCCTCATCGGCCGGGAACTCACCCGACCGCGGGTAGGGCTGCAGCATGACGGTCTCGCCGCTCACTCCGGCGAGCGGCGCGGCGCGCTGCCAGATCTCCTCGGTGATGAACGGCATCAGCGGATGCAGCGCGCGCTGCAGGGCCTCGAGGATCCCGGCGAGGGTGCGCCGCGTTCCGGCGCGCGCCGCGGGCGTCGAATGTGGCGACTGCAGCACCGGTTTGGTGAGCTCGAGATACCAGTCGCAGAAGTCGTACCAGGTGAATTCGTAGAGCGCGCTCGCCGCGAAATCGAAACGGTAATCGCGCAACGCCTGCTCGACCGTCGCCAATGTGCGGCCGAAACGCGCGCGGATCCAGCGGTCGGCCACCGACAGCTCCACCGGCGTGGACGCCGCCGGCGGCGGCTCGCTGCCGAGAGACTGCGTGACGAAGCGCGCCGCGTTCCACAGCTTGTTGCAGAAATTGCGGTAGCCGCCCACGCGGCCGAGATCGAAGCGCAGGTCGCGGGTCGGGGAGGCGAGTGCGGCGAAGGTGAAGCGCAAGGCGTCGGTTCCGTGGGCTGCGATCCCCTCGGGGTACTGGCGGCGGGTGGCCTTCTCGATGGAGGCCGCGATCTTCGGCTGCATCAGCCCGCTCAGGCGCTTCTCGACCAGCGCCTCGAGCGCGATGCCGTCGATGATGTCGAGCGGGTCGATGACGTTGCCCTTGGACTTCGACATCTTGTCGCCGTGCTCGTCGCGGATGAGTCCGGTGATGTAAACGTCGCGGAACGGCACCTCGCCCATGAACTTCAGGCCCATCATCATCATGCGCGCCACCCAGAAGAAGATGATGTCGAAGCCGGTGACGAGCACGTTGCCGGGGTAGAAACGCGCCAGCGCGGGAGTCTTGTCCGGCCAGCCGAGTGTCGAGAACGGCCACAGGGCGGAGGAGAACCAGGTGTCGAGCACGTCCTCGTCCTGGCGCAGCGCAACCTGCGCATCGAGCGCGTGACGCGCGCGCACCTCGGCCTCGTCGCGCCCGACGTAGACCGCGCCGGCGGCGTCGTACCAGGCGGGGATGCGGTGGCCCCACCACAGCTGGCGGCTGACGCACCAGTCCTTGATGTTGCGCATCCACTCGAAGTAGGTGCGCGTCCAGTTCTCCGGCACGAAGCGGGTGCGTCCCTGCTCGACGGCGGCGATCGCTTCCGCGGCGAGCGGCGCAATCTTCACGAACCACTGGTCGGTGAGCCAGGGCTCGAGCACCGCGCCGCTGCGGTCGCCGCGCGGAATCACCAGCCGGTGCTTCTCGACACGCTTGACCAGACCCGCCGCCTCGAGCTCCGCCACGACGCGCGCGCGGGCCGCGAAGCGATCCAGCCCGCGGAAGCGCTCGGGCACCGAGTCGTTCAGTGCCGCGCGCTCGGTGAAGATGTTGAGGAGGGGCAGGTGGTGGCGCTGGCCGATCTCATAGTCGTTGAAATCGTGTGCCGGCGTGATCTTGACGCAGCCCGAGCCGAAGTTCGGATCGACGTAGAGATCGGCGATGACCGGGATGCGTCGCCCGGCGAGGGGCAGCAGCACGGTGCGGCCGACCAGGTGGCGATAGCGCTCATCGTCCGGGTGCACCGCGACCGCAACGTCGCCCAGCATGGTCTCGGGGCGCGTGGTCGCGACTACCAGCTGCCCGCTGCCATCCTCGAGCGGGTAGCTCAGGTGCCACAGCTGCCCTTCCTCCTCCTCGGACTGCACCTCGAGGTCGGAGAGCGCGGTCAGCAGCACCGGATCCCAGTTGACCAGGCGCTTGCCGCGGTAGATGAGGCCTTCCTCGTGCAGCCGCACGAACACCTCGACGACCGCGCGCGTCAGGTCCGCATCCATGGTGAAGCGGTCGCGCGACCAGTCGACCGAGTCGCCGAGGCGACGCATCTGCGCCGTGATGGTGCCGCCCGATTGCGCCCGCCACTGCCACACGCGTTCGACGAATGCCTCGCGCCCGAGATCGGTGCGGCTCTTGCCCGCGGCGTTCAGCTGCCGCTCCACCACCATCTGGGTGGCGATGCCGGCGTGGTCGGTGCCGGGCTGCCAGAGCGCAGCGTCGCCGCGCATGCGGTGATAGCGGGTCAGCGCATCCATGAGCGTGTGCTGGAACGCGTGCCCCATGTGCAGCGTTCCGGTGACGTTCGGCGGCGGGATCATGATGCAGTACGGCGCACCGCTCCCGCGCGGCGCGAACCAGCCGCGGGACTCCCAGCGCTCGTAGATGCGCCGCTCGATATCCTGCGGCGCGTACACCTTGTCCATTGATTGCAACGGGAAAAAACGACGAACGTCGGCCGATTATAGCCGCAGCTTCGCGGAGCAAGCCGTGAGTCTCGCCGCACGCGCGGCGTGCGCCCGCCAGGCGCCCGGCGAGCGGTGCGCGCGGGCTTTCAGCGCTCGGCGCGCTGGATGAGGAAGTCCGCGAGGAGCGGCGTCGGCCGCCCGGTGCTGCCCTTGCTGGCGCCGCCCTGGTAGGCGGTGCCGGCAACGTCGAGGTGCGCCCAGGGCAGACCCACCGTGAACTTGGCGAGGAAGGTGGCCGCCGTGATCGCCCCACCGTCGCGTCCGCCGACGTTGGCGAAGTCGGCGAAATTGCTCTTGAGCTGCTCACCGTACTCCTCGGTGAGCGGCAGCTGCCAGCAGCGGTCCTCGGCGCGCACCCCGGCGTCGAGCAGCTGCTGTACCAGCTTCTGGTCGTTGCCCATGACGCCCGAGTGATGGTGGCCGAGGGCGACTACGCAGGCGCCGGTGAGGGTGGCGATATCGACCACTGCCGCGGGGCGGAAGCGACGCGCGTAGTGCAGGGCGTCGCACAGGATCAGGCGCCCTTCCGCGTCGGTGTTGAGAATCTCCACGGTGAGTCCGGAGCTGCTGGTGGCGATGTCGCCGGGTTTCACCGCCTTGCCGCCCGGCATGTTCTCCACCGCGGCAATCAGGCCGACGACGTGCAGGGGCAGGCGCAGCTCCGCCGCGAGCGTCAGGCAGGCGATGACCGCCGCCGCCCCACTCATGTCGAATTTCATCTCGTCCATGCCCGGCGGATCCTTGAGCGAGATGCCTCCGGTGTCGAAGGTCACGCCCTTGCCGACCAGCACGACCGGCGGCTGCGCGCGCTTGCCACCGCCGCGGTACTCGAGCACGACGAAGCGCGGCGGCTGCCGGCTTCCCTGCGAGACGGCGAGCAGACACCCCATCTTCTCGCGGCGGATGGCGGCTTCGTCCAGCACCTTGACGGTCAGCGACTTCTGCCGCCTCGCCAGGGCGCGCGCCTCCTCGGCGAGGTAGGTCGGAGTGCAGACGTTGGCCGGCAGGTTGGCGAGATCGCGCTGCACGGCGGCCGCGGCCGCGATCGCCGCGCCGTGCCTGAAGCCGCGCACCGCCGCCTCGGCCTTGCGCACGGGCCCGGCGAGCACCTTCTTCAGCGCCGGCGGGGGTGGCTTCTTGGCGGTTTTGAGGTCGTTGATGCGATAGAGGGTGGCGCCGGCGATCTCGGCGACGGCGCGGCCCAGGTAGTAGTCATCGAGCTCGCGGGCGGCCGGGCGGTCGAGCGCCAGCGCGACGCTGCCGATGCGGGTGCGGGCGAGGGCGCCGACCGCGCTCCCCCAGGCGCGCCGCCAGTTGCGGCGCGAGTGCTGCGCCCGCGCCCCGAGCCCCACCAGCAGTACCCGGCTGGCAGCGAGCCCCGTCATGTCGGTGAGCAGCAGCGTGTCGCCGCTGCGGCCGGCGAAATCACCGGCGCCGAGGACGCGCCCCAGGCGGCCGCCGCACGCCGCATCTATCCCGCGCGCCTCGCCGCCGAGCTCGGCTTCGTCGAATACGCCCACCACCAGGCAGTCGACCGCGAGCGTGGCCAGGCCCTTAGTCCAGACTCCGAATTCCATCCCCTGTCCCCCTTCCCGTTGAGGTGCGCCGGCGTCTGATTTACCTTATTCGCGGCTCTTGCCTCGCTCCGCTCGTGTTGTTCAGCGCGGGGCGCCCGCTGCGGCTGCAAGTGCGGCAGTGTAACCCAAGAGCCTGCCGGGTTTCCGGCATCGCAATCGGACGGGCCTGTTGGGCAATATTCTCGGGCGTTACATCCTGCGTGAAGTGGCGGCGGCGTGGCTGGTCGTGACCGGCGTGCTGCTGGTCATCCTGCTGGCGAACCAGGTCGTGGGGGTGCTCGAGCGCGCCGCCGCCAATCAGTATCCGCAGAACCTGGTGCTCGAGCTGATCGGGCTCGGCTCGCTGCAGTATCTGTGGGTGCTGCTGCCGGTGGGACTGCTGCTCGGGGTGGTGCTGGCCTTCGGCCGGCTGTACCACGACAGCGAGATGGCGGCGGCCTTCGCCTGCGGCGCCGGCCCGGGCCACGTCTATCTGCCGGTGGCGCTGCTCGCGACGCTGCTCACGCTGGCGCTCGCGTGGCTCACGCTGGTGCTGGCGCCGGCGGCCACCGTGCGCGCGCTCAGCCTGCGCAACGAGGCGCTGCGCGCCGGTCAGTTCGGCGCGATCACGCCCGGCAAGTTCCGCAGCTTCGGCGGCGGCAGCGCGATCGTTTACGCCGAGGAGGTCAACGCCGACGGCACGCTGGGGCACGTGTTCGTCGAGCGCAACCAGGGAACGGCGGTCGAGGTCGCCCTCGCGCAGCGCGCACGCCACGATGTCACGCCGGACGGCCTCACCCACATTCTCACCCTCTATGACGGTGAGCGCTTCGAAGGGGTCCCGGGGAGCCGCGAGTTCCGCATCCTGCGTTTCGCCGAGCACGTGGTGCCGGTGCGCGTGCCGCAGAGTACCGATGCCGTGACGGCGCTCGAGGCACGCCCGACTGCGGCGCTGCTGCGCGAGGCGGGCAGACCCGAGCAGGCGGAGCTGCAGTGGCGCATCGCGATGCCCCTCACCTGCATGGTGCTGGCACTGCTGGCGGTGCCGCTCGCGCGCCTCAGGCCCCGCCAGGGCCGCTACGCGCGCGTCTGGCTCGCGGTCGTCATTTATTTCCTCTATCTGAATCTGATCTCGGCGGGCAAGGTGTGGATTGCGCGCGGCACGGTGCCGGCCGCGCTCAGCTTGTGGTGGACGCACGCCGCGGTGCTGCTGCTCGCGCTGACGGTGCTCTTCGGTCCGGGACTCGCGACCCGGCTGCGTTACCGGCTGCAGCGCCTGTGAGCATCCTCGACCGCTACGTGGTGCGCACGATCCTCAGCTCAGTGCTGCTCGTGATGCTGGTGTTCCTGATGCTCGGCGCCCTGGCGGTGCTCATCGATCAGCAGGACGACATCGGCATCGGGCACTACACCGCGTGGAGCGCGTTGTGGTACACGCTGCTCAATCTGCCGCAACAGGCCTACGAGCTGCTGCCGATCACGGTGCTCATCGGCGCGCTCCTCGGACTCGGCTCGCTGGCGCGCGGCAGCGAGCTCACCGTGGTGAGGTCCACGGGCGTCTCGGTGCTGCGCATCGGCGGCACCACGCTCATGGCCGCCTCGCTCCTCATCGGCGCGGAGCTCGTGCTCGGGGAGTTTCTCGGGCCGCCGCTGCAGCAGGCCGCGCGCGAGCAGAAAGCCTTCAGCAAGCTGAGCAACGTCAGCTTCGGCACCGGCGGCGGCGCGTGGGTACGCGACGGCGACCTGATTCTCAACGTCGCCGGACAGTCCGGCGAGCGGCAGTTCGGCAGCATGCAGGTCTTCGAGATCTCCCCCGCGCATCAGCTCGAGAGCGTTGGCCTGGCGCGGCGCGCCACCGCCGGCTCCAAGGGCAAGTGGCTGCTGACCGACTATGTCGAGTCGCGCTTCCGCGACGACAGCGTGAGCTCGACGCCGCCGGTGCAGCGCATTCTCGAATCGAACGTCACCGCGGGCTTTCTCGGCCTCGCAGTGCAGGACCCCGATCAGCTCACCGTGAGCGCGCTGTGGCGGCTCATCAGCTACTACCGCAGCAATGCCCTCGATGCGCGCGAGTACGTGTTCGCTTTCTGGTCGCGCATCGCGCGCACGGTCGCCATCGCCTTCTGCGCGCTGCTGGCGATTCCCTTTGCGCTCGGCCCGCTGCGCTCGGCCGGCACGGGCACGCGCATGCTGCTCGGCTTGCTGCTCGGCATCGGATTTTTCCTGCTGCAGCGGCTCATCGAGAGCAGCACGGTGGTGTTCGCGCTCAACCCGGTGCTGCTCGCCTGGCTGCCAACCGCGCTGCTGGCCGCGGTGTCGCTGGGGCTGCTGGCGAAGACGCGATAGCCGGGAGGCCATTCGCGAAAATCATCGGCCTGCGTCGGGAACGCCATCGGGCGGCTCGCGATCAGAGCTCGATTAAGTGACCGGTGCTTCCCGGCCACTTCCGGTCATTTGATCTTGCAGGCAAGATCGCCCGATAGCGGACGTGAATTTCGCGCCGCACCCAAATTGGAAGTCTTGAGAGATACGAGGCGTTGGCCATGAATCAAGGGCGTGTTGCCAGCCTTCTACTCGCAGTGGGATTGGTCGTCCTGCCGCCTCTGTCTGCTGCCGAGACGGCGCCAAAAATGGCACGAGTGGGGTTCGTCGCGCCGCAGGGCCGCTCCCTTCCACTCTTCGATGCGTTCCGGGAGGGCTTGGCGGACTTGGGTTATGTCGAGGGCAAGAACGTCGTTATAGAGGCGCGGTTCGCTGAAGGCCACTACGAGCGCCTTCGCGACCTTTTTGCTGAACTGATCGGCCTCAAGGTCGACGTGATCGCGGTTACGGGTGCGCTCACTGCCCGGGAGGCGGCGAAGGTTGTAAGCGGCGTCCCAATCACATTTGCGGTCGTCGTCGACCCCGTGGCCGACGGCGTCGTGGCGAACATGGAGCAGCCTGAGGGAGACCTGACCGGCACGACGAGCTTCGACCCGCAGCAACCGGGAAAGCAGCTCGAGCTGCTCAGGGAGGTATTCCCGACGCTTAAGCATGTGGGAATTCTCGGTGATCAGGGCGTCTCGCCGGCACTGATCGAAGCAAGCGAAGCGCAGGCACGGGCAATGGGACTCGAGGTGCTGCCGATCCGCATATCGGTGACGAAACCTCCTCTGGAGCAGGTGTTCGCCACACTTCGTGAGAATCATTCAGAGGCGCTGGTTGTCCTCGAGGAGCCGGTGGTAGGAGTACTTGCCAGTCGCATCGCGGAATTGGCGGCGAAGGACCACTTACCCACACTGTTTGCGCCATCTCGCGTCGCAGCCGGTGGTTTGCTGGCCTATGGAACCAGTCAAGTCCAATCGATCCGTCGCATGGCTGTCTACGTCGACAAAATCCTGAAAGGCGCGCGGCCCGGTGATCTGCCAGTGGAGCGAGTGGCGTCATACGAGCTGATCGTCAACGCCAGAACCGCCGGCGAAATTGGCGTTGTGATTCCGCCCGCAGTGCTCGGTCGAGCCGACCGCGTTATTCACTGACCGAGAGCTCCTTCCGACAGGCGGAGTCCGCGGACGCGAGACTCAGAGGCCAAGCGCCAGCCAGCCGCTACCGCGTTCAGTAGCTGATCGGCCAACTCCGGACGTTCGCACTGCCGGCCACACAGCCGCCGAGTGCTTGCGCATCGCCCGCATTGCTGGTGGCATGCGGCCACAACGGGACGTTCGCCTGAGATGGGGTAACTGCCGGAAAGCGGTCACCGGGTGAAGTGTCAACCCGCCAACTTGTGCAGCCTGGGTAGGATGCGGTATCCGGAGACAAAGCGGCCGTCAGCCGTTTCCGTCCAAATCCACTGCACTTCCTCGTCCTCATCGCACTCCACATTGAGAACTGTCGACCGCAGCCGCGGGTGGGTCGGTGAGGGTGCTACTACGATACGCCGGCGTTTCGGATTCAGGTCATCGTCCGCCATCGAGCCACTCCTGCGTCTCAGGCCTCAAGAGAGTCTACTGGAAACGTCGAATGCCCAAGTGCGCGCCAGGCAGGCTGCAGCTCTACGGATCAAGGTTGGCAGTGAACCCGATCCCCCGTCGCTTAGCAGTCGGTCCGCGCGTGAGGGCGCTGATCGCGTCGTAAACCTCCTTGAACCGCCGCTGGGTCTTCCGGGGACTGTTCAGGACAGTAGCTGCCATGATGGCGCCGTGCTCGGTGAAGGCGAATGGCAGCGTCCGGCGTCCACCCCGGCCGGCCTTTGAAGTTGCATTTTGCAACATCAAAGCCGCCAACTCCGCGGCATCGAGCTGGAACACAAAATCGGCCGGGAAGCGTCGGCGATTGCGCCGCACCTGCTGGTTCAGGCGTCCGGTCGTGACACCGTACAAGGCCGCAAGCTCGGCATCGAGCAACACCCTTTGACCGCGGAGCACGAGGATGGCGCCTGTCACTTGCTCGACTGGGATCAATGCTGCACGCGACGCCATCCGTTCAGCATAGTGATTAGCTGACTCGCGTCGAGAAGGCGAATCTGGGCAGTTGATCCCGCAATGTCCGGTTTCTCGACTTCGAGCGGCCGCCATGTGGTATCGCGACCGGCAGCAACGGGTCGTCAGCCGCCGCTGCCGCTCCCCGTGTGCTGCGGCAGCCCGTCGCCGATCACCACCCACGGCAGCCGGTCCCCGACCCAGACGTGCATGCGCGGCGCAATCCGCGTGGGGTCGTCGAGCGTCGCCAGCGTCACGTCGATCTCTCCCGCACGGCTCTCGTGGCGGTAGGTGAGCGAGGTGCCGCAGCGGGCGCAGAAGCCGCGCGAGACCTGCGCCGATGAGCGAAACTCGCTCAGGCGCCCGCGCACGATGCGCACCGCCTCGAGCGAGAAGGTGCCCCATGGCACCATGGGTGCGCCGCTGGCGCGCCGGCAGCTGGCGCAATGGCAGAAGCACGGATTGCGGGCCGGTCCGCTGAGGGAATAGCGCACCGCGCCGCACAGGCAGCCGCCTTCCAACACGACTTCTCCCATGCCGGAACGTTACCACTCGTTGCCTGCCGCAGCCATTTGCCTGAACATCGAGCGTTGCGGTGCGCGGCGCACCACCTCGGGGACTTGCAGAATGAAACAGACACTGGCGGTGGCGTTGCTGCTGGGCGTGGGCGTGGCGCAGGCGGCGGATCTTCGGGTGCGGGTCGATGCCCGCGACGTGCAGCGCAAGCACGTGCACTCGGAGCTGACACTCGCGGTGCATGGCGGCGGGCCGCTGACGCTGGTGTTTCCCAAATGGATCCCGGGGGAGCACGCCCCGAGCGGGCCGCTCGACACGATGATCGGCCTCGCGATACGCGCCAACGGCGCACAGCTTGCCTGGCAGCGCGACCCGTACGACATGTACGCGCTCAGCGTGACCGTGCCTCCGGGGACGGAGCAGCTCGAAATCAGCCTCGACACCGGACTACCGGTGGAGACCGGCGTGTTCGGCACCGGGCCGACGAGCAGTGCGCAGCTCGCCGTGCTGCCCTTCAACCTGTTCGTGCTGGCACCCAAGGGCCGCGACGCGGCGACCATCACCACCGAAGCCTCGGTGCTCGCGCCACCCGGCTGGCAGGTCGCGTGCGCGCTTGCGACGCACGCCGGCGCCGATGGCAGCGTGGCGCTCGAGGGCGCGACCCTGGACCGGCTGATCGATTCCCCGGTGCAGATGGGCGCTCATCTCCTCAGCATCGATCTGCCGGGATCGGCGCCTGATCCCGAGCTGCGGCACACCCTGTCGATCGCCGCCGACAGCGCCGCCGCGCTCGCGGTGCCCGATGGCTTCGCCGCCGCCTACGGCCGGCTGGTAGCGCAGGCGGGAGCGCTGTTCGGCACGCGCATGTACCGGCACTACACGTGGATCCTGAGTCTCTCGGACCACGTGGCGCACTTCGGTCTCGAGCACCACGAATCGAGCGACGACCGCTACTACGAGAATGCGGTCACGGACCCGGGGCGACGCGAGCTGCTCGCCGAGCTGCTCGCCCACGAGTATGTCCACAGCTGGAACGGCAAGTACCGGCGCCCCGCGGGACTCCTGAGCCCGGACTACGATCGGCCGATGGATGGCTCGCTCCTGTGGGTCTACGAGGGCCTGACGCAGTTCTGGGGTACGGTGCTGCCGGTGCGCGCGGGTCTGTACACGGCGGAGAGCTATCGCGAGATGCTCGCCGCCGTAGCGGGTGAATACGACCTTCAGCCGGGCGACCGCTGGCGGCCGCTGGCCGATACCGCGGTGGCGGCGCAGCTGCTCTACGGGAGCGAGATCTGGGAATCGAGCCGGCGCGGCGTCGACTTCTACGATGCCTCGGAGCTCCTGTGGCTCAATGTCGATTCGCAGCTGCGCGCGCGCAGCGGCGGCCGCGCCTCGCTCGATGACTTCATGCGGCGCTTCTATGCGGGGTCCGGGCGCTCCCCCGCGCTCTCGCCCTATGTGGAGGCGGACGTCTACGCGACGCTGGCCGCCGTCGCCCCCGGCGACTGGCGCGGGCTCATCCGCCGCCACCTCGACACACTCGGTCCGCAGGCGCTTCTCGAGGGGCTCGAGAGCTCGGGCTGGAGACTCGAGTATTCCGCCCGAACCAACTCCTACGTCCAGAGGATGGAGGACGCGCGCCAGCGAATCGACCGCCGGTGGTCGATCGGACTGCTGCTCGACAACAAGGCCGGGGTCGTCGACGTCATCGAGGGGCGCGCCGCCGCGCTCGCAGGCGTCGGCCCGGGCATGCGCCTGATTGCGGTCAATGGGCGCAGGTTCTCGGTCGAGGTGCTGGACGCCGCGATTGCCGCGGCGCACCAGGACCGCAAACCCATCGAGCTGCTCGTGGAAAGCGCCGACTACTACCGCACGCTCGGCGTTGCCTACTTCGACGGCCCGCGCTTTCCGCACATCGCGCGCATCGCGGCGCGCGCCGACACGCTTTCTGAAGTGTTGAAAGCGCGCACCAACTGACCCGAGCCCGGTCTCGGCCTGGCGGCGCGTCTCAATGCTCGTGCTTGTGGGCAGGGAACAGCCGGCAGTAGATGCAGTCGGCGCCGGTCGGATTGTCGAGCATGAAGTGGCGCACCCAGTAGCCCTCACCGCGCGCGGCGGCATGCTCGAAGCCCTGTCTCTCGAGATCGTGACCGACGACCTCCGTCGCCCCTTCGCCCTCGAGTATCTCTGCGGCGCGCCCCGTCTCGATCGCCCCGCGCGGATGCACGGTGACCGTGGCCGCGCCGCCACGCACTCGCTCGGCCAGCGCCTCGGCGAACGGACGCTCATCCTCCCGGTTGAGCAGCATGCGGAAGTACTGCAGGAACTGGGGCGAGCCCGCGGGCTCGAGGCCCGCCCGGCCCGGCTCCTCCGCGGCCGTGAGCTCGACGCGGTCGGTGGGAAAGCCGTCGTTCACCAGGCGGGTGCGCACGCGCTCGGCAGCCGAGTACTCGTTGAAAACGGCAAGCATGACAGCGCTCATGTCGGCGACTCCTTTGACCAGGCCGTCGCCTGCGGCCGCGATGGCGCGGTGCGGCGGCGGCGAAAAATTCTACGCGCTCCCCGGGGGAGGGTAAATCGCGCTCCGGCACTTTAGGATCGCACCATGGTGACCAGGCATCGCAGGGGGCGTCCGCCGCACGCCGACGTCCTGACGCCGGCCGAGTGGCGCGTGGTGCATGCGATTCAGCACGGCATGAGCAGCCGTGAGATCGCCCGGCGCCGGGGCATCAGCCGCGATGCGGTGAAGTATCACCTCACCAACGCCATGGCCAAGCTCGGCCTGCCCGACCGCCAGGCCCTCAAACAGTGGTTTCGCGAGCCGCGCGGCAGCGCCCTCGGCCGCAAGGAGAAATCCATGACGACATTGACCCTCGGACCGCTGGCGCAGATCTCCCGTACGGTGCGCGACATCAAGGAGTCCGAGGCCTGGTACGGCCAGACCCTCGGCCTGAGGCATCTCTACTCCTTCGGCTCGATCGCCTTCTTCGACTGTGGCGGCACGCGTCTGTACCTGAGCGCCACGGAGAAGCCCGGCGCCGAGTCGATCCTGTATCTGCGCGTCGAGGACATTCGCTCGGCCTATGACACGCTGCGGGGACGCGGTGTGGAGTTCGCTCAGGCGCCGCACATGATCCATCGGCATGCCGATGGCACCGAGGAATGGCTGGCGCACTTCAACGATCCGGAAGGGCGCCCGCTCGGGATCCTGGCGCAGGTGAAGACTTAAGCGGCCGCGCCAGCGCCGCCGCCGGCCTCAATGGGGCGCGGCGGGTTCTGCAGTCCCGGGAGCCGGCGCAGCGCTGCCGGCGGCGCCGGCCTTCTTCGCCGCCCTGGCCGGCTTCACCTTCTCCTTCTCCGGCGGACGCTGCAGCAGCTCGTCCAGCGGGCGAAACAGCGCGCTGTACTTGTAGTCCGGGACCTCGAACTCCCAGCCATTGAGCCGCGCGTTGAGCCGCTGCGCCTCGTCCGCCGTCGCGGGGTCCGTCGAGCGTGCGGCGAGAGCGATGAGGGAGCGCGTGCCGTCCTTGCGCCCGGCGACATCGAGCTCGAGCCCATCGAAGGTGCGGAACACGGCGTGCGAGAGTCTGGTATTGGCGGGCGCCGCGGCTTTCTGCACGTCATCGAGGCTCAGCGAGCCGAGCGATGCCGCGATCGAATCGGCGGCGCCCGGCCCCGTGAGCTGCCGGCCCTTCGGCAGGGGGCTGACGCTGAAGTCCGTCTGCTCCTTCTTCTCGCGGGTCGCTGCGTAGGACGGGCCCTCGGCAGGCTTCATCTGCACCTCCCGCACGCGCGCCTCGGGCACGTCGACCAGCGCGCGCTCGAGCCAGGTCTTGGGATCGGCGTCGGGCGTGAGAAGCGGCGCGGCGAGCAGCGTGGGTGCGGTGCCGGCGACGCGCACATAGCCCGACTTGCCGCTGGAGTTATGGCCGACGATCAGCGCGTAGCGGCGCGCCGGCGTCACCACCTCGACCGCGGTCCCGGTCGCTTTCGGCGTGCTCACGTCCTCGACCCCGAGCTGCGGGTAGTTGGCCGGGAGCCGCGTCTTCTCCTCGACCACGTTGAGCGCGCCGAGATCGAGCAGGAGCTTGCGGACCTTGCCGGTGTCGGCCGGCCAGCCGCGCTCCGCTACCGTCCACCCCGTGCTTTCCTTCTTCAGGCTGGTGTGCGTGCCGTCACCGCGCCGCAGGTCGACCTCGGTGACCGTGGCTACGCTGCGCTCGAGGCCGGGCAGCACCAGATCGGCGGCCATCGTTGCGTGCTCGAGATGACGCTGCGAGGCGAGCCAGATCGCCGCAACCACCAGCAGCAGGCCGCAGCCGAGGAGCACGAGAGTGGAACGCGGCGTCATGGCCGCGGCTCCAGTGCGGCGACGCCCCGGGGTCTGCGCCGCCGCCAGGCGCTGAAGGCGAGCGCCAGCAGCGCGAACAGCGCCGGGATCACGATGATGTCGACGATCTTGAGCGTGGTGCCGAGCGAGCGGATGTCGGCGTCGAGGCCCGCGCGCACCGCGCGCAGCTCCTTGCGGATCCTGAGCTTCTCCTGGGCGAAATGCTCGATCTCCTGCTGCTCGGCCGGCGTGATCAGGGCATTCTGCGCGCCCGTGGAGCCCTTCGACTCGAGCGCCGTGAGCTTCTGCTCCGTGGCCTGCAGCTGCTGCTCGAGCTCCTGCTCCTTGGCGCGGAAGCGGTCCTCGGCCGTGCGGCGCAGCTGCTCGACGCGCTCGAAGGGACGGGTGAAGGTGGCGCGTCCGCGTACGCTGATCAGGTCGGCGCTGCCGGCCAGGTTGTCGAGTGCGTTGAGCACCAGGTCGCCGTTGTTGGCCATGGTCTGATACAGGCGCTGTCCGAAGAACTCCTGCGCGTGCACCCAGAGGTAGTCGGCCAGCAGATCGGTGTCGGCAAACACCACCAGGTTGAGCGGCGCCGTGGAAGCCTTGAGCGCCGTCGCGCCGGCGGGCAGCGTGACGCCCGCCGGTGCCCCGTTGGGGAAGGCGGTGTGGACGTCGCCGGCGACGCGCGCACCGATGATATAGCGCGTGCCCGTGGGCTTGAAGCCGTCGCGCAGCGTCGCGGGGTCGAACAGCATGCGGAAGCGCCCGACCGGCAGGAGCTCGGCGTCCTTGCTCGATTGCAGCAGCGGCTCGAATTTCACCGTCGCTCCCTTCACCGGCTCGAGCGAACCGGCGGTCGCCACGTTGACGTTGGAGAGTCCCGCCGTGATCACGTCATCGGCAGCCAGGCTGCTCTTGTCCAGTCCGAGGAACCCCAGGTGCTCGGCCGGCGGCTCCCCCTGGCGGGTCGACACCGAGAGGGCGTGGCCGCGATCGGCCACCACCTGAGTCGCATCGAACTTCACGCCCCAGGCGCTGAAGAGCTCGTTGAGATTCGAGGACTTGTCGGCGGCCATCGCCGCCATGGGGTTCTGCGGGTTGGCCCCCGCGGGGTCGGCCTCGGACAGCGGATCGACGAACGCCAGGATGTGTCCGCCCTTGAGAGCGTATTGATCGATCGCGAACTGCAGGGCGGGCGAGAGGTTCTTCGGGTGCACGAGCACCAGCACCCTGGTGTCGGGATCGATTTTGGTCGCACCCGGCTCGAGCGTGCGCACGTCGAACAGCTGCTCCGCCTGCGAGTAGATCACCCACGGCTCGCGCATCTGCCCGGTCTGCGGATCGAAGCCGGGGCCCATGGGCAGGGTGGAGAGCCACGACAGCACCGGCTTTTTCGGGTTGGCGAGCTGGTAGACGATGCGCACCACGTCGTACTCGAGGAACTGCTCCTTGTTGGGATCGAAGAACTCGATCGCCGCATGGCCGTCGGTGGAGTTGGTGCCCGCGAGCCCGAGGTACAGGTGCTCGCCTGCGGCGCCGACGGGTACCCCGCGCACCCCGAGCTCCGTGGCGCGGTCCTCGTCCTCGGAGAACGGCTGCGGGTCGACGACGTGCAGATGCAGCTTGCCGTTGGAGCGGTCGGCGAGCTCCTCGAGGAATTCCCGCACCCGCGCGCCGTAGGCCTTCAGCTGCGACTGCGGCAGCGACGCTGCGGTCTTCTCCGAGAAGAAGTAGTAGAGGTTGATCGGCTCGCGGATGCTCTTGAGGATGCGCTCGGTGCCGGGCGCGATCGTGTAGAGGTGGTTCTGGGTGAGATCGACGCGCCAGCCGCGCAGCGCGTAGTTGAACAGCACCGTGAGTCCGATGAAGAGCAGGGCGAGCGCCAGCAGCGTCGCGCCGCTCAGGGTGGAGCGTTTGGGTCTCATGGGATCATTCCGCCTTGCGCAGATCGAGGGCGATGGCGGTGGCCAGCAGGAAAAAGCCGATCAGCATCGCGAAATAGAGCAGGTCGCGCACGTCGATCACTCCCTTCTGGATCGACTGGAAATGGGTGAGGAAGGAGAGCGAGGCGATCGCATCGAGGAGCGCCTGCGGTGTCCAGCCGCGGAACACGTCCAGCACCAGGGGGAAGCCCGCCAGCAGGAACGCGAAGCAGGCCACCACGCCGAGGATGAAGGCCACCACCTGGCTGCGCGTCAGGGCCGACATGCACGAGCCGATCGCGAGGAAGCCGCCCGCGAGCAGCAGGCTCCCGAGATAGGCGGCGAGGATCGTGCCGTTGTCGGGCTTGCCCAGGTAGTTGACGGTGATCCACAGGGGGAAGGTGAGGGCGAGCGCCAGCGCGATGAAGATCCAGGCGGCGAAATACTTGCCGAGCACCGCTTCCCACAGCGTCACCGGCTGCGTCATGAGCAGCTCGATGCTGCCGGACTTGCGCTCCTCGGCCCACAGCTTCATCGAGACGGCCGGGATCAGGAACAGGTACAGCCACGGGTGGAAGGTGAAGAAGGGCTCGAGATCGGCCTGGCCGCGGTCGTAGAAGCCGCCGAGATAGAAGGTGAAGGCGTTGGCCAGCACCAGGAAGATGAGGATGAAGACGTACGCCAGCGGCGTCGCGAAGTAACTCGCGAGCTCGCGGCGCATGATGATGCCCACGTTGCGCATGTGCTCTTACGTCCGCTCAGGCGGTAATGGTGCGAAATACTTCGTCGAGCCGGCCGGATTCCAGGTGCAGCTCCTTGAGCCTCAGCCCCTGGCGCGCCGCCAGCTCCGACAGCGCCGGCAGGATGGTCGCGCCGCTGCGCGGCAGCGCCGTGAGGCGCGCATCGCGCTCGCTCACCTCGATCGCCGCCACCGCGGGCAGCGCACCGACGGCGCTGCGCGCCGCGCCGAGCTGTGCCGGATCCTCGAGCTGCATCGACACGGCGTTGTGGTAGCGCGAGCGGGCCGCGAGCCCGGCGGGGGTGTCGTCGGCGACGATACGCCCGCGCGCAATGATCACCGCGCGCGTGCACACCGCGTCGACCTCCTCGAGAATGTGGGTCGAGATCACGATGATCTTGTCACGCGCCATGTCGTTGATGAGCGTGCGCACCTCGTGCTTCTGGTTCGGGTCGAGCCCGTCGGTGGGCTCGTCCAGGATCAGCACCGGCGGATCGTGCACGATCGCCTGCGCGAGCCCCACGCGGCGCCGGAAGCCCTTGGAGAGCGTCTCGATCGTCTGGTCGAGGACGCTGCCGAGCTGCAGATGCTCGGTGACGTGGGCGAGGCGCGCGCGGCGCCGCTCGCCGGCGAGGGCGCGCACATCGGCGATGAAGTCGAGGAAGGCGCGCACGGTCATCTCGCCGTAGAGCGGCGCACCCTCGGGCAGGTAGCCGAGTACCGCCTTGGCGGCGAGGGTGTCGCTGCCGATGTCGTGTCCGCAGACGCTGGCCGTTCCGGAGGTCGGTGTGACGAAGCCGGCGAGCATGCGCATGGTGGTCGTCTTGCCGGCGCCGTTGGGCCCGAGGAAGCCGAGGACTTCGCCGGGCTTCACCTCGAAGCTCACATCCTCGACCGCCGCGAGTGCGCCGTAACGCTTGGTGAGATGTTCGGTCTTGATCATGTCGGATGGGGTCTAGAGAAACGGTCCGTCGGAAAGTTCCGTCGTATTTTTTGAGCGCGCGATTTTGACGGCTGGCGCTGCGGATTTCCAATGGTGAGGATCAGGGAGACTAATAGTCTGGACTTTATCTGGATTAACAATGCGTTACACTTTAAACGTCAAAAGGTTTCTACACTCATCGCGGACCCTCGCCCTCAGCGCAGTTTGAAGCGGTGGCGCAGCCGCCAGTAGAGAATGCAGACGGCGCCGCCCAGCATGCCGCCGAGATGGGCAAAATGCGCCACGCCCTGCTCGGTGCCGGTCACTCCATAGAACAGCTCCGCCAGCCCGTACAGCGTCACGTACAGCCACGCCGGCATCGGGATGATGAGGTACACCCCGATGCGCGCCCGCGGGAAGTACCAGGCGAATGCCAGCAGTATGCCGAAAATCCCGCCCGAGGCCCCGATCACGGGCGCGCCGGCGCCCGCGATCTGCTGCACCGCGAGTTGCGTGAGCGCCGCCGCCAGTACGCAGACCAGGTAGAACAGCACCAGCCGCCGGCCACCCCAGTACTGCTCGAGCGCGCCGCCGAACATGTAGAGCGCGAACATGTTGAAGAAGATGTGCCACCAGGCGCCGTGCAGGAACGCGTAGGTCAGGAGCTGCCACGGACGGAACAGGGGATCGGCGAGCGGCCAGAGCGCGAACAGCGCCAGCAGCAGATTGCCCGTCACCTGCTGCAGCAGGAACACACCGATGTTGGCGAGGACGAGCGCCCGGGTGGCGGGCGGGAGACGTGGAAACATCCGGCTAGTCTAGCGGGCTCCGGGCGCGCACGCCGCGCGCGCGTGCCGCAGCCGTGCTCAGGCCGCCTCGCCCAGCGACTCGCGCAGGAATTCGATCAGCGGCGGGCTGGTCGAGTGGGCGACGTTGAAGCGCAGCCACTGGCCGCAGCCCTGCACCGGCGAGAAGAGCGTGCCGCTCGCCAGCAGGATCGACTGCGAGCGCGCGCGCTGCACCAGCTCCGGCACCGACGTCGCTTGCGGCACCCGTCCCCACAGGAACATGCCTTCGCCGGGTGGCCCCTCGAAGGCGATGCCGACGCCGGCGAGCGCGGCCCGGGCGTCGCGGCGCATGCGTGCGAGGCGGGCGCGCGTCTGCTCCACGTGGCGCTTGTAGCGTCCGCCGTCGAGCACCTCGGCGACGAAACACTCGAGCAGCGCGCTGCCGGAGAGCACCGACAGCACCTTGCACTCGACCAGCCGGGCGATGAGCGCCGGGTCGGCGGCGACGAAACCGACGCGCACCGCGGGGCCCATGAGCTTGGAGTAGCTGCCGACGTAGATGACGTGCCGCAGGCCGTCGATCTGCGCGAGCCGCACGGCCTGGCCCTCGAACAGGTCGCCGTAGACATCGTCCTCGATCACCGCGAAGCCGAACTGCTCGGCCAGCGAGAGGATGCGGTGGCAGTGGGCCGCATCGGCGCTCGAGCCGGTTGGGTTGTGCACCAGGGTCTGGAGGAAGAAGGCCCGCGGCCGATGCGCGCGGCAGGCAGCCTCCAGCGCTTCCGTGTCCGGTCCATCGGCGCGCCGCGGCACGGGGATCAGCTGCACGTGGTGCGCCCGCAGCTGCTCGAACAG
Source organism: Steroidobacteraceae bacterium (assembly GCA_035632655.1). GTDB lineage: Bacteria > Pseudomonadota > Gammaproteobacteria > Steroidobacterales > Steroidobacteraceae > 13-2-20CM-66-19. The sequence continues at coordinate 12,928 of DASQGK010000119.1, read as the reverse complement.
CACGAAGTAGCCGGGATCCTCCACCAGCACCGTGTCGCCGGGCGCGAACAGGATCCGCGCCAGCAGATCGAAGGCCTGGCTCGCTCCGTAGGTGGTCACGATGTTGGCGGCCCCGGCGGCGATGCCCTGCTGCACCAGCCGTGCCGCCAGCTGCTCGCGCAGCTCCGGCACTCCCTGCGGCGGGCAGGGCAGCCAGGGCTGCGCGCGGCGGCCGCGCAGGGTGCGCAGCATCGCGCCCGCGCTGCTCGATGCCAGCTGCCAGTTCTCCGGCAGAAATCCCGACCCTGCGGGAATCAGGTCGCGCGCGTGCTCCATGCACAACTGCGCCAGTGCCACCGCATCGTTGGCGGCCTCGGGCAGCGCCTCGACGGCGGCGAGGGGTGCCACGAGACGCTGCTGCGCAACGAAGAAGCCGCGCCCGGCGCGCGACTCGATCAGTCCGCGCGCGACCAGGCGGTCGTAGGCGTCGACCACGGTGAAGGGGCTGGTGCCGGCGAGCCGCGCGAGCTTGCGGATCGAGGGCAGGCGCGTCCCGGTCGGCAGCTGGCCCGAGCGCACCAGCTGCGTGATGCGCTCGCAGATCTGGTCGACCAGTGGAATCGGGGAGTCGCGCGTCAGCTCGAACATCAGCGCACCATCATGACCGCGGTGGTGGCGAGCGCAAGAGCCATGGCTGCATTGAAGACCTGGCGTCCGCGCGGCGCCTCGAGCAGCCCCCGGAGCGAGCTGCCGAACAGCGCCCACACCATCATGCACGGCAGGCCAATCACCTCCGCGATCCCGGCCATGTAAGCGCCGCGCGCCAGCCATGGGAGCTGCTGGGGGAGGAAGAGCGTCGCCGCGGTGACGGTCATGACCCACGCCTTGGGATTCAGGAACTGGAACGCCGCCGCCTCGAGGAACGTCACCGGGCGGCGCGCCTCGCGCGCCGCACCGCCGGCGGCGCGCAGCATGCGCCAGCCGAGGTAGACGAGGTAGGCCGCTCCCACCCAGGCGAGCGCGCTCTGCAGCGCCGGCCAGCGGGCGAACAGCGCCGAAAGCCCCGCACAGGCCGCCAGCAGTTGCACGACGAATCCGCTGACGATGCCGAGGAGATGCGGCACGGTGCGCCGCAGCCCGAAGTTGGCCCCCGAGGCGGTCAGCATGACGTTGTTGGGCCCCGGGGTGATGGACATGACGAACGTGTAGGTGATGTAAGGCAGCGGATCGGGCATGGGGCATCCTGAGGTGGCGTCACGGCAAGCTTGTGCGGGTGCGACTGCGCCCGGCAGATACGCAGCGCGCCGCGGCACGCGCACTGTACCGGGTGGCCGCCGGTACGCCGCAGCACGGCGGGCGCGGCGCCGGTTATCATGCTCCCATGACCGAAGCCTTCATCTGCGATGCGGTGCGCACCCCGATCGGGCGCTATGGCGGCGCCTTGTCCACGGTGCGCACCGACGATCTGGCGGCTCTTCCCATCGCGGCGCTCCTCAAGCGCAATGCCGGCCTCGACCCGCAGGCGGTAGACGAGGTGCTGCTCGGCTGTGCCAACCAGGCAGGCGAGGACAATCGCAACGTCGCGCGCATGGCCGCGCTCCTCGCGGGGCTGCCGGTCTCGGTGCCGGGCGCCACGCTCAACCGCTTGTGCGGCTCGGGCCTCGATGCGGTGGCGATGGCGGCGCGTGCGGTGCGCGTGGGCGAGGCGGCCGTCGTGATCGCGGGCGGGGTCGAGTCCATGTCGCGGGCGCCCTTCGTGGTGCCGAAGGCTGAAGGCGCCTTCTCCCGCCAGGCGGAAATCTACGACACCACCATCGGCTGGCGCTTCGTCAATCCGCGCATCGCCGAGCGCTATGGCATCGACTCGATGCCCGAGACCGGTGAGAACGTCGCGGCCGAGTACCGCATCTCCCGGGCCGACCAGGACGCCTTTGCGCTGCGCAGCCAGCAGCGTGCCGCCGCCGCCGCAGCGCGCGGCTTCTTCGCCGCCGAGCTCATGTCCGTGGAGATTCCGCAGCGGCGCGGCAAGCCCCTGGTCGTCGAGCGCGACGAGCATCCGCGCCCCGAGACGACGCTCGCGCAGCTCGCCTCGCTCCCGACACCGTTCCGGCAGGGCGGTACGGTGACCGCCGGCAACGCCTCCGGGGTGAACGACGGCGCCTGTGCGCTGATCGTCGCTTCCGGGGAAGCGGCGCGGCGCTTCGGACTCAAGCCGCGCGCGCGCATCGTGGCCGCCGCCACCGCCGGAGTCGCCCCGCGCGTCATGGGGATGGGGCCGGCGCCCGCGACGCTCAAGGTGCTCGAGCGCGCGCATCTCACGCTCGCGCAGCTGGAGGTGATCGAGCTCAACGAGGCTTTCGCCAGCCAGGCGCTCGCGGTACTGCGCGAGCTCGGACTCGCCGACGATGCCGCGCACGTCAATCCCAACGGCGGCGCCATCGCCCTCGGCCATCCGCTCGGCATGTCGGGCGCGCGCCTGGCGACGACCGCCACCTGTCAGCTCGAGAGTGCCCGTGCCCGCTACGCGCTCTGCACCATGTGCATCGGCGTGGGACAGGGGATCGCAGTCATCCTGGAGCGGGTCTGATCCAGGGGAGCGAGTCGAGGTCGAGGTTCCCGCCGCTCACCACCACGCCGACCCGCGCGCCGTCGAGCTTGACGCGTGCGGCCGTCACGGCCGCATAGGCAGCTGCCCCCGAGGGCTCGACCACGATCTTCATGACCTCGAAGAGGCGGCGCATGGCGCTCACGATCGCAGCGTCCGGCACGGTCACGATGTCATCGACGCAGCGGCGGATCTCGGCGAAGGGCAGGGCACCGATCGTGGCGCGCAAGCCGTCGGCAATGGTCGCGGGATGCTCGACCGCAACGATTCTGCCTGCGCGCAGCGAGCGCGCCGCATCGTCGGCTCCCTGCGGCTCGACGCCGACGATGCGCACTGCGGGGGCGAGCCTGCGCACCGCCACCGCGATGCCGCTCAGGAGGCCGCCGCCGCTCACCGGGCAGAGGAGCAGGTCGAGATCGCGCACCTGCTCGATGAGCTCGAGGCCGACGCTCGCCTGTCCCGCCATGACCCGCAGGTCGTTGTAGGGATGGACGAGGGTCGCGCCCGTCTCCGCCACGACACGCTCGGCGGCACGCTCGCGCGCGGCTTGCGTCGGCTCGCACCAGGTGATGGTCGCGCCGTAGCGCTCGACCGCGGCGCGCTTGGCGGCCGCGGTGTTTTCCGGCATGACGATGTAGGCGGGGACGCCGCGCAGGCGCGCCGCGCGTGCCAGCGCCGCCGCGTGGTTGCCCGAGGAGTGGGTGGCCACGCCGCGCCTCAGCTCGGCCTCGGGGAGGCTGAGCACCGCATTGGTCGCGCCGCGGGTCTTGAAGGCGCCGCCCTTCTGGAAGTTCTCGCACTTGAAGTAGAGGCGCGCTCCCGCCTCGGCATCGAGAGTGGCGCTGGTCAGGATCGGGGTGCGATGGATGTGCGGCGCAATGCGCGCGCGCGCTTCCTCAATCAGCGGCCAGGTGAGGCCGGCGGCGGGTGCTTCGCTCCCCATGGGTGGGCCGCAGCATGGGCAGCCGCGCTATCGGCCGTCAAGCGCCCGGGACGCGAGTGCCGTGCAGGGCGGCGCCTCGGCCGCGTTGCCGCGCGGCGCGCCGCAGCCGCGCTGCCGCTCGCTATCGAGCCGCGCGAGCGCCGCGGCGGCGTTGACCTGCGGCGGCTCGAGAGCGGTCGGCGTCGCCGCGGGCCTGAGCAGCGCCATGAGAGTGGCGGCGGTGAGCCGCGCGGGCGATGCCGACATGAGCAGCGCGATGACACCGGTGATCTCGGCGGCCGCCACCGAGTTGCCCGACTCGAAGTCGTACTGCGCACCCGGGCGCAGTGTCAGGACGTGCCGGGCCGGGGCAGCGAGAACGCCGGGGGGGATGACGTCCTCGCTGCCCGCAGCCCCTATCACACCGGAAACACCCGCGGGAAAACCGCTGGCGGATTCGCGCGCGCCCACGAACACCACGCCGCGTCTCAGGCCCGACTCGATGAGCGCCGCGAGCAGCGGGTCGGCGGGACCGGCGACACTGAGGTTCACCAGCACTGCGCCGGACTCGAGCGCCCCGGCGATCGCCTGCGCCAGGGTAAAGGTGTTGCAGGCGGCGGCGTCGCTGTCGGGGGCGAGCTGCCAGCAGGCCTCGAAGACCTCGAGCCGCGCCAGAGGTGCGATACCGACGATGCCGACTCCATTGTTTGCATCGGCGGCGATGATCCCCGCCATCGCCGTGCCGTGCCGCTGCGAGCCGCCGGCGCCGCGATGGTCGCCGACGTAGGAGCGGCTGCGCACGATGCGCCCTTCGAGATCGGGATGGCGCGTATCGACGGCGGTGTCGATGAGCGCGACTCGCACCCCCGCGCCCCGGGCCCGTTGATGCGCCTGCGGGACACCGAGCGCCTGCAGGCTGGTCTGCAGATCGTAGAGCGGGTCGTTGTACGGCGGACCGCTTTGCGGCGAACCGCTTTGCGGGGCGGTCAGCGTGTGAAATTCCTGCAGCGGCTCGGCGAGCATCACCCGCGGATCGTGTGCGAGCGCTGCGAGCACCTCATGCTCCGGGCGGCCGCTCTCGATCTCGAATACGACACAGTGCATGGCGAGCTCGCGGATCGGCCAGCTCGCGAGCTCGCGCAGCGCGTACTCCGAGGCCACCCGGTGCGCGCTGGTGGCGGCGGTTTGTGACACGCGGTAGCCATCGCCCGAGTAGCGGTGGCCGGTCGATCCCGCGGGAGCCGGGGTGCTGCCGGGTGCATTCGCGAAGGCCACGACGATGCGCGGCCGTATCGCCTGGGAGGCGGGTACTGCCGCCGCTGCGACGGGCGTGCCCGGCGCGGGTACGGGTGCGGGCGGTTCCGCCGCTGCTACCGCGGCACAGGCCCCCGCGAGCCACGCCAGCCGTGTGCTGCGCCACGCGCGCAACTCAGGGCCTCCGCGGCGTGCCGCCGGGAAGCGGCTCGACCCAGCGCACCTCGGGGTCGCTGCGCAGCCGCTGCGCGAGCGCGCGCAGACGTGCATCCGGCGCCTGTGTCGTCCCCGGGGCCGCCACGGGCGCAACGCCGAATACTCCGCTCGCATCGGGTCCTTCGACCACGCGCGCGCCGGCGGAGAGCAGCAGCTGCTCGGCATCCCCGATGGGCAGCGAGCGCTCGAAGGCGACGTGCAGCACGCCCGGCGCTGCGACCGGTGCGCTGGTCAGCGTCGCGTAGAGCGGCTGCGACCAGCGGTACGCGGTCGCACCGAGTGCGCCGAGTGCCAGCGTCAGCACGAAGCTCGCGGCCCAGGCAAACCCCGGCGGACGCCAGGCGGCGTGCGTGCGGGCAGCGCGGGCTGCAGGTGTCGCGGGTGCGCCGGCGCCTGCCTCGGGCGCCTCCTCGATGCGCTCCATGAGCTTGCGAAAGGCGGGACCCGGCGTGTAGGTGATGCGCTCGGGCTCGGTGAGCGCATCGCACCAGCCGCGCTCGAGCTGCAACTCACGGGCGCACTCGGCACAGCCGCGCACGTGCTGCTCGAGACGCGCGCGCTCGGCGGCGTCCAGCCGCCCGTTGGCGAGCCAGGGCAGCATCAGCCAGCACTCCTCGTGCAGGGTCATAGCACTTGCGCTCATGAGGCGTCACTCTCCTTTGCATTGGCGCGGCGCGCGGCGGCAGTCCCGCCGGACAGCTCGCCCAGCAGCTTCTGCAATTTGGCGCGCGCATGAAACAGGCGCGTTTTCACCGTATTCACGGGACAGCCCATGATGGTCGCGATCTCCTCGCACGAATGTCCGAGCTCGTAGCACAGCTCCACCGCCAGGCGCTGCTCGACGGGCAGCTGCTCGAGCGCCGCGCCGAGCCAGTCGCGCAGCTCCGCCGCGCGCGCTGGCTCCTCGGTGGTGAGTGGAAACAAGGAGGGCTCCAGGTTCTGCCGGGCGCGGGCCCGGGCGGCGCTGCGGAACGCGTTCCGCGCTTTGCGGTAGGCGATGCCGAGGATCCACGTCGAGGGCTGCGAGGCGCCGCGAAAGTCGCGCGCGTTGCGCCACACCACCCAGAAGGTGTCGTTGATGATCTCTTCGGCCAGGTCGTAGCGGCGGGTGAGCCGCGTCAGGAATCGCGCCAGGCGGCGGTGATAGAGGTTGTAGAGCTCTTCGAACGCACGGCGGTCGCGATCTGCCACGCGGGCGATGAGCTCCGCCTCGCGCGCCGCGGAGCCGCCAGCTCGTCCCGACGTTTCCGGCAGATCGTTGTAGCCATTCGCCATCGATATCGCGCCCTCTAGCGGTAAGTCTCCACGCTCCGGGCGCAGGTTCAACCAGCTTGCCTAAGCCCGAACATAAGTCGGCGATTAGTTTTACTTATGGACCTGCATGCATCCCGAGGTCAACACGGGCGTCAGCCTGAAGGCGGCCGCGCAGATTGTTGATATCTTTCGGCTTCCGCTACCATGCAGTCATGTCCGCTCACGATGCCTCCCGCGACGCCGGTAAAGTCACCCGATTCGAGCACCCCGGCCGCGGCCGCCGGCGGGTACGCCCCGTTCCCAAGGGGCGCCAGGTGGACCCCGGGGCGGCGGACGCCATACGGGCGCTGCTCGGGGACGCGCCGCGCAATCGCGACCTGCTGATCGAGTACCTCCACCGGATCCAGGACAAATACGGGCAGATCTCCGCCGCCCACCTCGCGGCGCTCGCCGAAGCGATGCGTCTCTCGTTCGCCGAAGTCTTCGAGACGGCGACTTTTTACGCCCACTTCGACGTCGTGAAGGAGGACGGCAAGGACATCCCGACTCTCACGGTACGGGTCTGCGACAGCCTCACCTGCGCGCTGTTCGGCTCCGAAGCGCTGCTCGCGACGCTCGCGCGCGAGCTCGGTCCCGGGGTACGGGTGGTGCGCGCCCCGTGCGTCGGGCTCTGCGATCAGGCACCGGCCGTCGAGGTCGGACACAACTTCGTGCCGCGCGCCACCGTGGCCAACGTCAAGGCGGCGGTCGGCCACAAGGACACACACCCGCACATCCCGGACTACGTCGACTACGACACCTACCGTGCGGGGGGCGGTTACCGCACCCTCGAGCGGCTGCGCTCGGGCGCGCTCGCCGTCGAGGAGGTGCTCAAGGTGCTGGACGACGGCGGGCTGCGCGGCCTCGGCGGCGCCGGATTTCCCACGGGGCGCAAATGGCGCTCCGTGCGCGGCGAGCCCGGGCCGCGGCTGATGGCGGTGAATGCCGACGAGGGTGAGCCCGGAACCTTCAAGGATCAGTACTACCTCAACACCGATCCCCACCGGTTTCTCGAGGGCATGCTGATCGCCGCCCATGTCGTCGAGGCGACCGACATCTATATCTACGTGCGCGACGAATATCCGATTGCCCGGCAGATCCTGGCGAACGAGACGGCGAGGCTCCCGCCCGGGGGACCGAAGATCCACCTGCGCCGCGGCGCCGGCGCGTACATCTGCGGCGAGGAGTCCTCGATGCTCGAATCCATCGAGGGCAAGCGCGGACTCCCCCGGCACAAGCCGCCGTTCCCGTTCCAGATCGGCCTCTTCGGGCGTCCGACGCTCATCAACAATGTCGAGACGCTCTACTGGATCCGCGATCTCATCGAGCGCGGCGTCGACTGGTGGAAGAGCCACGGTCGTAACGGGCGCACGGGGCTGCGCTCCTTTTCGGTGTCCGGGCGCGTCAAACAGCCCGGCATGAAGCTGGCGCCCGCGGGCATCACCGTGCGGGAGCTGATCGAGGAATTCTGCGGCGGCATGAGCGAGGGACACACCTTCGCCGCCTATCTGCCCGGCGGCGCCTCGGGCGGCATCCTGCCCGCCTCGATGGACAATATTCCGCTCGACTTCGGCACGCTGGAGAAGTACGGCTGCTTCATCGGCTCGGCGGCGGTGATCATCCTTTCCGACAAGGACGACGTGCGTGCCGCCGCGCTCAATCTCATGCGCTTCTTCGAGGACGAGTCCTGCGGACAGTGCACGCCGTGCCGCGTCGGCACGCAGAAAGCGGTGGTGCTGATGGAGCGCAGCGTCTGGGACACCGCGCTGCTCGCCGAGCTGTCGCAATGCATGCGCGATGCCTCGATCTGCGGCCTGGGCCAGGCGGCCGCAAATCCCCTCGTGAGCGTCATCCAGTATTTCCCCGAACTGTTCCCGACGGCGCGGCCCGCCGCGGCGACGTAGGCGCCGATGAACCAGAAGTCACAGTCCCCCGCCAAGAGCCCCGCGGCGAGCCCAGCGCCCGCGGCCAGGACGGCCGTCAGCTTCGAGCTCGATGGCAGGCAGGTCGAAGCCCGTCCCGGCGAGACGATCTGGGCGGTCGCCCAGCGGCTCGGCACTCATCTGCCGCACCTGTGCCACAAGCCGGCGCCCGGCTACCGCCCCGATGGCAACTGCCGCGCCTGCATGGTGGAGATCGAGGGTGAGCGAGTGCTCGCCGCCTCCTGCAAACGCGAGCCCGTGGCGGGCATGAAGGTGAAGACCGCCACCGACCGCCCGGTAAAGGCACGCGCCATGGTGCTCGAGCTGCTGGTCGCGGACCAGCCCGAGCGCGCCACCTCGCACGACCCTGCCTCGCACTTCTGGAGCCAGGCCGATTTCGTCCGGGTCACGGGCAGCCGCTTCCCGGCGGCCGAGCGCTGGGGACCGGATCCGAGCCATCCGGCGATGCGCGTCAATCTCAACGCCTGCATCCAGTGCAACCTGTGCGTGCGCGCCTGCCGCGAGGTGCAGGTCAACGACGTCATCGGCATGGCGTACCGCTCTTCCGGCAGCAAGATCGTGTTTGATTTCGATGACCCGATGGGCGAGTCGACCTGCGTGGCCTGCGGGGAGTGCGTGCAGGCCTGTCCGACCGGCGCCCTGATGCCCGCCGCCTACCTCGACGAGAAGCAGACCCGGGTGGTCTACCCGGATCGCGAAGTGGACTCGCTCTGCCCCTATTGCGGTGTCGGTTGCCAGGTCACCTACAAGGTGAAGGACGAGAAGATCGTCTATGCGGAGGGGCGCGACGGCCCCGCCAACCACAACCGGCTGTGCGTCAAAGGGCGTTTCGGCTTCGACTACGTGTACCACCCGGATCGCCTCACCCGGCCGCTGGTGCGGCTCGAGCACGTGGGCAAGGACGCCGGCACCCAGGTCGACCCGGCCAACCCCTGGACGCATTTCCGCGAGGCGAGCTGGGAGGAGGCGCTCGATCGCGCCGGCCTCGGCCTCAAGGCGATCCGCGACAAATACGGGCGCAAAGCGCTCGCCGGCTTCGGCTCCGCCAAAGGCTCGAACGAGGAGGCCTATCTCTTCCAGAAGCTGGTGCGCACCGGCTTCGGCTCCAACAATGTCGATCACTGCACGCGGCTGTGCCACGCCTCATCGGTCGCCGCATTGATGGAGGGGCTGAACTCGGGCGCCGTGTCGGCGCCCTTCGAGGCGGCGCTCGATGCGGAGCTCATCATCGTCATCGGCGCCAACCCGACGGTGAATCACCCGGTGGCGGCCACGTTCATCAAGAACGCGGTCAAGCAGAAGGGCGCGAAGCTCATCGTCATCGATCCGCGCCGTCACGGGCTCTCGCGCCATGCCTACCTCAACCTCACGTTCAAGCCCGGCTCGGACGTCGCGCTGCTCAACGCCCTGCTCAACGTGATCATCACCGAGAAGCTCTGCAACGAGGAGTACATCGCGGCCTACACCGAGAACTTCGCGGCGCTCAAGGCAAGCATCGTCGGCTTCACGCCCGAGCGCATGGCGGATGTCTGCGGGGTGGACGCCGCGACGCTGCGCCAGGTGGCGCGGCTGTACGCCAAGTCGCCCGCCGCGATCATTTTCTGGGGCATGGGCATCAGCCAGCACGTGCACGGCACCGACAACGCCCGCTGCCTGATCGCGCTGGCCCTCATCACCGGCCAGGTAGGGCGCAAGGGCACGGGCCTGCATCCGCTGCGCGGTCAGAACAACGTGCAGGGGGCATCGGACGCGGGGCTGATCCCCATGGTCTACCCCGACTACCAGTCGGTGCAGAACGCCGAGGTACGCAAGGTCTTCGAGACCTTCTGGGGCCAGTCGCTCGATCCGAAGACCGGCCTGACGGTGGTCGAGATCATGAATGCCGTCCATGCCGGTGAGATCCGCGGCATGTACATCGAAGGCGAGAACCCGGCGATGTCGGACCCGGACCTGAATCACGCCCGCCAGGCGCTCGCCAAGCTCGAGCACCTCGTGGTGCAGGATCTGTTCCTCACCGAGACCGCCTTTCACGCCGACGTGGTGCTGCCGGCCTCGGCTTTCCCCGAGAAGACCGGCACCTTCACCAACACCGACCGGCGCGTGCAGCTCGCCCGGCCGGTGGTCGCCGCGCCCGGCGCGGCGCGCCAGGACTGGTGGATCATCCAGGAGATTGCGCGGCGCCTCGGGCTCGACTGGCATTACTCGGGGCCGCCGGAGGTCTTCGCCGAGATGGCGAAGGTCATGCCGTCCCTCAACAACATCACCTGGGAGCGCCTCGAGCGCGAAGGCGCCGTGACCTATCCCGTCGACGGGCCGGATCAGCCGGGCAATGCCGTCATCTTCACCAAGGGCTTCCCGACCGCGAACGGCCGCGGCAAGATCGTGCCGGCGCACATCCGGCCGCCCGATGAGCTGCCGGACGCGGAGTACCCGATGATCCTTTCCACCGGCCGGGTGCTCGAGCACTGGCACACCGGTGCGATGACGCGCCGCGCCGCGGTGCTCGATGACATCGAGCCGGAAGCGGTCGCTTTCATGTCGCCGCGCGAGCTGCAGCGGCTGGATCTCGCGCCCGGCGACATGCTGCGGCTCGAGACCCGCCGCGGCGCCGTCGAGCTCAAAGTGCGCGCCGACGGCGATGTCCCCGTCGGCATGGTCTTCCTGCCCTTCTGCTATGCGGAGGCGGCGGCGAACCTCCTCACCAACCCGGCGCTCGATCCGGCCGGCAAGATTCCCGAGTTCAAGTTCTGCGCCGCACGGGTCGCCCCGGCCGCCGGGCTGCCGCCGGCTGAAGCGGCGCCCGAGCGCCTCGTCGACGTGGAGAGTTAGCGGCCGCGCTCGAGAGCGCCGATCACCGCATCGAGCGGCTCGGCGCGGCTGCGCACCAGTGCGGCGATCGCCGCCAGATCGTCGAGGGCCACGACCGGCACCCGGGCCTCGGGAAAGGCCTGGTCCGCGGCGACCGCGACGAAGCGCGGGTCGCCGGGGTGGAGCGGTGCGAGCCCCACCGCGCGCCGGAACACCTCGAGCTTCGGATGCCCCTGCCGCTTGAATCCCTCGACCAGTACGAGGTCGCAGGACGAGACGCGGCGCAGGAGAGTGGCGAGCGTCGCTTCGGCCTCGGCGCCGAGCTCGTGCATCTGCACCCAGCGGCGCGACGAGGACACGATCACCTCGGACGCGCCGGCCGCGCGAAACTCGTAAGAGTCCTTGCCCGGATGATCGACCTCGAAGGAATGATGGGCGTGCTTGAGCGCTGCAACCGCCAGGCCGTCCCGCACGAGCAGCGGGATGAGCCGCGTCATCAGCGTCGTCTTGCCCGAGCCGCTCCAGCCGGCGATGCCAAGCACACGCGTCGCGCTCATGGCGAAGCCGGTGAGTCCGCCGCCGCGACCGGAACCAGTCCCTCGCGCGCGACGATCGCCTGGCCCTTCTCCGAGAGCAGATAGAGCGCGAGCCGCAGCGCCGCGGGTTTGGCCGAGAGCACCGCGAGGCCGTCGACCGGGTGCGGGTCGAGCGGCGGCGGAATGGGGAAGCTCGCAAGCCCCGGGGCATCCTTCTCGAGGGCGGCAATCCCGCTGCAATAGGTGATCGACACATCGATGAGCCCGGCCTCGAACAGCGCTGCGTAAGGATGTTGGCCCGGCTTCGCCGGCGCCTTTACGTCCATCAGGGCTCGTGCTTTCTCCTTGAGCGCTGCTCCCGCGCCCGGCCGCAGCGCCCCGATCCGCTCGAAGATCGCCCAGGCATAGTCTCCGGCCGGATCGGCAATGGGCGTCGAGGTCTTTACGCGGATCCTCTCATCGAGCAAACGGTCGATGAGATTGCCCGCGGTCACGCCGGCGCTGCGGCGTGAGACGACGCACATGCGATTCCTCGCGATCTCGACCGCCGGCACGACGGTGCGTCCGGCGGCCTCGAGCTTGCGCGGATTGCCGAGGTCGGCGGACATGAACAGATCGGGCGTCTCGCCTGTCTCAATGCGCTCGCGCAGCAGACCCGAGCCGCCGAAGGTCGACTTCACCTCGATGCCGAGGGCCGGCGCGACTTCGGTCGCGAGATCGTTCACCACGGCGCGCAGGCTCCCGGCTGAGAAGATCTCGACCGTCTCCGGAGCCGGAGCCGCGCCTGCGGTTGCCGCCGAGGCAGCACACAGCCACGCCGCGAGGCAGGTATCGCGGCGGAGGCTTGAACGTGGGGAATTCATGACTCAGTCCGATCGCGGTGCCCTGGGCCGTTACTATATAGCGGAATGGCGCACACCCGACCTGACACGCTGAACCCGGACATCTGCGGCGTCGTGCTCGCGGGCGGCCGCTCGGTGCGCTTCGGCGGAGAGAAGGCGAGCGCGCTGCTTCGCGGCAAGCCGCTCCTCATGTGGGCGGTCGAGCGGCTGCGATCGGTCTGCACGGCAGTCGCGGTCAACGCGCGCCCCGGGACCGAAGCCGAGGCGCTGGCCCGGGCCGCCGGCCTCACCGTGCTCCACGATGCGCCCGGCGATGCCGCAGGTCCGCTCGCCGGGGTGCGCGTGGGCCTCGAGTGGGCCGCGCGGCTCGGTGCGCGCGCCCTCGCCGTGAGCCCCTGCGATGCCCCGCTGCTGCCGGATGACCTCTATCTGCGCCTCGCCGCGGCGGCGGGCGCGGGTGCAGCGCTGGCCGAGACGGGCGACGGCCCGCAGCCGCTTTGCGCACTGTGGCCCGTGAGCGCGCGCGGCGC
>DASQGK010000118.1:0-6383 GCA_035632655.1 Steroidobacteraceae bacterium | reverse complement strand
ACCCGTAACGCAAAGTGGTGGAATGCATGCGGCTCACACCGCAGCGCGCACCGCGCCATTCGATTCCGCACACCTACACGGTTGGCTCTCCCACATGAAGCCTGGCCGAGGGAATCCGAACTTCCTGCCCCTTGCGCTCGTGCTTGCCTACTGGTGTTACCTGATGGTGTGGCGCCTGATCAGGTACTCGGTGCTCAACAGCGCTGTCCCCGAGGCTCCCACCGGCCCCTCTGCAACCACATACCTGGTCAGCGATCTGTTGCTCCTGCCCGTGTTGCTGCTCTTTTGCAGAGGCGCGCTGCTGCTGGGCGTGCGACATCGGCTCTGGTGGCTCATCCCCGCGCATTTTGTTCTGGGGCTGATATTTGCGGGGCTGCGCGAGCCCTTCTTCCGAAGCGCCGCTCACTGGATCGACCATGAGCAATCGCTGGCGCAGTGGTGGCGCTCATTGCTCGCGCACCCACGGGTCGGCCTGCACTGGTGGGTCGGGTCTGCGATTCAGTACGTGGTGACCTACACAACCGCGCTCGGACTCATGGCGGGACTGCTGATCTACCGCCAATGGCGCGCGACAGAGCAGCGGCGCATCGATCTGGAGACTCGGTCAATCAAGGCGCGCCTGCAGGCGCTGCGGATGCAGCTGAACCCGCATTTCCTCTTCAACGCGCTGCATCTCGCAACCGGGCTGATCGACGCGGATCCTGCCGGCGCCAAAGCGGTCGTATTGCGGCTGGGCAGCTTTCTGCGGCGGGTGCTCAACGACCCGGAGAATGAGCAGATTCGGCTCGAAGAGGAACTCGAGTTCGTCGAGGACTATCTTGCCATCCAGCGTGCGCGCTTCGGAGACCGGGTAACCTGCTCGATGACGATCAGCGGGAGCGCACGCGAAGCGCTCGTGCCACCCCTGATCCTTCAGCCTTTGGTCGAGAACGCGGTGAAGCACGGCATGGGCTCCGAAGAGGCCGGGGTTCGCGTCGAACTCATCGCCCACGCCGATTCCGAATGGCTCGAGATCACCGTCGCCAACGAGGCGACGCCGGGTGCAGGCCAGCAATCCGCCTACGGCATGGGAATTGGTCTCCGGAACCTACGGGAGAGACTCACTGCCCTCTACGGCGACGTCGGGCGCTTTGAGGACGTCACTCTGCCGAGTGGACGGCACATCGCGCGTCTGCGCGTTCCCTACGAAACGACGGCGGCGGCTTGACATGGTCTTTGCGCGTCGTGAGACCCGCGATCGCTCGGGCGTTTCAGCACGCGACGAGCGGCTTGGTCCTCCGCAGTGCGCGATGCTCACGGAGCGTTTGCAAGCACCTGCAGAGCCGGAACACGCTCAGCCCCGAGAGTGCGCCGGAACCCGCATGGACAACCTCAGAATACCCGGGAGAGATCCTCATGACCTCAGCGACGCTGACCATCGGCGAGCGGCTGCGCGCCGCGGCGCTCGTCACCGCGTTGACCGCTTCCCTGACGATCGGCTGCGCACGCGCGGACGAGCCGAGCAGGAAGGTGGATTATCGAGACCTCAACCTCTCGACCGAGCAGGGCTCGCAGCTGCTCTATGCGCGCATCGTCGCGGCGGCCAATGCCGTCTGCGTGGTCGAGAACATTCGTGTCCTCAAGGCAGTCGCTGCGCGCGAGACTTGCCGCGAGCAGTCGATCGCACGCGCCGTGCGCAGCATCGACAGCCCGAGGCTCGCCGCCATCTATGCCGCTCATCGGCAACACAGCTGAGGGCAGGATGCGAAGTGCGGAGCGGCACGCCGGCAGAGCCGTGGAGACCGTCGGGCGGCGCGGCGCGGCCAGCCCGCCCTCAACGGAGGTCGAGTGGGTGGGTTTCAGATTGCTGATTGGAGAGCGAGATCATCGGCTGTATCCGCTCAATCCCGCCAAGATCGAATACATAGAGGCTCGGGGAAACTACGTCGCACTCCACGCAGACGGACTGGAATTCCTCAGTCGCGACTCCATCAGCCGCCTGTCGCGGGTATTGGCCAATAGCAGCTTCATTCGTATCCAGCGCGCGGTACTGCTGAACCTTCGTTCCATTCAGTACGCACAGCCGGCGGGGCGCGGCCGGTACGATTTCACGTTGTCCTCGGGAGAGCGGGTATGTTCCGGCACGAGGTATCGCGGTGAGATACTCAGAGTGCTCCCGTTGACGAGCGCCCGACGGCTCCGCGGTAGCTGACGCACCAGCGCCCCAAAAGGGTGCGCCCTGCTCCGGTTTCTCTTCCTCGGCAAGGCCGTACACAATGCCGCATTCCAAGCAGCGGAGCCCCGCATGCCAAGAGCGGTACACTGGGTGTCAAAGCGCAAGCAACTACTTGCGCTCGTCAACCCTGTTCGCCATGAAATCGTCGATCGGCTGACCGCACTTGGGCCGCTCTCGGCCCGCGAGCTGGCAAATGCCCTCGGTCGCAAGCGGACGGCCGTTTATCAGCATCTGCGGACCCTGGAACGGTGCGGCCTGATACTCAAGCACGGCAAGTCGAGGCCTCCCGGCACGGCAGTCATTTACACCCCTGTCGCCGCGCTGGTGCGGCTTGCCAGGGCCCCGCAGATCGCCGCAAATCGACCCATCATGGCGAAAATGGCGCGGACCGTCGGCGCGCACGCCGCGCGTGGCTACGCCCGGGGCTTCCATTCACCAAGCTGGCGAATAGACGGCCCTTTCCGCAACCACTGGTTCTTTCGATTGGTCGCGGCGCCCTCGGATAAGAAACTCACGCGTATCAACGCCCTTCTGGACGAGCTCGCGGAGCTCATCTGGACCCCCGATCCGCGTCCGGGCAGGCCGATCCAGGTGGCATGGTTCATGTCACCCGCTTCAACGGCCCGCCCTGCCGCCAAGCTCCGACGATGAAGACAAGAAGACGGCGGGCTCGCGCCCGCCGTCGCAGTCTCATCCAGGTCTCTTCTTCTTCAGAAGTCCGCCGTTACGTTCAGGTACAGGTACCGGCCGGCCGTGTCATACATGCTTGGATACGTGTTGCTCTCGGCGAAAGTCGAGTTGCCACCGGAGTTGATGGTATCGAACAGCGGCGGATCCCTGTCGGTCACGTTGTTGATGCCGATGCGCACGGTGTACTTCTCCCAGGTGTACGAGGCGCGCAAGTCGAGGTAGTTGACGGTCGGGAGGCGAGGATCGGGCCGACCCAGGGCTATGTTGGCCGCGCTGTAACTCGACGGAAAGCCCGGGTTGACGAGCTCATTCCTGGCCTCCCCGAAATACCGCCAGGTCGCCCCGGCGCTGATACCAGTGACCGGCGTATCCCAGTCCATGGAGAAGCGATGCCGCCACTTCGGAGTCGCCGGAGCGCAGTCGGGACCGAAGAATCCGGCGCAGTCGTAGGATAGTGCCCCGCCGCCTGGAGTGGTCTCGAGCTTCTGCAGGTAGCTCCCGTCCAGGCGGGTGCGCAGTCGGCCCATCGTGCCGAGAGTGGTGTTGTAGGCGAGACCCACGTCAATCGACTCATTCTCGAGCTTACCCAGGTTGATCAGCGGATCGATCGTGTAACCCTGCGGGCTCGCCCAGAGCGTTCCACCTGCGTCGCGATGGATGCTCTGACACCAGGTGCTGTTCGGGTCGTTACTCGCGATGCAATTGGCCTGGATGAGGTTCGGGCCATAGGAAGTGATGACGCTCGAGATCTTGATGTCGGTGTAGTCGATCGTGGCGCTGAAACCTGCCAGGAACACCGGGGTGAACACGAACCCAAAGTTGAGGGTCTTGCCGACCTCGGGCTGGAGCGTCGGGTTGCCGCCAATCCGCCCGTTGTACTGGCCCGCGGGCGAAGGGGGCGTCGGATAGACCGGAAGGGCAACCCCGCCATTGGTGAGCGCGCACTGGGCCGCGGTGAATGTCGTCGTCGTGCAGACATCGCCACCGGAGTCCAGCCCTACGTAGGCCGGCTTGTAGAGCTCGGCCACGTTGGGCGTGCGCACGGCCCGGTTGTAGCTGCCTCGCACACGAAGATCGTTGACCGGCGCCCACGAGAGGCCCAACTTGTAGGTGTTGGTGCTGAAGCCGCTCGTATAGGTCGAGTAGCGGTAGCCACCCTCGAGGTCCAGCGCCTTGAAGCCCGGCGCATCGCTCACCAGCGGCATGCGAAGCTCCGTGAAGGCCTCCCAAACATGCAAGCCGGCGTCGTAGCCGACGAGGGGCGAGCCATTTCCGGCCAGATCGGCGGTAATCAGTTCCGCATCCGGGCGGAACACGGCGGTCTCGCGGCGATACTCCGTGCCGAGCACCACCTTCAATGGGTCTTTCGCGCTGGGCAGCTGAACGCTCCTCATCGCGCCGCTGACGAACGCATTGAAGATGTCCTCCTGCCCTGCGCCCTGCAGCTCTCCCGGCACGGAGAAGTAGGCGAGCTGAGCAGGCGTCGGCGGTGTCGACGGATTCCAGATATTCCAGGGGACGCAGCCAACCTGGCCACCGCGGCATTCAGGCTGTCCCGTGAGGGGATTTGTGATCACCAGCAGCGCATTCTGCATGCGCGAGGAGGACGTGTCGTTGTTGTGCCAGTCGGTGGTGCGTACCCGGCCCGAAGTCCAGGAACCATCGTAGGTCCAGTCGTCGTTGAGCGCGCCACGCAGGCCGAACACCATCCGCCAGGTCGTGTGCGTGTACTCGTCCTGGCGCGGACCCCCTTCGACGTTGCGGCGTGCCATGAGCAGCTGCACATCGCCATTGGCGGCCTGGTTGATGCCGTAGGCGTTTCCCGCAGGGCAGATCGTGTTGAACATGGACTGCGTCAGGAACGGGTTCATGCCCGCGTTGCCGTAACCGCCCGCGCCGCAGTTGACCAGCCAGTCGCCATTACGCAGCCCGGTGGCCGGATCAGTGGCAAAGCCACTCGCGAGAAAGATACCCGAGGGTGCGTAGTTACCGCGGGTCGCATCGTCCATGAACATGAATTCGGTGTACGCCTCGACGTGGTCATTGAACTTCAAGTGGCCGAAGAATCCGGCCGTGTAACGCTCGTCGATGCGCTGCAGATAGTGGCTGGCCGCATAGTTGAAGCGCTGGTACTTCGGGACCGGGTTGCCGTTCGCATCGAGCTGCAGCGAGCTGAAGGTAGTCTGGTTGTAGAAGACAGTCGGCGCCGAGTTGCTCGAGCCCCCGCAGATATACGGGGAACCGGGCGACGAGGCGCTGAGCACGCAAGCCGCGTGATCGCGGTGGTCGGCAGTGATCGGCGAGGTCCGGCGGTACCCGAGGTAGGCTTCCATATTCCCCGCGCCGTCCGCGAAGTTATGGCCCAGGATCACGGTGAGGTCTTTGTTCTGCCCGTCCCAGTTGTTTCCCGTGACGGTCGGAAACTTCCTCGCTTCCAGCAGACCATTGATCCATGGATTGTGATTCTGGTGGTTGTAGATGCCCATGTTGGCATCGACGCGCACCCCCTCGAAGTGATCGTTCATGATGAAGTTGACGACGCCCGCGACCGCATCCGCGCCGTAGGTCGAGGAGGCGCCGCCGGTGAGCACGTCGACCCGGTCGATCAGTGCCGCGGGAATCTGGTTGACATCCGCAGCCGAGGCGTAACCGAGGTTGGTAACACTTGCCCCGCCGCCGGTAGGGTCACCGGGCATCAAGCGGCGCCCGTTGACGAGTACCAGAGTGCGTTGCACGCCAAGCCCGCGCAGGTCGAGGTTGGCGACACCGCTCGAACCCATCGACAGTCCCGATCCCTGGTCGGCAACGACCTGCGGCAGACTGTTCAGCAGGTCTTCCACTCGGGTGACGCCTGCGTCCTTGATCTCCTGAGCCGACACCGCCGTGACCGGGCTGATCGATTCGAGCTGTGGTGTAGCGATTCGTGATCCGGTAACGACGACCTCCTGGATCGGCGCTGCCGCCTCGGCGGCCGCCGCCGGAGCAGTCTGCGCCTGCGCGAGAGAGTAGTGCGTCATCAGGCCGGCGACTGTGCTCCCGCTCAGGAGCGCAGTGCGCACCGCGCGTCTCAGGACAGGGTTGTTTCCCATGCTCATGTTCTGGTGACTCCCCAGAGTTACAAATTATGAAAATGTGACTGCAGTTTCTTCGAACTGGCAGCCGCTTTCGTCTTCCGTGCAACGCGACGACGGCTGCGTCTTTCTGTTGCCAACAAGCCACGCAGCGAGAGTTCACCCAGCTCCGCGGCCCCAAGCGTGGATCGACAATATCGTGAGCAATAGTGAGTTGGGGCGAAATGTGACCAGCGCGATTTAATCGGTGATGAAAGCGCTCGCAGCTCACACCAACGGAAGACGCTCCTTTTGGAAAACCCCTGCACTCCGCGACTGTCGCAAGTTTCCCTGTGACGGCGCCGCCACATCCACACGTTGCAGGGAAGCGCGCTCGAGTCCGCCGTTCCGAATCGCTTTATGTCCGC
>DASQGK010000117.1:0-5853 GCA_035632655.1 Steroidobacteraceae bacterium | reverse complement strand
AACTACGAAGGGATCGACGTGGATGGCCAGGTCGGCGTGTCCGACGACAAGGACGCCTGGAACTACCGCGCGCGCGTCCTCGCTGGCTTCAACTTTGCCGACGGCCGCGGCAACGTGACCGCGGTGGCGGAGTTCAGCAAGGCCAACGGCCTCACCGGCCCGGATCGCAAGAATTTCTCCGAAAACCTCGGGTTCCTCGCGCCAGCGACGCCGGGGCCCTTCCAGACCGTGCTGACGCCGGACAACGCGGTAAATCAGCTGAGCACCGGCGGCGTGCCCTATCTGGATGACTTCTTCTACTTACCCAGTGGTTTCGGACTCCCGCCCTCGGCGATCGGTATCACCGACGCGAACGGCAACCCGCTGGCCTTCTCGGGCGGGCATCTGGCGCCCTACAGCCTCGGTACCTCCACCGGGAATCCGATCTTCTTCTCAGGGGGCGATGGCATCCGGCTTTCGCAGTTCAGCAACCTGCTCTCGCCTCTCGAGCGCATCAACATCGACACCATCGATAACTTCAAGATCTCGGACCACATGAACCTCTTTGCCGAGACCTGGTTCTCCGAGACCCACGGCCGCAATCTCATCTCGCAGCCGGCCTACAACGCGACCATCTTCGGCCCGGCGGGCACCTTGAACGGTGACTTCAAGATTGCCGTCAACAATCCGTTCCTGAGCCCCGCGGATCAGACCCTGATCGCGAACGAGATGGCGGCCTATGGCGCGGCCGCCGGATGCACGGCAGCAGGTTGCCCTCCGGGTTCGACTTTTGATCCGAACTGGAATCCGAACTTCTTCTACGTCAACCGGGCCAATACCGATCTGCAAAGCGGTGCGGCCACGGGAAATCAGCAGGTCTATCGCGGCGTGCTGGGGCTCAACGGCGATTTCTCGGTCGGCTCATCTCACGACTACACCTGGGAGATCTCGGCCAACTACGGCCGCTCGCAGAACACCTCGGTGCAGCCGGCGTACGTCTTCCAGAACGTGCAGAACGCCCTGAATGCGACCACGGTCAACGGGCAGATCGTCTGTGCCCCGGGGGCCGTGAATTCGCCGATCCCGACCAATTCGAGCACCTGCGCGCCGCTGAATATATTCGGCGTGGGTGAGCCGAGCGCCGCCGCGGTGGCTTACATCACGCATATGGCGACCGCCGTATCCACCGACACGCAGCGCGACTCGACCGCGAACCTCAGCGGCGACATTCTCAAGCTGCCGGCGGGCGAGTGGAAGGGAGCGATCGGCTTCGAGAACCGGCGTGAGTCGGCGGACTTCGCGCCCGACAGCTTCTTTACCTCGAACGCGGGGCAGCTGGTGGCAGGGCCGGTGGCCGGCTCCTACGTCACGAACGAGGTTTACGCCGAGACGCTGGTGCCGGTCTTCGAGCCGTCCCAGAACATCCCCCTGATGCATCAGCTGGAGTTCGAGGGCGCCTTCCGCCGCGTCGACAACACCATCTCCGGGAAGTCCAATACCTACACCGAGGGCGTGCGCTGGGCGCCGGTGCAGGACGTCCTGTTCCGCGGCAATCGCACCTTCTCGATTCGCGCACCGGCGATCACGGAGCTCTTTCTCCCGTCGTCCACGTCCTTCGAGTTCTCGAACGATCCGTGCGACAAGAACTTCGTGAGCCAGGGCCTGGTGCCCGCCACGCGCAAGGCAAATTGCACGGCCGCGGGCATCGACACCACGACTTTCACCTCGAACGTCGTCAACGCGACCGCCCAGGGCACCACTTCGGGCAATCCGAGTCTCGCTCCGGAGAAGGCCGACAGCTTCACCTATGGTGTGGTGTTGCGCCCGCGCTGGACGCCGCGCCTCAGTCTCTCGGCGGACTACATCGACATCAAGATGTCGAATGCCATCGAGCAGCTGAATCTCCAGGAGCTGATGGACGAGTGCTACGACTCGACCGACTATCCGAATAACCCCGCCTGCAGCCACTTCACCCGCAATGCTGCGCACCAGGTGACGAGTTACAGCGACGGTTTCATCAACGCGGGTCTGCTCCACTTCCAGGGATTTGCCCTGACTCTGGACGAGGGCTTCGACCTGCCGCATCAGCTCGGCAGCATGAAGTTCCGTGGCAGGTACCTCGACACCAAGACGCTGCTCCTGCAGGTCGGCTCGTCCGCCCCGATCAACGAAGCGGGCGCGCTGACTGCGACCCTGGCCGAGCCCAAGAGCAAGGGAACCCTCGAGCTCAATTACCTCAAGGGGCCTTTCGAGTGGTACTGGCAGGCGCAGTACATCAGCATGATGAACTTCAGCAACCAGAACACGCCGACTTCGCAGGACATTCTCAGCGTGCCGCGCTGGTGGCTGATCAACTCGACGATCAGCCTGGACGTGACCAAGGCGTTGCAGCTGCGGTTCACCGTGGACAACGTGTTCGACAAGGAACCGCCGTATCCGGCTCTGGCGGCAGGCACGGGTGGCAACTTCGCCTCCGCGACCTCGCTCTACTTCGCCGGCATCATCGGACGGACGTATCTGCTGACGGTGGACTACAGGTTCTACTGAGGGAAGCCGGGTAAGTCCGCTGCGCGTGTCGTTGGCCGACACGCGCAGCGGGACGCCCTGTTCAGCGCCCGGGCGCGTCGACCGCGAGCTTCGTGTCGAGAAATTGCGCGGTGGCTTCGTACACGCGCACCCAGGAAGCATGGCGCAGGAAGCCGTGTATCTCGTCCGGCAGCACCAGCTCCTGGTAGTCGACTCCATGAGAGCGCAGCGCCTCGGCGAGGCGTACCGACTCCGAGAAGGCGACATTGTGATCGTCATCCCCCTGGATCAGCAGCACCGGGGAGCGCCAGCTTCCTACCGCGCTGATCGGTGAGGCGGCGAGGGCGGTGGCGAGCACCGCAGGGGGCGCATCCAGTGGATAGAGAGGGACGTTGTCGCGCTGCGTCGCGAGTGTCCAGTGGTGCCAGTCGTGCACCCCATGCAGGTCGACTCCCGCCTTGAAGAGATCGGAATTGCGCGCCAGCCCGAGCGCGGTCATGTAGCCGCCGTAGCTGCCGCCCCATAGCCCGATGCGCGCGGGGTCGACGTCGGCGCGCGCGCGCAGGAAGTCGGCCGCGGCGAGCAGGTCGTTGTACTCGGCCGCGCCGGCGGCGCCGATTCCATCCGCCTCGCGGAAGTCCAGTCCGTAGCCGATGCCCGAGCGGTAGTTGAGGGCCAGAACCACGTAGCCGCGGCTCGCGAGGTACTGGTTCATCGCGTAGGCATTGCTGTAGTACTCCATGTAATGCCAGCCGAGGAGCATCTGGCGGATGGGGCCGCCGTGCATGAACACGACAGCCGGGTGGCGCCGGCCCGCCTGCCCGGACGCCGGCGTGAAGAGCACGCCATGCGCGGCGATGCCGGCGCGCAGCGGCAGATCGACGGCCTGCGGCTCGACCAGCGAAGCGCCCGGGAAATCGGCGGGCAAGCCCTCCGCCGGGAGCTCGCCCGCCGCCCCGTCTGCGCCCCTGAAGGCGGCATGCATCGGCATCCGGGAATCGGAGCGCAGGTATGCAACCGACACACCATCGGAGAGCACTGCCGGTTGTGTCTCGATGCCGGCGCCGAGCGTCATCTGCGCGAGGTGTCCATCGGCGGTCGAAAGCTGCCACAGGTGCCGCCGGCCGCTGTCGTTCGCGTTGCTGGCGTAGAAGATGCGGCTGCCGTCGGTACTCGCGTCGGCGTATTCGATCTCGAATGAGCCGGGGGTGAGAAGCCTTGCCTGGCCTCCCGCGAGCGGCACCGAGTAGAAGTGCAGCCAGCCGTCGTTCTCGGCGGGAAACACCAGGTGGTCCCCGCCGCTCCAGAAAATCTGCTGATCGGAGCTCAAGGCGTGGAACACACTGCCGGCCCCCGGTGGAGCCCGGTAGGCCTCGATCGTGGGTCCACCGTCCAGGCGCGCGACGCGGATCGACCACGGGGACCCGGTACGGTGCGGGACGAGTCCCACCTCGTCATGCGTCGAGGGCAGACGCAGGAAAGCGATGCGAGAGCCATCGGGGGACCAGCGTGGCTCGACATCGAAGGAGAAGCTCGCGTCGAGCCAGCGCAAAGTGCGGTCCGCAAAGCGATAGACGCCGACGAAGCTGTGATCGCCCCGCGTGCACACGAAGGCAAGGTGCCTGCCATCCGGCGAGAAGCGCAGCGAGTCGATGCCGCCCCGTACCTTGAACAGCTCCTCCGCCCTGGCGCCCTTGCGGGGAGCGACGCTCAGGACTTTGCCCTCGTGGAGGTAGAGAATGCGGCCGCCATCGGGGGAGACAGCGGGGGCGTGTCCGTCGCCGAGCTTGACGGCCCTCCCGCCACTGAAATCGGCGAGGTAGATCTCCTCCTCCACACCGGCCGTGAGCTGCGCCGGGTTGGGGGCGGGTTTATCCGGGTATTCGACGTCTCCGCCGAGGACGTACAGCAGCTGCTCGTGGTGTGGCACGAAGGCGATGCCGGAGACCTCGAGGCCGTCGTCGGCGACATAGTGCGTGAGCACGCGCGCCTCGAAGCCGGTGGATCCGCGCTTCGGCCGGGCGAGCCAGACGTTGCGCGCTCCGCGGGCATTGCTCACCCAGGCAAACGCCCGCTGCTCCGGCGCCGCGACCAGATCGGAGGCGAAGGGTGCCCCGAGAACCTCCGGAATGGTGAAGCCTGCCGCCAGGGCGCGGGTCGCTGACGCTGCGAGCACAGCCGCTGCCGCCGAAAGACAAAAAAGGTGCCTGAGTGTCATAGCGCGCAGATTCTACCGATACGACCTGCACGCCCGCCAAGCCCGCGAGCCGCACCTTCAGCCCGGCGCGACTCCTGCCGCCGCCGCATATCGCGCTGCCGCTGAGCCCGATCGGCGGCTCGTTGCAACCGCCGGGAAGCCGGCCCGGGCGCGGGCCGCTAGGCGATCAGGTCCCGATACGCGTGCCACGTCGCGTAGCCGAGAAGCGGCGCGACGATCACCATGCCAAGCAGCAGGGTGGCAAAGCCGATGGCGGTCACCGCGACGATCAGGGCACTCCATACCAACATGGCCGGCAGATTGGCGACGGTCGCGCGGGCGCTCGCGCGGATCGCCTCACCGGCCGTTGCATGCCGGTCGATCAGCAGCGGGACGGCCACCACCGACACCGTGAAGACGAAGGCAGCCAGAATTGCCCCGGCGGCGACGTAGCCGAGCACCTGTACGGCGCTCAGTGGCGCCGCGCCCCCCCAGAGTACGACTGCGACGCTGGGCGCAGGCGCGCTCAGCGCGGTCTCCAGCACCACTGCCGAGAACACGAACCACAGCAGTGCAACGAGTCCGAGCACACCGGCGAAGTGCAGCAGCGCGTCCGGGTTTCGGGTAAGGGCCTGGAGTGACTCGTCGAACCCCAACCGCTCGCGGGCGAGCCGGCGTCGGGCGAGCTCACACAGCCCGGTCGTCATGATGGGACCCACCAGCAGGTAGCCGGTGACGGCGGCGGCCGTCAGATACAGATGGCTGCTCCCGAGCATCAGCAGAACGGCGCCGAGTATCGCAATCAATGCCCCGTGCGCGAGCCCGGGTGCACCGATCGCCTTTACGTCATCCCAGCCACTGCGCAGCCACTCGCGCGGCTTCCCCGCCGACACGTGGCGGATCTCGATGCGCAGAGCCTCGTGTTTCCCGACGGTCATGGTGGTCATGGGCGTTCTCCTGCCAGGACTGCGAGGGAATCGGCTGGATACTACGCCTGCCGGCGCCGCCGGGGGATGCCGGGATGCCGCCGCCGTGCCGGGCCGGTAAACTCAGGCCCGCTCCGCGCCCCCGTAGCTCAGTGGATAGAGCGACCGCCTCCTAAGCGGTAGGTCGTCGGTTCAACTCCGGCCGGGGGCGCCAGTCACTTCCTG
>DASQGK010000116.1:0-10298 GCA_035632655.1 Steroidobacteraceae bacterium | reverse complement strand
TACCGCCTGAAGGCGTGGCAGTCGCGGCAGGACGCTAAGCCCGAAGACAAGCGGCTCTAACCGAAGCGCACCGCCAGCATCGATACCGAGCCGCCATCGATCCCTTCGACGGGAAAGGCGACCCGCTCTCCGGCAAAGCTCGCGCCGAGCACGTAGAGCAGCGGCAGGTAATGCTCGGCAGTCGGCACCGACAGCAGGGCGTCTTTCCCGAGCGCGGCGTAGTCGATGAGCGTTGCATGATCGCCCGCCGTGAGAGCCGTGCGTACCGTGTTCTCGAAGCGCAGCGCCCAGTCGTAGGCTTCCACGGGGCGTCCTCCCCATGCGTAGGCCTCGAGGTTGTGCACCACATCGCCGCTGCCGAGGATCAGTACACCTTCCTCGCGCAATACCCGCAGGCGCTTTCCGAGCTCGTAGTGAAAGGCGGGCGGCATCGTCTCATCGATGCTGAGCTGTACGACCGGGACATCGGCTGCGGGGAACACATGGCAGAGCACCGACCAGGTCCCGTGATCGAGTCCCCAGGTGTGATCGGCCCGCACCGGCAGGGGCGCGAGGAGCTGCGCGACGCGAGCCGCGAGTGCGGGATCGCCCGCGGCGGGGTAGCGCACCGCGAAGAGTTCGCGCGGAAAGCCGCCGAAGTCGTGGATGGTCCGCGGCGTGGCCATGGCAGTGACGGCAGTACCGGCGATGTACCAGTGCGCCGAGATCGCGAGCACCGCGCGCGGGCGAGGCTCGAGCGCGGCGCCGAGCGCCGCCCAGGCGCGGCTCCAGGAGTTCTCGCGCAGCGCGTTCATGGGGCTCCCGTGCCCGAGGAAAACCGCCGGCAGCCGCGCGCCGCTCATGCTCCTGCCGGCCTCCGCTGCAGAAGCTGCACGGCCGACTGGTAGAGCCGCTGGCGCAGCGCATAGCGGTCGCTGGCGCGCGTCACATAGCGGACCGCGATCTCGACTCCGCCGCCGCCCGCTGCGGGACGTACCGCGATGCCGGGCTGGGCGGTGAACCCCGGCTTGCGTCCCCGCGCCGCGCGCTGCCACTCGGCCTCGGCCTGCCGGGTGGCGTCCGCCGTCGCGGCCGTGACTTCCTTCTGGATCGCCTCCGCCACCGCGTGCCGGTCGCGATCGTAGGGGACCGTGACGCTGAGTTCGTCCCACAGCCACTGGCCGGTGGTCGAGAAGTTGAAGTAGTGACCCTCGATCGCGAAGCTGTTGGTGAAGGTCACCCGTCGTCCCGTCGGATGCCCGGCATCGGTCCAGTTGCCGGTCTCGAGCATCACCGTGTGGAGCATGCCGAGCTCGACCACTTCACCGCTCACCCCGTTGATCTCCACCCAGTCGCCGACCCGGATGCCGTTCTTGCCCATCAGCACGAACCACCCGAGGAAGCCGATGATGAAATCCTTGAGTGCCACGGTGAGACCGGCGCCCGCGAGCCCGATCATGGTACCGAGCTGCCCGGGCATGCCGATGAGCACCAGCAGGATGAGCACCACGCCGACGATCTGCAGCGCCACGACCACGACGCTGCGCAGCGTCGCGACCTGGCGGCGATCGATCGGAGCGCGCACCAGGAGCTTCTCGAGCCAGCGGTCGACGAAGAGCAGCAGCAGCAGTGCTCCGAGCACCACCGCCGCGTCCGCGAGCGCAGAGTGGAGGATGGTCTTCTCCTGGGTGGCGACCACCGCCGCCCACTGCCCGTAAGCGGCGGCGAGACGCTCTCGCGCCGTGACGCGTTGTGCGCGGATGGTGATGCGGCTCTGCTCGGCGGCGAGCTCGCGCGTCAGCGCGGCACGCGATGAGGGGGCGGCGGGCGCAGGCGCCGTGACCGCCGCCGGCGTGGCCGCCGCGCGGGCCGCAGGCGCTGCCGCCCCGGCGGGCACCGTCGCCTGTTGTTTGCGCGTCGCGAGGTCCGCCGACAGCTGCTGGCTCTGTGAGGCGAGTTGCGCCGCGCTCTCGGCCGCATGCGCCTGGGCACCCCGCAGCCAGCGCACCTTGCGATGCAGCGTGAGCCACTCGCGCACCTTGCCGACGAGCCCCTTCAGGCTCGCCAATCGGCTGGTATCGGCGGCCGCGGCGGCCTGCCGCTGATGCTCGGCGGCCTCGTGCTCCTGCTGCATCATCTGGATGCGTTGATGCACGTTGCCGCCGGCCTGCATCAGATCGGCATTCGCCTGCGTCACTTCGTCCTGATCGAGCTCCTGCTGTGCCTGGGCGAGATCGAGCTCGTCCTGAAGGCCGGCCTTGGCGGCATCGGGGCTGTGCGCCAGCGTCTCGGCGAGTTGCTTCGCGCGCGCACTGTCGGTGGCGAGCTGCGCCTGAGCCCGGGTGAGACGATCCTGGATCGCGAGCGCCGCGGGGCTCAGAACCGGCGGGTGTGCCTCGAGATGGCGCAACGCGCCTGCGAATGCGAGGTCGAGCTCGCGGTCGGCGAGCTGCACGGCCGTTTGCGCGAGCGCCATCTCCTCGGGCGTCGAGGCAAGCCGCGCGAGGCGCTGCGCCGTAAGCAGAGTGTTCTCGTCGATGTCCGGGAGCGAGCCCGCGGCGGCGGCTTCGAGCGCGGGCGTTACGCTCAGGGATCCCACGGGCGTGGAGGAGGGCGGCTGGCTGGTCGCCCAGAGACCGTAGCCTGCGATCAGCAGCAGCACCACGAGGACGACAGCGAAAGTCTTCTGCAGCAGGCTCATGGGCTCACGCGCAGTCTGGCCAGGTCGGCGCGAGGATGCGACTAGTAAGCGAAGTAGGGCCCGGTCGCACCGCCCGCGGGAGCACCCTGGAGCGCGGCGAATACGTTGCGGCCGTAGAAGAAGGGCATGCCGAGGGCGAAGATCGGCGGCTGATTGGGGATGCTGACGCTCGGCCCCGCGATCTGAGGGAGCGCGGCGGCGGTCGGGTTGGCGGTAATCATCGCGTTCGCATCGCCCGTCGTGAAATTGGCCGTGACCTGTGCGCCGTTGGTGCCGGTGAGGGTCGCCGTGACGTTGGCCGGGGTGCAGAAGAACCCGGGGGCGGCGGAGGTGGAGCTGCACACGGTGAGCGCTGAGTCGGGGAAGAAGTAGGCATTCGAGCCGCTGTCGAGGATCCCATCGTAGGGCGTGCCCTGGAAGGTCACGGTGATGAGACCCGTGTTCTGATTGGTGGTGAGAACCTGCGCGGTGCCGCGCCCGTTGTTGCTCTGTGTGCCGATGCCGAATACCAGAGCGCCGGTCGCACTGGCGGCGCCCGCGGCGGGCACGCCCGGCATCTCGACGATGACGCCGTTGTTGTCGGGCGTCGCGCCGGCACTCAGTGGCACGAAGCCGGCCACGGGGTTGGCGACCTGCAGGGTGAGCGACTCCGCGATGGAGGTGCAGCCGGCGCCATTGGTGGGACAGGAGTAGTAGGTGCCCGGCACGGCCGCATTGACGCAGCCCGAGCCGCAATCCTGCGCGAACACGCCGACCCCGATGACGCCGTTGGCTCCGAAGGTCTGCACGGTGTTCTCCGGGTTCCCGATGCTCGAGCAGCTGCTCGGGATGTTGGTGAAGGGCGCGGGGGCGCCGATCACGTGAATCGGAATGCCGCTCGCCTTCTCGCTCGAGATGCTGACATCGGCAGAGACCACCGGGCCCCAGGTGAAGCCGTCGGCGAACTGCGCGCATTCGACCACCGGGTTGGTGGTGGCGCCGACGAACTGCTGGGGGAGAGATGCCAGGAAGGCCGCGTTGCCCGCGGTCGAGAGGATGCGCAGGCCCCAGGAGCCGGTGTCGACCTCCACGTGGTCGATGGTCATGCAGTTCGTGGTGCCCGGCTGGCAGACGGTTACGGAGACGTAGGGCATGTTGATGAAGCCCGCCTGGAAGTTCTCCACGGTGACCGTGGCCACGTTCGGGCCGGGTCCGGCGATCGTGCCGCCGCCGCCACCACCCCCTCCGCCGCCCCCCGAGCCGTAGCCGCCGCCCCCTCCGCAGGCCGCGAGGACGAGCAGCGAGCTCAAAGCAAGGACTAAGTACCTGGGCATGAGGGCTCCGTGAAGCGGATCAGAAGATCGAGGCGGGGGAGAAGTTCTGCGGCAGCAGCTGCGGATCCCACGCCCGGCCGTAGAAATTGCGCATGCGCCCGGCCGACTGCACCACGAGTCCCGGCTGCTCGATTCGTAGCTCACGTCGGCGGCCTGGGTGCGGCACGGATGTGGCCTGGGCGAAGCGCTCGTAGTAGCTGCCGAGGAGCTGGCGCAGGTCGGGGATGGTCGGGCCCTTCCAGCTGACTGCGAACACCCGGCCGTCGGCGGTCAGATATTCGCGCACCCGTCCGCCGCCGGGGGTGGCAATCTCGTGCACTTCGTAGCCTGTCGCCGTGCTCACATTGCGCTCGCCACGGAGCGCCGCCCGGTCGGCTTCGACGGTCGCGCGAGCGCCGCCCAGGGAGGCCGCCGCAGGCCCCGGCCCCAGCCCCACGAGCGCCAGACCGGCCACGAGGGCCGTCGAATGCAGCAGTTTCAAGGCGAAATCCTCACACGATGTTGAATGCGATTGTGCCTAACCAGGGAGCGTCGCGCCCGCGCCAAAGCGTCGGGTCCTGGCGACTCATGCAAAGGATCGCTCGCGACCGGCCACCTGCCCCGTGCATAGCGCGCAAGTCCCTGATCTGGTTGACCGGAGGGAACGCGGGCGGTTCAGTGCGCGTTCAGCGATAGCGCTTGTAGGCCTCTTCCCCAATCCGCTAGGATTCGCCCCCCAAATTCGGAGCGGTAGTTCAGCTGGTTAGAATACCGGCCTGTCACGCCGGGGGTCGCGGGTTCGAGTCCCGTCCGCTCCGCCAGTTCCTGCGCCTTTAGTCATTCCAGTCTCAAAGAATGCTTCAAAGTATCGGCGATCGCCTCAAAGGCCATAAATGGCTCGCGTACATCGTGCTCGGGCCCCTGGTGCTCATTTTCGCCGCCTGGGGCGCCTACGGCATCGTGAACCTGAACGTCCAGGCCTCGAACTACGCCGCGGAAGCCGGTGGGGTCAAGATCAGCCTCGAGCAGGCACGTAACCTGTGGCTGCGCCAGCAGTCGCAGTGGCAGCAGCGCCTCGGGGGCGCGGAGCTGCCGGCGGAGCTGCGCGCCAAGCTCCAGGACCAGGTGCTGGAGGGCATGATCCGCGGGGAGCTGCTCAATGAGCGCACGCACGACCTCGGCTACCGCATCGGCCACGCCGAGGTGCTCGCCGCGATCAAGAACGAGCCGGCCTTCCAGATCGAAGGGAAGTACTCGGCGAGCGCCGCCGAAGACGCGCTGGCCCGCGCGGGGCTGACGATCGGGGCGTTCGAGGAGGACCTCAGCCGCGACCTGCGGCGCGCGCAGCTCGAGGATGGCATCCGCGGATCGGATTTCCTCACCGCGACGGAGCTTACGCGGGTGCGCGAGCTCGAGGACCAGGAGCGCGAAGTCCGCTACCTGGTGCTGCCGGCGGCCAAGTTCCCCGGGGCCCCCGCGGAAGATGCGGCGGTTCAAGCCTACTACCAGGCGCACCAGGCGCAGTACATGAACCCCGAGTCCGCGCACATCCAGTACGCGCAGCTGCGGCTCGAGAGCGTCGAGGCCGCCATCACCGTGAGCGATGCGGACCTGCATGCCGAGTACGACAAGAAGAAGAGTCAGCTCACCGTGCCCGAACGGCGGCACGCGCTGCATATTCTGATCACGGGCAAGGACGATGCGGCGGACCTCAAGGAAGCCGAGGACGTGCTCGCCCAGGCCAGGTCAGGCAAGGATTTCGCCGAGCTCGCAAAGAAGTACTCCAAGGATCCAGGCTCGGCCCGTAACGGCGGCGATCTCGGCTGGGCGGACCGCAAGAGCTTCGTCAAGCCCTTCGCCGATGCGCTCTTCGGCATGCAGCCGGGTGAGATCCGCGGCCCGGTAAAGACCCAGTTCGGCTACCACATCATCAGGCTCGAGGGCGTGCAGGCGGGCGGCGGCAAGTCCTTCGAGGACGCGCGCGCGCAGCTCGAGGCCGATCTGCGCCGCAGCCGCGCGACCGACCGCTTCGGCGACATTCAGGAGCAGCTGCAGTCGCGTCTGTCGCAGCCGGGCGCAGACCTCTCGGCTCTCGCCCAGGAGTTCAAGCTGCAGTCGGGAGATATCCCGGAATACCTGCGTGGCGCGGGCGCGGCCCCGCTCGGTGCCGCAGCACCGCTCCAGGATCTGATCTTCGGCGATCCGCCGCTGGCCGCAGGCCGCGTCGGCGGGCCCGTGCTGGTCGGTAACGATGCGCTGGTGCTCGTGAAGGTGCTCGAGCACCGCAAGCCCCAACCTAAGCCGCTCGCCGAGGTGCGCGCCGACATCGTCGCCGCGATCGCCAAGGAGCGCGGCACCGCAGCGGCACTCAAGGCGGCGGATGCGGCGCGCGCGCGCCTCGAATCGGGATCATCGTTCGAAGCAGTCGCACAATCGCTCGGGCTCTCCGCCGAGCCGGCGCATTTCGTGGGGCGTAACGACCCCTCGATCCCCGCCGCGATCCGCACGGCGGTCTTCACCGCGCCGCGGCCGGCATCGACTCCGGTGTACGGCTCGCTCGCCATGGGCGATGGAGGGGCGGCTCTCTTTGCGCTCACGCGCGTGCGCACGGGCGCGCCGGCGGCGGGCGAGCAGCAGGCGGATCGCGCGCAGAGCCAGGCGAGCCGTGACGGAACGGGCGACGTGCAGGCTTATACGGATG
The DNA here is from genome assembly GCA_035632655.1 of Steroidobacteraceae bacterium. Classification (GTDB taxonomy): domain Bacteria; phylum Pseudomonadota; class Gammaproteobacteria; order Steroidobacterales; family Steroidobacteraceae; genus 13-2-20CM-66-19. The sequence continues at coordinate 3,625 of DASQGK010000116.1, read as the reverse complement.
AGCTGCGGCGTACCGCCGACGTGCGCAAGAACCCGAAGGCGTTCGATTAGGCCTCGGCCTCGAGCGGGAAGCTCATCCCGACGGTGTTGAATCCGCTGTCGACGTAGAGGATCTCACCGGTGATGCCGGCGGCGAGATCCGAGCACAGGAATGCCGCCGCATTGCCCACGTCCTCGAGCGTCACGTTCCGGCGCAGCGGCGCCACTTCGGCGACTCTTCCCAGCATCTTGCGAAAGCCCGGGATGCCGGCGGCGGCGAGGGTCTTGATCGGACCCGCCGAGATACCGTTCGCGCGGATACCCTGCGGACCGAGGTCCGCAGCCAGGAAGCGCACGTTGGCCTCGAGGCTTGCCTTGGCGAGGCCCATGACGTTGTAGCCCGGGATCGAGCGCATGGCGCCGAGGTAGGTGAGGGTCAGGAGAGCCCCGGCGCGGCCCGTCATGAGCGGCTGGGCCGCGCGGGCGAGCGCCGTGAGGCTGTAGCTCGATATGTCGTGGGCGATGCGAAAGCCCTCGCGGCTGGTCGCGGCGACGAAGTTGCCGGTGAGCGCCTCGCGCGGCGCGAAGGCCACCGCGTGCACCAGGATGTCGAGGTGTCCCCACTCGCGCTTGAGCAGATCGAACGCCGCATCGATCTGGGCGTCGACGGCGACGTCGAGCGGCATGGTGAGGCGCGAGCCGAGGGAGTGCGCGAGGGGCTCGACGCGCTCCTTCATCTTGTCGTTTACATAGGAGAACGCGAGCTCCGCCCCTTCGCGGTGCATGGCCTGCGCGATGCCCCAGGCGATCGAGCGATCGGTCGCAACGCCGACGATCAGGGCGCGCTTGCCGGCGAGAAATCCCATGGTTGTTCCTCCCGGCTTCGATTATGCCGGAAGTCGCGCCGCAGGTGCCTTCAGCCCGCCCGGGCCCGTGCTCTCAGGTGTGCCGCACGATGTGGATGCGCAGTTTCTGGCCGGCGTGCAGATGGGCGGCCGCAGTGAGCCCGTTCCAGGCGAGCAGCTGCGGCACGCTGCACTGAAAGAGCTGGGCGATCTGCGCCACGGTATCCCCCGAGCGCACGGTGTAGATGACGTGCCGGTGCGAGCGCGCGTGGGAAGAGGAGCGCGCGCCGGATACGCGCAGGCGCTGTCCGGCACGCAAGGCATCGTCCGGCTGCATGCCGTTCAAGCGCGCCAGAGTATTCACGTTCATGCCGTTGCGGCGGGCGATGGACCAGAGAGTCTCGCCGCCGCGCACCACCAGAACGTGGGGACGCCGCGCGCGGCGGTCGTGGCCGTCGGCGCGCGCCGCGGCCAGCAGCACCTTCGCCGGGAGGTCGGTGACCGCCGCCGGCACCCGCACCTCATTGCCCACGGTGAGGGGGCCCTCGGGCAGATCGTTCAGGTCGCGGATGACGTTCACGGTGGTGTGGAAGCGCTTGGCGAGCGAGGCCACCGAGTCGCCATGATGCACGGTGTAACGGTTCACGCCGAGCAGCTGGTCGGGCGAGAGTTGCGCGATGTTCTGCGTGAAGAGCTCGGCGGCATCGACGGGCAGCAGCAGGTAATAGGGGCCCGCGGGATCGGTGGCCCAGCGGTGAAAGGCGGGGTTCAACTCGTAGAGATCGTCGGGATTGACGCCGGAGATCTCGGCGGCCACCTTGAAGCTGATCTGGCCGCCGGTCGCGACGCGTGTGAAGTAGGGCTGATTCGCGATGCGGCTGAAGGCAAGACCGTAGGCGCCGGGATCGAGCACCAGACGGCGCATGGCGAGGAGCTTGGGCACGTAGGCGCGCGTCTCGCGCGGCAGCCACAGATCCCAGAAATCGACCGGCCGCCCGGCGGCGCGGTTCATGGCCACCGAGCGCTCCACGATGAGCTCGCCGCAGTTGTAGGCGGCGATCGCGAGCAGCCAGTCGCCGTTGAATTCATCGTGGAGTGATTGCAGGTAATCGAGCGCCGCGCGCGTCGACTCCACCATGTCGCGCCTGCCGTCGTACCACCAGTCCTGGCGCAGGCCGTAGCGCGAGCCCGTTCCCGGGATGAACTGCCACAGTCCCGTCGCGCGGGCGCGCGAGTAGGCGTAAGGCTCGAACGCACTCTCCACCACGGGCAGCAGGGCCAGCTCGAGCGGCATGCCGCGCGCCTCGAGCTCGGTCACGATGTGATAGAGGTAGAGATCCGCGCGGCCGAAGGCGCGCTGCAGGTAATCGGGGTTGTTGGCGTACCAGCGCAGCTGCTGGTCGACCGCACGGCGATCTTCGCCGTCCTCCAGCTTAAAGCCCGCGCGCATGCGGTCGAAGAGGTCGGTGTAGGACGCAGGCGCTGCCACCGTGCTGTCGGCGGTGCTCGCGGGGGCAGGGGCGGTGCCCGCAGCATCGGCTGCCGCAGGGGCGGCCGGCGCTTCGGGGGGAGTGGGGCTCTGGGTGATAGCGACCGGAGGCGGAGATGCTGCCGGCGCGGCCGGCGCCGGCACGGTCACATCGGCCACATCGGCGGCGGCGGGAGAGACGCCCTCGGCGGGCGTCGCAGCGGGCGCTGGGACGGCCGGAGTCGGCTCTGCGACCGGCGCAGCCTGGGCGGCAGCCGGGGCGGGCACGACGGCGACAGGGGCGCTCTGCGGCCTCTGCGCGGGGGTATGAACGCAGGCGGAGATGCCGATCAGTGCGAGGCAAAGCAGTGCCTCGCGCCCTCGTCTCATCGCTCCAGTCATCAAGGTACCGTACCCCCGGTAGGCGTGCTAAGTTGCCCGGCGCCTGGGTGAGGGCGGCCGGGTTCTTGATGTTGAAACCCTACTGGTTCAGGACCCAAGATTTAACCGGGAAGTTCACATATTTACCAGCCCTTCTATCGTGCCAGTTCGCAGTTCAAGCATTGCCGATCGTGACATGGCCCTTTCGGCCTGGTGGGCGACCCCGCTCGGGCGGTCGCTCCTCGCCGCGGAAGCGGACCTGCTCGGCGAGGCGATGGAGGACGTGTTCGGCTGGGAGCTGCTGCAGCTGGGCGCCTGGGGCGGTGCCCGTGAGCTCCTGGCCCGCGGGCGCACGCGCCGCAAGAGCCTGGTGGCAGGTCCCGGCTTCGCCGCCGGCGCCGACATCATCGCCCGCCCGGCGCATCTGCCGGTCTCGGGCGACTCCATCGATGCGGCGCTGCTTCCGCATACGCTCGAGTTCGCGCCCGATCCCTACGCGGTGCTCCGCGAGGCGGACCGCGTGCTGGTGGGTGAGGGGCAGCTGCTGATTCTCGGGTTCCAGCCCTGGAGCCTCTGGGGCCTGCGCGCCCGCGCCAGCCGCTCGAGCTTCCCGCCGGGCCTGCGCCGCGTGCTGTCGGTGACGCTGGTGCGCGAGTGGCTGGTACTGCTGGGCTATGAGGTGGTCGCCGAGTCGCGCTATCTCTATCTCGGCCCGTGGAGCCGCGGGCTCGCTCAAGGTGAGAGCACCGGGCGGATTCTGCGTCCCGGTTTCACTTATCCGCTGCCGGCGGGCGCGTATCTGCTCAAGGCGCGCAAGCGCATCTACACCCTCACCCCGATCCGGCCGCGCCTGCGCGAGCGGCCTGCGGTGCTCGGCGGCCTCGTCAAGCCCACCACGCGCTCGCAGGCTTGAGTCTGCGCGTGGTTCCGCGATGAGCGACGCGCCGCCCCCG
>DASQGK010000115.1:0-29449 GCA_035632655.1 Steroidobacteraceae bacterium | reverse complement strand
CAAGCGGGCGGTGATAATGGCCGACGGTGCGGTGGTGACCGCGAACGACCTGGGGCTGCATGACCCGAGCGAGAATCTCGAATACCTGAATCTGCGGGTCGCGCGGCAGCGCGCCGAGGTCCAGGCCCTGCGGCAGGCCCTCGCCATCGCGCAGGGAAACCTGTCGCGCGCAGCCGAGCTGCTCGGGGTGACGCGCCCGACCGTCTACGACCTCCTCGAGCGGCACCACATCGACGCCGCGCAGTTCGCGCGCGAAGGCGGCCCAGGTGTCGGAGTCGAGTCAGACACCGGAACGTGACGCAGCGTCTCAGGTGAGCGCGAACCTGCGCAGTCGTCGCAGCACCCAGGTCTCGGCCCCGATCGGCCGCCCGGCGATGGCCCACAGAGCGACATCCGTGGCGGTGTAGGTGACGGCGCCCACGGCGACGCAAATGCCCAGCGGCACGAGGGCGTCGAGCGAGGTGGCGTCCGCCGGCAATTGCGGTGCCCACAACCGCCCACAGCCATACATGACCGCCGTGCTCGCCAGCGGGCGCCATACCGCCTTCAGCAGGTCGCCGAACCTGACCCCCAGTTGACGCGTGACGTAAAGGAAGTTGAGCGGCAGCGAGCCGATGGCGGCGATCACGTAGGCCCAGGCAGCGCCGAGCGCGCCCCATGACGGTGTCAGGGCGATCAACCCTGCCAGCTGCAGGCTCACGTACAACGCACCCACGCGGGTGAAAAGGCCGGGCTTGCCGATCGCGATCAGGGCGGCATAGGAGTTACTGAGCAATACCTGACTGACGCCATAGAACGCCAGCACTTCGAGCAGCGACTGCGCCGCGCTCCACTTCGGTCCGAGCGCCACCAGCACGATGAACGGCGCTGCGAGTGCCACGCCCGCGACCGCCGGAATTCCCAGCAGCGCGATTCCCGCCATCGACGCGAGAAACTCGGCGCGCAGCGCCGGCGGATCCGATGCGAGGCGCGAGTAGGCGGGCAGCAGCGCGCGGTTGATGGGCGCGATGAGCTCGGTGCCGGGCATGTTGGCGATTTCGGCCGCCAGGGTGAAGCTCCCGAGCGCGGCGGGGCCCGCCAACCGGCCGATGAAGAAGCTCGCAGAGCGCTCCCTGAGGAAGAACAGCGCGTCCTGGATCATCAGCCACTTGGAGAAGTGCAGCATGTCGGATGCAGCGCGCAGTGAGAAGCGCGGGCGAAACGGCTGGATGAAGTAGCTGTAGCCGACCGCCCCGGCGCGCCCTATGAACGTTCCCAGCACGAGGGCCCAGTAGCTGCGCAGCCAAAAGGCCAGCGGCACCGTGACTGCGAACGCCAGCAACTTCTTGGTGATCAGGTAGCGGAACTCTCTGTCGAAGCGCAGCTGCTTGCGAAACAGAACCACGCCGATATTCTCGCAGCCGCCCACCACGGCGCTGACGGCCAGCACGCCCATCACCGCAAGGAGGCGCGGCTCGTGATAAAAGCGGCTCGCGGGCAGGGCGAGGAGCGACACGACCGCGCCGACCGCGCAGCCGGCCAGCACGTTCAAGGTCCATGCGGTGTTGAAGTGATCGGTGCTTGCGTCCTGGCGCTGGATCAGCACCGTGTCCATGCCGAAGGCGCTGAATATCTCCAGCAGCGCGACGATCGACAGCGCCATGGCGACGATGCCGAAGTCCTTCGGCAGAAGCAGCCGCGCCAGGATGATGGTGCTGATCAGGCCGAGCCCGCGCTCGAGCAGCTTGAAGAGCACCATCCACAGCGCCCCGCGGGTGGTCGAATGGGTCATGGGCGGGCGGATGATACGCAAAGTGCTGGCAGCGAGCGTCAGCGTCGGCGGGCCGATACCGCAGGCGGCCGGCAGCCGGGGCCTTCGGCCGCGATTGGGGACGCCAGGCCCGCCCGGCGCCGGGGCGCAGGTCATAATGTGGCCCGCCCGAGACGGCCGGCAGTGCAGCCGAGAATGCAGCGAACGTCGGCTGCGACGCGATAAGATACGCGCTGCCGCGGGCAGCCCTGGCGCTCATGTGCAGGGCCACAGACGAACCAAAGAACACGGCACGTCTCATTGGGAGCGAAACAGCATGTCGGTGAGGACCACGATCCAGTCGCAATTCGAGCAGGTTGCCGTCGAGCAGGAGCGCAAGCTCACGGCGTTATCCGATGACGTGAAACTCATTGACTGCGGACTCGATTCGCTCAGCTTTGCCATCATCGTCGCCCGGCTCGAGGATGCCCTCGGCTTCGATCCCTTCAGCTCGGACCAGGCCGTGGACTTTCCCGTGACCTTTGGTGACTTCATCAGGCTCTACGAAGGCTTTGCCCGGTAAGCCGCGCTCCCTGTGGGAGTCGATCACGGCTGCCGGAATCCCGGCCGGCAGGCTGCATGGCGCACGCGCCACCGTCGAGCTGGCGGGCCTCGCGCGCGGGTCGAGCTTCGCCGGGCGGCTCGAGGAGTTGCGCGGACGCTCGGTGCTGCTCGCAGTCACGGATCCGCTGCGTGCAGCACTCGCGATGCTCGAGCTGGATGGCGTCGCCGCCCGCATGGTGCTCTGTCCCGCGGATCTTGCGCCCGAGCACTTTCCCGCGATCGCCCGCGCAGCGGCCGCCGATGCCTGTGTCGCAGACCTGCAGGGCGCGCCGCCACGCCTCGAAGGCGTGAGCACGGCGGTCGACGTCCAGCCGCGGCTGCTGCCTTGCGACGCCGGCCGCGTCAATTCGCACACCACGGAGTGGGTGCTGCTCACCTCGGGCACGACGGGCGTGCCGAAACTCGTTCAACACGACCTTTCAACCCTTACCTGGGCGCTTGCCGGTGCGCGCCCGGGGCCGGAGGCGGTCGTCTGGGCAACCTTTTACGACATCCGCCGCTATGGAGGACTGCAGATCTTCCTGCGCGCCGTGCATCTCGGCTCGCTCGTGCCCGCCGATCCCGGGGAGGCGGTGCCGGCCTTCCTCGAGCGCGCACGCGCGGCCGGAGTGACCCACATCTCGGGCACCCCGTCGCACTGGCGCAAAGTGCTGATGAGCGGCGCGGCCGCGACCATCGCGCCGCGCTACGTGCGCCTCTCGGGCGAGATCGCCGATCAGGCGGTGCTCGATGCGCTGCGCGCGGCTTATCCACAGGCGATGGTGGCGCACGCGTTCGCATCGACCGAGGCCGGAGTCGCCTTCGAGGTGCGTGACGGTGTCGCCGGATTCCCCGCAGCTCTCATCGGGGACCCGCATGCGAGGGTCAGGTTGAGCATCGCGGGCGGAACGCTGCACGTGTGCTCGGGCGGCAACGCCCATGGCTACCTCGGCCCCGAGGCCGCAGCCTTCCCGCGCTCCCCGGACGGTGCCATAGACACCGGGGACCTCATCGAGGAGCGCGCCGGGCGCTATCATTTCCTCGGGCGCCAGGGTGGCGTCATCAACGTCGGCGGGCTCAAGGTGTATCCGGAGGAGATCGAGGCAGTGATCAACTCCCACCCCTGGGTGCGGATGTCGCTGGTCCGGGCCCGGCGCAATCCCATCACCGGATCGGTCGTGATTGCCGACGTGGTGCTCGCCGACGAGTCGCCCGGGGCTGCGCGCCCCGCCTCGGAGCAGCTCACCCGCGAGCTTCTCAACAACTGCCGCCAGTCACTCGCGGCCTACAAGGTGCCGACGATGATCCGCGTGGTGCAGGGGCTCGAGGTTTCGGCCTCGGGCAAGCTGGTGCGTCCCAATGCGTAGCATCATTGTCACGGGTGGAACCCGGGGCCTGGGTCTGAGCATCGCGACGCGGCTCACCGCGAGCGGCTTCCGCGTGATCGCGATCGCGCGCAACGATACGGCCGAGCTGCGCGCGGCCGCTGCCGAGTCCGAGCGCACCGGCCGCGGCGAACTGCATTTCCGTGCTTTCGACCTGATGGACACCAAGGCGATCGGCCCGCTGGTCACGAGGCTCCACAAGGAGTTCGAGCCGCTCTACGGGCTCGTGAACAATGCCGGCATAGGGACCAGCGGCGTGCTCGCGAGCATGCCGGATGGGCAGATCGCGAATCTCGTGCAGCTCAACCTGGTCTCGGTCATGGTGCTCAGCAAGTACGTGGTGCGGCGCATGATGACCAAGAGCGGCGGCCGCATCGTCAACATCTCCTCGGTCGTCGCCACCACCGGCTACCGGGGCCTGTCGGCCTACTCGGCGACCAAGGCGGCGCTCATCGGCTTCAGCCGCTCGCTGGCCCGCGAAGTGGGGTCGCTCGGCATCACGGTGAATGTGGTGGCGCCGGGCTTCACCGACACCGAGATGACTCGCGAGCTGGGCGACGAGGCGCGGATGAAGATCATGCGCCGCAGCGCGCTCGGGCGTCTGATCTCCGCCGAGGACGTGGCGGGCGCGGTCGACTTCCTGATGAGCGATGCGGCGCAGAGCATCACCGGTACGACGATCACGGTGGACGCGGGCAACACGGCCTAGAGCCGCGCGCTTCCGGAGGCGATTCTCTGATAAAGCGGTGGGTCGAGCCGCCGGTACTGGCCGTTCGCGGCGTCCGCCAGGTAGAGCGCATCGCTCACCCGGCTCGGGTCGTAGCCCTGGCGTGCGAGCTCCTGAGTGCGCAGCTTGAAGGTGCCGGTGATCTCGAGCTGCGACACGATGCGCACGAACACCGGGCGCGCGTAGGCGGGTAGCGCTGCCGCCACCGTGCGCTGCAGCTCGGCGATCTCGAAGTCTGCGGCCGCGACCAGCGCTGCCATGCCGGCGCGGCCGTCGGCGTGCGGCACGCGCACGCCGTACACCGCCACCTCGATGACGCCCGGGCAGCGCGCGATGGCCGCCGCCACCTCGGTAGTCGAGACGTTCTCTCCCTTCCAGCGGAAGGTGTCGCCGACCCGGTCGACGAAGTAGAAGAATCCCTGCGCATCGCGCCGCATGAGATCGCCGGTGCGATACCAGGCGTCGCCGACGGCGAACACGTCGCGCAGCACTTTCTTGCCCGAGGCTTCCGGGTCCGCGTAGCCCTCGAAGCGGCTGGTGCCGCCGCTGTCGAGTATCTGACCGATGGCCTCGCCCACCTCATCCGCTGCGCACCGCAGGCAGCGCCCGTTCGCATCGCGCACCGGGACACCCGCGTCGAGGTCGTGCTTCACCAGCGCCACCGGCATGCGGTGCGCCAGGAACGGCGGAATGCGGCCGATCGCGCCGACCCGGCCCTCGCAGTTGTAAAGCGAGAAGTTGCCCTCGGTCGACGCGTAATACTCGAGGATCTGCGGGATGCGGAAGCGCCGCTGGAAGGGTTCCCATACCTCACCCCGCAGGCCGTTGCCGCAGGCGAGCCGCAGCGCGTGCGAGTTCTCGAGAGGATCGCGCGGTGCATTGAGAAGATAGCGGCACAGCTCGCCGATGTACTGAAAGAGGGTGCAGCGCTCGGCGCTGACGTCCTTCCAGAAGCTGCTCACCGAGAATCGCTCGCGCAGCACTACCGCGCCCCCGGCGACCAGCGCAGCGCCAGTCGCCACTACGCCGCCCACGCTGTGGTACATGGGCAGGCAGTTGAAGAGCCGGTCGGCAGAGCGGATATCCGCAAGCCCGGCGAACCAGTGACTCCACTGCATGAGACGCAGGTGACTCACATTGGCGGCCTTCGGCAGCCCCGTGGTGCCCGAGGTGTAGATGAAGAGTGCACGCTCGGACAGCTCAGGCGGCGCGCACTCCCCGGCAGCGAGCGGCGCGCCGGACAGCCCCTCGGTCGCGCGCTCCAGCCGCCCGAAGCCGTGCTCGTCCGCACCGAAGGCCCAGCACCCGATGCCGGTCGCGAGGCGGTCACGTACGGCAGCCAGCCCCTGGCAGTGCTCCTTCCCGGCGATCACGTGCCGCGGCGTGACGACCCCGATCGAGTGCCGCAGCAGCTCACCGGTGAGATTGGTGTTGATGAGTGCCACGGTGACGCCGATGTGACTTAAGCCGAGCCAGATCGCCAGGTACTCCGGGCAGTTCTTCATGAGGAGACAGACCACATCGCCGCGCGCGAGGCGCTGGGCGAGGCCCCAGCGGGCGAAGCGATGGCTGGCTTCCGCCAGGGCGCGGTAGGTGAAGCGCGTCTCGGGGCCGATGAGGGCGTCGCGCTCGCCGTAGCGCTCGGCGAGGGTGTCGATCAGCACCGGCAGAGTGAGCGTCGGATCGCGTCCGATCGCGCCGGTGCGCTCGAGCGCGCGCACCCACGCCTTGAGAGGTGAGCCTGTGCGTTCGTCCCGGCTAGCTGTCATCATGCGAACGTGATTCTATATGAGGCGGAACATGAGGCCTGAGACCATCGCCCTGCACGGCGGCTTCGCCGGCGACCCGGCTACCAAGGCAGTCGCGGTCCCCATCTATCAGACGGTCGCCTACTCCTTCGACAGCGCGGCGCACGGCGCGGCGCTCTTCGATCTCGAGGCGGAAGGCTATCGGTATACCCGCATCGGCAACCCGACGGTCGATGTGCTGGAGAAGCGCGTAGCGATGCTCGAGGGCGGGATCGACGCGCTCGCGGTGGCTTCCGGGCAGACGGCGATGTACTACACCATGCTGAATCTGGCGGAAACCGGCCAGAACATCGTGTCGGTACCGCAGCTCTACGGGACGACGCATACGCTGTTCGCGCACATCCTGCCGCGCCTGGGGGTCGAGGGGCGTCTGGCGAAGTCCGACAAACCCGCCGACCTCGGGGCACTGATAGACGAGAACACGCGCGCGCTGTTCTGCGAGTCGGTAGGGAACCCGGCCGGTAACATCTGCGACCTCGAAGCGCTCGCCGCGATCGCGCGCCGCGCGCGCATCCCCCTCGTCGTCGACAACACGGTCGCGACTCCGGTGCTGCTGAAGCCGATCGACTACGGCGCCGACATAGTCGTGCATTCGCTCACCAAGTTCTTCGGCGGACACGGCACGACGCTCGGCGGCGCGATCATCGACAGCGGCCGCTTTCGCTGGACCGAGCACGCCGACCGCTACCCGCGCCTGACGCGACCCGATGAGTCCTACCATGGACTGGTCTACACCGATCATTACGGCGATAAGGCCTTTCTCGGGCGTGCCCGCAGCGTCTTTCAGCGCACCATGGGCGCCGTGCTCTCGCCGTTCAACGCTTTCCTGCTTCTGCAGGGCATCGAGACCGTGTCGCTGCGCGTCGAGCGCCATGTCGAGAACGCGCGTCGGGTGGCGGAGTTCCTGCGCGCCGACCCCCGGGTCAGCTCGGTGAGTTATGCCGGGTTCCCCGACAACCCATACCACGCGCTCTGCCAGAAGTACCTGCGCGGCCGCGCCTGCTCCCTGATGACGTTCGCGATCCGTGGCGGCTACGATGCGGGAACGCGCTTTTACGACGCGCTCAGGCTCTTCAAGCGGCTGGTGAATCTGGGCGACGCCAAGTCGCTCGCCTGCCACCCTGCCTCGACGACGCATCGCCAGATGTCACCCGAGGAGCAGCGTCAGGCGGGCATCGGCCCCGAGACGATGCGACTCAGCGTCGGCATCGAGCACATCGACGATATCCTCGAAGACATCGACCAGGCGCTCGCAGCGGCGACCGGCTGATCGGGCTCAGCCCCTGTCCGCTGTCAGGCGGGCCACCAGGGCCGCAATCGAGGCGATCGAGCGGAAGTTCTCCGGGGTGATGTCGTTCTGCGGGATGCTGAGATCGAACTCCGCTTCGATCGAGAGCATCAGACCCACCATTTTGAGGGAGCTCACGCCGAGCTCGCTCAGCGCCGCCTCGGCCGGCAGCGACGGACCGGCGCCGGGGCGCTCGAGTATTTTCTCGACGAGCCCGAGCAGCCGGTCGCGGAGCGCTGAGGGTGGGACTTGATCCTCGGGAGGCGGGCTCATAAGCCCGCTAATGATACTTCTTCCGCGCCGCGCGTCCTTGCTGCGGCGATGAAATCGAGCCAATTGCGGTAAATCGCCACCGACGACGGGCGCCAGGTATTGGCAAGGACGGCAGCCACGGCGGCGAACGGGAAGCCGCCGAGCAGCTCCGGGGCGCGCCGCGCGAGGGCACGCTCCCTGAAGCTCTCGAGAGCCGTAACGGCCTCCGCCGGCAGGTAGCCGTGCGGCATCGTCGGGTAGTGCGGCTGCTGCCCGGCGAGATAGCGGCCGACGTCGCGCCGGTACTCCTTGAGCAGCGTCGTGTCCTCGTATTCGGGATGTCCCTGAAAGAAGAGCATGAGACTGCGCTCGTGGCGCACGAAGGCGTCAGCCCCGGTTTCGGGAGAGAAGCTCAGGACGGCATAGCCTGCCGCGCGCAGCGCCTCGATGGGCAGCTCGTTCCAGCGCGAGTGGGGCATCGGCAGAGGCGCGGCGACACCTTCGAGCAGGGCATGACCGGCAAGCAGCCCGTGCGCGTAGACGCCACAGCGCTTCTGCGCAAGTCGCCGCCGCGCGATGCCATCGAAATGCTCGGCCGCCGCGTGCGCGGCGAGGCATGACCAGACGCTCGCGATGCAGTGCGCATCGGCCCAGTCCAGGAGCGCAGCGAGGCGCGGCCAGTAGGGCTCCTCCCGCAGTCGCGGCGCAACCGGCTCGGTGCCCGTAACGATCAGCGCATCGGGCGCTTCGGCCAGCAGAGTCTCGATGGGCCAATAGGAGCGGGCGATGTGCTGCCGTGCCTGCGCGCCGCGGCTCAGCTCGGGAATGGAAGTGAAGCGCAGCCGCACCGACCGCGCGGTCCCGGCGGCCGCGAGCAGCAGGCTGGAAAACTGTGCCTCGGTCGACTCGAGCGCCGCGTCCGGCATATTGTTCACCAGCCCGATGACGATGCTGTTGCGTACCCGCCGCACGGACGTCTTATGAGCCAGGGTACCTGCGGCGCCGTATGCGTCGATTTCTACCGGCATGGTGTAATTGTCCTCGGGGGCTGTGACGCCGGCCGAAAAACCTTGAAGTTGCGATGCATTAGCGGGCTGCTTGCGCTATCTTTCTAGCACAAAGCATAACAACCGACGCGGGAGTCGCAATTAACTTAATGGAAGCGCAGCTACTGACAGAGGGCCGCGGCATTGCCGCCACTATCCAGGGTGATTTGAAGGCGCGAGCCGAGCGCGTGGCGAAAGTGGCGGCGGAGCACGCCGCGGCAGTAGACGGCAGCGGGAGATTCCCGGCGGAAGCCGTGGCGGCGCTCAAGGCCGAGCGACTGCTCGGCATTCTCGTGCCGGCGGCGCTCGGGGGCGAGGGACGCCCGATAGGCGACGCCGCGGACGTCTGCTTCCTGCTGGGGCAGTCCTGCTCGTCGACCGGCATGATCTACGCGATGCACCAGGTGAAAGTCGGTTGCATCACGCGTCACCGTGGCGACCGGCCGGCTCTCGAGCGCATTCTGCGCACGCTCTGCAGCGATCAGCTGCTGCTCGCCTCATCGACCACCGAGGGTCAGCGCGGCGGTGACATTCGCTCGAGTGAGGCGCCGGTCGAGTATCACGACGGCGGACGCATCAGCCTGGAACGCAAGGCGAGTGTTATTTCCTATGGCGCCCACGCCGACGGCGTCGTCACCACGGCGCGCCGCGCCGCGGATGCCGCGGGCTCCGATCAGGTGCTGGTCGCGCTCCTCAAGGCCGACTACACACTCACCAGGCTGCAGGGCTGGAACGCGCTCGGCATGCGCGGTACCTGCAGCGAGGGCTACACGCTCAAGGCGCATGCGGACGCCGGGCAGGTTCTGCCGGAGCCGTACGAGGTCATTCATTCGCGCACCATGGTGCCGTTTGCGCACCTGCTATGGGGCTCGGTGTGGACCGGCATTGCTGCCGGGGCGACTCAGCGCGCCCAGGCCTTCATTCGTAACGCCATGCGCCACAGCAACGGGCAGCTGCCGCCCGGCGCACCGCAGTTCACCAGAGCCCTGACCACGCTGCGCACGCTGCGCAGCATGCTGACGACCTCATTGCGCCGCTACACCGAATGCATGGACGACCCGAAGGCGCTTGCGGCGCTCGACTTCCAGACGCTCATCACGCTGACGAAAGTGGAGGCCTCGGAGCTCGCCGCTGCGACGGTGATGAGCGCCATGCGGGCGTGCGGGCTCTCGGGGTACCGAAATGACGGCGACTACAGCATCGGACGTTACCTGCGCGATGTCCTTTCATCGCCTATCATGATCAATAACGACCGCATCCTGTCGAATCTGGCGTCTTCGGCGCTCCTGAATCCAATTCCGAGATTCCTCAGCGAATGACCTCAAGCATGAGTGCCTCATCGGCCGACAACGGCGCACAGACGGCCGACCCGCTCGCAGGCATCGCCCCGGCTCTCTTCCTCGGGCTCGGGTCCGAAGGCGTGTACGCGCGTACGGCGCTGTATGAGCGTGTATTCGCCCGGGTGGTCGCGCTGGTCGACCGGCTGCGCGATGCACGTGCCGAAGTGATGCGTTTCCCGCCGGTCATGAACCGCCGGCAGCTGGAGAAGTCGGGGTATCTGAAGAGCTTTCCGAATCTTCTCGGCTGCGTTTGCACGCTGCACGGCAGCGAGGCTGCCATTCGCGCTGCGGCCGATCGGCACGAAAGTGAAGGCGGCTGGACCAGCTCGCTCGCGGCCGCCGACCTCGTGCTGACCCCGGCGGCCTGTTACCCGCTGTATCCCCTGGTAGCTGCGCGTGGACCGCTGCCGGCCGACGGCGTCATCGCCGACGTCGCCGCCGACTGCTTCCGCCGCGAGCCCTCGCGCTCGCTCGACCGCCTGCAGTCCTTCCGCATGCGCGAGTTCGTGCGCATCGGCTCGCCGGAGAACATCACGACGTTCCGCGAGGCCTGGATAGCGCGCGCCCGCGAGATCGCCACCGAGCTGGTACTGCCGCACACCGTGGAAGTAGCCAATGACCCGTTCTTCGGCCGTGTCGGCCAGATCATGGCCGTCAGCCAGCTGCAGCAATCACTCAAGTTCGAGCTGCTGATCCCTTATTACGCGGGTGCCAGGCCCACCGCGTGCATGAGCTTCAACTATCACCGTGAGCATTTCGGGCAGGTCTGGGGCATCAAGGCCAGCGACAGCGAGGAGCCGGTCCACACGGGCTGCGTAGCCTTTGGCATGGATCGTCTCACAGTGGCGCTCTTTGCGAATCACGGAGTCGAGCCCGATCGCTGGCCGGCGTCGGTGCGGCGCGCCCTCGAGCTGTGACGACTACCCCGGCTCCCTAGCCCGGCGTTCTCCCGGGAGGCTCATGCCACTCGATGCCCGCGTGCGGCGATTCCTCGATACGCTGGCGGCTTCGGGCGCCGCCGGCACACTCAATCTCTCGGCAGAAGAGCGCCGCCACTCTCTCGTCCAGCTGCTGAGCTTTTCGGGACCGGCAAGGGCTATGGGGAGCATCGAGAACCGCACGCTCCCCGGGCCTGAGTCGCAGCTCAGGCTGCGGATCTATACTCCGCCCGGCGCTGACACCCGGGAAGTATTGCCAGGCCTGATTTATTTTCATGGCGGAGGCTTTGTCGCCGGCAGCCTCGATACGCACGACGGAATCTGCCGCTCGCTGGCGGCCGCGAGCGGCTGCCGACTGCTCTCCGTCGACTATCGGCTGGCACCGGAGCATCCGTTTCCCGCTGCCATCGAGGACGGGTGCGCCGCTGCCTCATGGATAGCCGGGCACGCCGCTGAGCTGGCTCTCGATCCCGGACGCCTGGTCGTCTGCGGCGACTCGGCGGGCGCAACGCTTGCGGCTGTCGTATGTCATACCGCCGCGGCGACCGGCCGGCCGCACCTGGCTGGCCAGTTCCTGTTGTGCCCGATCATGGATTACGCCGCCGAGAGTGCTTCCCGGCGCGCGCTGGGCGAAGGCTACCTCGTGGACCGCGCGACTCTGGAGCACGACCTCCGCCACTACCTGCCCCCAGGGGTCGACCGAGCCGACCCGCGGGTATCGCCGCTGCGTGGCGTGCCGGCCGGAGGCATTCCGCCTACCTGCGTGCATACTGCGGAGTACGATCCGTTGCGCGATGAGGGGGCGGCGTACGCCGAACGCCTGCGCGAGGCAGGGGTCCCGAGCACATACCGCTGCCATGCCGGTATGATTCACCTGTTCTATGGCCTGGGTGCGCTCATTCCGTATGCCAGTAATGCATTCGAGCTCATGGGTATGGATGTGCGCTCGCTGCTCGCGAGGCAAAGCCCGTGACGGGGAGTAAACCATGACCCAGCGTGAGCAAGTAGAGCAGTCGCTGCGGGCGCTGCACGCAGCGCGCCTCGAGGCGAACCTCGAGCAGCTGTGTGCGCTCTTTTCCCCGGATGCGCACCTGCGAATTCAGGGCACGAGCGACGGCAAGCCGATCGCCGTCGAAGCGCGCGGTGCGCAGCAGATCCGGCCATGGCTCTCGGTGCTGGTGAAGACCTTCAGGCTGCGCGACTACCAGCTGCTGTCTCTCACTATCGAGGGCGCGAGAGCCGCAGCGCACTGGCGTGTGAATATCCATTCCAAGATCACCGGAGCGCTGGTGTCGACCGAGCTGGTCGACCTGATCGAGGTTCGCGACGGAAAAATCCTCGCCTACGTCGAATTCTTCGTGCCGCGCTGAAACGCCTGGCTGCGCCAGGGGCGAGCGCGCTCAGGGGTCCTTGTAGATCAGCAGCATCGAGGCGTTCTTGCCCGCGATGCGGTCGTTGGAAATCATGAGCGAGGCGGACAGCACGTCGCGGTAGTGCCGGCCGAGGCTGAAGGGCGAGTCGTTCTTGTAGCCGAGGATGCCGGTAATCTGCAGCGCATCGTGCACGATCCGCGGCGCGGCCTGCGAGGCGCCGATCTTCAGGTTGTTGAGCTTCAGCGCCCAGCCGATCGTGAGCAGCTCCTGCATTCCGGCGCCGCCGCGTTCGGTGAGAGCGTCGAATTCGGCGGCGAGGGCCAGCCAGTTGTGGCGCATCGCCTGCAGCCGCGTCGAGACCTCGGCGAGGCGCAGCGCGGTTGGAGGGACGGTGCCCGGATTGCGCCGCGCCGTGCCACGCACGAATTCGGAGGCGCGTGCCACCGCATCCGCTGCGATGCCCCACCAGAGGCTCGACCAGAGGATGTGCGAATAGGGCACCATGGTTTGCGCCGAAGAGTCGGCGAAGGAGCCGGGGATGATCTGCTCCTCCGGGCCGCGAGCGGCGAGCTTGAATCCCGGGCTGCAGGTGCCGCGCATGCCGAGCGCGTCCCAGGTGGTTGTCTGGGTGAGGGTGTAGTCGCCCTTGCGCACCAGCACCAGTACCTGGTCCGTGCCGGGGGCATCGGCCGCACGGCGGCAGGTGACCAGGATGCCGTCGGCGTGCTCGCAATAGGAGCCGGTGGTCGCATCCTTATCGAGCTTGAACTTGCCAGCGGCGCGCTCGACCGCGCAGATGCTGGTGCGGGTCTCGCCGAAGGTGCCGTTCTCCGAGGTCATCGAGGCGAGCAGATACTGCCGCGCTGCCAGCTCGCGCAGATAGTCGCGGAAGAAGGCGGAGTCCTGCGCATGGCGTACGATGCACGCCACCTGCGAATAGTGCATCGCCAGCACCATGGCGCTCGCGCCGCAGCCGCGTGCGAGTGTCGAGCAGAGGGCCGCGAGCTCGCGCATGCCGGCGCCGGCGCCGCCGAGCTCCACGGGAACCGCAGCCGACAGCAGCCTGGCGCTGCGCAGCGCCTCGAGGCTCTCGCGCGGGAAGCGGCTTCCGGCATCGACCTCGCCGGCGTAACGCGCGGCGACCTCGGTCGCGATGGTGCGCACGGCGGCGAGCTGTGCGGCGTGGCCTTCGGTCATGGTGTCACTCGCTGTAGGTGGAGGAGCGCAGCGGCGGCAGCCCCGGGTCGGTCTCGCGGATGATGCTGCGCAACGCCTGCTTGAGAAGCTGTGACTCCGCGAACCCGAGATTGCTCTCGGCGTGCGACTCGGTGGCCTTGGCGGCGGCAACCAGCTCGATGACGACCCGCCGGCCCTCCTCGGTCAGGGTGACCCGCGCATTCGGATCGTTGCTGCCGTGCAGCTGCGCAAGTCCCGCCGCCGCCAGGCCCGCCACCAGCTCGTACGTGACTCGTGTGCCGGTGCGCCAGAGGATACGGTCGAGCTCGGCTATGGTGCGGTTGTCGCGCACCCCGAGGATGCTGAGCACGAACCACTGCCACTCGGTGAGGCCATGGCGCTCGAGATCGCGCTGCAGGCCGAGGAACAGCTGAAAGTGCGCGCGCCCTACCAGGAAAATGAGGAAGTCCTCGCTGAAGCTGCTGTCGGGATCCGCAGCCTCGGTGGACGGCGACGCCGCCACCTTCGGCCGCACCACGGTCGCCGCATAACGGCCACCGTGAAATACCAGCGGCGGGCGTCCGAAGTGGTCAAAGGCCTCCACTTCGCCGATGAACACCACGTGATCGCCGCCCTCGTACTTGACGGCGGTGCGGCACTGAAAGCGCGCCGAGCACCCGTCCAGCAGCGGAATGCCGCCCCGCCCGCGTTCGATGGCGAGGCCGGCGAACTTGTCGGCCCCGCGGGTGGCGAAGGTGTGCGACAGCTCCTCCTGCGAGGCGGCGAGCACGTGTACCGCGAAGTAGCCGCTATCGAGGAAGGCCGGGAGGCTCTTGGCGGCCTTGGCGAGGCTCCAGAGCACCATCGGCGGCTCGAGGGAGACGGAGTTGAAACTGTTGGCGGTGAGGCCGACGTCCACCCCCGTCGGGGTGCGGGTCGTTACGATGGTCACGCCGGTTGCGAACGCCCCCAGCGCGTCGCGAAACTGGCGGACCCGGGTCTCGGCGGCATCCGTCACGGGAGCCTAGTGTAGTGCAATTATCAATGGGTTAGGGCACGCACGAGCCAAAGGAGGGGGTCGGCCCGTAATAAATTCATAATCTCGGTGTCACATTTCGACATCGATGACTCAGGGACGAACAAGGTCAGAGCTCGCATTCCTGGCGGCCACGCTGCTCGCCCTGATTCTAAGCGCCGGACCGGAGCTCGCAGCGAGGCTTGCCGTCCTGGCCCATGATTCGGGCTTCGCAACCACCACTGCATACGTTGCCGTGTGGGTGCTGAGCGGGTGCTGTCTCTGGTTCTTTCTCAGCTGCGCTCCGCGCAGCGTGCGTGTACTGATCGCACCGCTGTTTCTCGCGTCGGCGGTCTTCATCTGTGCGTACTACCTGGCGTCCAGGGAACCGCTCGAGGCGCTCGGCTTCGAGCGCATGCTGGACGCCCGGGCCTACGCGGGCGACGCCGCGGCTCAGTATCGCCCCCAGGTCGTCACGGCAGTTCTCCTCAACCTTCCGCTCGCCGCCGTGCTGCTGTTCTCCGCCTTGCGAAAGGATCCGGCCGCGTATGCGACGACCGCAGCCAGGACGGCGGGGGTGCTGTCCCTGTGCCTGGCGAGCGCCGTCATCGCCGCCATCTGCTGGGTGCGCGGCGGCCGGGGAACCGCCGGGCTCCCGCCTCCCCTGAGAATCCTCGCGTACGCGGAGGCCCTGTTCGCGGATCAGCACTTCGGGCGCACTGCCTATCCACATCTCCCGGTCGCGGACACACCGCACGCGGGTCTCACCCACGTCGTCTACGTCGTCGATGAGAGCGTCGTGGACGATGTATTCAGGCAAGGCTCGGATGTCCGGATCGACGCGCACGCCCTCCCGTCGGGCATCGAATACGACTTCGGGCCCGCGGTCTCCGGCGGCGACTGCAGCTCCGATTCGAATCTGATTCTGAGGGCCGGACCGCGTCCGTTACACCTGAGCGAAGATCTGGAGAGGGACGCGAGCATCTGGGAGTACGCCAAGCGTGCCGGATACGAGACCGTCTATATCGATGGTCAGGATCAGAGCGATGTGCTGCACAACTGGATGAGTGCGCGCGAGCGCAGTTTCATCGATCACGTGTATGTGTTTCCGGACGTGCCCATCGATCTGCGCGATGGCGCGGCGGGCAAGCTGGTTGCGCAGCTGACGGCGCGAGACACGCCGCAATTCATCTACGTGAACAAGGTCGGCCCTCACTTCCCCTATGACTCGAAATATCCCGCCTCAGCGGCGCGCTATCAGCCGACGGCAGGCTTTGCCGGAGATCCTCACGCCGCCTTCGCCAACCAGCAGCACATGCTCGGCACCATGGACGTGCTCTCGGGGACCGTGCCCTTCAGGAACTCCTATCGCAATGCGGTCGAATGGAACCTCAACTCGTTCTTTCAGGCGCTGCCGCGGCTCCCTCGGGACACGAGCACGGTCCTCATCTATACGTCCGACCACGGCCAGAATCTCTGGCGCGAGCACGGCATCACCCTCACGCACTGCACCAGCGTGCCGCGCTCCACCAGCCGCGTTCCGCTCATCGTCTTCACGGCCAGCGAGAAATGGTCGGCGATTCTGCGCCAGGCGAGCCGCGAGAACTTCGGCCGCACCAGCCACTTCAATATCTTCGCGAGTCTGCTCGGCTTTCTCGGTTATCGGCCGCCCTATGGCGAGCCGCGTGCGCCGCCGCTCTGGGCTGCCGATCCTTCTCCGGCGGGGCTGCTGACCGTGAAGGACGGTCTCACCTTCAGGTTCAGGGGCAAGCCGGCAACCATGGAGGCCATCTGCGCTGCGAACGAGCGGCTGCTGCCGCTCGGGCGCTGTGCAGCCGATTTTCCGGTGGCTGCCGCCGCCCCCCGTTAGACGCGCTGCTTGAATTCCTCCGGCGTCAGCTGGTGACGCGCGAGGAGCTTGTAGAAGTCGGTGCGGTTGCGCCGTGCGAGGCGCGCCGCCTGGCTGACGTTACCGCCGGTGATCTGCAGGATCTGCGACAGGTAGCTGCGCGTGAACTCATCGCGCGCTTCGTCGAAGGAGGGCAGGCGCCCGGGCGACCCCCCGAGCGACTGCTGCACCATCTCCACCGGAATGATGGGTGTCTGCGACAGCGCTACGTTCTGGCGCACCACGTTCTGCAGCTGACGGATGTTACCGGGCCAGTCGGCGGTGGCGAGCAGCTCGACCGCCTCGGGTGCATAGATCTTGCGCACGCCGCTCTCGCGGGCGATCTGCGCGAGGAAATGCGCGACCAGAAGCGGGATGTCCTCGCGGCGGCGGCTGAGCGGCGGCATTTCGATGTGCACCACGTTCAGCCGGTAGTAGAGGTCCTCGCGGAACTGCTGGCTGCTCATCAGCTGCTGCAGGTCGCGGTGCGTGGCGGAGATCACGCGCACGTTGACCGCAACGGGATCGTTGCCGCCCGCGGGGCGAACCGCGTTCTCCTGCAGCACGCGCAGCAGCTTCACCTGCAGCCGCATCGGCATGTCGCCGATCTCATCGAGCATCAGGGTGCCGCCGTCGGCGCCGACGAACAGGCCGCGCTGCGGGCGGTTGGCCCCGGCGGCGGCGCCTTTCTCCTGCCCGAAGAGCTCCGACTCGAGCAGGTTCTCCGCCATGGCGCTGCAGTTGATCGCCACGAAGGGCTTGTTGCGCCGCGGGCTGCCGCGGTGGATGGCTCGCGCCAGCAATTCCTTGCCGGTGCCGCTTTCGCCGGTGATGAGGACGCGGGCGTCGGTGCCGGCGACCATGTGCGCCTGCGCCAGCTTCTCTTCCATGAGGGCACTGCGTGTCACGATCTCCGCGCGCCAGTCCTCATCGGATGCGCCGAAGCCCGAGATGCGCAGCGCCTTCTGCACCTGATCGAGCAGCTCCTGCTTGTCGACCGGCTTGGTGAGGAAGCCGAAGGCTCCCATCTGCGTGGCCTGCACCGCATCGGGAATGGTGCCGTGCGCGGTGAGAATGATGACCTTGAGGCCCGGCCAGCGATTCTGCAGCTCCTTCAGGAGGCCGATGCCGTCCATGTGGTCCATGCGCAGGTCGGTGATGACCAGGTCGGGGCGGAAGCGGCTGGCGGCGGCTAGCGCCTGTGCCGCGCTCTCGACCGCCTCGACGTCGTAGCTCTCGGCGCGCAGGCGAATCGTCAGCAGGCGCAGCAGTCCCGGGTCGTCGTCGACCACGAGAATGCGCGCTTTGCGTTTTCCGGTCTGGTTCACGGCCAGCTCCTCCCGCTCCAGCTCAATTCAAGGATTCTTCGGTTTGCGCTCATTCAGCGAGCGCTCGATGTTGGCGATGGCGTCGAGCTTGGCACGTGCCTCGTCGAGCTCCCTGCGAAGCTTCGCGTTCTCATCGAGCTCGGCCTGCAAGCGGCGGTTGGCATTCGCCGTGCGCGCCTGATCCTCCCGTACCGCGTCCGTCTGCAGCCTGCGGTTTTCGGCGACCAGCGTCAAATGGTCGTCGATTTGCGAAAGCTCGAGAAAGGTGAGGGCGCGCTCGGCCGGCAGCAGCGACTCCGGGTGCGCCATCAGCTGGCGCAACAGTCCCTGCGCCCGCGGCTGGTCGGTGGCCGGGTGGCCCGGGGTCGCCAGGATCAGGGCGAATTTGAGCTGGCGGCTCGGCGTGGGCGCCGTCTCATACTCGTTGCGTGCGGTGGCGACGATTTCCGCCTGCTCCGAAGCGCTGCCCTGCACCAGCTTCTGCAGCAGCAACAGGTATTCGGACAGCACCATCGCAGAGACCGAGGGTCCCTGGGCTGCAGGCGGCGCGGAGGAACCGCGGGTACCCGTCATCAGGCCGCCGGTGCAGGCGCCGAGCCAGAGTGCCGCGGCGATCACGGTCGCAGCCGCGGCGCGGTGCCCCACCGGATGCTCAGGCTGCATGCGCATGCGCCTTGGCCTTGGCGCCCGAGCTCGCCGGCTCGCCATCGTCCATGTTGATGGGCATCGTGATGCGAAAGTGCGCCCCCGGAAACTCGCCGTCGAGGATCTCCACGGTGCCCTTATGGGCCGAGACGAACTCGAGCACTACCGAGAGGCCGATGCCGGTGCCTTTCACGGCCGTGCTGCGTGCGGCCCGGCCCGTGTAGAAAGCCTCGAAGATATGCGCGCGGTCCTCCCTGGGGATGCCCGCGCCGCTGTCGGCCACATCCAGCACCAGGCGGTCCGCGCTGGCCCGCGCCCGCAGAAAGATGGTCCCGCCCTTGGGCGAGTACTTGACCGCATTCGACACCAGGTTCTCGAGGATCAGCCGGATCTTGCCGCGGTCGGCCACCAGCACGAGGTCCTCCACCCGCACATCGAGCCGCACGCGCTGCGAGAGGAGCGTCAGCTGCTGATTCTCCAGCACCTGCTTTACCAGCGGACGGAGGCGAAACTCCGTGGTCTCGAGACCGCCGCTCGAGGTCTGCCAGGCGCTGAACGACAGCAGATTCTCGATCATGCGCTGCAGCTTGATGCCGTTCTCGCGCAGGATCGCCGCGACCTCACGCTGGTTCGAGTCGAGCTCGCCGACCGCGCCATCCATGAGGAGCTCGGTGCCTTCGCGGATATTGGCGAGCGGAGTCTTCAGCTCGTGCGACATGTGGCGCAGGAAGCGGTTGCGCTCGTGCGCGAGCTCGAGCAGCCGCTGGCGCAGCCACTCGAGCTGGCGGCCGAGGCGCTCGAGGTCGTGGGGACCCGGAACTGCGATCGGGTTGGTGAAGGTGCCTTCGCCCAGCTCGCTGATGGCACGGTCGAGCTGACGCAGCGGCCGGCCGACGCCGAGGGTGAGGACGATGAGCGCGAGGATCGCGAGCGGGACCAGCAGCGCCGATTCCCACAGGAGCTGCTGGCGGGCGCGCAGCGTCTGTGTCTCCAGCGCGGCGACCTGGGTGTCGATCTCGGCGTTGCTCTGCCGCGCTACCTGATCGACGAGCGTCGACAGCTGGCTGAAGCGCTCCGACAGATCCGCAGTCGCAACCGCGCCGGAGCTCGCCGGCGTCGACAGCACCATGAAGCGGGTGCTTGCCTGCAGCTGACCGAGCTGATCGAGGGTGCCGCGCGTGTCGTCGGTGGCATTGCGGCGCAGCTGATTGCGGGTCAGGGTGAGCTGCTCGTCCTGCGTGCGGTACACCTCGAGCATCTTGCGGTCGTTGAGGACGTTGAAGAGTCGGGCGGTGCGCTCGAGGGAGGCGATTTGCGCGTACAGCGTCTGGCTGGCGCGCGCCGCAGCCACACCCTCGACGATGATCCGGTGTCCCCGGTCGGCGAGGCTGCGCATCTGGAGCACGGCCGTAACAATGGCCGCAAGCAGCGGTCCGGCGATCAGCGCCAGGCCGACCAGCATCAAGCCACTCAGCGACTTGGGGCGAGCCCACTGCATGGGGGCCATTCTACCGGGCGTCAGCGCGGGGTGTCTGCGAATGGCGACACGCTGTCGACGAGCCGACTACAGGGCGCTCCTCACCAGGGATCCCGCTGCAGCCGGCGCTCCCATTCGAGCGAGGTGCGCACGATGGCGTCGAGATCATCGAGGGCCGGCTCCCAGCCGAGCTCCTTGCGGATGCGCTCTGCGCGGGCGATGAGCGCCGGTGGGTCGCCCGCGCGGCGCGGCTGCTCCTCTACCCGCAGCTTCACCTGGGCAGCCCGCTCGACCGCGGCGAGCACCTGCCGCACGCTGTAGCCATGACCGTAGCCCACATTGAGGGTCGCGGATGCGCCGCCGCCGCGCAGGTAGGCGAGCGCGTCGAGATGCGCGCGGGCGAGATCCTCGACGTGCAGATAGTCACGCACGCCCGTGCCATCGGGCGTCGGGTAGTCGGTGCCGAAGATCGACACGCCGGGACGCTTGCCGACTGCCGCCTCGCACGCCACTTTCACCAGCAGCGTCGCGTTCGGCGTGGCCTGGCCGATGCGTCCGGAGGTATCCGATCCCGCGACGTTGAAGTAGCGCAGTGCCACGTAGCGCAGCGCGCTGGCGGCGGCCAGGTCGCGCAGAATCCATTCCGACATGAGCTTGGAGGTGCCGTAGGGGTTGATGGGAGCGGTCGCTGTAGTCTCGGCGGCTGCGCCGTCGGCGGGAATACCGTATACGGCCGCGGTCGAGGAGAACACGAAGCGCGGCACCCCTTCATCGAGACAGCACTCGAGCAGCGCCCGCGTCGCGCAGGTGTTGTTACCGTAGTACTTCAGCGGCTCGCGCACCGATTCGGGCACGATGGTGTAAGCGGCGAAGTGCATGACGGTATCGACCGCGTGCGCCCGCAGGAGCGAGCGCACCGTGTCGCGATCGTCCACCCGGCCCACGACGAGCGGCGCATCGATGACCGCGCGGCGGAAACCGCGCGACAGATCGTCCAGCACCACCACCCGCTCGCCGCGCGAGCGCAGCTGCAGCACGACGTGACTGCCGATATAGCCCGCACCGCCGGTGACTAATATGCTGCCGCGTTCCATGGACTCCATTTCGACCACATTGTGGTGACGCAAGGGCTGCGATGATACGCAAAAGCGCCGGCAGCGAGCTGCAGCCTTTCAGCGGGCTCACCCCCGAGGTGGTGCTGGACGCCGCCGCCGCCGTCGGACTCGACCCCGACGGAAGGCTGTTCGCGCTCAACAGCTACGAGAACCGCGTCTACCAGCTGCACGGCGAGCGCGGCGTTCTGGTGCTGAAGTTCTACCGCCCGGCGCGCTGGACCGATGCGCAGATCCTCGAAGAGCATGCCTTCACCGGCGAGCTGGCAGCCGCCGAGCTGCCGGTGGCGGCTCCCCTCCATCTCGGGGGTGAGACGCTGGTGCGCTATCGCGAGTTCCGCTTCGCGTGTTTTCCCTGGATGCGCGGCCGGGCCCCC
Organism: Steroidobacteraceae bacterium; assembly: GCA_035632655.1. Lineage (GTDB taxonomy): Bacteria > Pseudomonadota > Gammaproteobacteria > Steroidobacterales > Steroidobacteraceae > 13-2-20CM-66-19. The sequence goes on along the minus strand of DASQGK010000115.1, from coordinate 7,942 downwards.
GAGCTCGATCGGCACGAGGCGTTGCAGCTCCTGGGGCGCAGCGTGGCGCGTCTCCATCAGATAGGGGCGCTGCGCCCTTTCGCCGTGCGCCCGCACCTGACTATCCAGCGACTCGGATGGGATGCCCGCGCCCAGGTGCTCGCGAGCGAGCTCCTCCCCCAGGCACTCACGGCGCGCTACTCCTCGGTGAGCGGCGCGCTGCTCGAGCGGATCACGGCCGCATTCGCGGCGGTGGGGGAGGTCCGCGCGATCCGTCTGCACGGCGACTGCCATCTCGGGAATCTCCTGTGGAACGAGCACGGGCCGGCTTTCGTCGATCTCGACGATTGCCTGATGGGCCCGCGTGTGCAGGATCTGTGGATGATGCTCTCCGGGCCGCCGGCGGAGCAGCAGCGCCAGTGGGGCGAGCTGCTCGAGGGCTATCAGCAGTTCGCAGACTTCGATCTCGGGGAGGTCAGGCTCGTCGAGCCGCTGCGCGGGCTGCGGATGCTCCATCATGCGGCCTGGGTGGCGCATCGCTGGAGCGATCCGGCCTTTCCGCGCGCATTTCCGTGGCTGGGGGAGGAGCGCTACTGGGAGGGGTATCTGCAGGATCTGCTCGAGCAGATGGAAGCGATCGACGAGCCGCCGTTGCTGCAGGAAATCGGCAGGCCTTGAGCCGAAATGCCGATTCCGTACGTGCGCTTACGTAGGCACCTGAGGTAACGTGCGCGCCTCATGCGCAACTTAGCCACCAGCCTCATCCTGCTGCTCGCCCTGTGCACCCTCGGCTGCGGGTCCAAGACCGACTCCGGCGCCGCCGCCAAGGCCGCCAAGGCGGCAGCCGTCAAGAAGGTAGTGAGTCCTGCGGATTCGCTGTCGCCCAATCTGGTCGGGGGGGTCGTGACCGGAAAGACGGGGGCGGCGCTGCTGCAGGTGAAATTCGAGCTCACCGGCCGGCCGGTCATCGGCGAGCCGGTCGACGTCGATATGGTCGTGGTGCCGCAGGCGGATAACCTCGACCAGTTCTCAGGGACCCTCCAGGGAGATGACGGGCTCGAGGTCGTGAGCGGCGGCGAGGTCGCCCCGACCGAGAAGCTCCAGTACGGGGTCCCGGTTCACCACAGCCTCAAGGTGCTCGCGAAGCGGGACGGCATTTTCACCCTGAGCGCGACGATGGCGGTGGTTTCCGGCGGCCAGACGCTCAACCCGGTTTACTCGTTTCCCGTCATCGCCGGGAACGGTCTGGCCGATGCGGCGGCGGCCCTTGCGGCCACCCGGGCCGCCGGGAAGCCGGCCGCGAGTGCTGCGGCGCACTAGCGCTCTCCCGGAACCGCGATTGGCTTCACGGGCCGCGCGCAAGGGGCCCCGTATGATTTCAATCGGGCCCATTCGACTTCATTATGTCAAACACCCGGACCATGCGGCCGCTCGCTGAGGCTCAGGAGGCGATCCCAGGGCAGACCACTACGCTCGTCCGGGCGGACCCACGCCCCGAGGGCGCGACCGACCTGCACCCGGCGCTGCGCGCACAGCTCAAGGAGCTGCAGCTGCGTACCGGGAGCGCCACGCCGGATCTCGGCATGCTGCTGCGGCTCATCGACGATCACTATCACACGGCCGAGCGCGAACGGCGCGGGATCGTCGAGTCGATGCGCCTCATGGCGGATGAGGCGCGCGCGCTGGCCCACGAGGCGCGCGAGCAGAGCTCCGAGCGGCTGCAGATCATCCTCGACCACATCAAGGATGTGGTGCTGGCGCTCGATGGTGACGGGGTAATCCGCACCTTCAATCCCACGGGCGAGCGCGTCTTCGGTTACGACGAGGCCGAGGTCGTCGGCCAGCGCATCGATCTGCTGCTGCCCAAGCTTGCCAATGGCGAGGGCGTGTCCGAGGCACTGCAGCGCCTCGCCGCCAGCACCGGCGACACCGGACTCGACCTGAAAGCGCGCGAGCTGTGGGCGCGGCGCAAGAACGGCGAGACCTTCCCCGCCGAGATCGCCGTCAGCAAGGCGCCGGTCTCGCAGCGCGAGATGTTCGTGCTGTGCCTGCGTGATGTGACCGAGCGGCGCGAATCCGAGCAGGCGGTGCGCGAGAGCGAAGCGCGCTACCGGCTGCTGGTGGACCACGCCCCCGAGGCGATCGTGGTGCTCGACGGCGAGACCGGACGCTTCGTCGACGCCAACGTCAACGGCCAGAAGCTCTTCGGACTCGACCGTGCACGGCTGCTCGAGCTGGGACCCGTCGACCTGAGTCCCGAGCGGCAGCCCGACGGCTCGCCCTCCGCCGAGCGTGCCCGTGCCTATGTCGAGCAGGCGCTCGCCGGCGAGACTCCGACCTTCGAGTGGTCGCATCGCAACGCCGCCGGCCGCGAGATCATGTGCGAGGTGCGCCTGGTGCGCCTGCCGAGCGGCGGCCGCAGCCTGGTTCGCGGCAGCATCGCGGATATCTCCGAGCGCAAGCGGGGCGAGCGGGCGGCCGCCGCCGAGCGCGAAGTGTTCGAGCAGGTGACACGCAATGCCTCGCTCCCTCAGGTGCTGGCCTCCGTCACGAGCCTGGTCGAGTCGGCCGGAGTCGGCAAGGTGTGCTCGGTGAGCGTGCTGGCCGAAGGCGGCCAGTCCTTTGCCTATCTGGTCGCGCCGCAGCTGCCCGATGCGCTGCGTCCGGGACTGGAGCGCGCCACGATCGATATCCGCAATGGCTCGTGCGCGGCCGCCGTCTACCTCGGGCGCCAGGTGCTGGTGGCAGACGTGTCCAAGGACCCTTTCTGGCGCGAGCTGCGTGAGGCGGCTCTGGCGTCCACGCTGCGCGCCGCGTGGTCTACCCCGATCAAGGCGGCCGGCGGCAACGTACTCGGCGCTCTCGGCGTGTACCGCACCGAGCCGGGCTTACCGACGCAGTCCGAGTCACAGATCATGGCGCGCGCCGCGCAGCTCGCCGGGATCGCCATCGAGCGGCGGCTGGCCGAGGAGGCGCTGCGCAGCAGTGAAGCCAAGTTCCGCGGGCTCTTCGAGAGCATTGCCGAGGGGGTGTACCAGAGCGGCCGCGACGGGCGACTGCTGTCGGTCAACCCCGCGTTCGTGTCCATGATGGGCTACGGTAGTGCCGAGGAGCTCTACGCGCTCCCCAGTGCGGCGGCGCTCTACTGGGATCCGACCGACCGCGCGGAATTTGCGCGACGCATCGAGGCGGAAGGGGAGATCCGCGATGCGGAGTTCCTGATGCGCCGCCGCGACGGTCAGCAGCTCGTGGTCCTGGAGAACGCCCGCCCGATCCGCGATGCGGGCCAGCGTATCGTCGGCTACGAGGGCACGGTCGTCGACATCAGCGCCCGCAAACGCGCCGAGCAGGCGATGTTCGCCGAGAAAGAGCGCGCGCAGGTGACGCTGCAGTCGATCGGCGATGCGGTGATCAGCACCGATGCCGAGGGCCGCATCGAGTACCTCAACCCGATCGCCGAGAATCTCACGGCGTGGAGTCTCGCCGAGGCGCGCGGCCAGCCGCTCGGCGCCGTGCTGCGGCTCGTCAACGAGCTGACGCGCGAGCCGATCGGCAATTCCCTCGCCGGCGTCCTCGGGCGCGGCGAGACCGGGACCGCCACCGACCATGCAGTGCTCATCACGCGGGCCGGCCACGAAGTGGCCATCCAGGAATCCGCCGCTCCCATCTGCGACCGCCACGGCCGGGTGATCGGCGCGGTGGTGGTATTCCACGACGTCACCAAGGAGCGGCGTCTGAAGCGCGCGCTCGCCTACCAGGCGAGCCACGACGCGCTCACCGGTCTCATCAACCGCCGCGAGTTCGACAACCGGCTGCACGCGGCCCTGCTCTCGGCGCAGCGCGGGGAAGGCTCTTACGCGCTGCTGTACATCGATCTCGACCAGTTCAAGGTGGTGAACGACACCTGCGGTCACCAGGCCGGCGACCGCCTGCTGCGCGACGTCACGGGACTGCTGCAGAGCCGGGTGCGCGCCACCGACACCATTGCGCGTCTCGGCGGCGATGAGTTCGGCGTGTTGATCGAGGGCTGCACTCCCGAGCAGTCGACGCGCATTGCCGAGGGGATCCGCCAGGCGATCCGCGACTTCCGCTTCGTATGGGCGGCGAGCACGCTGTCGGTCGGCGCCAGCATCGGCATCGTGCAGATCCGCGCAGAAACGGAGAATGTCACCAGCGTCATGAGCGCCGCCGATATCGCCTGCTACGCCGCCAAGGACGCGGGCCGCAACCGCATCCACGTGTACGAGGCGCAAGGGGTCTCCAACCGCCACCGCGAGATGCACTGGGTCTCGCGGGTCACGCGCGCCGCCGAGGACAACCGCTTCGAGCTCTATTTTCAGCCGATCGTGCCGCTCGGGAGCGATGCTGCCGGGCCGAAGTTCCACGAGCTGACGGTGCGCCTGCGGGACGACGATGGCGCTCTGGTGCCGCCGTCGGAGTTCATCCCCGCCGCCGAGCGCTATAACGTGATGCCCGTGATCGACCGCTGGGTGGTGACGCGGGCGCTCGAGCTGCTGACGCAGCGCGCGCGGCGCGGCGAAGCGCTGCCGCTGCTGGCGGTGAACCTCTCCGGCACGTCGCTCAACGAGCAGTCGTTCGTCGACTTCGTGCTGCAGAGCGTCGGCGACCCGGAAATCGCGCGGGCGCTGTGCTTCGAGATCACCGAGACGGCAGCCGTCACCAGCCTGTCGAACGCACGCTTTCTCATGACGGAGCTCAAGCAGCGCGGCTGCAAGTTCTCGCTCGACGATTTCGGCACGGGCGTGTCCTCGTTCGTGTATCTGAAGACATTGCCGGTGGACTTCCTCAAGATCGACGGCCAGTTCATCAGCCACGTCGCCCAGGATCCGATCAACCGCAGCATGGTCGAGGCCATCGGCCGCGTCGGCCGCGCACTCGGGATCGCCACCGTGGCGGAATGCGTCGAGACGCAGGCTGTGCTCGATGAGCTCAGGCGCATCGGGGTCGACTTCGCCCAGGGCTTTTATCTGGCGAAGCCCCTGCCGGTCGCGCAGCTTCCCTGAATCCATTGGGTCGGTTGCCGCCGGCAAAAGCGCGGTTTTTGCCCGCGGCGCTATCCCATGCACTAAAATGCGCGCCTCTCGGGACAGTCGAGCGGGGCGATTGGTGACCAACTCAGCCGGTGTCTATACGCGGGCGGCTCTCATGCTGCTCGCCCTGGCCTGGCTTCCCGCGTACGCCGCGCCGAAGCGCGACGCCGGTCCCTCGGACGAGCAGATTGCCGTCCAGTTACGCGATGCGGCTCTGGCGGGAGAGAGCATTGCCTACGACTGGGTGAGCGAGCTCACCACGCGCTTTGGTCCCCGCCCGGCGGGCTCGGACAGCGAGCGCCAGGCGGCGGAGTGGGCCGCCGAGCGGCTGAAGACGCTCGGTTTCACCAACGTGCACATCGAGAGCTTCCCGCTCACCGCCTGGGTGCGCGGCACCGAGTCGGCGCAGATCATCGCCCCGGTCGCCCAGCCGCTGGCGGTCGCGGCGCTCGGAGAGTCCCCGCCCACACCCGCCGGCGGTCTCGAGGGAGAGGTCGTGATCTTTCCCACACTCGATGATCTCAAGGCGGCGCCGCCTGCATCGCTCACCGGCCGCATTGCATTCGTCGCGGCGCGGATGGTGCGTACACAGGATGGCGCGGGCTATGGAGTGGCGGTCGCGGCCCGCTCGGAGGGGCCCGCCGAGGCGGCGAAGCGCGGAGCGATCGCCTTCGTGCTGCGCTCGGTCGGCACCGACAGCACCCGCCTGGCCCACACCGGCACGACGCTCTACGTCGATGGCCGCGTAGCGCTGCCGGCCTTCGCGCTCGCCGCCCCCGATGCCGACCAGATCGAGCGCCTCGCCGCGCTCGGCGAGAAGGTGCGGATCCGGCTCTTCTCGACTGCCTCCTACGTGCCCAACGCCCACTCGCAGAACGTCATCGCCGACATTCGCGGCAGCACTCATCCCGAAGAGGTGGTGCTGCTGGGCGCGCACCTCGACAGCTGGGACCAGGGGACCGGCGCGATCGACGACGGCACCGGCACCGCGATCATCGCCGCTGCCGCCCAGCTCATCCGTGAGCAGCCGCGGCCGCCGCGGCGCACCGTGCGCGTGGTGCTCTTCGGCTCCGAGGAGGTCACGCAGCCGGCGGCGCCCTTCGGTGCCTTCGGTGGTCATTCCTACGCGGACAATCACAAGGCCGAGCTCCCGGGCCACGTGCTCGCGGGAGAAAGCGACTTCGGCACCGATCGCGTCTATCGCGTGGTGCTGCCGCCGGGTGTCATGAAGAGCGACTTCGCCCGGACCCTGCTGCGAGTGTTGCAGCCGATCGGCGTACTGCTCGCGGGAGAGACTGTCCGCAACCCGGGCACCGACGTGGAGCCTTCCGTGGCAGCCGGCGTTCCCGCCTTCGAGCTCCACCAGGACGGCTCGCATTACTTCGACGTCCACCATACCGCAGACGACACGCTGGACAAGGTCGACCGCGAACAGCTCGAGCAGAATGTCGCCGCCTGGACGGCGCTGGTATGGCTCGCGGCCGACGGCAGCGTCGATTTCCGCGCGCCCGCTGCGGCGGCGCCTCCCGCCGCGGCACACTGACAGCACGCGACTTCGCCGGCCGCCGGAGGTTGCGCGCGGCCGGCGGCACCGGCAAGCTGCTGCGCATGAGCGAGCAGATCCTGGCTTCCCGCGCGGACGGTATCTGTGAGCTGCGCTTCAATCGTCCCGAGAAGCGCAACGCCATCACCTTTGCCATGTACGAGGCGCTCGCGCGGCATCTGCACGAGGCGCTCGCCGATCCGGCGGTGCGCGTCGTGCTCCTCTCCGGCGCCGGGGCGAGCTTCACCGCGGGTAACGACCTCCACGACTTCCTCAGCGGACCCGAGTTCAGCTCCGCACACCCGGTGATGACCGTGCTGCGAACGCTTGCGGCCTGCGAGAAGCCGTTGGTGGCCGCCGTACATGGGGTGACCGTCGGCATCGGTGTCACGATGCTGCTGCACTGCGACCTCATTGTCGCCGCGCGCGGCACGCAGCTGACGATGCCGTTCGTGACATTGGGGCTCGTGCCGGAGGCGGGGAGCTCTCTCCTGGTCCCGCGGCTCACGGGCCAGCAGCGCGCGGCGGAGCTGCTGCTCCTCGGCGAGTCGCTCGATGCCGAACGTGCCGAGCGGCTCGGTCTGGTGAATCGAGTGGTCGAGGAGGCGCGACTCCTCGATGAAGCCCGCAACCTGGCGCGGCGCCTGGCGCAGCAACCGGTGGAGTCGCTGCGCCTCACACGGCGGCTGCTGCGCGGCGATCCGGCGGAGCTTCTCGCGCGCATCGACGCCGAGGCGCAGCTCTTCGCCGTGAGGCTCAAGTCCGCCGAGTTTCGGGCGCGGGTGCAGGCCGTGCTCAGCAAAGGGCGCACCTGAATGCCGGCTTATGCGCTCGAGGGATTTACGCCGGTCGTCGACGCGGGCGCCTTCGTGCATCCGCTCGCGGTGCTGATCGGCGACGTCACCGTCGCGCGCGGCTGCTACGTGGCGCCCGGCGCCTCACTGCGCGGCGACTTCGGCCGCATCATCGTCGGCGCCGGCGCGAACATCCAGGACAACTGCGTCCTGCACAGCTTTCCGGGCAAGGACGTGCTGCTCGAGGCCGACGCGCACGTCGGTCACGGCGCGGTGCTGCACGGCTGCACCGTGCGGCGCGGCGCGCTCATCGGTATTCACGCGGTGATCATGGACGAGGTGGTAGTGAGCGAGGAGGCGATCGTCGGCGCCTGCAGCTTCGTGCGCGCAGGCTTCGTGGTGCCGCCGCGTACCCTGGTAACCGGGGTACCGGCCCGCATCGTGCGCGAGCTGAAGGCGGAGGAGCTCGCGTGGAAGGCCACCGGCACGCGTGAATACCAGGAGCTCGCGGCGCGCTGCCTCGCCGGCCTGACCGAGGTGACGCCGCTCAGCGCCCCGGAGCCGGGTCGGCCGGT
>DASQGK010000114.1:0-6584 GCA_035632655.1 Steroidobacteraceae bacterium | reverse complement strand
GCGAAGTGGCTGGGGATGAGCGCGCCGGAGACTGAGCCCTCCGGCTGAGATTGCTCAGTCGACCTCGAGCATCGCCTCGATGTCGAGCGTCTTTAGATCGAAGAGCACCAGCACGCGCCGGGTGCCCCCCCAGAGGACCATGGCATTCGCCTGATCGACCGCCATATGCAACGCGATCATGCGGCTCCTGAGTGAGGCTTTTTCTCGTCGGCTGAAGAACTTCATCTCATCCAGGGTGTGCAGGTTCTTGCGCAACTCCGTGAGACCGGCGCTCCAGGGCCGGTACGCGCGCGGCATCTGGATGATATCGGTGCCACCGGTTACCGCCCCGGCCACGATCTTCTGCGCTTCCTCGGGATCATCGGGAAGCGGTGCCCAGACCCAGCGCGGGCGGCTGTACCAGAACGGAGCGAGCGCAGGGTTGTCGCGCCGGCCCGCGGCGATGTCCTCCGCCTTCAGATCCGATCCCTGCACGAGCTCGAGCTGGTCCGCGGAAAAGGTGTAGTAGAGCGGCCGCCCGAGCCAGAGCGTCGTGGCGCCGTAAACGAGCGCGGCGAGCTGCACGGTCACGATGATCGCGATGTCGCGCGCCAGCACTGCGGCGCGCTTGACGGGGCTCGCGACGATCAGGGTAAGCGTCGGGCCGAGCACCAGATCCACCATCACGAGGATTCCGACGACGTGCAGTACGCCCGCCAGATACCAGCCGGGCCAGCGATACCAGAGGAGCCAGAAAGCACTCAGTACCAGGGTGAGCCCCGCGGTGCTTCCCGACAGGTGCAGGCCGAAGGCCTTGAGGCGAAATCTCATTCCTCCGAGGGTCCTTTCTCTCCCGGCTGCGATTCATCGGGCACTGCGACATCGTCACCGGGAATGGCGCGCTGCTCCGAGAGCCACGCCCCGAGGTCGACGAGACGGCAGCGCTCGCTGCAGAAGGGCCGGAAAGGGGACTCGGCCCACTCGAGCTCGCGCCCGCAGGTCGGGCACTTCACCACAGGACTCATCGGCGCCACTCAGGTGCAGCAGGTGAGCTCGAACGCGACGTCCTCTTCGGTCTGAGTCGGCCGGGCGGCGAGGCCGTTCCACTTGAGGAATCGCAGATTGCAGCGGTGGTGACTGCCGCTGATCTCCGGGTAGAGCCCGGCGGCGGCAGGCAACGAGATGCGCAGCAGCTGCAGCGGGTCATCGCGGTCGAAGGTGATATTGAAGGCGCCGCCCTGTGCCGTCTCCCGCCGCGTGCGGCCGTTCTGGCGCGTGAGCCAGAGGAGCTCGGCGATCGCGTCGCACAGCGGGCGCAGGAGCATCAGCCACTGGCTGAAGCTGCGCACGCGCAGCTCATCGTCCTGACTGAGCCAGAAATAGTAGTCCGGCAGATCGAACTCGCAGGTGCCGCCGGGGATCGCGCTGCGATGCTTGACGGAATTGAGGAACTCCGAGTCGCGCAGCGGCTGCAGAAACGCAGTCCCGGCGGCGAGCAGGTCGGCGCGCAGCCGCTGCAGGTTGGCGGTGAGTGTCTTGAGGCGCTGAGTGTCGACGCCGGCTTTGGATTCGAAGGCGTTGAGCGCACTCAGCTGCCCTTCGAGCTCCTTGAGTGCCTCGGAGCGCACATCGCCGCGCGCAATGACGGCGAGGATGTCGATGAGGCTCGCCATTGCAGCACGGCTGCCCCACTGACTTCCCGTCTCGTTGTGATAGAGCGCCTGCGCGTAGAGGAAATCGAGACGCAGGAAAGTGCGCATCCGCTCATTCAGCGGCAACTCGAAAACGAGCATGGCTGCCTCGGGGTCGAGGGCGGCATCGGAGCGCGGTGCGGATACGGCAGGCTCGGCCATGCGCGTATTGTGCTTGAGCAGCGCGCCTTCCGTAAACGGCGCGTTCGACGCTCTCAGGAGCGCGTCGAGCGGGCGAGCTCCAGGTAGCGGGTGTGCAGCGACGCGACCTGCGCCTGTACGGCGCTCATGTCGGCATCATTTCTGATGACGTCGTCTGCGGCCTTGAGACGGGCAGCGCGCGAGGCTTGGGCCGCGAGAATCGCCTGCGCCTGCGCCCGCGTCGATCCGTCGCGCGCGTGCAGCCGCCGCAGCTGCAGCTCCTCCCCGCAGTCGACGACCAGCACGCGGTCGACGTGCGAGCCGAGATTCTTTTCGACCAGGAGCGGAATGACCAGGATCTGGTAGGGGCCGCCAGTGACCGCGGAACGGGCCTCGAGCGCCGCGCCGATTGCCGGATGAGTGAGATTCTCGAGGTCGGCACGCGCCTTGGGATCGGAGAACACGATGTCGCGCAGCGCCGGCCGGTTGAGGTGTCCATCAGCGGTGAGAATTCCACGCCCGAAGCGCTCCACCAGCCGCTCGAGCGGCGGTTGTCCCGGCTCGACCACCTCGCGGGCGATGCTGTCGCTGTCGAGGATCGGCACGCCGAGGGCGCCGAAGAACTTGGCTGCCGTGGACTTGCCGCTGGCGATACCTCCCGTGAGGCCCACCCGGAACACGCGGGTCGCAGCAGGAGCGCTCACGGATGCGGGGTGAAGAGCCCGAAATAGCGCTCGACCAGCGGGTGCCCGAACATTAGCACCAGCCAGCCGGCGGCGGCGAGAAACGGGCCAAACGCGATGGGAGTTGCGCGGTTCTGACCACGAAGCGTGAGCAACGCGATGCCGACCACGGCTCCGGTCACCGCGGCGATCAGCATGACGGGCAGGAGCATCTGCCAGCCGAGCCAGGCGCCGAGCGCCGCGAAGAGCTTGAAGTCCCCGTACCCCATCCCTTCTTTCCCGGTGAGCAGCCTGAACAGATGATAGACGCTCCAGAGACTTGCGTAACCGGCCGCTGCTCCGATCACGCTCGAGCGCAGCTCGACCGGGACTGGCGCGCCATCCTGCGGCCCCCACAGGCTCAGCATGAGGCCAAGCCACAGCAGGGGCAGCGTAAGGCTATCCGGTAGCAGTTGCCGATCCAAATCGATGAAGGTGAGGGCGATCAGGAACCAGGTCAGTATCAGCGCGGCGACCGTGGGGAGGCCGAAGCCGAACTGCCAGGCTGCGGCCGCCGACAGCACGCCCGTGAGCGCTTCAACCAAGGGGTAACGCACCGGGATCGGCTGCCCGCAACTCGCGCATCGTCCGCGCAGCGCCAGCCAGGAGATGAGTGGAATATTCTGCAGCGCGGTGATCGGCGCCTTGCAGGCGGGGCATGCGGACCGCGGGACCACGAGGTCGTAGCGTTCGCGCGGTGCCGCTGTATCGGCGTCCGACCCTGCGACCGGGACCGTGTATTGCGCGCATTCCTCGCGCCACTGACGCTCGAGCATTAGAGGCAGGCGGTGGATGACCACATTGAGGAAGCTTCCCACCACGAGGCCCAGCGCCAGGCAGGTGCCGATGAAGAGCGGCGGCGATGCCGCGAGCAGCGCGATCACCGACATGAGGGGCGCGAGAAAACGCCGCGCAGAGCGCGGCGTCTCCTCTCGGGGAACAGCAGGGGTGAGGTCGTCAGACCACCGAACCGAGCTTGAAGATCGGCAGGTACATCGCGATGACGAGGCTGCCGACCAGCACGCCCAGCACCACCATGATGAGCGGCTCCATCAGGCTCGACATCGCATCGACCGCGTTGTCCACCTCGGCCTCGTAGAAAGTCGCGACCTTGCCCGACATCTCATCGAGCGAGCCTGACTCCTCGCCCACCGCGATCATCTGGTTGACCATGTTGGGGAAGAGCCCCGTGGCTTCCATGGCTCGTTGCAGCCGCTGTCCGGTGGCAACCTCATCGCGCATCTTAAGCACCGCATTCTCGTAGACGATGTTCCCGGTCGCTCCGGCGACCGATTCGAGCGCCTCGACCAGCGGGACGCCGGCGGCAAACATGGTCGAGAGCGTGCGCGCGTAACGGGCGATGCACGACTTATTGAGGATCGGACCGATGATTGGGAACTTGAGGATCAGGCGATCCAGGAACACGCGCATGGCCTTCGAGCGCTTCTTGAAATAGAAAAAAGCGTAGAAGGTGGCACCGAGCGCCATGGCGATGTAAAGGCCGTCGTGCTGCACGAACTTGGAGAGATTGATGACCGCCTGCGTGAAGGCCGGAAGATCCGCGCCGAACCCCTTGTAGAGCGACTCGAACTGCGGGATGACGAACAGCAGCAGCACCACGGTGACGATCACCGCTACCGCCAGCACCGCCGCCGGGTAAAACAGCGCTTTCTTCACCTTTTTCTTGAGCGCCTCGGTCTTCTCCTTGTAGGTGGCGACCTTGTCGAGGAGTGACTCGAGGGCACCGGCCTGCTCGCCGGCCTCCACGAGGTTCACGTACAAGTCATCGAAATACAGCGGGTGCCTGCCGAGCGCTTCGTGGAGGGAGGTGCCGCCTTCGACATCGGCCTTTATGTCGAGGACCAGCTTCTGCATCGAAGCCTTCTCGTTGCCGTTACCGACGATCTCAAACGCCTGCACCAGGGGAATACCCGCGGCCAGCATGGTCGCGAGCTGGCGGCTGAAAATCGCGATGTCGCCGGCGTTTACCTTGCCTCCGGCGCGGAGGTCTCGCTGCTTGCGGACCCGGGTCGGTGCAATACCCTGGCGGCGGAGCTCCGCGCGCAGCGCGGGCTCATCGGGGGCGAGGCTGCGGCCCTTGATGCGTGCACCACGCTTATCGCGGCCTTCCCACGCGAAGGGAACGTCGCGTTTAAGCGTCCTGACGGTTGCGGTTGCTGCTGCTGCCTGTGCCATGAGTAGTTACCTGTCGTGCCTCACTCGATGGTGACGCTGTTGACTTCCTCTAGACTGGTGAGGCCGTTCTTGACCTTCTCCAGCCCCGCGCGGCGCAGATCCCACACGCCCTCCTTGCCGGCCTGATCGGCGATCTCGACCGCGCTGCCGCCGGCGAGAATGATGCGGGCGATGGCTTCGGTCACGGGCAGTACCTGGTAGATGCCGGCGCGTCCCTTGTAGCCGTCGGTGCAGTTGGCGCAGCCTTTGGGTGCATAGATTCGAAGGCCCGCCGTCACATCCTTCTCGCTGAAGCCTTCCTTAAGGAGGGCCTCTCTGGGTATGTCGACCGGCTGCTTGCAATGGCTGCAGAGGCGGCGCGCCAGGCGCTGAGCGATGATGAGGCTCACAGAGGTCGCGATCGCGTAGGGCTTGACGCCCATGTCGACGAGGCGGGTGAGCGTCTGCGGCGCATCGTTCGTGTGCAGCGTCGAGAGCACCAGGTGGCCGGTCTGCGATGCCTTGATGGCGATCTCCGCCGTCTCGAGATCACGGATCTCGCCCACCATGATGACGTCCGGGTCCTGGCGGAGGAAGGCGCGCATGGCTGCGGCGAAGGTCAGGCCTACCTTACCGTTGACGTTCACCTGGTTGACGCCCGGCAGGTTGATTTCCGCGGGATCCTCGGCGGTCGAGATGTTGGTGTCCTCGCGGTTGAGGATGTTGAGGCCGGTGTAGAGCGAGACGGTCTTGCCGCTTCCCGTGGGCCCGGTGACGAGGATCATGCCCTGGGGCTTCGCCAGATACTTCTCGTACAGGGCCTTCTGGAAGGGCTCGTAGCCGAGTGAGTCGATGCCGAGCATCGCCTGCGCGGGATCGAGAATACGCAGCACGATCTTCTCGCCGAAGAGCGTCGGACAGGTGCTGACGCGGAAGTCGATGGCGCGCGTCTTCGAGAGCCGCATCTTGATGCGCCCGTCCTGCGGGACGCGGCGCTCGGCGATGTCCAGGCGCGACATGACCTTGAGTCGTGCAGAGAGTTTCGGGGCGAGCTGCACCGGAGGCTGCGCGATCTCCTTCAGAACGCCGTCCATGCGGAAACGTACGCGGTACATCTTCTCGAAGGGCTCGAAGTGGATGTCCGAGGCGCCGCGCCGGATGGCATCCAGCATCACCTTGTTGACGAAGCGCACGATGGGTGCGTCTTCGACGTCGTCGCGGCCGATCTTGTCGTCGAGCTCCTCCTCACCGCCGGTGACCTCGAGCGACTCGAGATCGACGTCGGCCTCGTCGGTGAGGGCCTGCATCTGGTTGTCGACCTGCTCGAGCGCCTTGTCGATGGCCTTCTGCAGCTTGTCGTCCTCGACGACAATAGCCTCGATTCCGAGGCTCGTCTGGAACTTGACCTCATCGATGGCGTGCAGGTTGGTCGGGTCGGCGACGGCGAGGAACAACCGCTTGCCGCGGCGGAAGAGGGGGAGCACCCGGTGCTTCGCCAGGAGCTTGTCGCTCACCAGGCGCACAGCCTCGAGATCGACGTTCACCGCCTCGAGGTCGAAGAGCGGCACACCGAACTCGGTCGAGGCGGCGACCGCGATATCGCGCGCTGCCGCGGCGCCGCTCGTCACGAGCTGGGTGACGACGCTCGTCTTGCGATCTTTGGCATTGTTGACGGCCTCGAGCATTGCGGCCTCATCGACCACGCCGTCCTGCACGAGCCGCTGGGGAAGGCCACCCAGGCCCGTGCGGGTACCGCCGAGCGCTAAAGAAGCGTTGTCATTCATTGGCTTATGGCAAGCGAGCTAAGCCGGACGATCAGTTTACCCGAGAAGCGCTGAGGCGCAATTGTCAAATCCTCGCCGATTCTGAAGCAGGC
>DASQGK010000113.1:0-39161 GCA_035632655.1 Steroidobacteraceae bacterium | reverse complement strand
CCATGATCTACACGCACGTGATGGCGAAGGGAGCCAGGGGTGTGCGCAGTCCGCTCGATCGCGACGGCGCCTAGTGCCCCCGCGGCAGCTCCGAGTGCAGCTGCTCGCACATGATGGCGAGGAATGCGGCGAGCCCGAGATACAGCACCCCGTACGAGACGCGGGTCTCCGCCGGCACGTTGTAGTAGGCCTCCTCCTCGGGTGTCGCGACGCCGCGCCAGGCCTTCATGACACTGGGCAGCGCGAGTATCGCCATGAGAATGAGCAGCGGACTCGGGCTGTAGAAGAAGAGCGCCACGAGCAGTGGCGCGCCGATCAGCCACAGGCGCGGCGAGATCGCCGCGGTCACGCGCCCGCCGTCGAAGGGCGCGAGCGGAATCAGGTTGAAGAGATTGAGGAAGAAGCCCGAGTAAGCGAGCGCCAGCAACAGGGTGCTGTGGGTCTCGCGTGCGAGATAGAAGCAGCCGAGCGCGCCCACCGTGCCGAGGAGCGGCCCGGCGACGCCGACGTAGGCCTCGGTCTCGGCATCGTGCGGCAGCTCCTTCAGCTGGATCCACGCACCGACGAACGGGATGAAAGTCGGCAGCCCGACATCGAGCCCGCGGCGGCGCGCGGCGAGGTAGTGGCCCAGCTCGTGGATGAGGAGCAGCGCCACGAAGCCGACCGCGTAAGCCCAGCCGAACATCCACGCGTACACCGCGATGGAGAGCAGCATCGTGCCGGCCGCCGGCAGGAGCTTGCCGAGCTTCAGCGCTTTGAGGAGCAGCAGTAAGAGCCTCACGGTGCTGCAGCGCTTCTCGTCTGGCCGCTCGCGCCCGGGGCGGTCATGTCTGCTTCGAGCCGCGCAGTCCCAGCCAGCGTTTGACGGCGACGAAGGCCCCGATGACCGCAATGCCGATCAGCTTGGCGAACTTCACCACCGTCGCCGCGAACAGCGCCAGGAGCCCGAGCTTCTTGGCGGCGACGCCCGCGACGAGCGCGGCGAGACCGTAGGCCGCCACTTTGTCGGTGGAGGAGTTGAAGTCCTGGTAACGCTTGCCGGAGTTGAACTGCGCCGCCGCCAGCAGCTCGCGCGCCGCCGCCTTGTCGTCCTCGACCGCGGATGCACGCGTGATCAGATCGAGCGACAGGTAGCCCTCGCGCCCGAGCACATAGGTGTTGTAGTTGACGACCGGGTCGTCCCCCTGGCCGTCCTTGCGCTTAGCTTCCGCGGCCCATACCAGCTCGTGGCTTCCCGCGGCGTAGGCGGGCGGCTCGATCCAGCGTGTCACTTCGATCGCGGGCACGCCGACTTTCTCGCGCTCCTGATTGGCAGCCTCGGTGCCGTCCTTGAGCGACTTGAGGAGCTTGTCGGCGTCCCAGTGGCGGGCGTCGTCGTCCTTGATGTACCCGGAAGGGGCGTAGTTGACCGTCATGAACCAGCCGGCGGACTCTCCGAGCGGTACCACCAGACCGAGGAAGTCGTCGCCGATGCGGTTGCCCATGGCGCGCATGAGATCGCCCGCCTCCTTGCGCGGCACGAAGCCGAAGTGCTCGGGCAGGGCGAGCGTCGCCTGGTCGCGCAGCGCCACGCTCGTGGGGCCGCTCACCAGCGCGGCGCGCGCCGCGCTGCCGGCCGACCTGAGGGCCTCGCGGTGCGCATCGGTCGGCGTGTCGCCCCACGCGGCCGCCGGTGTGAGAACGACTGCGACCAGCAGCGCCAGGAACGACGGTCGATCGCTGAGGGATCGTGACATGCAAGCCTCCCGCTGGAGCGCCCGTAGGGGCGATACCGCCCGCCGACTCTGCCAGCCGGCCGACGGCGGCGGTATTACGGCATGTCAGAAGTGATACGTAAGCCCGCCATTTGTCTCGGCAAGCGAGCCCTGGGCGATCAGCTCATCGACCAGGCGCTGCAGGTCGGTCTCGGGGACCTTCTGCGAGAAATGCGAGTGAAGAACGGCGATGAGCCCCTTGCGCTTGCGCGGCCTGCGCGCCTTCTGCGTGCCCGCGAGCAGCCGCAGGGCCTGTTCCGGCAGCGATCCGGCCCCGGGCCCCGGCCCCTCGCGGCGCGAAATCGCGCGTCCGCCGCGACGCCTGCCGCGACGGCCGCCGGCACCGGGGCCGCTTTCATCCCCTGCGTCACTTGCCGCACTCCCCGCGCCTCCGCGCACCGCTGCGGGGCTGCGGGGCGCTGCCGCGGGAGGGATGCGCCCCCCGAGCGCCTCGGGCATGGAGTTGGCGCGACGCACGGCGAAGCCGCGGCGCGTGAGATGGCGGACCAGGGGGTCGAAGCCCTTGTCCTTCGAAAGGATGACGCAGGCGGTGTCCGGGGCGCGCGCCAGGTACTCGCCCAGATAGAAGGCGATATGGAAGTCGAGCGCATTCTTGCCCTGGCCCTCGATGTCGATGGGCACGAAGCGCTCGCCGAGCCGGAGCGCCGCCTTGAGGAAGTCGGTCGGCACGGTGCGCTGCGAGGCGCCGAAGAAGAACGGCACGCGCACCCCGTCGGGAATCGCGGCGAGATCGATCTTGCCGATGTTCTCGTAATCGACGAGCAGAACGCTCTCGGCCATTGGTCACCTCTCCCGGGCTGCGCTGGCGGCGCCAGCGAAGCCATTCTGACGCCACGCCTCGTAGACGACCAGCGCAACCGCATTGGAGAGATTGAGGCTGCGGTTGCCGGCGTGCATCGGAATGCTGAGCAGGCGCTCGCCCGGCAGGCGCGCCAGGACCTCCGGTGGCAGCCCGCGGGTTTCAGGACCGAAGAGCAGCGCATCGCCCGCCTCGAACGCCGCCTCGCTGTAGTGGCGCTGCGCGCCGGTCTCCAGGCCGAAGAGCCGGGCGCCCTTCAGGGCCTCGAGACACGCGGCGAGCCCGGCGTGCACTCTGACGCTCGCGAGCTCGGCGTAGTCGAGCCCGGCGCGGCGCACGGCCCTGGCCGCGAGGTCGAATCCGAGCGGCCGCACCAGGTGCAGCGTCGCGCCCGCATTCGCGCACAGGCGCAGCACGTTGCCGGTGTTGGGCGGGATCTCGGGCTGGAACAGCACAACGTGGAACATGAATCCCTGGCGGGGCGGGGTTGCGGGCTATGCGATAATGCACGCCATGCCGAGCGCAGGACCAGAAGCAGCCGGTGCCGGCCCCCGGTCGGCCACGCCGCCCGATGCGCAGCTGCTGCGCTTTGCCTTCTGCGGCCTCGATTTCGCCTCCCCCATCGTGCTCCTCTCCGGCTGCGTCGGCTTCGGCGAGGAATACACGCGGGTCGAGGGTTTCTCGAACCGCGACGCGGGCGCCATCGTTCTCAAGGGCACCACCGGCGCGGCGCGCCTCGGCAATCCGCCGCACCGTGTGTTCGAGACCCCCGCCGGGATGCTGAACGCCATCGGGCTGCAGAACCCGGGCGTCGAGCACGTGGTCAGCAGGATTCTCCCGACGCTCGATTTCAGCGAGACGCGCTTCATCGCCAACGTCTGCGGCTCGACTGTCGAGGAGTACGTGGAGGTCGCGCGCCGCTTCGATCAGTCGCCGATCGATGCGCTCGAGATCAACATCTCCTGCCCGAACGTCAAGGAGGGCGGCGTCGCTTTCGGCAACTACCCGGAGATGTCGGCGCAGGTGGTCGCGGCCTGCCGCCGCGTGACGAAGAAGCCGCTGATCACCAAGCTCTCGCCCAACCAGACCGACATTCGTGAGAACGCGCGGCGCTGCATCGAGGCGGGGTCGGATGCGCTCGCGGTCATCAACACCATGATGGGGATGGCGATCGATGTCGCGACGCGGCGCCCGGTGATCGGCAACGTGCAGGGCGGGCTCTCCGGCCCCGCCATCAAGCCCATCGCGCTGCTTAAAGTTCACCAGGTGTACGAAGTCGCGGGCCCGCACAAGGTACCGATCATCGGCCAGGGCGGCATCGTGAGCGCCACCGACGCGATCGAATTTCTCATCGCGGGCGCGAGCGCGGTCGGGGTGGGCACGGCGCTCTTCTACGACCCCTTCGCCTGCCGCACTATCAACGCCGGGATCGCGGCATACCTGCGCGGGCAGGGCCTGCGCAACGTGACCGAGCTCGTGGGAACGCTGCGCACCGGGCGGGAGGTCGCCGACTGCGCCGTGTCGGGTTGAGATTCGGGGGATATGACGCAACACAGGGGGCAGGATCATGAGAACACTCTTTTATGGCGCGCTCGCGTCGCTCCTTGCGGCGGGACTCGCCGGCTGCATCATCGAGCAGCCCTACCCTCAGTCGTCCGACTATCAGTCGGCGCCCGCGGCCGCCCCCCTGGCCGACCAGAACGAGCCGGAGGAGCAGGCAACGGAGCCGCCGCCGCCGCTCCCGGAGTACGACCAGCCGCCCTGCCCGGTCGAAGGCTACATCTGGACCCCGGGTGTGTGGCGCTGGGGTCCGGAAGGTTATTTCTGGGTTCCGGGCACCTGGGTGGCGCCGCCGCAGCCGGGGCTGCTCTGGACGCCGGGCTACTGGGGACTGGTGGGTGCGGTGTACCTGTTCCACCCCGGCCACTGGGGAGCGCACGTCGGCTACTACGGCGGCATCGACTACGGCGCGGGCTACAGCGGCGACGGCTACCACGGCGGACGCTGGGTGAACAACCGCTTCCAGTACAACACGTCCGTCACCAACGTGAATGTCACGACCATTCACAACACCTACCGGGAAAACGTCTTCAACAACGTCACGGTGCACAACCCCGGCTTCGGGCGCGCGAGCTTCGCGGGCGGCGGCGGCACGCGCGTACAGCCGATGCCCCATGAGACGCAGTGGTCGCGCGAGCCGCGGTTTGCACCGACACCGCCGCAGCAGCAGCACCACATCGACGCGCGCGGCGAGCCCGCCTTCAACGCGGCACGCAACGAAGGTCATCCGCCGATCGCGGCGACCCCGCACCCGAGCGCGTTCCGCGATCCGGGCGCGACCCGCGCCAAGCCGGTGGGACCCGCCTGGCATCCGCGCGAGCACGAGGGCGAGCGTGACCGCGGACATCCATAAGAGAGCACGCCCCGCCGCTCTCCTGCTGCTCGTCGCGGCGGCGTGCGTGGCGGGGAGCGCTGCCGCGGGCGGCGGGGAGCGCGGCAGCTTCGAGCCCGTGGAGCTGCGGCTCGACCCGGCCGAGCCGGCACTCGGCAGGGTCACCGCGCCTCTCACCATGGTCGAGTTCACCGACTACCAGTGTCCTTACTGCCGGCGCTTTCAGGCCGAGGTGTTCCCGAAGCTCAAGCACGACTACATCGACACCGGCAAGCTGCGCTTCATCGCGCGCGACCTGCCGCTCGAGATTCACGCCGCGGCGCAGCCGGCCGCGGAGGCCGCGCACTGCGCGGGCGAGCAGGGCCGGTTCTGGGAGATGCACGGCGCGCTGCTCGGGGGACCGAAGGATCTCGCTGACGGGGGGATCGAAGCGCGGGCGAAAGCGCTCGGGCTCGACCTGCAGCGCTTTCGCGCCTGCGTCGCCCGGGGAAAATACGCCGCGGTCATCGAGGCGCACGTGCGCGAGGCCGATGCGGCCGGCATCACCGGCACGCCGGGGTTCATCATCGGCCGCGCGGCCCACGGCGAGCTCACCGGCCAGCGCCTCGAGGGTGCGGCTCCCTACGAATCCTTCGATTCCTATCTGCGCGAGCTCCTCGCGCGCAACTGAGGCTTACAGCAGCCGCTGCTGACCGCCGGCATCGCCCGCCGCCGTGAGCGGCGGGTGCAGCCGCACCGCAGTCGGCGCGCTCGCGACGAACGCCACTTCCATGGCGCGAAAGCGCTCGAGAATGCGCAGGTTGATGCTCTGCTGCGCATCCGCGTAGGCCTGGAACTCCGGGCGGGTGACGAAATAGACCGCCTCGAACTGCAGCGCCGCGTCCGTGCAGCGCAGCAGGTGGCAGCGCTCGAAGCGCGCATCCGGCGTCGCCTCGATGATCTCGCGCACCGCGCGCGGCACCGCGGCGAGCGTCGCCACCGGCGTCTCGTAGTGCACGTCGAGCTGGAACAGCGCACGCCGCTCGACCAGGCGCCCGAAATTGCGCACGCGCGCCTTGAGCAGATCGCCGTTCGAAATGATGATCTGCTCGCCCGAGATGCTGCGCAGCCGCGTGCTCTTGACGCCGATGTGCTCGACGCTCCCCTGACAGTCGTCGATGGTGAGGAAGTCGCCGAGACCGAAGGGCTTATCGAGTGCGATCGAGAGCGAGGCCAGCAGGTCGGCCAGCACCGTCTGCACGGCGAGCGCGAGCGCGATGCCGCCGATCCCCAGGCCCGCGAGCAGCGGACGGATCTCGACGCCGAGGTTGTCGAGCGCGAGCAGGCCCGCGACCCCCCAGACGAGCAGCCCGGCGGCGAACAGGATCACCTCCATCGAGCTCTTGAGGAGGGTGTCGGGGCCCGTCGAGCGCTGGCGTCGCGCATCGACGCCATAGCGCACCGCCGCCATCGTCCACAGCGCGATCTGCATCCACAGCAGCAGCACCAGCACCACGGTGAGGGAGCGCTCGATGCGTGCGGGGAATGTCAGGTCGCGCGAGGCGAGCCACACGGCGACGCCCCAGAGGAACAGGCGGCTGGTGCGGCGCGCGAGCAGCGCCGTGAGCTCGAGCGCCAGGTGCACCTGCGCGAGTCCGCGCGCCGACAGCCGCCGGCGCTGCGCCGCCAGCACCCGCTTCACCAGCGGCAGTACCGTCAGGGTGATGAGGAAGATCGCCAGCGAGACCAGCCAGTCCCGCAGCGAGTTGTCGAGGAATACGACCTGCCCGAAACTCTGCCAGCCCGGCATCGGTTGCTTTCGCTAGTCCGCCGCGGCCTCGTCCGCATCGGCAGCGGCCCCGTCGGCGGCGCCGCTCATGCCGAGCTCCTTGAGCTTGCGGGTGAGGGTGTTGCGGCCCCAGCCGAGGAGCTTGGCGGCCTCCTGGCGGTGGCCCTGGGTGCGCTTGAGCGCCGTGCGGATCAGCACGCGCTCGAACTGCGGCTGCGCGACATCGAGCAGCGGCTGCGTGCCGCTCGCGGCGGCGCGCTCGGCCCAGCTGCCGAGCGCCGCCGCCCAGTCCGCATCCCTGGGTCCCGCCGCTGCCGCACTCGCCAGCTCCGCGGGCAGATCCTCGACGTGCACCTCGCGCCCCGGGGCGAGCACCGAGAGGCGCCGGCAGAGGTTGACGAGCTCGCGGACGTTCCCGGGCCAGTCGTAGGCCGTGAGCAGCGCCTGCGCGTCCGGGGCCAGCGTCTTGGGCTCGACGCCGAGCTCGTGAGAGGCGGCCTCGAGGTAGTGCGCGAGCAGGTCGGGAATGTCGCCGGCGCGCGAGCGCAGTGGCGGCAGCTCGATGCGGATCACGTTGAGGCGGTGGTACAGATCCTCGCGGAACAGGCCGCGCGCGACGCGGTCGGTGAGGTCCTGGTGAGTCGCCGCGATGACGCGCACGTCGACCCGCACCGCCGTCTGGCCGCCGACGCGATAGAACTCCCCCTCGGCCAGCACCCGCAGCAGGCGGGTCTGCAGCGGCATCGACATGTCGCCGATCTCATCGAGAAACAGCGTACCGCCGTCGGCCTGCTCGAAGCGTCCGCGCCGCAAGGCGTCGGCGCCGGTGAAGGCGCCGCGCTCGTGGCCGAAGAGCTCGGACTCGAGCAGCTCGGCGGGGATCGCCGAGGTGTTGAGCGCGATGAAGGGCTTGGAGGTGCGCGGACTGTGGTCGTGAAGCGCGCGCGCGACCAGCTCCTTGCCGGTGCCCGACTCGCCCGTGACCAGCACAGTCATGGAGGAGCGCGCCAGTCGCCCGATGGCGCGGAACACCTGCTGCATCGCCGGGGCGCGCCCCAGGAGCTCCGGAATCCGCGGCGCGCCCCCCGCCTCGCTCCCCCCCTGCATGCCGGCGTGGGCGGCGCGCCGCGCCAGAGCCACGGCCTGGTCGATGTCGAAGGGCTTGGGTAAATACTCGAACGCCCCGCCCTCGTAAGCCGACACCGCGCTCCCTAAGTCCGAGTGCGCGGTCATGACGATCACCGGCAGCGCCGGCCGCGCGTCGCGGATGCGCTTCAGCAGCTCCAGCCCCGAGGCGCCCGGCATGCGGATATCCGTGATCAGCACGTCGGGGGCCTCGCGCCGCAGCGCCTCGAGCGCCGGCTCCGCGGCATCGAACACCCGCGCGCTCATGCCGCCGTGCCTGAGCGCGCGCTCGAGAACCCAGCGGATCGAGGCATCGTCGTCGACCAGCCAGACGTGCGGTGAGTCGGCGTTCATGATTCCTCTCCGAGGGGCAGCAGCAGTGTGAACACGGTGTGCCGGGGCTCGCTCTCGAACTCGATGATGCCGCCGTTGCGGGTGACGAGCTCCTGCGCGACCGCGAGCCCGAGACCCGTGCCGTTGGGGCGGCCGGTGACGAGGGGATAGAAGATCGAGGCGCGCAGCTGCGCGGGCACGCCGGGACCTGAGTCCTCGACCTGTACCGCCGCCACCAGCCGGTGACGCACCGAGCCGATGGTGACGTTGGCGCGGGCGCGGGTGCGCAGGATCACGTGACCCGAATCGCCCTGCGCCTGCAGCGCATTGCGGCCGACGTTGAGCAGCGCCTGGATGAGCTGGTGGCGATCGAGCATCGCATTCGGCAGGCTCGGATCGTAGTCGCGCTCGACCAGGATGCCGCTGCGCGCCTCGGCGCGCAGCAGGTGGTAGACGTGCTCGCAGATCTCGTGCACGTTCATCAGCGTCTTGCTCGGCGGCCGGCTGGGACCTGCGATCGAGTCGACCAGCGCCGTGAGCCGGTCGGCCTCGCCGATGATGACCTGGGTGTATTCGCGCAAGGAAGCGGCGGGCAGCTCGCGCTCGAGCAGCTGCGCCGCGCCGCGCAGCCCTCCCAGCGGATTTTTGATCTCGTGCGCCAGCTGGCGAATCATGAGGCGGCTGCCATCGAGCCGCGCGAGCAGATCGTTGTCGCGCGAGATGCGCTGGCGCTGCGTCGTGTCGGCGAGCTCGAGCAGCAGGTGCGTGCCGGTGAGACCGGCGAGCGGTGTGACCGTGACATCGAGAGAGCGCGTCTCGCGCGCGGGCCCGGCAGCCGTGGGCTTGAGTTGCAGCTCGCGGTTGGCCAGCCCTTCGCCCGATTCGAGCGCGCGCCTGAGCATCGCATGCAGGGCACCGCCATCCTGCAGGAAATCGCCGAAAGGCCGGCCGCGGCTCATGTTGAGACTGAAGGCGAGCAGGTCCTGCGCCGCTACGTTCGCGTAGATCGGGCACAGGTGCGCATCGAGCACCAGGATCCCGGTCGAGAGCGTGTCGAGCAGCTCGGCGGGATCGAAGTGTGCGAGCGCCGAGGGGCTGCGGTACTCAGCCACCATGGCGCAGCTCCGCGCGGCCCGGGCTCGTGGTGAGCGCGCCTTGCGGCACGCGCTCGAGGATCAGCGTGGCCGGATCGGTACGCCGGGCACGGTAGGGACGCCGGGTGACAGGAGATTCGGCTGCTGCACGTAGAAGGTGATCGATGGGGTCTGGCAGAGGATCTGGCCGCTGCCGTCGCGCACCTGCGCCTGCACGGTATGTGCGCCCCGCGCGATCGGCGTTACGTTGAAACTCATGCCGGTCGCCTCGCCCCCGTTCAGGCCCTGGCCGTCGAGCGTCATGTAGACGCGGTCGCCGGGGCGCGGCGTGGGATCGGTCGCCACGCGGATGAAGACCGACTGCGCGTTCGGGAGACTCTGCTGATCGAGCGGCTGCGCGATCGCGCAGCCCTGGTACTGGCGGGCGGACTCCGCCCGGGTCTCCGGCTCGCGGCTCTGCGCCGGCGTCGGAACGCTCGCCCCGCGGGAGGAATAGGTCTGCACCCCCTCCACCTGCAGCTTCTGGGCGTTCGGGTGCGGCTGGTCGCTGTAGTGGACCACGCCGTTCTCGTCCACCCACTTGTACACGGTGGTGGCGAGCGCCACCGAGCAGGCGAGCGACATTAAGGTAAAGACGATCCGGCGCATCGAGGTCGAGCATAGCCCGCCTCAGGCGGCGAAACAAAAGGACAGCGCGCACTTTGCGCAGCCAGGCGCGGCTCGCCGGCGGCTTTGAGTGACGCACCTCGCACCGCCGCGGCCGCGCCCGCCGCGCTCCCGCGCCGTCCGCCGGCCCCTTGCGGCGGGGGCCGGAGCAGGCTCGGGGCCTGGCGCGCGGGGACGGCGGTTGCCACATCGCCTGGGTCAGCAGCTGTAGTACAGCTCCAGCTCCACCGGGTGCGTGGACATGCGGAACCTGGTGATCTCCTGGAGCTTCAAGCCCATGTAGGCGTTGATGACGTCGTTGGTGAAGACGCCGCCGCGGGTGAGGAACTCGCGATCCCGGTCGAGGTGCTCGAGCGCCATGTCGAGCGAGTGGCACACCTGCGGGATGTCCTTCATCTCCTCGGGCTCGAGGTCGTAGAGGTCCTTGTCCGCAGGCTCGCCCGGATGGATCTTGTTCTGGATGCCGTCCAGCCCCGCCATCATCATCGCCGCGAAAGCGAAGTACGGGTTGGCGCACGAGTCGGGGAAGCGCACTTCGATGCGCCGCGCCTTCGGATTCGACACCCACGGAATGCGGATCGAGGCCGAGCGGTTGCGCGCGGAGTAGGCGAGCAGCGTCGGCGCCTCGAAGCCGGGCACCAGGCGCTTGTAGCTGTTGGTGCCTGGGTTGGTGATGGCATTGAGCGCCTTGGCGTGCCTGATGATGCCGCCGATGTAATAGAGCGCGATATCCGAGAGTCCGCCGTACTTGTCGCCCGCGAACAGCGCGCGCCCTTCCTTCTGCAGCGACTGGTGCACGTGCATGCCGTTACCGTTGTCGCCCACCAGGGGCTTCGGCATGAAGGTCGCGGTCTTGCCGTAGCCGTGTGCGACGTTATGGATGCAGTACTTCAGGATCTGCACCTGGTCGGCTTTCTGCACCAGGGTCCCCGCGCCGACTCCGATCTCCGACTGGCCGCCGGTCGCCACCTCGTGGTGATGCACCTCGACCTTGAGTCCCATCTCTTCCAGCGCGAGACACATCGCCGAGCGGATGTCCTGGAACGCATCCACCGGCGGCACCGGGAAGTAGCCGCCCTTGATGCCCGGGCGGTGACCCTTGTTGCCCTCCTGGTACTCGCGCTGCGAGTTCCACGCGCCCTGCACCGAATCGATGGCGTAGAACGAGCCGTGCATCTCGTTGCCGTAACGCACGCTGTCGAAGATGAAGAACTCGTTCTCGGGGCCGAATAGGGCGTAGTCGGCGATGCCGGTGGACTTGAGATAGGCCTCGGCGCGCTTGGCGAGCGAGCGCGGGTCGCGCTCGTAGCCCTGCATGGTCGCCGGCTCGATCACGTCGCAGCGGATATCGACCGTGGTCTCTTCGAAGAACGGATCGATGACGGCGGTGTTGGCTTCGGGCATGAGGATCATGTCCGACTCGTTGATGCCCTTCCAGCCGGCGATGCTCGAGCCGTCGAACATCTTGCCGTCGCGGAAGAAGTCCTCATCGACGAGCCGCGCGGGGATCGTCACGTGCTGCTCCTTGCCGCGCGTATCGGTGAAGCGCAGGTCCGCGAACTTCGCCTGCTTCTCCTTGATGAGCTTCAGAACATCACTCGGTGTCATATCGCCTCCGGGAAATAGGGACACGGGCGGCACGGGCCGCTCTTGAGGTTCAGGGGTATTGCAGGGCCTGTGCCACGACCACAGACTCGGCAAATCAATTGGTTATCGGCTAAATTGCAGGCGGTTTGCATCATTTTGGTGCGCGCCGCAAGCATTATTGCACTGCATGTGTGCGAAAAACAGATCTGCCATATCTGTTTCTGACTCTATCGCTACATCGCACAGTATTGGTGCAGTCTGGACCGCTGATCCAGGTGGCCTGCGCCCAGACACCCGCCGCGCCTTATACTCGCGCGCTCTCTAGGTCTCGGGTCCTGATATGAAAATCGGGCGCGCGCCGCGCACCTTCCAGGAGCTGATTTTTGCCCTGCAGGAGTACTGGTCCTCCCGCGGCTGCGTGATCCTTCAGCCCTACGACATGGAGGTCGGTGCGGGCACTTTCCACACCGCGACGTTCCTGCGGGCCGTGGGACCCGAGCCCTGGAGCGCGGCCTACGTGCAGCCTTCGCGCCGTCCCACCGACGGCCGCTACGGCGACAACCCTTTTCGCCTGCAGCACTACTACCAGTACCAGGTGGTGATCAAACCCTCGCCGCTCGAGATCCTCGATCTCTACCTCGGGAGCCTCGCCACCCTCGGCCTCGACCCGCTGGTACACGACGTGCGCTTCGTCGAGGACAACTGGGAATCGCCCACGCTGGGGGCCTGGGGACTCGGCTGGGAGGTATGGCTGAATGGCATGGAGGTCACCCAGTTCACCTACTTCCAGCAGGTCGGCGGTCTCGATTGCCGCCCCGTGACGGGTGAGATCACCTACGGGCTCGAGCGGCTCGCGATGTATCTGCAGGGGGTCGAGAGCATCTACGACATCGTGCTCACCGAAACCCCCGCGGGTCGCGTCACCTACGGCGACGTGTTCCGTCAGAACGAGGTGGAGCAGTCGGCCTATAACTTCGAGCAGGCGGACGTTGCGCTGCTGCTGCGGCACTTCGAGGATCACGAGCGCGAGTGTCTGAAGCTCCTCGCGGCGCACCTCCCGCTGCCTGCCTATGAGCAGGCGCTCAAAGCGTCCCACACCTTCAATCTGCTCGATGCCCGGCGCGCGATCTCGGTCACCGAACGGCAGCGCTACATCCTGCGCGTGCGGGCGCTTGCCAGCGGCGTCGCCAAAGCCTATTTCGACAGCCGCGAGAAGCTCGGCTTTCCGCTGTTGAAGTCCGCGCCGGGGAGCGAGGCTGCCGCATGAAGGGCAGGAAGACCCGGGCGCCCGGGAAAGGTCCGGCGGCGGCAGCCAGGCCGCGCGGCGCGGGCGGGCCGCGCGACTTTCTCTTCGAGATCGGTACCGAGGAGCTGCCGCCCAAGGCGCTGCTCGGACTGCAGCAGGCCCTGGTCGCCTCCCTCGGCGCGGGGCTGGATAAGGCGGGGCTCGCGCACGGCGAGCTCGTGGGCTTCGCCACTCCGCGGCGCCTCGCCGTGTGGGTGAAGCGCCTTGCGGCTGCGCAGCCCGAGCAACTCCTGCGCCGCAAGGGGCCCCCCGTCGCGGCCGCCTTCGATGCGCAGGGTCAGCCGACGCGCGCCGCCCTCGCCTTCGCCGAGAGCTGCGGGACGACGGTCGCGGGTCTCGAGCGCATCAGCGAGGGCAAGGGGACGTTCCTTTACTTCAGCGGCGCACGGCCCGGCATTCGCACCGTCGAGCTCCTGCCGGGTCTCGTGCAGGCAGCGCTCGATGCTCTCCCCATCCCGCGGCGCATGCACTGGGGCGCGGGATCGGCGCTGTTCGTACGCCCGGTGCACTGGCTCGTCATGCTCTATGGGAGCGAGGTCGTCGCGGCGACGCTGCTCGACAACCAGAGCGGCCGGCACACGCGCGGCCATCGCTTCCACGCACCGCGGCCCCTCGCGCTCGCCTCGCCCGCGGGCTACGAGCGCACGCTCCGCCAGCGCGGTTTCGTGCTGGCGGACTTCGCCGGCCGCCGCGAGCGCATTCGCAGTGAGGTCACCGCGCTCGCCGCGCGCCTCGGGGGCCGCGCGCTGATCCGCGAGGCGCTGCTCGATGAGGTCACCTCGCTCACCGAGTGGCCGGTCCCGCTCGCCGGCAAGTTCGAGGAGCGCTTCCTCTCGCTGCCGCGCGAGGTGCTCACCGCGACACTCGAGGATCACCAGCGTTATTTTCCGGTGGAGGATGCGCGCGGACGGCTGCTGCCCGCCTTCATCGCCGTCGCCAACATCAAAAGTCGCGACCCCGCGCGCGTGCGCGCCGGCAACGAGCGCGTGGTGCGCCCGCGTCTCGCCGACGCGGCCTTCTTCTGGGAGCAGGACCGCAGGCACCCGCTCGCCGAGCGGCGTGAGGCGCTCGCTGCCGTCACCTACCAGGCGCGGCTCGGCACGCTCGCCGACAAGACCCGCCGGGTGCGTACGCTCGCCTGGGAGATCGCCGCCGCGACCGGCGCGCGCCCGGAGGAGGCACGGCGTGCGGCCGAGCTCTGCAAGTGCGATCTCCTCACCGCCATGGTGGGGGAGTTTCCGGAGCTCCAGGGCGTGATGGGCGCCTATTACGCCGCCGCCGACGGTGAGGCGGGCGATGTCGCGGCTGCCATCCGCGAGCATTACCTGCCGCGCTCGGCGGGCGATGAGCTCCCCGGCACCGGCGCAGGTCTTGCGCTCGCGATCGCCGACAAGCTCGACACGCTCGCCGGCATTTTCGCGATCGGCGAGAAGCCGACGGGAGCCAAGGACCCCTTCGCACTGCGCCGCGCCGCGCTCGGCGTGCAGCGCATCCTCATCGAGAAGCGGCTCGACCTGGATCTCATCCGCTGCCTCGGCGAGGCGGTGGCCGCGGTGCGCACCGATATCGAGCGCATCCGCGACAGCGCGGCGCAGCCTCCCGCCGCCGGCCCGGGCGAGGCGGGCGACGGACGCCCTGCCCGCACCGCGCCCGCGCGCAAGCCCCTGCCCGCTGCTGCGCAGATCGTCTCCGAGGTCTACGACTTCCTGATGGAGCGGCTGCGCGCCTACTACGTCGAGGGCACGGCCGGGAAGCTCAAGGGGACGGTGCCCGTGAGCACCGAGATGTTCGATGCGGTGCTCGCCACCCGGCCCTCGTCCCCCCTCGACTTCGACGCGCGTCTCAAGGCCCTCAGCGTTTTCCTCGATCTGCCGGAAGCCGGCAGCCTCACGGCGGCCAACAAGCGCATCGCCAACATCCTGCGCAAGTCCCCGGAACTGCCGCCCGCGCAGGTCGACGTGGCGCGCCTGCGCGAGAGCGCCGAGGTCCGCCTGTTCGACTCGATGCGCGGGCTGCGCGATGCGGTGGCCGAGGCCACCGCGCGGCGCGAGTACGCCGGCGCCCTGGGACACCTCGCGCAGCTGCGCCCCGCGGTCGATGCATTCTTCGATTCCGTGATGGTCATGGACGAGGACGCGGCGCTGCGCGCCAACCGTCTGGCGCTGCTCGCGCAGCTGCAGAGCCTTTTTGCAGGGGTCGCGGATCTGTCGCGGCTGCCCGGTTGAGCACGCGGGGGGCAAGGCACGCGCGGGACGAGCGTGGCCGGCCGCGGCTGCTGCAGCTCCTCGGCTCGCTCTTCTTCACCGGCTTTCTCTTCGTGTGGACCTTTGTCTACGCCGTCTTCTTCGTAGTGGCGTGCAGCGTGCTGCCCTTTCGCCGGCGCTTCGTGCTGGCGCGCGTCTGGGCCGCAACGCTCCTGTGGGTGCTGAAATGGAGCTGCGGGCTCGACTACCGCGTCGAGGGCGCGCCGCTCCCCGACGGCTGTCACATCGCTTTCTGGAAGCACTCCTCGTCGTGGGAAACCCTGGCGATGATGGTGCTCTTCCCGCGCCAGGTGTGGGTGCTGAAGCGCGAGCTCCTGTGGATCCCGGTGGTGGGTATCGGCGTGTGGCAGATGCATGCGATCGCCATCGATCGAAGATCCGGGGGCACCGCGGTCGCGCAGGTCATCGAACAGGGCAAGGAGCGGCTCGCCGAGGGCGACTGGGTAATGATCTTCCCCGAGGGCACGCGCATGGCCGCGGGCGAGACGCGCCGCTACGGAGTGAGCGGCACCTTGCTCGCGATCGCCGGTGAACGGCTCATCGTGCCGGTCGCGCACAACGCCGGCTACTACTGGCCGCGGCGCGGGCTCCTGAAGAAACCGGGCACCGTGCGTGTCGTCATCGGCGCAGCGGTGAATCCCGCGGGGCGCGACGCCCGCGAGCTCAACGAGGAGATTCAGCGCTGGGTCGAGGCGACGGTAAAGGGGCTGGCACCCGTCTGAAGGTCGTCTGCTGGGAGCAGATTGGCTTGCTAATGAATCGATATGACCATTAAATATCGAGATTGGATACGGAAAGGGCGTTTTTCTCGATGAACTCGCGCCGCGGCTCCACCTGGTCTCCCATCAGCGTGGTGAAGATGTCGTCGGCTGTCACCGCATCCTCGATCCTCACCTGCATGAGCCGGCGCGTCTCCGGATTGATGGTGGTGTCCCACAACTGCTCCGGATTCATCTCGCCGAGTCCCTTGTAGCGCTGAATGCTCTGTCCCTTCTTGGCCTGATCCATGAGCCACTTCATCGCTTCCTTGAAGGAGCCGATCTCGTGGCGCTCGCTGCCCCGGATGACATACGCGCCTTCGCCGATCAGCCCCGCGAGCGTGCGCGCCAGGTCGGCGATGTGCTGGTACTCCGCGGACTCGAAGAACTCCCGCGGCAGGTACTTGTGGCTCGCCGTGCCGTGCTCGGTCTTGTGCACGATGACGCGCGTGGCGTGGCCGGCGCCCGCCGGGCGCAGCTCCACCCGGTAGGTGCGCGTGCCGTCGTCGAGGGCGTTCATGCGCTCGTTGAGATCGTGCGTCCAGCCGCGCATCCATTCGCCGCGATCGAAATCCACGGCTGCCACCTGCGGCATGTAGAGGAGCTGCTCGAGGAGACGCTCGTCATAGCGGCGCGACCAGCGGCGAATGATCGACTGCACCTCCATGTACTTGCGGGCGAGCAGTTCCAGCGCCGAGCCCGAGACGGCCGGCGCTGCGGCATTGACGTGCAGTTGCGCGCCTTCGAGCGCCGCGTTGAGCAGCACCTGACTGAGCTCGCTCTCGTCCTTGATGTAGTTCTCCTGCTTGCCGCGCTTGACCTTGTAGAGCGGCGGCTGCGCGATGTAGATGTGCCCGCGCTCGACCAGCTCCGGCATCTGGCGGTAGAAAAACGTGAGCAGGAGCGTGCGGATGTGGCTGCCGTCGACGTCGGCATCGCACATGAGAATGATGCGGTGGTAGCGGAGCTTGGCGATGTCGAAATCGTCCTTGCCGATGCCGGTGCCGAGCGCGGTGATGAGCGTGCCGACTTCCGCGGACGACAGCATCTTGTCGAAGCGCGCGCGCTCGACGTTGAGGATCTTGCCCTTGAGGGGCAGGATCGCCTGCGTGCGCCGGTCGCGGCCCTGCTTGGCCGAGCCGCCGGCGGAATCGCCCTCGACGATGAAAATCTCGGAGAGCGCCGGATCCTTCTCCTGACAGTCGGCGAGCTTGCCGGGAAGGCCGGCGATGTCGAGCGCGCCTTTGCGCCGCGTCATCTCGCGCGCCTTGCGCGCCGCTTCGCGCGCCCGCGCCGCTTCGACCATCTTCTGAACGATGAGGCGCGCTTCCGGCGGATGCTCGAGCAGGAATTCCTGCAGCTTCGTGCCGACCGCGTTCTCGACGATGCCCTTCACCTCGGACGACACGAGCTTGTCCTTGGTCTGCGAGGAGAATTTCGGATCGGGCAGTTTCACCGAGAGAATCGCGGTGAGCCCCTCGCGCGCGTCGTCGCCGCTCATCGGGATCTTGTCCTTTTTTCCCGATAATTCCTTCTCGACGTAATCGTTGAGCGTGCGCGTCAGCGCCGAGCGAAAGCCCGCGAGATGCGTGCCGCCGTCGCGCTGCGGGATGTTGTTGGTGTAGCAGAACATCGACTCCTGGTAGGAGTCGTTCCACTGCAGCGCGACTTCCACCGACACCGCGCCGTCCTGCGTGCGAAACCAGAACACCGACTCGTGCACGGGTGTGCGTGTGCGGTTCAGATACTTCACGAACGCCTGCAATCCGCCGGCGTGCGCGAACACATCGCTCTTGCCCTCGCGCTCGTCGTTGAGCTCGATGCGCACGCCCGAATTCAGGAACGACAGCTCGCGCAGCCGCTTGGCGAGAATCTCGTAGTTGAACTGGATGTTGGTGAAGATCTGCGCACTCGGCTTGAAGCGGATCACCGTGCCGCGCTCGCTCGTGTCGCCGACGGCGGCGAGCGGTGCCGCGGGCTCGCCGAGGTGATATTCCTGGCGGTGGAGCTTGCCGTCGCGCGCGATCGTGAGCTGCAACGAGTCCGAGAGCGCATTCACCACCGACACGCCCACGCCGTGCAGGCCGCCCGAGACCTTGTAGGAGCTGTCGTCGAACTTTCCGCCCGAGTGCAGCACGGTCATGATGACTTCGGCTGCCGAGCGCCCCTCTTCGGGGTGGATATCCACAGGGATCCCGCGCCCGTTATCGGAGACCGTTACCGATTCGTCGGCGTGGATGGTGACGATGATGCGGTCGCAGTGACCGGCCAGGGACTCGTCGATGGAGTTGTCGACGACCTCGAAAACCATGTGGTGGAGCCCGGTCCCGTCATCGGTATCTCCGATGTACATTCCGGGGCGTTTCCGCACCGCATCAAGACCCTTTAAGACTTTGATTTTACTGGAATCGTAGACGTCGTCTGAGGTCATGAAGCGACTCGGTTTTGTGACACCGCATTATACCGATTCGACCCTCCCCTCATCCATGTGAAACATGCGCTCAGGCGCGCCAAAAAGTCGCGATTCTGCCTGCAAGGAAGTCACAACGAGCTGACATCGAAGCGGCGAGATTTGCGCGATGAATCGCCTGAGATACTCGACATCGAGCTCCGCCGCCGGATCATCGAGAAGCAGCGTCGGAGTGGTGTCTGTCGTGACCTGGAGCAGCCGCAGCTGCGCGAGAGTCATCGCGACGGCCACCATTTTCTGCTGCCCGCGCGAGAGCACTTCGCGTGCAGGCCTCCCGTGGAGTCGCACCGCAACGTCCGCACGGTGAGGCCCGGCATGGGTCAGGTGCCTCATCTCATCCCGGGCTCGCGATGCCGCGATCGCTTCTGCGAGCGAATGCTCATGGCTCCAGCCGCGAAGGTAGTGCAGCTCCACCGGCAACCCGCTGAGGGACAGCACCGCCTCGTTCCAGTAGGGCTCCAGGCTCGTAAGCAGTCTTTGCCTCGAGTCGCTCACCAGCGTGCCCAGACGTGCGAGCTCCGGGTCCCAGATCGACGCCTGCGCCGGGTCTGTCTTGAGTGCAGCATTGCGCTGCTTGAGCGCCCGCGTGTATCTGACCCATGTGTCGACAAATGCAGGTTCCACGTGGAACACAGCCCAGTCCAGCCAGCGTCGGCGCCGATACCCGCCTTCCTCAACCAGTCGATGCACGCCCGGCTCGATCACCTGCACGGGAAAGATCTGCGAGAGCTCGGCCAGCGAATCGACTGCTCGCCCCCCGACCTTCGCGCTCAGCCCCCCTGGAGCCTCTCCGGTGCGGTCCATCTCCAGGCCCACCACCGTGGGGGCCAGCCCCGATCGCTTAACATGCCCAATGACTCGCATGCGATCTTGTCCATGCCTGATGAGCCTATGAGTGTTGCGTGTGCGGAACGATCGTCCCCGACCCAGCAAGAATATGGCCTCCAGAAGCGAGGTCTTTCCGGATCCGTTACCACCCCAGACGAGGGTCAGCCCGGCGGGCAGCTCGAGATCTGCCTGCTCGATGCAGCGAAGATTACTGACGGTGATTTGGCCTAGGGACATGGAGGCTGCGAATGGGGGTTCCTGAAACCATACTCCGTAGGGACTCTCGGACTTCGGCCGCGCCGGCAGCTGCGCGCGATGGTCGACCCTTCGGGCAAGAGCCGCGCCTCGAGTATTGCCGGAGAGTCCTGGGTCCTTACCCCTCCGCCATACCTCACCGAGGCTCGCGCCGTCCGTCGTTGCCCCATCGAGCGTGCGGCCCGCGAACTCCTCCATGGCCCTTCTCCGCTCGCGA
Source organism: Steroidobacteraceae bacterium (assembly GCA_035632655.1). Taxonomy (GTDB): domain Bacteria; phylum Pseudomonadota; class Gammaproteobacteria; order Steroidobacterales; family Steroidobacteraceae; genus 13-2-20CM-66-19. Next base: position 19,524 of record DASQGK010000113.1, on the reverse strand, counting down.
GCCCAAAACTCGGAGTACTCAACAGCGAACTCCCGCAAGGTGCGGCGTGCGTATCGCCGGCGGCCCGCTTGGCCTCCTCTGCGGCCGGGCGTCGACCCTGCGCCTGAGATTGGCTATCCACCCCGTTCGCGGCGCCTGCCCCGTCCGCGGTGCCGGCCTCATTGCCTGGAGGCACGAGTCATCTGCGTCAACGTTCCACGTGGAACCTGAGATCAAGCTGTGGCCTTGGCGCCTCGGAGCGGCGCCCGCAAACCGCGCCTTCGAACTGATGCAGCCTCGGCGCAATCGCGTCCTGGCCCCTGCGCCTACAGGCGCATCGGCATCACGACGTACTTGGTGTGGGTCGTTCCGGGCGCGTGGATCAGGCAGCTGCTGTTGGAGTCGGTCAGGCCGATCTCGACCTTATCGCCGTCGATCGCGCTCAGAGCGTCCAGGAGGTAATTGACGTTGAATCCGATCTCGACTTCCTCGCCCTTGTAGTTCACCTCGACCTGATCCTCCGCTTCCTCCTGCTCGGGATTGTGCGCCTGGATCACCAGGAGTCCCGGCCGCGCGGTGAGGCGAATTCCGCGGTACTTCTCGTTCGAGAGGATTGCCGTCCGTTGAAGCGCGAGCTTGAGTGAATCGCGGTCCGCTTCGACGCTGCGGGAGGGATTCGCCGGTATGACTCGCGCGTACTCCGGAAAACGACCGTCGATCAGCTTCGAAGTGAAGCGAATGTCGCCGATCTGGGCGCGAACGTGATTGGTTCCGACGGCGAGCTCTATGCTGCCCTCCGTACCGAGGATCCGCTGCAGCTCGAGCACGCCCTTGCGGGGCACGATGACCTGCTGGCTGGCCTTTGCCTTGGCGGCGAGCTCGGTCTCGCAGAGCGCGAGCCGATGGCCGTCGGTTGCCACCGCGCGCAGTGCCTTGCCGTCGGTCTCCAGCAGCATGCCGTTGAGGTAATAGCGCACGTCCTGCTGCGCCATCGAGAAATGTGTCTTGTCGATCAGGCGGCGGAACTCGCCCTGCGCGACACTCAACGTTTGTTGAGCGTTGATCTCCTCGACCACCGGAAATTCCGAAGCCGGCAGGCTCGAGAGCGTGAAGCGGCTGCGGCCGGCGCGCAGCGACACGCGCTCGCCTTCGGTGCTGAGGGAAACGCTGGTTTTCTCGGGTAACGAGCGAAAGATGTCGAGCAGCTTGCGCCCCGGCACGGTGATGTCGCCGGGCTGCTGCACGCTCACCTGGCTGGTCGCCACCAGCTCCACTTCCAGATCCGTGCCCGTAACGCTCAGTCGATTGTCCCGTGCCGCGAGCAGGACGTTCGCCAGCACCGGCATCGTCTGTCGCCGCTCGACCACGCCGATGACGCTTTGCAGGGGAGCGAGGATATCTTCGCGCGGGGCGGTCAGCTTCATGTGCATCACTCTCTATCTGAATCTTTAGATTTAAAGATTGTTATTGAAGTTATAGAGCCGGTGAATAACGGGCATAAGAGTATTTTCCACGCTGAGCCAGAGCTTTGCAGGGCAGTTTCACGCGAGAACTTCGGGGACGAGCTGCCCGGGAGCTGTGTACGGCCTGTGCGTAACCTTATCCCCAAGCTCGTCCACAGAAAACCCACAGAGTTGCTGGGCTCAGCCGGCCAGGGTTCTCAACAGGTTTGAGTAGTCTTCCTTGATGCGCTGCTCGGTCTCGCGCAGCTCTTTGATGCGCTTGCAGGCATGCAGCACGGTGGTGTGATCGCGGCCGCCGAAGGCATCGCCGATCTCCGGCAGGCTGTGGTTGGTGAGCTCCTTGGCGAGCGCCATCGCGACCTGGCGCGGCCGCGCGACCGAGCGGCTGCGGCGCTTGGAGAGCAGGTCCGCCATGCGCACCTTGTAGTAATCGGCGACCGTCTTCTGGATGTTGTCGACGGTGACCAGTTTCGCCTGCAGCGACAGCAGGTCTTTCAGGGCTTCCTTGGCGAACTCGAGCGTGATCTGCCGGCCCGTGAAGCGCGAGTTCGCGATCACGCGGCGCAGCGCGCCTTCCAGCTCGCGCACGTTGGAGCGGATGCGCTTGGCGATGAAAAAGGCCACTTCCTCGGGTAATTCGGCGCCGGCGGCGCGCGCCTTGGTCATGAGGATCGCCACGCAGGTCTCGAGCTCGGGCGGCTCGATCGCAACCGTCAGGCCCCAGCCGAACCGCGACTTGAGCCGTTCCTCGAGTCCCTCGACCTCCTTCGGGTAACGGTCGCAGGAGAGAATCACCTGGTGCTGGCCCTCGAGCAGCTCGTTGAAGGTGTGGAAGAACTCCTCCTGCGAGCGCTCCTTGCCGGCGAAGAACTGGATGTCGTCGATCAGCAGCGCATTCAGCGAGCGATACGCCGTCTTGAACTCGTTCATCGAGTTGTGCTGCAACGCGCGCACCATGTCGCCGACGAAGCGCTCCGAGTGCACGTAGGCGATGCGCGCCTCGGGGTCCTTCTCCTTGATGAGGTGCGCGATCGAGTGCATCAGATGGGTCTTGCCGAGGCCGACGCCGCCGTAGAGGAACAGCGGGTTATAGGCACGCCCGGGATTTTCGGCCACCTGCAGCGCCGCGGCCTTGGCGAGCTGGTTGCTCTTGCCCTCGACGAAGGTGGCAAAGCTGAAATCGGGATTGAGGCGCGCGCCGACCACCAGGCCTTCGGCCGGGCGCGGCCTGCCGTTGGCGGCCGCCGCCGGCGCACTGCGCACGTTCTGGCTGCGCGAGCCCACTTCGACGGTGATGATCGGCGCATCGCCCGAGGCGCCGCTGCGCAGCAGCTCGCCGATGCGCGGCAGCAGGTTCGCGTTCACCCAGTCGACCACGAAGCGATTCGGTGCGAGCAGCTTCAGCGCACCGTTGCCTTCGAGTGCCTGCAGCGGCCGCACCCAGGTATTGAATTGCTGCTCCGGAAGCTCCGCCTCCAACGCGCCCATGCAGCGAGTCCAAAGGGACGCTTCCACCGCGCGTTGCCTCCGCGTCTTCGGTTGGGTGAATCGTTGAGGAAAAGGTCGCGAAGTCTATACCGATCGCGCCGCGCGCTGAAGGCTCTCGCGCATTCGCCGCGGCGTCGCGCTGTATTGACACCTTGGCGCTCAACGGCTTAGCCTTGCCGCCCTTTTTTATCCAGCCTCAGCTTCCACGGAGCCCGCGGCAATGGCAACCAAGCGTACCTATCAGCCGAGCAAAGTGCGTCGCAAGCGCACTCACGGGTTTCGCGCGCGCATGGCCACCAAGCACGGCCGCAAGGTGCTCGCACGTCGGCGCGCCAAGGGCCGGCGCAAGCTGATACCCTGACGGCGAGGCCACGCTGCGCGTGGCTGGAACCAGCGCGCCACCGCTTCGATGCAAGGGCGGCTGACTCTGCCGGCGCGACTTCGCCTGCGCCGCAAAAGCGATTTCGACGCAGCCTATGCGCGCGGACGGCGTCTGAGTGACGGATTTTTCACGGTGATTGCGCTTGCTAATGACAAGGGTGCTCCGCGCCTCGGCCTCGCGGTGGCGGTACGCGCCGCGGGCGGCGCGGTCGGGCGCAATCGCCTGCGCCGCCTCATCCGCGAGTCGTTCCGGCTGCACCAGGCCGCGCTCCCCGCGCTCGATCTGGTGGTGAGCGCGCGCCCGCAGGCGCGCCTCGCCGCTCCTGCGGCGCTGCGCGAGAGTCTCGCGGCGCTGTGGCGCAGGGCCGCCGCATGACGCCTCAGCGCTCGGGCGTCGTCCTCCTGATCCGCGCCTACCAGTACGCGGTGAGTCCGCTGCTGGGGCCGCGCTGCCGCTTCTATCCGTCCTGTTCCCAGTACACCCTGGAGGCGGTGACTCGCTTTGGCGTGCTGCACGGCACGTGGCTGGGCCTGCGCCGGCTGGCGCGCTGTCACCCCTGGCATCCGGGAGGCTACGACCCGGTGCCGCCGACCCCGCGGATGCTGTGTGCACACCATGTCCATGATGAATAACCCGCGCCTCCTGCTGTGGGGCGTGCTCGCTCTGCTGCTCTTCTACGACTACATGGCGTGGATGCGCGACTTCGCGCCGCCGCCGCAGACACCCGCCGCGGCCAGCGGCCAGCATGCGCCCTCCACGGCTCCCCCGCCGGCCGGGCTCGCAGACCGCGTGCCGCAGACGACCCCGGGCGCGGCCGCTACGGGCCGTACTCAGGGCAGTACGACCGCTCAGGGAGCCGCGGCTGCCGCGACGCCTGCCCCGGCCACTGCGGCGGCGGCCGCGCGCGCGCCGAGCGTGCACGTGCACACCGACGTTCTCGACATCGAGATCAGCACCCGCGGCGGCACCATCGAGCGGGCGGACCTGCTGGCGTATCCCAGGGTGAAGGGCGAGCCCGACCCGGTGCGGCTCGAGAATCACGACGACCCGCAGACTCTCTACGAGCTGCAGTCGGGCCTCACGGGACCCGGCGACGCAGGCTCCTATCCGACGCATCTCGCCACCTTCACGAGCGCCGCGGACAGCTACGCGCTCGAGGGCGCGGCGCAGCTGCGCGTGCCGCTCACCTGGCAGGGCGCTGACGGCATCGCGGTCACCAAGACCTATGTGTTCCGCCGCGGCAGCTATCGCATCGATCTCGAGTACCAGGTGCACAACGGCAGCGGCGCCGCCTGGCCGGTGCGCTCCTACGCGCAGATCCTGCGCAACGAGCTGCCCACCAAGCGCTCGTATTTCAACACCGACTCTTACGCTTTCCACGGCCCCGCGATGTGGGACGGCGGCAAGTACCGCAAGCTCGACGTCAACGACGACAAGGACCAGCACCTGGCGCTCGAGGTGACCAATGGCTGGGTTGCGGCGCTCCAGCACTACTTCGTGAGCGCGATCGTGCCGGCCGCCGGCCTGGCCTACCGGGTGACGCTCAACGTCGCCGGGGAGCAGTACCTGCTCGCCGCCAGCGGGCCCGAGATGAGCGTCGGGGCCGGCGATGAGGCCCGTTTCGGCGAGACGCTCTTCATCGGACCCAAGCTCCAGGGGGCACTCGAGGCGACCGCACCCGAGCTCGACCGCGTGGCGGACTACGGACGGCTGTGGTTTCTGGCACGCCCGCTGTTCATCGCGCTGAGCTACGTGCACAAGGCGACCGGCAACTGGGGCGTGGCGATCATCCTGGTCACACTTCTCCTCAAGCTGATCTTCTATCCCCTGTCGGAGGCGAGCGGCCGCTCCATGGCGAAGATGAAAGCCCTGCAGCCGCGCATCAAGAACCTGCAGGAAACCTACGCCGACGACCGCGAGAAGCTCGGCCGGGCGATGATGGAGCTCTACAAGCGCGAGAAGGTGAACCCGGTCGCGGGCTGCCTGCCGATCGTCATCCAGATCCCGGTATTCATCGCCTTCTACTGGGTGCTGCTCGAGAGCGTCGAGATGCGCCAGGCCCCCTTCGCCTTCTGGATCCACGACCTCTCATCGCGCGACCCCGCCTTCATCCTGCCGCTCATCATGGCGGTGGCGATGTTCGTGCAGTACAAGCTGAACCCCACGCCCCCCGACCCCGTGCAGGCCAAGGTCTTCATGATCATGCCGCTGGTGATGTCGGCGACCTTCGCGTTCTTCCCGGCGGGGCTGGTCCTCTACTGGGTGACGAACACCGTGCTCTCGATCGCGCAGCAGTGGAACATCAACCGGCGCGTCGGCGCTGCGACGGCCGCAGCGAAGAGCTGAGCGGGCCCGAGCCGCCGCCGGATCTTCTCAGGTAGCCGGGCAGGTATCGTCGAAGCCGCCCGGCTCTGCGGCGGGCGGAGCATCGGGTGGGGGGAAGGTCTGGCGGAAGGTGAAGGCCTGCGGCGTCGGGCCCCGCTCGCGCAGCAGCGTGAGCCTCGCCACCGCCTCCTCGATGCCCGGCCGGTGGCCGCGCGGCACCCACCACAGCACCATGATCGCATCCTGCACCGGCTCGAACCATTCGCGGCGGCGCCTGAGGATCTCGGCATGCGCGCTGCGGTAGACGAAACGACGCAGCGCATCCGCATCGCTCCACACCGACATGTTGAGGAGCTGGTTCGGATTCTCGAAGGCACGGATGTCGGTGGCGTTTCCGGCTTCCGTCTGCAGGCGCCACACGAAGCCCGGCGAGGCGTCGGCGAGCGCGTTGATGCGCGCGAGGTTCGCGACGAAGTCGGCCATGACGGGTGAGTCCATCGGACCCCGGATGAAGCCGATGTTCAGCTGCGCCAGCTCGTACCCGGACATTTCCGGAGCATACCCAAAGCGGGGTGACGCCACAGCCTCACCCGGGCTAGCCTTGAGATGTAGCGCCGTTCCCGCACCAGGCGCACCGACCCCATGACGCACACCGACACCATCGTGGCGGCCGCGACACCTCCGGGACGAGGCGGTGTGGGAATCGTGCGCCTCTCGGGACCGAAGGTGCCGGAGCTCGCCGCCGTGATCCTCGGCGAGCTGCCGCAGCCGCGCCGCGCGAGCGTCGCGCGCTTTCTCGATGCGCAGGGAGAGCCGATCGACGCCGGGCTCGCGCTGTTCTTCCCCGCACCCGCCTCCTATACCGGTGAGCACGTGCTCGAGCTCCACGGACACGGGGGCCCGGTGGTGATCGAGGCGCTGGTGTCACGGGCGCTGGCGCTCGGCGCGCGCCGGGCACAGCCCGGGGAATTCACGCAGCGCGCTTTCCTCAACGACAAGCTCGATCTGGCGCAGGCGGAGGCGATCGCGGACCTGATCGATGCCGGCTCGCGCGAGGCCGCGCGCGCTGCGATGCGCTCGCTCCAGGGGGAGTTCTCCGCCATGGTGCGCGGCCTCACCGAGGCGGTGATCGAGCTGCGCACCTATGTCGAGGCGGCGATCGACTTTCCCGAGGAGGAGATCGACTTCCTTGCGGACCGCGAGCTCGGCGCGCGCTTCGCGGCGCTGCGCGAGCACTTCGACGGCGTGCTCGAGAGTGCGCGCGTCGGCCGGCTGCTGCACGAGGGTATGACGGTGGTGCTCGCCGGACGGCCCAACGCCGGCAAGTCGAGCCTGCTCAATCGCCTCGCAGGCTACGACGCCGCGATCGTCACGCCGATTCCCGGCACCACCCGCGACGTGGTGCGCGAGCGCATCGCCATCGACGGCATGCCGCTGCACGTGCTCGACACCGCGGGCCTGCGCCAGGGAGGCGATGCGGTCGAGGCGGAGGGGGTGCGCCGCGCACGCAGCGAAATAGGACGCGCCGACCGGGTGCTGTTCGTGGTCGACTCCTCGGACGATCCCGGGGGCTGCGCCTGGAGCGAGGAGCGGGCGCAGCTGCCGGCGGACGTGCCCGTCACCCTGGTGTTCAACAAGCGCGACCTCACGGGCCTCGCAGGCGCGACTTTGGCGCCCGGCGCTGCTGCAGGCGATTCCTCCCATGACCCAGACCCGCCGCGCCTCTGGGTCTCGGCGCTCACCGGCGTTGGTCTAGACGAGCTGCGCGCTCATCTCAAGGACTGCATGGGTTACCAGACCGTGGAGGCGGGTGCGATCAGCGCGCGGCAGCGGCATATCGAGTCCCTCACCCGCGCCCGCGCGCACACGCAGGAGGCGACGCGTCAGCTCACCGAGCGCCGTGCCGGCGAGCTCGCGGCCGAGGAGCTGCGTGCCGCGCAGCGCGCGCTCGATGAGATCACCGGGGAATTCACCTCGGATGATCTCCTCGGGCGGATCTTTTCGAGCTTCTGCATCGGCAAGTAATGTCCGACAAAATCACTCTCTGATGCACAGCCGGCAAAAACCACGCTTTTTGCCGGCGGCCCACGGAGTAATGTCCGACAAAATCACTTCCTGTGATTTTGTCCCATGGATTTGAGCGCCCCATCGAGCGTTACCGCTCCGCTCACCGTCTTCGGATCGACCGTGAGGACCGCGAGCCGCTCGGCGACGTCCCTGGGGACCTCCGTCTGCCGGCGCCCACCGAGATAACGCGCGTAGAAGCCTTCCATCGCCGTCACCATGGCGAGATTGTTGATCGGCCGCTGGAACCCGTGACCCTCGTCCGGGGCCACGAGGTACTCGACCGGCTTGCCGTGGTCGCGCACCGCGGCGACGATCTGGTTGCTCTCGCGGATGTTCACCCGCGGGTCGTTCTTGCCCTGCACGACGAGGAGCGGAGTGACGATGTCCTGCGCGCGGGTGAGGGGAGACTCCGCGATGAGGAGCGCCTTGCCCGCCGGCGTCGTCGGGTCCGCCATGCGCGCGTAAAGCTGCCTGCGGCCGGCTTCCCAGTACGGCGGGATGGCATCGAGGAGCGTGATGAGGTTGGAGGGCGGCACGTAGGCGACCGCCGCCGCATACACCGTCGGCGTGAACGCGACGCCGGCGAGCGTCGCGTAGCCGCCGTAGGAGCCGCCGCCGATGCCGACGCGCCTGGCATCGACCGTCCCCGCCTTGACCAGCGCCTTCACGCCCCAGGTGAGGTCGTCCTGCATCTTGCGACCCCACTCGCCGTTGCCGGCGTTGAGGAAACGCTTGCCGTAGCCGGTCGAGGCACGGAAGTTGGGCTGCAGCACCGCGTAGCCGCGGTTGGCGAGGAACTGCGCGAAGCGGTCGTAGCCATAGGTGTCGCGCCCCCAGGGGCCACCGTGCGGCCAGACGACGAGCGGCAGGTTCTTCGCCGGCAGGCCCTTCGGTAAGGTCAGGTAGCCGGGGATCGCCAGCCCGTCCGAGGAGGTGAACTGGTACGGCTGGCGGGGCGAGAGGTACTCGCGCCTGATCTCCTCGCGCACCAGGTACTGGAGGGTGAGGGTCTTCGCGCGGCGGTTCCACAGGTAGGTCGTGCCGGGATCGGTGTCGCTGTAGGCGGTGAGCATCCACAGGTTCTCGTCCTGCGAATGCGAGCCGAAGTTGATCTCCTTGCCCGGCAGCCGGGTCGTGAGCCAGCGATACTCGCGCTCGAAGGCTGCGTCCCTGAAGTAGCGCCGCGGACGACTGTCCTCGTAGGTCGTGAAGAGCACGCGGTAATCGACGTCCGACACCAGGACGTCTCGCAGGTCGACGCGGCTCTCCGGGTCGCTCTCGACCTTCGTCGTGGCTCCGGTCGCCGGGTCGAGCGACTCGAGCTCGATCAGGTCGAGCGCCCCCTTGTTGGTGACCAGCCTGGCGGCGCGGTTGGCGGCGTCGAACCCGTCGACATTGCAGGACTCGAGCACCGTGCAGCTGTAGATCTGCTTGAAGCCGTCTGCATCGACACGCAGCACCTCGGTGTCGCCCACGCCGTTGGTGCGCTCGGCGAGGCGCAGCTTGCCGTCGTTGTCGAAGTCCCAGCTCGCGATCTGCTCGGTGTTCTTGCGCAGCAGCGTCTTCTCGCCGCTCGAGATGTGCAGCTCGTAGAGATCGTGCCAGTGCGCATCGCGGTCGTTGAGCCCGATGTAGAGGATGTCGGGCCTGGACTTCGGCGCCGCGTAGACCTGGGTCTGTACGCCCTTGAGGCTGGTGAGCGCGCGGGTCGGAGGGACGCCCGTCGCGGGATCCGCCGGCAGCGTCGGATCGATGGCGTAGACGTTGAAGTTCTCGTCGCCCCCCGAGTCCTGCGCGTAGAGGAGGTACTTCGAGTCGCGGCTCCAGAAATACACGCGTATCGGCCGCGTGGCCTCGGCGCTCACCGGGCGCGCGGTGCTGAAGGGGGCGGCGGCCTCCTTGACCCAGAGGTTGCGCGTGCCCCGATAGGGCTTGAGGAACGAGACGTACCTGCCGTCGGGAGAGATCTGCGCGCCGTCGATGGTCACCTCGCCGAAGAACTGGGCGCGGTCGATGAGGGGCGGCTGGTCCGCAGGCGCGACAGTGGCGGCCATGAGCGCCAGGATTGCGGTGCCGAGGAGCGCAGGGGTTCGCATGGTGACCTCGAAGCCGGAGGCGGAAAAGGGGCCGACTATAAGCCCCTTTGAGGTCGATGGAGCGATCCGGTGGGCGCGAGCGCCGCTCCGCTCGGCGCAGCGCTACTTGGGCGTGGGCTGCGGACCCTTGGACGGGTCGCTGGCGATGTAGCGGGAACCAGGCGGCTCGCTGACGATGTAGGCCTCGACTCTGGAGCTCTGCGCTACGAACGCGAAGTTGGAAACGGTCGCCGGCTCGATCTGGGTCAGAACGGGCAGCGCCTGGCGCCACTCGCCGGAGCGTTGGGCGTGCAGAAACACCATGCAGTGGGTCAGGAAGGCCGGCGGCTCGTAATAGGTCTTGCTGACGGGATCCGTGAGCTGGATGGGCACGACGGCAAAGGAGGCACTCTGAACGCCATGGTAGGCGCGCGCGGTGATCGGGAACTGCTGTGAGAAGGTCGTTCTGTAGTAGGGGGCCTGGGCTGCCAGCTGGTGCATGCGCGCGGCCGCACTGCCATATCCGGGATCCTTCTTGTCACCCTGGAAGTCCGCCACGGTTTGTCTGAGGGTCCCGGGCCCGCTGCCGCCGAGGCCCGCCGCGGTCCAGCAATCGAGCCTGGCGAGATCCACTGCCGGATGCAGGTCCTTGAGATCTACGGTGACCGCGACGTTCACGACGTCCGCATAGGCGCGCGCGGGGTCGTCCGCCGCCGCGATCTGCTGTGCGGTGGGATCGTTCGTGTTGACGTAGTTTCTCTTCACTGCCTGCGCCATCAGCAGGGGCGCGGGCGCCAGCAGCGCTGCGCAGATGAGTAATCGCTTCATTGTGCGCCTCCACTCTCGGCGAAAAGGCCGTTGGCACTGAGGTTGACCGGTACGTTCAGCGTGACCGGCAGGCGGAACAGGCCGCTCGCCGCGAGCGCGGTGCTGACGCTCAGAGTCTGCGGCAGACGGAAGTTCCCGGACGCGGACAGCGCCAGGGACACGCTGACTGCCGGGGTGGGCGCGCCCGGCGGCGGGGTGCCGGCGATCGCGGGAACGTGGGTGCCCGGCCCGAGCTGCGATCCGGCTGAGAGCTGCGCCATCGCGCAAAGGCCGATGAGCGTGGCTGGTCTTTGCATGTGAGCCTCCTCTTAGGTACGCGGATTGCGCACCGAAAAAGGCTCACCGCAGGAGCTTCGGCTAGCCGGGCTTGCGCGCCAACGCGAGCCAGATGCCCCCGCCGAGCAGGGTCAGTCCCGAGACACGCCCCAGCAGGCGCCGCCGTGCCGGCGTCATGAACCAGGCACGCCCCGATCCTGCGGCGATGGCCCAGCAGCCGTCACTGACCGCGGCAAGCAGTACCGAGACGGTGCACATGACCATCAGCTGCCGCGCAGCCGGCAGCTGCGGCTCGAGGAACTGCGGCAGGAACGCGGTGAAGAAGGCGATGGTCTTGGGGTTCGAGAGTGCGACCAGCACGCCACGCCGGAAATGCACGTGCGCTGCGGGCTCGGGCGGCGCCGGCCGGCCGGCGTTGCGCCACGCCTGTGCGCCGAGCCACACCAGATACAGAGCGCCGATCCAGCGCAGCGCATCGAAGAGCGCAGCGGCATGACTCAGCACCCAGCCGAGGCCCAGCGCGATGGCCGCGAGGAGCGCCGCGTTGCCGGTCGACGTCCCGGCGACGGTGATGAGCCCGGCGCGCACGCCGCGCGTCGCGGCGGTCGAGATGACCAGTGTCACGATCGGGCCCGGCGCGAGCAGCAGGAGAATCGTAAGGACGAGGAAGCCCGAGAAGAGGTGCCAGTTCATCGAAGTGCCCCGCCCGTTGATAGACCAAGGTCCTTGCTGTACGTGACGTTCATGACGTTGTCGTACCAGCCGACGACCTCAGGCTTCACCAGATGCTTGTTGACGTAGAAGTACAGCGGGATGAGCGGAGTGTCGGCCAGCATGAGCCGCTCGGCCTCCTCCAGCAGGGCGCGTCGCTCCTTCGGGTCCGCGTCCGCCGCGGCCCGCTTCAGGAGCGAGTCGTATGCGGCGCTCTCGTAGTGGGGGAGGTTCACGCCGAAATCGCTCTTGAGGTACTGCGCGAAGGTGTAAGCGTCGTTGTAGTCGCCCACCCAGCTCGAGCGGAACATCTCGACGTCGCCGCGATCGATGTCCTGCAGCAGCGTCTTGAACTCCACCTGGGTGAGGCGCACCTCTGCCCCGAGCGCCTCCTTCCACATCGAGGCGATGGCGAGGGCGAGCTTGGTGTGCACTTCGCCCGAGTTGTAGCGCAGCTCGAAGGCGAGTGGATGCGCGCGCGAGTAGCCGGCCTGCGCGTAGAGCCTGCGCGCCTCGGCAATGCGCTTCTCCAGCGGCTCGCCGCGGTAGTCGAAGGACTGCGGGGTGTAGTTGTCGATCCCCGGCGGCACCCAGCCCCAGGCGGGCAACTCCCCGACCCGCAGCACCAGATTCGCGAGCTTGTCGCGATCGATGACCAGCGACAGCGCGCGGCGCAGCTTCGGCTGGCCCCTGAAAGGCGCGCGCCGCAGGTTGAAGCCGTAGTAGTAGGTCGTGAGCTGCGGTGAGACGTGGAGCTGACTGCCCAGGTGCGCGCGGATCCAGTCGAACTGCCCCCGCGGCACGACCGCCGTCACCTCGAGCTCGCCGCCGCGGTAGCGCGTCAGCTCGGCGTTCTCGTCCGGGAGGATCAGATACTTCACCGCCGCGAGGCGCGTGGCCGCGTGGTTCCAGTACCAGGGGTTGCGCTCGAGCAGTACGTACGAGCCCTGCACCCATTCCTTCAGCACGAAGGCCCCGCTCGAGACCATGACGCCGGCGCGGGCGTAGCTCTCGGGATGAGACTTGAGCGTCGGCCGGTGCACCGGGCAGGTGCTCGGGTGCGAGAGCAATATCGGCAGATAAGGCGCGGGCGCCGAGAGCGTCACGACCACGGTGGAGTCGTCGGGGGCGGCGACCCCCAGGGCCTGCGGCGGCTTGCGGCCGGCGACGATGTCGTCGGTGTTGGCGATGACGTCCGCGTATTGCGCGTAGGCTGAAGCGGTGGCCGGATCGACCAGCCGTCTCAGGCCCGCCACGAAATCCGCCCCTACCAGCGGCTCGCCGTTCGACCAGCGCGCATCGGGCCGCAGGGTGAAGGTGTAGACCTTGCCATCGTCGCTCACGCTCCAGCGGCTCGCGACGCCGGGCGCCACGGCTGCTGCTGTATCGAGAGTGGTGAGGCCCTCGCAGAGGTCGCGCACGATCCCCTGCGCCTCGAAGCCGCGCGCCTTCTGCGGGTCGAGGGAGTCGGGGTCCGGGCCGCCGCCGCGCACCAGCATCGCCCCCTGGGGCGTGCCGCCGCCCGCGCCATGCGCGCCGCCGTCGCTGGAATGCCCGCAGGCCGTCAGCAGCGCGGCAGCAGCCGCCGCGGCGAGCCAGGCCCCCGGGTGCACCCTCATGAGCGGTAAGGTCGGGCGCGGCTATCGAGCGGTCTGCGGCTCGAGTTGATCTGTGCGCGCAGCGCCTCGGCCGCGGCGCGCGCCGCTCGTCCGAGGTCCCCATTCGCGCGAGCCTCGCCGGGCGACCCGTAGAGAATGGCGCGCGAGGAGCTCACCAGGAGCCCGGTGCCGCCGGGCGTCTGCCCGCTCTCGACCGCCTGCGCGACATCCGCCCCCTGGGCGCCCACGCCCGGGAGCAGCAGCGGCATGTCGCCGACGATGCGCCGCACCTCGGCGAGCTCGCGTGGATAGGTCGCCCCTACCACGAGTCCGCAGTTGCCGCGGCGGTTCCAGCGCGTGGCGGCGAGCTCGGCCACGACCTGGTAGAGGCGGCGCGAGCCGACCTCGAGGTCCTGCAGATCGTGCGCCCCCGGGTTCGAGGTGCGGCAGAGAATCAGCACGCCCCTGTCGGCGTGGCGCAGGAACGGCTCGAGCGAGTCGCCCCCGAGATAGGGATTCACGGTGAGGGCGTCGGCGCCGTAACGCTCGAAGGCCTCGATGGCGTAGCGCTCGGCGGTGTTGCCCACGTCGCCCCGCTTGCCGTCGAGAATCACCGGGATATCGGGGTAGGTGCGGTGCACGTACTCGATGGTGCGCTCGAGCTGATCCTCGGCCTCGTAGGCGGCGTAATGCGCGAACTGCGGCTTGTAGGCGCACACCAGGTCGTGGGTGGCGTCGATCACCGTCTTGTTGAACTGGAAGATGGGCGAGGGCGCGGCGGCGAGCTCCGGGGGGAAACGCTCGATCTCGGGGTCGAGCCCCACGCACAAGAGCGAGTCGTTCTTCTCCCAGGCGCGCGCCAGACGCTGCGTGAAGCCGCTCATGCGACCCGGGACGCGCTCGCACCCGCGCGCTTCTTGAGATGCACGAGCAGGATCGAGACGGCCGCGGCCGTTACGCCCGGGATGCGCCCGGCCTGGCCGAGCGTCGCGGGGCGCGCCTCGGAGAGGCGCTGGCGCACCTCGTGCGAGAGCCCCTGGAGCTGGCCGTAGTCGATATCGGCCGGGAGCGGCGTGTCCTCGTTGCGTGCCGCGCGCTCGATCTCTTCGCGCTGCCGCTCGAGATAGCCGGCGTAACGGGCGCGTACCTCGACCTGGACGCGGATCTGCGCGGGCAGGCGCTCATCGATCGACAGCACCGGCTCCTCGCCCTCGTCCTCGTTGGCGGACAGCCATTCCGGCGGCTCCGCGATCTCGAGGAGCGAGTCGTAATCCACCTGCGGGCGCCGCAGCAGGTCGAAGGCCGACGTGTCCTGCGCCAGCGGGGCGCCGAGCACGCGCTCCACCCAGGCACGCGGCAGCTGCGCCGGCTTCACCCGCAGCTCCGTGAGCCGCTCGATCTCGAGGTCGGTGAGGTACTGCTTGATCTCGAACAGCCGCCAGCGCTCCTCACTCACGAGCCCCAGCGCGCGCCCCGCGGGCGTCAGCCGCGCATCGGCGTTGTCCTCGCGCAGGAGGAGCCGGTGCTCGGCGCGGCTGGTGAACATGCGGTAGGGCTCGCGCGTGCCGCGCGTGACCAGGTCGTCGATGAGCACGCCGAGGTAGGCATCGCTGCGCTTGGGCACCCACGGCGCCTCGCCTGCCACGCTGCGTGCGGCGTTGATACCCGCGACCAGCCCCTGGGCGGCCGCTTCCTCGTAGCCGGTCGTGCCGTTGATCTGTCCGGCAAAGTAGAGTCCCGCGAGCGCTTTGGTCTCGAGCGAGCTGCGCAGGTCGCGTGGGTCGAAGAAGTCGTACTCGATGGCGTAGCCCGGGCGGGTGATGTGGGCCTTCTCGAAACCGCGGATGGTCCGCACGAACGCGCACTGCACATCGAACGGGAGGCTGGTCGAAATCCCGTTCGGGTAGATCTCGCGGGTGTTGAGCCCCTCGGGCTCGACAAAAATCTGGTGCGAGGACTTTCCGGCAAAGCGCACCACCTTGTCCTCGACCGACGGGCAGTACCTGGGACCTACGCCCTCGATGGCGCCCGTGAACATGGGGGAGCGATCGGTCGCTGCCCGGATGATCTCGTGTGTATGCTCATTAGTATGAGTTATGAAACAATCAACTTGTCTTGGATGCTCACTGACTCGTCCAAGGAACGAAAATACGGGAGTCGGCGAGTCAGGCGGCTGGCGGGTCATCGCCGACCAGTCGAGTGTGCGGCCATCGATCCGGGGCGGAGTACCGGTCTTCAGCCTCCCCACCCGAAGTCCGAGGTCGCGCAGCCGTGCCGCCAGGCGGACCGAGGGCGGGTCGCCCGCCCGGCCGCCGGCGTAGTTGTCGAGGCCCACGTGGATGCGCCCGCCGAGGAAGGTGCCGACCGTGAGCACGACCGCGCGCGAGCGTATCGGGATGCCGGTGACGGTGACCACGCCGCACACGCGCTCGCCCTCGAGGAGGAGGTCGGCCGCCTCCTGCTGGAAGAGGCTCAGCTTGGGTTCCGACTCGAGCAGCGCCCGAATGGCGCCGCGATAGAGCTGGCGGTCCGCCTGGGCGCGCGTCGCCCGCACGGCCGGGCCCTTGCTGGCATTGAGCGTGCGGAACTGGATGCCGGCGCGGTCGGTGGCGCGCGCCATGGCTCCGCCCAGGGCGTCGATCTCACGCACCAGGTGCCCCTTGCCGATGCCGCCGATGGCCGGGTTGCAGCTCATGGCCCCGAGCGTCTCGAGACTCTGGGTGAGGAGCAGGGTGCGCGCGCCCATGCGAGCGGCGGCCAGCGCCGCCTCGGTGCCGGCGTGGCCGCCACCGACGACCACGACATCGCAGTCGAAATGGGCAGGCAGCGTCATGTGTTTCTAAGGCTTCAGGTTTCTGGCGGGCGCTCGCAGCCCCCGCGATCGGGCCGCGTATTGTAGGGCGCTGCCCGGCGGCAGCGCGAGAAGCGCCGCGAGGCGCGCCGTGTGGGCGTCGGCGAAGGCGCGCGCCTCGACCTCGAAGCAGTTGTCCCAGTAGCCCCGGCGGGCGCACTCCATGAGGTAGCGCCGGAGGGTGAGCGTGCCCCTCTGCCATTGGCCGATGACGTGCCAGTACTCGTGCAGCATCAGCCAGGGGTCGGCGAAGAAGGCGGCCGCGCTGCCGCGCAGGTAAATGCGCGCCCGGCGGGTCGTGGCAATGGCACGCCCGTGCAGCCGCGCGAACCAGGAGTGCTCGATCACCCGCACGTGAGCGACGCGCTCGCCGAGGAGCTCCTCGAGCGCGGCGGTGATCCTCGCAGGGGCTGCGACCTCGCGCGCGTGTCTCATGCGGTCAATGGTAAGCGCGCGGCGCGGCGCGCCAAAAGCACGTGGGGCCGCCCCGCAGGGCGCGCGGCTCAGCCGCGCGTGTGCACCCAGCCCATGCCCGGGCGGAAGCGCAGCGTGCGCGTCGGTCCCGCGGCGATATCCTCGGGGCCGACCGTGACGCCGGCATCGGTGAGGTAGTGCCGCACCACGCCGACCACCGTGTCGCAGACGGCCTGGGCGCCCTCGGCCAGGTGCGCGACGATCCGCCCCTGGAGATTGCGCGCCTCGGGCGCCGCCTCGCGCAGCGCCACCAGGCAGCGGTCGAGCAGCAGCAGCTCGGTCGCGAGCGTGGTGTCGGTCACGTCGGCGGGCTTGGAGGGCTTGACGATGCAGCGCAGATGCAGCAGCGCTCCCGCTTCCTCGGCGGCATCGTAGACGCACACCGCCACCGCGGAGCGCAGCTCCGTGGTGAGAATCGCGTCCTCCGCGGTGACCTCGAAGCGGTCCGGAGCCACGTGGATTTCCCTGCGGCTGTCTTCGCGCCTTTCCATAGGCTGCTGTATACGTCCCCCCGCCGCCGCGCGCGCGGATCTGGTGGCCAAAGTATGAACTGTCGCACGAGGCGCGCGTAGAATATGCGAATGCGTTCCGCCTCGCCGCGCGTTTCCCGAGTGTTGAGCGTCGGGCTGAGCGCGGCTTGCTGCGCCGTCGGTATGCCGGCGCACGCGCAGACGCCGGGCCAGCTGTCGTCGATGCGCGTCAGCGGGGATGCGCGCGTCAGCGCCAAGCCGGACCGGGTGCAGATCGATATCGGCGTCTCCACCCAGGCGCAGGAGTCGCAGGAAGCCGCCGCGCAGAACGCCCGGGAAACCGACGCCGTGCTCGGCGCGGTGCGCAAGGCCGCAGGCCCCGGCGCCCAGCTGCGCACCACCAGCTACTCGCTGAGCCCGAGGTACCAGTACCGCGCCGGGGCCGAGGCCACCATCATCGGCTATAGCGCACTCAATCTGGTGGAGGTGACGCTCGATGACCTCGGCCGCATCGGCAACGTCATCGACGCGGCCACCCACTCGGGTGCCAACCGCGTACAGGGCATTCAGTTCACGCTGCGCGACCAGGACACGGTGCGGGCCCAGGCGCTCAGGGAGGCCGCCACCCGCGCTCGCGCCGAGGCGGATGTGCTCGCCGGAGCGCTCGGCCTGCGGATCCTGCGCGTGCTCAGCGTCGAGGAGTCGAGCCCGCGCTTCGTTCCGATCCGGATGAACATGGCCGCCTCGCGCGGCGCGGCCGCCGCGGCGGAGGTAGCGACGCCGGTGGAGTCGGGAGCGCTCGATGTGAGCGCGCAGGTGACGCTGACGGTGGAGGTCGGACCCGCGGCGCACTGAAGCCGTGCGCGGCGCGTCCGCCCGGGAGGTGAGCTCATGACCACGGTACGGACTGTGCTCGAGGGCAAAACCCGTGCGCTCTATTCGGTGGAGGCGCAGGCCGCGGTGCTCGATGCCATCCGCCTCATGGCCGAGCACCACGTAGGGGCACTCCTCGTCATGCGCGGAGCCACTCTCGAGGGCATCGTCTCCGAGCGCGATTACGCCCGCAAGGTGATCCTGCGCGGACGCTCCTCGGCCGACACCCCGGTACGCGACATCATGAGCGCACCGGTCCTCACGGTGACGCCCGATACGACCGTGCAGCAGTGCATGCAGCTCATGACCGATCGCCATGTGCGCCACCTGCCCGTGGTGGAAGGCTCGCGCGTGGTCGGCATGGTGTCGATCGGCGATACGGTGAAGGCGGTGATCGCCGAGCAGCGAGCGCAGATCGAGCAGCTCGAGAGTTATATCCACAGCTGACCGCACACCGCACTCTGCTCACCGAACGGCCGCAGTGCATCGGGCGGCGCGCAAGCTATAGTGATCGCCGAGCGCGCGCCGCGCTTCCCTGAAGCCCACCCGAGGTTCACCATGAAAACAGCACTGCGCGGGGTACTCCCGGTTCTGGCCGTGGCGGCTTGCCTGCCCGCAAATCTTCTGGCCGCCGGCGTGACTCCGGTCGACCCCGCGGGGCAGCCGGCCGACCTCGCCGCCCGGCCGGTCGAGGAGACCTACTTCGGCACCAAGGTGGTGGACCGCTTCCGCTTCATCGAGGCGAAGGACCCCGCGACCCTTGCCTGGATGAAGGCGCAGAGCGCCTGGACCCGCACGGTGTTCGACTCCATCGCGCCGCGCGCGGCCTATCTTCAGAAGGTAGCCGCCTTCGGCGCGGGCTTCGGTCTGGTCAATTCGGTGCAGCTCGGCGGCACGCGCGTTTTCTACCTCGAGCGCAAGCCGGGCGCGGACGCCTTCGATCTCATCGTGCGCGAGAGCGACGGCACGAAGCGAACCCTCATCGACACCCCCGCGATGATCAAGGCTGCCGGCGGTACGCCGCAGGCGATCGATTACTACCAGACCACCCGCGACGGGACGCGCGTGGCGGTCGGCATCTCCGCCGGCGGCTCCGAGAACTCGCAGCTGCGGGTGATCGATGTCGCCACCGGCAGGACCGTCGCAGGTCCGATCGACCGCGCGCAGTTCGGCTCGCCCGCCTGGCTCGATGACGGCTCGGGTCTGTTCTTCGTGCGCATGCAGGCACTGCGTCCGGACTCCAAGCCGACCGACAAGTACAAGAACTCGGGCTCCTGGTTCTGGACCACGAAGGCCGCGCCGGTCGAGGTGGCGGGTGCCGCGAGCGGCCACGGGCCGATCAGGGACCCGCTGCGCTTTCCGGTGGTAGCCGTCATCCCGGGCTCGGGCCGCGCGCTGCTTCAGGAAGTGAACGGCGTCCAGAACGAGTTCCAGGCCTGGGTCGCGCCCACCGCCGGGGCCGTCAACGGCAGCGCCGACTGGCGCCCGCTGATCGTGACCGCCGACGAGGTCACGGCCTTCGATGCCAACGCCACCACGCTCTGGTTGCTGACGCACAAGGATGCGCCGACCTTCAAGGTGCTCGCGCTCCCTGTCGGCGGAGCTCTGAAAGATGCCCGCACCGTGATCGCGGCGCGTCCCGACCGCGTGGTCGAGTCGATCCA
>DASQGK010000112.1:0-1598 GCA_035632655.1 Steroidobacteraceae bacterium | reverse complement strand
AGGCTCATGAGGGTGCCGGCGGCCGGGATGCGCAGCACCTCCATGACGCTCACATAGGGCTGCGCCATGCGCAGCGTGTCGTTCCATGGCACGAACGCCACCACCAGGAAGATGGAGCCGATGTAGAAGACCAGCACGCGCCAGATCACCGACTGCGTGGTCTGTGCGACCGCGCGCTCGGGCTCGGCCGACTCGGCGGCGGCGATGGTGACGATCTCGGCGCCGAAGTAGAAGCCGGTGGCGGCGACCGCGCCGGTGAGCACCGGCACGATCCCCCTGGGCATGAAGCCGCCGTGGGCGGTCAGATGCGGGAGTCCCGCATGGGCCCCGGGCCAGAGCCCCAGCGCAAACAGGCCGCCCGCTCCGAGGAACACCGTGATGGCCGCTACCTTGATCGACGCAAACCAGAACTCCGCCTCGCCGTAGGAGCGCACCGAGAGCAGGTTGACGATGGTGAAGAGCGCCATCAGCGCCAGTGTGAACTCCCAGGGTGCGATGCCCGGCCACCAGTTGTCGAGGATGCGGGCTCCCGCGACCGCCTCCAGCGCCACGACGATCACCCAGAAGTACCAGTACATCCAGCCGGTGAGGAAGCCGGCGAGCTCGCCGAGCGCCAGGCGGTTGTACTGGTAGAAGCCGCCGACCGCGGGGTAAGCCACCGCCATCTCGCCGAGCATGCGCATCACCAGCACGACGAGCGTGCCGGTGAGCGCGAACGACAGCACGGCGGCGGGCCCCGCCGAGCCGATGACGACGCCGCTGCCGACGAACAGACCCGCGCCGATGACCCCGCCGAGGGCGATCATCTGCATGTGCCGGCGCTGCAGCGAGCGGCGCAGTCCCACCGCTGCCGCAGGTCCGTGTGTTTCTGCGCTGGCGCTCATCGGCGCAATCGCGGCGCTCCGCCCGGCCTCAGGTGAACTGCCGGTACTTGGCGAGGTGGCGCACGGGCCTGGAGAGCGCATCGCGCCGGAACGGGTCGCCGAGCTCCCGGGTCACCATCATCTCGAGGACCGTGGTCCTGCCCTCGCGCTGCGCCGCGGCCGCGCTGTGCAGTGCGGGCCCGACATCCTCGAGGCGCTCGACGGTGATGCCATCGCAGCCGAAGGCCTGCGCCACCTTCGCCCAGCTCGGGTTCTCGAGATTCACCCCCTGGTAGCGGCGCGAATAGAAGTCGACATGGTTCTTCTTCTCCGCGCCCCACTGGCCGTTGTTGAAGACGACCGCGATCGCGGGGATGTTCTCGCGCACGCACGTCAGCACTTCGTTCATGCTCATGCCCCACGCGCCGTCACCGACGTAGGCGATCGCCGCGCGATCTGGGCGGCCCACTTTTGCGCCGATCGCCGCCGGGTACGAATAACCGCAGTTGCCGAAGCTCATCGCGGCAAGGAAACTCGGCGCCATGTCGAAGTGCAGGTACGAGTTCGACACCGAGCACACGTTGCCGATGTCGGTCGACACCATCGCGTTCTTCGGCATGGCGCGGGCGAGCGCGGCGAGCGCCTGGCGCGGGCCGATGCGGCCTTTCTCGTTGGGCGACGGCCATTTCGCAAGTTCCTGCGCCCACGCGTCTTTTTCCTTGCGAACCTCGGCAA
>DASQGK010000111.1:0-6555 GCA_035632655.1 Steroidobacteraceae bacterium | reverse complement strand
TTACCGTTCAACGACTTGAGGTTTCGATGCCGAGCGTGCGAGTGCGTGAGAATGAGTACTTCGATGCCGCCCTGCGGCGTTTCAAGCGCGCCTGCGAGAAGGCGGGCATTCTCACCGAGCTGCGCCGCCGCGAGTTCTACGAAAAGCCCACGCAGGAGCGCAAGCGCAAGAAGGCCGCGGCCATCAAGCGGCACATGAAGCGCGTCTCCCGCGACGGCATGCGCAGCTCCCGCTGACACCGCCCCCGACCTTGGCCCTCAAGGATCGCATCACCGAGGACATGAAGACGGCGATGCGGGCCGGCGACAAGGAACGGCTCGCGACCATCCGTCTGGCGCTCGCTGCCATCAAGCAGCGCGAGGTCGACGAGCGCATCACGCTCGACGACACGCAGGTACTCGCGGTGCTCGACAAGATGATCAAGCAGCGCCGCGAGGCCATCACCCAGTTTCACGCCGGCGGTCGCGCCGACCTGGTGGCCAAGGAGACCGCGGAGATCGGCGTGCTGCAGGGCTACCTCCCGGCGCAGATGAGCGAGACCGAAATCGATCAGCTGATCAGTGAGGCGATTGCCGCAACCGGTGCCGCCTCGATCAAGGACATGGGCAAGGTCATGGCGGTGGTCAAGCCGAAAGCCCAGGGGCGCGCGGACCTCGGCGCCGTGAGCGCACGGATCAAGCAGAAGCTGAGTTGATTTCCCCGTAGTGCACGGCCTTATAGTGCACGCACCTCGGCAGCTCGCTCATCCGCGGTAGGCACGTGGGACGCATTCCCCAGCATTTCATCGACGAGCTGATCGCCCGCGCCGACATCGTGGAGATCATCGGCTCGCGTGTGCAGCTGAAGAAGGCCGGACGCGAGTACAAGGCCTGCTGCCCATTCCACGACGAGAAGACCCCGTCTTTCTGGGTCAGCCCCGATAAGCAGTTCTATCACTGCTTCGGCTGCGGCAAGCACGGTACCGCCCTCGGCTTCCTCATGGATTACGACCATCTCGCCTTTCCCGAGGCGGTCGAGGAGCTCGCCACGCGCCTGGGGCTGGAGGTGCCACGCGAGGGCGGGAGCGATGCGGGCGCCCGGCGGGCCGATGAGGGGCTCTACGAGCTGATGGCGCGGGTCGCGCGTTTCTACAGCGACAATCTCGCGCGCGAGCCGCGTGCCCGCGACTACCTCGCCGGGCGCGGCCTCACCGCCGAGACCCTCGAGCGTTTCCAGATCGGCTACGCCCCCAATTCGTGGAACGAGGTGCTGCGCCGCTTTGGCGCCGACGACACGCAGCGCCGGGCTCTCGCCGAGACGGGTCTGATCGTCGAGCGCGAGCGCGCACCCGCGCAGGGCAGCGAACGTCATTACGATCGCTTCCGCGACCGCATCATGTTTCCGATCCGCGATGCCCGCGGGCGGGTGATCGCCTTCGGCGGCCGCGTCATCGATGCGGGGGAGCCCAAGTACCTCAACTCCCCCGAGACGGCGCTGTTTCACAAGGGACGCGAGCTCTACGGGCTCTATGAGACACGCCGCGCGCGCTCTCAACTCCGGACCCTGGTGGTGGTCGAGGGCTACATGGACGCGGTACAGCTGCACCAGGCCGGCGTCGACTATGCGGTGGCAACGCTCGGCACCGCGACCACGGCGGAGCACTTCCGGCGGATCTTCCGCGTGGTGCCGGAGGTCGTGTTCGCCTTCGACGGCGATCGCGCGGGGCGCGCGGCCGCGTGGCGCGCACTGCAGCAGGCCCTGCCCGAGGCGCGCGAGGGGCGGCAGATCCGCTTCCTGTTCCTGCCGGAGGGCCACGATCCCGATACGCTGGTCGCGGCCGAGGGCCGAGCGGCCTTCGAGCAGCGCCTCACCGCAGCGCTCCCCTTGTCGGAGTATCTGGTGCGCGAGCTCTCGGAGCAGTCCGATCTTTCCCACGCCGACGGACGGGCGCGCTTTGCCGAGAGCGCGCGTCCGCTCTACCAGAAAGTACCTGCGGGGGTTTACCGCGAGCTGCTGCTTTCGCGACTGGCGCAGGTGGTGGGACTCGCGTCCGACCGGCTGGAGGAGCTGTGGAGCCAGGGCACGGGCACTGCACCGGCTCCGGCCGCGGCGGCGCCCGCGCCACGCCCGCGAGCGCGCACCGCCACGGGCGGCGGACGCGGAAGTCTGGTGCGGCAGGCGATCGTGCGGCTGGTGCATTTCCCGGCAATCGCCGCCGAGGTGACCCCGGCCGAGCGCTCAGGACTCGACGCCTCCGAAGAGGCCGGCATGACCCTGCTGCGCGAGCTTCTCGACAACCTGCGCGAGCAGCCCGCCCAGATCTCCGCCCAGGTGATCCAGCGGTGGGCCGGGCGGGAGGGCGGCGAGTCGCTGCAGAAACTCCTCGAGCGCGAAGAAGTCATCACGGATGCGGCCGCCGCGGCGGGCGAGCTGCGCGCCGCGCTGGTGAAACTCGCCGAGCAGGCCGCCGAGAGGCGCCTGGAGATTCTCGAGGCCAGGAGCCGCAGCGGCCCAATGACCCCGGATGAAATTAAGGAATTTCAACGACTTATCTCTCTGCTGGGCGGTCGGGAGGCCCGGCGGGGGTGAGTTGAATTTGGTGTTTGGACGCCTGTCAAATAAAATCACGCGCTTTACCTCGGCACCCCTTGAGCCGCCCTCCCGCGGGCAGCACATAGGGGTATTGCAGCCCACCGCCGCCCGGACCACATGACACGCAAGCACAAGCTCCAGACCAGCCACAAGAAACGCCCGTCCGCACCCGCCAGGCCCGTGAAGTCCGCCGCCGCCGACAAATCGGCCGGCGTGACTGCGGCGCTGCGCGAGAAGGAGCGTGCCCGGCTAGCGGTGCTGGCCGGCCGCAAGCCGGCAGCGCCGGTGCGCGCGCAGGCTGCGCACGGCAAGGCGAACGATGTTGCACGTCCGGCCGACCCGCGCAGCGCAGGCGGCAGGGCGGCGGGCGACAAGCGCCCGCTCGGGCTCGAGCGGCGCGTGCCGGTCATGCCCGAAGACCGGCAGTCGCAGCTGAAGCTCCTGATCGCTCGCGGCAAGGAACAGGGCTACCTCACCTATGCGCAGGTGAACGACCACCTGCCCTCCGAGATCGTCGATCCCGAGCAGATCGAAGACATCGTCAACACCATCAACGATATGGGCATTCCGGTGTACGAGAAGGCACCGGACACCGAATCGCTGCTGGCCAGCGAGCCCTCCCAGCCCGCCGACGAGGAAGCGATCGAGGAAGCAGCCGCCGCGCTCGCGGCGCTCGATGCCGAGCTCGGGCGCACCACCGACCCCGTGCGCATGTACATGCGCGAGATGGGCACCGTCGAGCTCCTCACCCGCGAGGGCGAGATTCGCATCGCCAAGCGCATCGAAGAGGGCCTGGACGCGGTGCGCAGCGCTCTTGCCATGTATCCGGCGACCTACGACTTCCTGCTGCGCGCCTATGAGCCGGTGAAGGCCGGGCAGTCGCGCCTGGTCGATGTGATCGTCGGCTTCATCGATCCCAACGCGCCGGATGTGATCGCGCAGCCGCAGAATCCCACCAAGATGGAGGTGATCGCGGCCGAGGAGAAGTCCGAGGACGACGAGGAGAGCGAAGAGGATGGCGATGGCGAGGAGGAGGTCCTCGACACCGGCCCCGATCCGGCGGAGGCCGCGGCGCGCTTCGCCTCGATCGCCAAGCTCTACAACCAGGTGCTCGGCTCGATCGCCAAGCTCGGCGCCAAGGACGTCAAGACGCTGCGTCAGCGCAAGCGCCTCGCCGACCAGTTCATGGAGCTGCGGCTGTCGCCGCGCATGTTCGATGCGCTGATCCTGAATCTGCGCACGCACGTGGCGGAGGTCCGCCAGCTCGAGAAGGAGATCATGATCATCGCGGTGCGCGACGCCGGCATGCCGCGCAAGGATTTCATCGCCTCGTTCCCGAAGAACGAGACGAGTCCGCGCTGGCTGGCGCGCCACATCAAGGGCGGCAAGAAGTATTCGGGGCCGCTGGCGAAGTTCCGCGACGAGATCGAGCGGCGGCAGAAGAAGCTCGAGCAGCTCGAGGGCGTGTATCACCTCACCATCAACGACATCAAGGAAGTCAACCGCGAGGTGTCGATCGGCGAGGCCAAGGCGCGGCGCGCCAAGAAGGAGATGGTGGAGGCCAACCTGCGTCTGGTGATCTCCATCGCCAAGAAATACACCAACCGCGGTCTGCAGTTCCTCGACCTGATCCAGGAAGGCAACATCGGCCTGATGAAGGCGGTCGACAAGTTCGAATACCGCCGCGGCTACAAGTTCAGCACTTACGCGACCTGGTGGATTCGCCAGGCGATTACGCGCTCGATCGCCGACCAGGCGCGCACCATCCGCATCCCGGTGCACATGATCGAGACCATCAACAAGCTCAACCGCATCTCACGGCAGATGCTGCAGGAGATGGGCCGTGAGCCGACGCCCGAGGAGCTCGCGGTGCGCATGGAAATGCCCGAGGACAAGGTGCGCAAGGTGCTGAAGATCGCCAAGGAGCCGATCTCGATGGAGACGCCGATCGGCGACGACGAGGACTCACACCTCGGCGATTTCATCGAGGACACCTCGGTGGCGTCCCCGATCGATCAGGCCACCATGGAGTCGCTGCGCGAGACCACGCACTCGGTGCTCGCCCAGCTCACGCCGCGCGAGGCCAAGGTGCTGCGCATGCGTTTCGGCATCGACATGAATACCGACCACACGCTGGAAGAGGTCGGCAAGCAGTTCGACGTGACACGCGAGCGCATCCGCCAGATCGAGGCCAAGGCGCTGCGGAAACTGCGCCATCCGAGCCGCAGCGAGCAGCTGCGCAGCTTCCTGATGGACGACTGAGGCACTCGCCCGCGAGGGCTGAATCGGCTGATCAGCAGGCCAATGAAACAACACCCGGTGTCGGCGACGGCACCGGGTGTTTTCTTAGCCGCGTGGCCACATGCCGCAGCCGGACTCGCACCCGGATCAGACGCCACCCTTGCCGAGGGTATCGGCGATCTCGCGCAGCGTCTCCGCGAGCTTCGGGTGGCTCACCTCGAACCTCACGGCGAGCCGCTCCAGGCGCAGCAGAGTACCCGCATCGCCCGCAGCGGCGTCGGGCCCGATCGCACCGAGCGCCTTGTCGAGCTGCTGGCGCTCCGTCGTGCGCACCGGCGGACCTGCGCTCAAGTGCGAGCGCAGCCGGGCGAGCAGGTCGTGCAGACTCTGATCGCTCACCGTGCCGCCCCCTGCGCAGGACCTGTTGGCTTAAGTGGCTGGGCCGAAGGCCCCGCCCGCACCCGACTCGCCGCCGCCGGCGCCGCCGCCGAGCAGATCCTTCCAGGTGTGCTCGCGGCCGAGGCGCTTGCCCTTCTCGGTCAGCTTCACCCCCTCGGGTGACAGCGTGATCATGTAAGGCTTGCCGTCGACTTCGATCTCGCGCTTCAGCTGCTTGTTGAGCTTGGTAGCCATTGCGTCCCCTACTTCACCAGACCTTCGGATTTGAGTGCCGCGAGCGTGTGCGGACGTGCGCCGACACGCTCGTGCAGGCGTTTGAGCTGGGGCCAGCGGCCGATGTCGACATTGACGTGAGCGCCCCAGCCGAGCACCACGTAGAGATATGCGTCCGCAATCGTGAACTGCTCGCCCATCAGATAGCTCTTCGAGCCCAGGGCGCGCTCGGCATAGTCGAGCCGCTTGCCGAGGTTGTTGCGTGCGTATTCCTTGACCGCCTCAACTGCATCCGCCCGGAACAGCGGGCTGAACGACTTGTGGATCTCCGAGTTGATGAAGGCGAGCCATTCCATCAGGCGATAGCGCTCGAGCGTGCCGGCGGCCGGCGCGAGCTTCGCGGCCGGATTGCGGTCGGCTATGTACTGCAGCACGGCGACGTTCTCGGTGAGGATCTCGCCATTGTCGAGCACCAGGGCCGGGACATAACCCTTGGGGTTGATTTCGTTGTAATCGAGGCCGTCGGCCGCCTTCCTGGTCTTGCGATCCACCTTCACCAGCTCGAACTTCAGCCCCGCCTCGAGCAAGGAGATGGCCGACGCCAGCGAGCAGGCGCCAGTCAGATAGTAGAGCTTCATGACGCTGTCCTCCTTGTGTCGTCGCGGAGCGCCCGGCGCGCCATGACCGCGGAAAGACGTCATGCTAACGGGCCACGCACCGATGGCAAGAGGATTCTTCGGACAGGTCGCTTTTGATACAGGCTGCGGTCGCTGCGGGCGTAGTCCGCCGCCGCTGCCTGCTACAATCGCCGTGGTTGGGCCTGTAGCACAGCGGTTAGTGCAGGGGACTCATCGACACGGTGCCTTCGCGCGGAAACGCGCGAAGTGGACGGGATGAATTCAGGGGAACCTTCGGGGACCTACACCCCATGGCAATCCTGAGCCGAGCCGCCGGTGCACCGGCGGAAGGTGCAGAGACTACCTGAGGGCTGAAGTGCCCTTGATAACAGGCTTGAGCATCCCGCGCCCACACGCGCTTTGCCGCGCACGGGCGAAGAGATAGTCCACTCCCGGTGGAAACGCCGGGGCAAAGTGAATCCCTTGGTCGTAGGTTCGAATCCTACCGGGCCCA
>DASQGK010000110.1:0-25653 GCA_035632655.1 Steroidobacteraceae bacterium | reverse complement strand
TCGACAGCGCGAGCCCGATGCCGCGATTCGCGCCGGTAACGAGCGCAACGGGCTGCGCCGGGGCGGCAGCCGCGCTCGCGGCCGCGGCCAGGAGTGTCAAGGCGAGCAGTACGTGCACCTTTGGGCTCATGGTCTCGCTCTCCTAACGACGGTCGGCGGTCGAGCGCGCACAGCGAAAGCCAAGGTCACCCGTGGTCGAGCTTCGATTGAGGGAAGACAGCACGGCGAGCCGCAGAATCATCGGATAGTTCTCGGGGTCGGAGACGGACAGCGCCGCGGCGCCGCAGGACATGGCGGTATCGCCGGCACTCATTACCATGCCTGCGTGCTCGTGCCCACGGGGCATGAACAGCGTGTCGAAGTTCTCCACCCATTCCCATACCAGCCCGTGCAGGTCCTGTATGCCGTAGGAATTGGGAGCTTTGAGTCCCACGGCCGGCAGAGGCGCTCCGGGAGTGCGCACCAGGGCGGCGAGTATCGCTTGCCGCCAGACGGGATCGTGGCGCGCATCCGCGACGTGCTCGTCGGCGGCTGCCGCGAATTCCCACTCTATCCAGGTGGGCAGACGCGCCTGGCCTGACTCGCAATAGGCGCGGGCAGCCGACCAGCTGACATGTGTCACCGGCTGATCGGCAGCGGCCCGGGCACCCAGATCGAGCGGGCCTTGCCAGTGCTCGAGGTAGCGGCCGTCAGCCAGGGTCGGCGGCACCTGACCGCGTTGCCATGAAGGATGGCTACGGACGAAATCCAGGTACTCGCGGTTGGTCACCGGCCGGCGCTGCAACGCGAAAGGCTCGACGTGAGGGGCGGCGCCCGCCGTGTCTCCAGGCAGCACGGAGCGGAACTCGCCGCCCGGGACCGGGACATAGGCCTCCGAGGCGCGGCGTACGGGAGGCTCCGTCGCTGCCGTCCGCCCCGTGTGCGCGGCCCCGGAAAGCACCATGGCAACGAGGACCGCTGCGACACTCCATCGAGAGCTCGAACGATGAAGCATGGTTGCATTCCCCCGCAGCCTGATTGGTGATTCGGGCCTCACTCACAGAGGGAAGCGCTCTGGCGCACCACCCGGGGCTGCCCGTTACCACCTCTGCAGCAGAGCACCGCAGGCGGAGCCCTGCAATCGTTGCTGCTACCTATGCCGGGTGCTTTGCACATACACCTCGTGAATGGCGTCCACCACAAAGTCCGGCTGGTCGAAGGGAATGTATTCGGAGCTCCGGTCCGTGAACAGCTGCCGCGAATTGCCGCTGAGCGCCAGCCATCCGGCCTGCGCATGTGCGACCTGCCGCTCGAATTCCTGCTGCTCCGGTGTCAGCGGGTGAGCGGGATCGAGGGCGTGGATGCCGTGGCGGCCGGTCGAGAGCACCCGCACGGGGGTTGAGCCGAGCGAGCGGCGGTGCGTCGCGAGATAAGCCTCGTCCGCGGGCATCTGCTCCATCTCGGAGATATAAGTGTCGTACAAGGCGGCCTTGGTCTGCGCGAGCTCGAGGAGCCTGGCGTTGAGCTGCGGCGACCATGCGGCTTCCGGGAGGCCACGGAAGAACTGCTGCGCGCAGCTGCGCATCGGGCTCCCCGGGCGCGCCGGCAGGGGCGGGAGCGGCTTGCCGGCGGCCACCGCTGCGCGGCACTCACGCAGCTCGGCAATACGCTCGGCGTCTCCGCGGC
Organism: Steroidobacteraceae bacterium; assembly: GCA_035632655.1. Lineage (GTDB taxonomy): Bacteria > Pseudomonadota > Gammaproteobacteria > Steroidobacterales > Steroidobacteraceae > 13-2-20CM-66-19. The sequence continues at coordinate 23,988 of DASQGK010000110.1, read as the reverse complement.
GCTCACCGGGAATGCCGACATCGGCCTCGACCAGCACGAGTCCGGCAACCTCGCCGGGATAGAGCTGCGCGAACGCGCGCACGTTGTCCCCGCCGAAGGCGTGCCCGACCAGGATATAAGGCCCGCGGATGCCGCCCTTGTGCAGCGCGCGGCGCAGCTCGGCTGCGATGCGCATGCTGGTGCGGGGCAGGGGGCCCGGGTCGCTGAAGCCGGCACCGGCCCGGTCATAGCTGCAGGCTCGCGTCCATCCGGCGACTCGCGGCTGCACCAGAGTCCACACCGGTGCCCAGTCCTCCCAGCCCGAGTCGAACACGACGGCCGGCGAGCCGCGCCCGGTGCAGTAGAAATTGAGCCGCGTGCCGGCGGCGTCGAGGAGCTGTCCGGGGCGCGAGTAGAGCTCGTCGCCGGGGGCGGCCTGCACCGCAGCGTGCGCTCCGCACAGCAGATATGCACAGGTCAGTGCGCTGATTGCTTTCATGATGCTCAGCCTCAGTGCGCCGCGAGGTCGTTGCGGACGATCCGGCCGCCCTGCATCACGAAGCGCACCCGCTCGAGCTCGCTGATATCGGCGAGCGGGTCGCCGGCAACGGCGACGAGATCGGCGAGCTTGCCCGGCTCGATGGCGCCCACCCGGTCCTGCCAGCCGAGCATCGCGGCGGCATTGGTGGTCACGGCGCGCAGAATATCCAGCGGCGGCATGCCGGCGCTGCGCAATGCCGCAAACATGGTCGCGGAAGCCTCGCCACGGGTCTTGCCCGGAATGTACCAACACATGTCCGAGCCGGCCGCGAATTTCACACCGGATCTGAGCACACGCCCCACCAGTGCCGCGCCGCGCTCGCGGCCGCGTTGATCACGTGCGCGGAGCTCGGCATCGAACTGCGGGGAGAGCACGGTGTTCGCGTATACGCTCTGCCAGAAAGCGCCGTCGAAGAAGGTCGGCGTGAGGTCGAGGTAGATGCCCTTCGCGCGCATCAGCCGCAACTGTTCCTCCGTCACCTGGTTGCCGTGCTCGATCGAGTCGGCGCCGGCATCGATCGCCGTCTGGATGCTCGTCGTGCTGGCGGCGTGTACCGCAACTTTGAGCTGCTGACGGTGCGCCTCCTCGACCACCGCCGCCATTTCGGAGAGGCTGATGTTGTCGTCGAGCGCAACCTTGATGAGGTCGACCTTGTAGAACGCGTTGGCGCGCACCGCGCGCCGCGCCGAGTCGACGCCATCGACATACAGGAACTCCTGTTCAGCGATGGCGGACGCGAGGGCGGGGTTGAGGCTCTGGAGGTAATCTCCCGAGGCAATGAGCTTGCGCCCGGAGGCGAGCAGGCGCGGCCCGGCAACGCGGCCCGCATTGATGGCATCGCGCAGCGAGGTATCGCCGTCGATGCCGGAGTGGCCGACGTTGCGCACCGTAGTGAAGCCGCTCTCGAGATCCTCGCGCGCGAGCTGCGCGCCGAGCAGCACCCGCGCGCTGGGCGTCGTGGCGGCGACCGCGAGCAGCAGCCCCGGCTCGAACTCGCCGTTGAAGGTCATGCGCCGCACCTGCGCCTCCTGCGGCACGATCACATCGAGCAGCAGGTGGCTGTGGCTGTCGATCAGGCCCGGCAGCAGAGTTGCGCTGCCCAGATCGACGATCCGCACGGCGGCGGGGGCGTGCGCCTGCACCTGTGCCGGCGTACCCACCTCCTTTATGGTGCCTGCCTCTATGAGCACCGCGGCCGGTGCCAGCGTGCCGCCGGTTCGCGGGTCGATCAGCCGCGCCGCCTCGAGCAGCGTGGCGGCTGCCGGGGACTGCGCTGCGGCGCCGACGGCTGCCATCGGCAGCAGAGCCAGGATCACCGGCAGGGAAATGCGCATAGCGGCCTCGCCATTGTCATTCCTACGTATGATGTAGTAGCATTTATTTGTGATGTAGTAAATGGGAGACGGCATGCGGCTGTCGAAGGCAGAGGCCCGGATCCTCGAGCAATACTGGCAGCTCGGAACCTCGTCGGTGCGCGAGGTCCTCGACAGCCTGCCCGAGGAAGAACGGGTCGCGTACACCACGGTGCAGACACTGGTCTATCGTCTCGAGCAGAAGGGGGCGCTGCGCCGGGTGAGGAAGATCGGCAACGCCCAGCTCTTCGAGCCCGCCATTGACCAGCGCGAGTTCCGCAGCGGCCTGGTGCGCGATCTCCTCGAGCTCTTCGGCGGCTCCCCGAGGCTGCTCGTCTCGAACCTTCTGGAGACGGGTACGATTACCTTGAAGGACCTGAAGGCTCTTCAGGAGGCGCGGCCTGCGAACGCGGCGAAGCGCAGCAGAGGTAGAGGCCATGCATGAGCACGTGGCGCCGGCGGTCTATTACCTCGAAGTGCACCTTCTGTTCGCCTCGGTGGTCTGTCTCGCCGCCTGGGCCCTGACCTCTGCCTGGGAGGCCGGGGCCACCGCCAAGTACTGGATCTGGGTCGCGACCTCGCTCAACTTCATGGTGCCGCTCGCCGGCTTCTGCAACGGTTTCGGCGCGTCGCACGTTTCCTGGGCCACCCAGCTCGGCGCTCTCGCCGGCATCGGCATCGGCATCTCGCGCAATGTGACGGCAGGCGCGCTGCTCCTGAGTGTCTGGCTGTGCGGCGCGGCTTTCATGCTGGTGCGACTGCTGGCGTGTTTGCGCAGGGACTGCCGGGACGGACACGCGCCAGGGAGCGCCACTCCGCTCAAGCTGGCACAGGGCGTTCCGGTGACCACGTCGGCCACCGGGCAGGGGCCGTCGGTCGACGGCGTCCTGCGGCCGCACATCTCCTTGCCCGCGGGCATCGATCGGCTGCTGACCGAGGGCGAGCTGGAGGCGGTTCTCATCCACGAGGTGACCCACGCCAGACGGCGCGACAACCTCGTCGGTCTGATCCACGAGATCGCCCTGTGCGCACTCTGGTTTCATCCGCTGGTGTGGCTCACGAGCTCGCGCCTCGCCCTGTTCCGGGAGCTGTCGTGCGATGACTCCGTGATCGAGTGCGCACGCGGGCCGGACTTGATCTCCGCGCTCGCCAAGCTGGCCGATCCCGGCGAGTCCCGCCTGCTGAGCGCCGGGGCTGCGACGCTGTTCCGGCACCGCGTGGCCCGCCTGACGGGCTCTGAACCCCGTGGTGCGGCAGGCGGCGCGGCGGATATCGCGCTGATCGTCGCCTACGCGATCGTGCTGCTCGCTTGCGTGGTGGGGACGATCGCGCACACCCCCAGCTGCTTCAGGGTCGCGATATGAGGAAGGAGCGTGTTCGGACGATGAGCATACGAGCGGCCACCCGCTGGCCGGGTTGTCCCGGATTCGCCCTGATGGGAATCCTCCTGTGCCTGCCCGCCCTCGGCGAGGAGCCCAAAGCCGCCGTGCAGCACGACGGCCGCCATGACTTCGATTTCGAGATCGGTCACTGGAAAGCGCGCGTCAGGACCCTGGCGCACCGGCTGGCTCACGCCAATGACTGGGACGAGTTATCCGGCACCGTGGTCACGCGCGCGTTGCCGATGCTGGAGGGGTGGAACGAGAGTGAAATGCGGGTCGACAGTCCGACCACTCATAAACACATCGAGATTCTGGCGGTGCGACTCTATAACCCGAATACCCGCCAGTGGGCCATCTACGGTTCGAGCATCAAGACCGGGGTCTTCGATCCGCCCATGATCGGGCAGTTCCACGACGGGCGTGGCGAGTTGTACTCCCAGGATACATGGGAGGGGCGGGCGATCTACGTGCGCTTCATATGGCAGAGCATCGATCGGGACAGGACCCATTTCGAGCAGGCGTTCTCCGACGACGGCGGTAAGACCTGGGAGACGAACTGGATCTACGACGGCCAGCGCATGCCGGAGCCGCCGCCCTAGGGTGCGCGGCACGGCCCGCGCGAGCCGATCCTCAGCGGCTGCCGGCTCCGCGCGAGCGCATCACTGCCGCGAGGATCCCCGCGAGCAGGCGCGTTGGATTCGGCGGGCAGCCGGGAACCGCAACGTCGACGGGAATCACGTTTGCGACGGGACCGCAGCTGGCATAGCTCTCGCCGAACACCCCGCCGCTGCAACCGCAGTCGCCGACCGCGACCACCAGCTTCGGCGCCGGCGTGGCTTCGTAGGTCCGGATCAGCGCAGCCTGCATGTGCCGCGAGACCGGACCGGTCACCAGCAGCAGATCTGCATGCCGCGGACTCGCGACGAAGCGGATGCCCAGCCCCTCGAGGTTGTAGAGCGGATTATTGAGAGCATGAATCTCGAGCTCGCAACCGTTGCAGGAACCGGCATCGACGTGGCGGATGCAGAGCGCACGACCCAGGACGGCGCGCAGCTGCTCGCGCAGCGTCTCGCGCACCCGCAGGCTTTCGTCGGCGTTGGGCGCCGCTTCGGTGACGATGCCGATCGAGCCAATCTGTCGCAGGGTCTTGAGCATGGGGCAGCGCGCTTTCCCGCCTACAGGTCGTGACCGCTGTAGGAAAGGTTGAAGGACTTGTTGATGAGCGGGAAGTCCGGAACGATATTGCCGATTACGGCGTGCTCGAGCACGGGCCAGTTCTGCCACGATGGGTCGTGCGGGTGGCAGCGATGAATCGCGCCGGCGCCGGCCGTCTCGAGCGCAATGCATACCGGACCGCGCCACCCCTCGATCAGGCCCACGCCGACCAGCCCCCCGGGGGGCGGCTGCACCGGCGTCCAGCCCGGCCCCGCAGGCATGCGGTCGAGCAGCTCCCCGACCAGGCGGCATGATTCCTCGACTTCGTCGAAGCGAACCGCCACGCGCGCCGCGACGTCGCCTTCGCGTCGAGCGCACTTGCGGGGTGCGAGCTCGGTGTAAGGCGCGCTGGGGAGGTCGATGCGCAGGTCGAATGCCTGGCCGCTCGCGCGCCCCGCGAGGCCCGTGAGTCCCAGCTGCGCGGCGAGCTCGGGGGAAACCGTGCCGGCTCCTGAAAAGCGGTCGCGCAGGCCGTCGTGCTCATCGTAAATGATGCGCAGCTTTACGGTCTCACCCGCGAGCGCGCTGATGAAGGCGCGCAGCTCGCCGGCGCCGCCGGCGTCGAGGTCGCAGCTCGTGCCTCCCGGGACCACGGCATCCATCAGATAGCGCGCGCCGAGCGCGCCCTGCACGCCGCGCAGCAGCAGCTCCTTGAGGCGCGAGAATTGAGTGAGGCCGAAGGCGAAGCCGGCGTCGTTGCCGAGCGCACCGAGGTCGCCGAGGTGGTTCGCGAGCCGTTCGAGCTCCAGACACAGGGCGCGCAGCCACAGGCCGCGCGGCGGGACCTCGACCGCCGCCAGACCCTCGAGCGCCTGTGCGTACGCCCAGGAGAAGGCGACCGCAGAGTCGCCGGAAACACGCGCCGCCAGGCGATGAGCCTCGAGAATCGGCAGCTGCGTGAAGCGCCGCTCGATTCCCTTGTGAACATACCCGAGGCGCTCTTCCAGCCTGAGGACCTTCTCGCCGACGACCGAGAAGCGGAAGTGTCCCGGCTCGATGGTGCCGGCGTGAACCGGTCCGACCCCGATCTCGTGAACGCCGTCGCCTTCGACGCGGACGAACTCGTAAGCGTCGGGCACCGCGGAGTCGCCGATCGGCGGCGCCGCATCGATGAGCGGGCGGAAAGCTTCGGGCCAGGCGCTGTGGCGCAGCCAGGGCCGCGTGTCGGCCGAGGCAGCGCGCACTCCCGAGAGGTCATGCAGCGCGCGCTGCATCCGCAAGGCAGCGGGAAACAGGTCGTCGACCGCGGGGTAGGGCGCCCCGTCCGTAACCGGGAGGCTGACGATGAGGCCCGCGGAGCCGGTCAGAGCGGCGGCGCGTACTACATCCAGGCCCGGTTCGTGGCTCGCCCAGAGACTCACCAGCCGGCCTCCCGCGGCACGCAAGTCCTCCATGACCGCGCGCCATTCCTCGGCCGTGACGCTCAGCGACCTCAGTCCCGGCGCTCCCGACTGTGGCTGACTGCGCGCCAGCCAACGCGTGAGAGGCATCTCAGTGTCCTCCGATGAGGCGCGCGGCGGCGCGATACCAGTCGGCGAGGTATGGCGGCACGTAGAGACCGAGCAGCAGCACCAGAGTCAGATGAGCAAACACCGGCAGCAGCGCCGGCGGGTGCGGCAGCCGCCGTGCGCGCGTCTCGCCGAACACCATCGGCTGCACGCGCCCGAAGATCGCCGCGAAGGCGACCCCGAGCGCCAGCAGCAGGATCGGCGTTGCCCATGGCTGCTCGCGCATGGCGGTGGTGAGGATCAGGAATTCACTCGCGAATACGCCGAAGGGCGGCATGCCGAGGATCGCGAGCGAGCCCATCATGAGGCCCCAGCCCACCGTCGGACTCAGGGTAATGAGGCCGCGGATGTCGTCCATGAGCTGCGAGCCGGCCTTCTGCGCCGCGTGCCCCACGGCGAAGAAAATCGCGGACTTGGTGAGGGAGTGCACCGTCATGTGCAGCAGGGCGGCAAAGTTGGCCACCGGGCCGCCCATGCCGAAGGCGAAGGTGATGATCCCCATGTGCTCGATGGAGGAGTAGGCGAACAGCCGCTTGATGTCGCGCTGCCGCCATAAGAATCCAGCCGCCAGCACCACCGACAGCAGCCCGAAGCCCATCAGCATGCGCGCGGGGAGCGCCGAGTGGAGCGAGCCCTCCACCAGCACCTTGCAGCGCACGACCGCGTAGATGGCGACGTTCAGCAGCAGCCCGGAGAGCACGGCGGAGATGGGTGTCGGGCCCTCGGCGTGGGCGTCCGGCAGCCAGTTGTGCAGCGGCGCGAGCCCGACCTTGGTGCCGTAGCCGACCAGCAGAAAGACGAACGCGAGGCCCAGCACCGCCGGCTCGAGGTGTCCCTTGGCGCCGTTCAGGTGCGTCCACAGCAGCGCGCTCGCGCCCTCGACGCCGAGGCTGTGCTCGGCGGCGAAGTACAGCAGGATCGTGCCGAACAGCGCCTGCGCGATGCCGACGCCGCAGAGGATGAAGTACTTCCAGCCCGCTTCCAGGCTCGCCGCCGTGCGATACAGCGTCACCAGCAGCACCGTCGAGAGCGTCGCCGCCTCCATCGCCACCCACAGGAGTCCCAGGTTATTGGTGGTGAGTGCGATCAGCATGGTCGCCATGAACAGCTGATACATGCCGTGATAGAGACGCAGCCGCCCGGCACTGAGGCGGCCGTGCTGATACTCGATGCGCATGTAGGGACGCGAGAACAGCGCGGTCGTCAGGCCCACGAGCGCCGTCAGCGTGACCAGGAACACGTTGAAGGGGTCGATGAAGAACTGTTCGCCGGCGACCAGCAGGTTGCCTTCGCCGATGACGCGCACGGTGAGCGCGCAGGCGGAGAGGAAGGTGGTGAGGCTCACCGCCGCGTTCAGCTCCGGCGCCCAGCGCCGGTCGCCGAACACACCGAGAATCAGAGCGCCTGCGAGCGGGCTGCCGAGGAGGACTACGAACTCCATGGTCAGCCACCCTCCGCGCGGTCGCTGCGGCCGGGCGCCGGACTCTCGCGCAGCGCCTCGAGGTGATGCAGGTCGAGGCTGTCGAACTGCTCGCGGATCTGGAAGAAGAAGATGCCGAGCACCAGCACCGCCACCAGCACATCCAGCGCCACGCCGAACTCGACCACCATCGGCATGCCGTAGGTGGCGCTCATGGCGCCGAAGAACAGGCCGTTCTCCATGGACAGGAACCCCACCACCTGCGACATCGCCTTGCGGCGCGTGATCATGGTGATGAAGGACAGCAGCACGACCGCGAGCGCAATGCCGATCGAGTTGCGCGTCGCGGTGCTCGCGAGCGCGGAGATGGGCTGGGCCAGCCCGAAGGCGAACACCACCACCGTGAGGCCGGCCAGCATGGTGACCGGGATGTTGAGCAGCGGCTCGCTGTCCCAGTAGACCTCGAGCCGGCGGATCAGCCGGTGCAGCAGCCACGGGAGAAACACCACTTTGAGCGCAAGCGTCAGGCCGGCCGAGACGTAAAGGTGCGGCGCGCGCGTGCGCCAGGCGATCAGCAGCGTCGCTATCAGCAGCAGCGCACCCTGGAGCGCGAGCAGGTTGACGAGGTTCACGATGCGCCGCTGCGCCAGCATGGCGAACGCCAGCAGCAACAGCAGCGCCGCGCACATGTTGAGGAGCTGCAGGTCGAACGGAGTGCCGGCCATCGCTTCAGGCTCCGAGCAGCAGATGCACGAGCAGCCCCAGCACCGCGAACACGAAGGCGACGCCGAGGAACTCCGGGGCGCGGAACACGCGCAGCTTCGCCGACACGGTCTCGATCAGCGCCAGCGCGGCCCCCACGACCGCCAGCTTGATTGCCAGCAGCGGCACCGAAGCCAGCAGCGCGGCCGGGCCGCCGCTGCGCGTCGACACGCCCCAGGGGACGAACAGCGCGAAACCGATGCAGGCATAGTTGAAGAGCTTGAGCGCCGCGGCCCACTCCATCAGCGCCAGGTGCCGCGCCGAGTACTCGAGCAGCTGCGCCTCGTGAATCATGGTGAGCTCGAGATGGGTGGCCGGATTGTCGATGGGGATGCGGGCATTCTCCGCCAGCAGCACCATGGTGAAGGCAACGCCGGTGAAGGCGAGGCTCGGGTACAGACCCACCGACTGGGTAGCGAGGTTCTCGGTGATCGCCGGCAGCGCCGTGGTCGCCGAGATGAGCGAGGCGACGAAAATCACCATGAGGAGCGCGGGCTCGGCGAGAAAGCCGACCATCATCTCGCGGCGTGCACCGAGCGTTCCGAAGGCGGTGCCGACGTCGATGGCGGCGAGCGACTGGAATACGCGGGCGGTGGCCAGCAGCCCCACCAGCGCAATGGCGTCGGCGGCGACCGTGAGCGGCAGGCGGGTACCCATCGAGGGAATGATCGCCGCGGCCAGCGTCATGGCGCCGAAGACCACATAGGGCGCCACGCGAAACAGCGGCGAGGCCGTCTCCGCGATCACCGCCTCCTTGTGGAAGAGCTTGCGAATGCCGCGATACGGAAGCCACAGGCTCGGAGCGCTGCGGTTCTGCAGCCAGGCACGACACTGGTTCACCCAGCCGACGAACAGCGGCGCGGCCGCGAGCGCCGCGATCACCTCCAGCACCTGGGTGACGAGATCCATGGTTCTCATAGGACGAGCGCCAGCAGCACGACCAGCGTCACGAAGCTGTAGAGCAGATAGTTGGCGATGCGGCCCTGCTGCAGCCATGCGATTGTTTCGGTGGCACGCTGCACCAGCCTGCCGAGCGGCAGGTACAGCCCGCGCCAGATGCGGTCCGCGACGGTCACGCGATAGCGCGGCGCGCGATCGAAGGGCGAGGGCAGCTCGCGCTCCATGGCGAAGAAGCTGCCGAAGATGTGGCGGATCGGCTGGCCGAAGCCTTCGGCGGTGTCCTGCATCCGCGGGTTGAGATCGCCGAAGCCGCAGTCCCAGGCGCGCGCATGGCGGCGATGGCCGTGATAGAAGAGTCGCACACCGAGCACCGTCACGATGACGAACACGGCGATCGCGAGGAAGAACACCATCGGCGAGTACGAGGCCGCCCGTCCCGGTACCGGCGCCAGCAGCCACCAGGGCGAGAGAGGCCCTGCCGGCAGGCCGCCGCCGAGTTGCGCCACCACCGGGCGCAGACTCTCGATGACATAGGTGGGCAGGAGCCCGAGCGCCAGGCATCCGAGGGCCAGCCACACGAGCCCGATGCGCTCGAGAGCCCCGGCATCGTGGGCACGCGCGAGTGCGGCCTCGCGCGGCCGGCCGAGGAAGATCACACCGTAGAACTTGACCATGACGTAGGCGGCCAGCGCGGCAGCGAGCACCAGCAGCGCCGCGCCGAGCGGCAGCAGCATGTTGATGAATGGACGCGGCACCTGGTGTGCGAACAGGAATGCCTGCAGCAGCAGCCACTCGGACACGAAGCCGTTGAGCGGCGGCAGGCCCGCCATCGCGAGCGCGCCGACCAGTGTCAGCGTCGCAACCCATGGCATGCGGTGGATGAGCCCGCCGAGGCGGCCGAGATTGCGCTCGCCGGTCGCGTGCAGCACCGCGCCGGTGCCGAGAAACAACAGGCTCTTGATGAAGGCGTGATTCAGGCTGTGATAGAGCAGCGCGATGAGCGCGAGTGCGGCGAGCGGCTGCATTCCGGCGCCGCGAAATACCAGCGCGAGCCCCAGGGCGGTGAAGATGATGCCGAGGTTCTCTATGGACGAGTACGCCAGCAGCCGCTTCATGTCCGTCTGGACGGCGGCAAAGACCGCGCCGAAGAGCGCGGCGAACAGGCCGAGGGACAGCGGCACGAGTCCCCACCACCACTGCCCGCCGCCGAGCAGGTCGAAGCTGACGCGCAGCACGCCATAGACGGCGGTCTTCAGCATCACACCGCTCATGAGCGCCGACACCGGCGAAGGGGCGGCCGGGTGCGCTTCCGGCAGCCACACGTGCAGCGGCACCAGCCCCGCCTTGGCGCCGAAGCCCGCGAGCGCCAGCAGGAAGGCGGCAGCCGCCCAGCCGGGCGTGAGGTGCGCGGCGCGCATGGCCCCGAAGGTGAATTGCCAGCTGCCACCCTGCATGACGCCGAAGCTCAGCAGTATCGCGATCGCGCCCAGGTGGGCGATGAGCAGGTAGAGGAACCCGGCGCGGCGGATCTCCGCCAGGCCATGCTGCGCGGTGACCAGGAAGTAGGAGGAGAGCGCCATCGTCTCCCACGCCACCATGAACGCATAGGCATCATCGGCGAGCAGCACGAAGCCCATGCTCGCGAGGAACACGTGATATTGCAGGCACAGCAGACCCGGTAGCGTTCCCTCGCCGCGGCGGAAGTAGCCCGCCGCAAAGACCGAGATCCCGGCCGATGCCGCGCCGAGCAGCAGCAGGAAGACGCTGCTGAGCGCGTCCTGGCGCACGTGCATCGGCAGATCGGGAAGCCCGACGAGGAGCGTGCGCTGCGCGGTGGGAGCGGCCAGACCCGCGAAGGCCACGAGCGCGAGCAGCACTCCGCACAGTGCGCTCAGCGGAAACAGCGTGCGGCCCACGAGTCCCACGCTGCGCGGGCGCAGGAGCCCCGCGAGGCCGATCACGACCCACACCGCGAGCAAGGTCAGGCTGGCGGAGAGCGGCGAGTGGAGCGGTGCGATCAAGGTTGCTGCTTTGTATGTGCGTTGTATTATAATCCGAATAGCTTCCAATGACACCCAGAGCAGCTGCCGCCGTGACCGTAGAAGCCCGGACCGCACGACTCACGATCCTGATCGACCCTCGCAAGAAGGCGCTGTTCGAGCGGCTGTGCGCCGCGGAGGACGCCACCCCCTCGCAGGTCGTGCGACGTCTGATCCGACGCTATATAGAGGAGCGCACCGGGCAACCGTGGATAGCGCGAGAGGAGGCGAGGAGCGCGGCACGCGGCGGAGCGCGGCGCGCGCCGGCGGTGGGCGGCCCGCGGACGACGAGCCGCGGGCGGGCGTAGCAGTCAGCTGGCAGCGCGCCAGGCTGAGCGCAGCCGTGCGGCCGCTGCGCCGCGCCGGTGCACCCTGAGCTTCTCGCACAGGTTGTGCACGTGATTCTTGACCGTGGCGGGCTCGATGCCGAGCGCACGCGCGATCTGCTTGTTGGTCAGCCCGCGATCGATGAGCCGTGCGACCTGCAGCTCGCGCCGTGACACGCGTGAGGTCGCGCTGCCGCGCGCAGGCCCGGTCCGCTTACCGGTCGGAAGCCTCGCCATTTCCCGGTAAGGCGCGGAAGCGGCGCGCTCCGGGCACGGCAGCTCGCTGTGCATGACGCGTTCGAGCACGCTCACCACGTCGCCGCTCGCGACAGCCGCGCGCAGATAGCCCGCAGTACCCGCCGCCGCCAGGGGCAGAATCTCCTCGTCGGTCTCATGTACGCCGAAGGCGACCACTTTGCAGGCGGGGGCGCACCTGACGACGTCCTTCACGTACGCGACGCTTTCACAGCGGGCCGCGTCGAACAGCACCACCTCGGGCTGCAGCCGCGCGCATTGCTCTCCGGCGTAGCGTGGCTCGACGGTGCTGACGACCTCGATCTCCCCGAGTCTGCTCAGCACTGCGCGCAGGCCTTCCTGCACGATGCGCACGTCGCTCACCACGAGCACGCGCAGCGTCATCGATTCCTTTCCTGTCTCATCCGCTGCATCAGCTCCCAGCCGATGCGGACAGCGCCGCACGCGCACCTGCTTCCCAGGCGAGCGCAAATTCTTGATGCGTGTGCCGCGCGGGTCAAGGGAAAAGTCGGAAGCACGAGCTCCGCGCGGCGGATCGGTCCTGCTCTGTAGACGCGCGGCTACGCCGCGTGGCTATGGCGCGCCTGCATGCCGCCCGTGGTGCCAGCGCATCGTGCGCAGCGCCATCCGGCTCGCGCATGGCTTTGGCAGCGTGAGCCAGCTGCGGGACACGGGCAGGTAGTTGAGGCCGGCGGCGCGGCGTAGACTCGCCGGGCCCCTGGCTCGAGGATCCGGTATGGCTTCGCAGACGGTCGATGTGAGAAGTGACACGGTCACCCGGCCCACCCCGGCAATGCTCCAGGCGATGATGGAGGCCGCGGTCGGTGATGACGTGCTCGGCGAAGACGAGACTGTCAACGCGCTGCAGCGCGAGGCAGCGGAGCTGTTCGGCAAGGAAGCTGCGCTCTTCTGCCCTTCGGGCACGATGACCAATCAGATCGGCATCAAGGTGCACGTGCGGCCGGGGGACGAGGTCATCTGCCATGAGCTCGCTCATGTCTACCTGTACGAGGGCGGCGGTATCGCCGCCAACAGCGGCGCCTCGGTGCGGCTTCTCAGCGGCGAGCGCGGCCGCTTCAGCGCCGGGCAGGTGAGGGACGCCATCAACCGTCGCGACGATGCGCACCTGCCATGGACGCGCCTCGTGACCCTGGAAGATACCGTCAACAAGGGCGGAGGCTGCTGCTGGGATCTGCAGGAGATTGCGCGCATCCGCACTGTCTGCAGCGAGCACCAGCTCGCTCTGCACCTCGATGGCGCGCGTCTGTTCAATGCCCTGGTGGCCCGCAACGAAGCTCCGCGCGACTATGGACACCTGTTCGACACGCTCTCCGTGTGCCTGTCCAAGGGACTCGGCGCCCCGGCCGGCTCGCTGCTGCTCGGGTCACGCGAGCTGATCGGCAGGGCGCTGCGTTACCGCAAGCTGATGGGCGGGGGCATGCGCCAGGCGGGCTATCTCGCTGCCGCCGGGCGCTTCGCTCTCGAGCATCACGTCGGACGCCTGGCCGAGGATCACGCGCGCGCGCGAACGCTCGCGGCCGAGCTGCCGGCGTTGCCGTATGTGGAGTCGGTGCTGCCGGTCGAAACGAACATCGTCATCTTTACTCTCGGCGACTCGATCACCGGGGAGGCGTTCCTGCGCAAGCTCAAAGAGCAGGGGGTGCTCGCCTCCAGCATGGGACGGCAGACCATCCGCATCGTGTTCCATCTGGATGTGAGCGACAGCCACATGGAGACCCTGCGCCGCGCGCTGCAGCGCGCGGCCGCCGGCTGACGGTCCGCCCGGCGCGCGCTAGTCCCAGCGCGCTGCGTACTTCGGAAAGCCGGGGCGCTGGACGCGTACGACGCAGAAGCGCTGCCCCGTCGGTGCTTCCATGACTACCCAGCGCTCGAGGCGCGCCGCCACTTTCGCACCGAGCCTCGTCAGGCGCTCGACCTCCGCCGGTATGTCGTCGGTCTCGATGTCGATGTGCACGCGGCTCTCGTGGTCGACGCGCTGAATCTCGACGATCGGCTCATCGGACTGAGTCTGCAGCATGCGGTAGCGGCCGCGGCTCGCGGCATGCGCGCTGTCCAGCGGGCGGCCGAGCGCCTCGCCCCAGAAGCGCGCAGCCGCATCGAGGTCGGGTGTATTGCAGTCGATCAATATGGCGCACAGGCGCGAGTGGTGCATGGATTCGGCTCCTTCAGTGGAGGAGGCGGTGCGGGCTGCGCATCTCAGGCTCCCGCCGGGCGGCCATGCAGCGACATGAGAATGAGCGCCCAGCCTCCGAACAGCAGGTTGATTCCCACGATGAGACCCAGGGCCCAGAGCGCAGCTCCCGGGAGTCCCACGAGGATCAGCAGTCCGAGCGCCACATCGAGAATGCCGCTGGCGAGCATCCAGTGCCAGCGGCCGGAGGGCGCCGCGCGGTGCTCGAGCGCGTACATGATCGTGACTCCGCCCTCGATCCAGAGGAAGGCGATCAGTACCGCAGTCAATGACACCGCCCCCTGCACCGGAAAGACGAGCAGCAGCAGGCCGGCGACCATGCCCACCAGCGCGGAGAGCAGCGACCAGCCGAATCCCGGGACCTGGCGGCCGCGCAGCGTCGTGATGAGCCCCGCGATGCCGCTCAGCAGCAGGATCCAGCCGAAGAACACCGCCGCCGCCACCGAGGCGATCGCCGGCGCCATGATGGCGAGCAGTCCGAGAATGACCAGCGCAATTCCTTCGGCGAGAAACAGCCGCCAGTGACGGCGCACGGCGCCGGCGACGGCGCCCGCCAGGCGCTCTGCATCGGACGGAGCTGACATGATGGACTCCTTATATCAGTGCGTGGACACCTCGAAGCGGTCCGGCTCGCTCCAGGGGTTGCCGGTCCGATCGGCGGCATCGAAGCGCACCATGGTGCAGGTGAGCCGTTCGTTCTCGAGCCTGAAGCGCAGATAGTGAAAGTTGACTGACGTCTTGAGCTGCGAGAGCTCTCCGGACATGCGCAACGCAGGCACCGGCCTGGCGCCGCCGCCCCCGCTCACGAGGTACATGATGCCATTGCGGCTGAAGCGCTCGTAGTTATGCACATGACTGCCGATGACGATCACCTTCGCATGCAGCATCGCCCCCTGCTCCGACAGATAACGCTCGATCTGCGCCTCGTCCCGGCCGCGCGGGAACAGCGGATCGCGCACCGGCGGGTAGTGCAGCACGATGAGTATGAACTTGTAATGCGTATCGGCGGCGCCGATTTGCCGTTCGAGCCAGAGGCGCTGCTCGCTGTCCGGTTTGAGCGCGGCTGCGGAGTCCAGGACGATGGCCAGGATGTCGCGGCCCATCGATACCGAGTACCAGCGGGCGGGGCGAAGCCGCAGCTCCGGGAAGGCCTGCCACCAGTTCTCGAGGCAGGGCCCGGGTTCGTCGGCTTCGCAGCCGTTCAGTTCGTGATTGCCCAGGGCGGGAAATACCGGGATTCTGCGCCGCGTCCACTCGAGCGTCTCGCTGCGGTAGGTGGCGTAGTCGTCGGTTACATTGCCGCGATAGACGAGATCGCCGCCGATAAAGACTGCCGCGGGATTCTCCGCCGCGATTCTCCCGACCAGCGCGCGGCGCGCTTGCGGATTCGCCACGCCCTCCTCGCGGGTGAAGCGGGTGTCACCGTAGATCACGAAGGTCAGCGGTCCGCCCGCGGGCAGCGGCAGGCTGAGTCGTGGCGGCTGGTCATCGGGCGCTGCGAGCGCTACGGCCGCGGGTGCGCCCAGGCACAGCGCCAGCGAGACCCCGGGCAACCAGTATGCGGGCCGTTTCATCGGGCCTCCTTGTCGGGCGAACGCGGGAGTGTGTCGCCGCAAGCTTAGCTTGCGGCGCACGGCTTTGCCCTTCCGGCGCCGCGCGGCCCTTCACGATCCGGGTGGCGTTCTCAGCAGCCCGCTCTCCAGCGCCTTGAGCACGGCGCGCGTGCGATCGCGGACGCCGAACTTGGCGAGGATGCTCGAGACGTGATTCTTGACGGTACCCTCGGCCGTGCCGAGCGCCCTGGCAATCTCGCGGTTGCTGTAGCCGCCCGCCATCAGACGCACTACCTCGGCCTCGCGGCCGGTCAGTGCCTCGGGGGGCGCGGCGGCCGGGAGGCGCAGTGCGCTGCCGGCTCGCAGCAGCCGTTCGGTCACCGCCGGCTGGAAAACGGTGGCGCCTGCCGCGATCGCGCGGATCGCCGCGAGCAGGCGCTCGTATGACACATCTTTCAGGAGGAAGCCGCGCGCGCCCGCCCGGATTCCCTCCAGCACTACGTCGCTGTCGTCGAAGGTAGTGAGGATCAGGGTCGGCGGCAGAGCACCGTCCGCCGACAGCGCACGCAGGACGTCGAGGCCGTCCTTGCCCGGCATCCGGATGTCGAGCAGCAGCACGTCCACCGCACCCGCGCGCAGCCCGGCCAGGGTCTCCTCGCCATCCGCGGCTTCGCCGACCACGGACACCTGTGCGTCCATCTCCAGCAGCGTGCGGATCCCCTGCCGGATCAGCATCTGATCGTCGGCGATGAATACCCGGATCACGCCGTGGTGCCGCGCACGGGCAGCAGGGCCGTGATCTCGAAGCCGTGTCCGGGCTGCGTCACGACACGCAGCTCGCCGCCCGAGTGCGCGATGCGCTCGCGCATGCCACGGATGCCGAAGCCGCCATCGAGTGAATCGCTGCCACGGCCATCGTCGCGCGCCTCGATGCGCAGCGCCTCGCCCTCGCAGCGCACCGCGAGCCAGAGGTTCTCGGCGTCGGAGTGCCGTGCCGCGTTGGTGACCATCTCCTGCGCACAGCGCAGCAGGGTGTGCGCGCGCTCCGGATCGGGAGTATGCAGGTCCGGCGGAATGTCGAGGTGGATGCGCGGGCGCGGGACGGCCCGTACCAGCGTGCCGAGCGCTTCGGCAAGATTCACCCCGCTGCCGGCGCGGGACTCCGCGACGATCGCGCGTACCTCGCCCAGCAGGCGTCGCGCGAGTTCCTGCGCAGTGGCGACACTCGCGTGCGCCGCTCCTCCGGTGAGCTGCAGCGCCGCCTCGAGATTGAGCGAGAGCGCGGTCAGGTGATGACCGAGGCTGTCGTGCAGCTCGCCGGCGATGCGCAGCCGCTCGGCGATACGACTGCTGTCGGCGAGTATCTGCGCCACCCCGCGCAGCTCGGCGTTGCTGCCGGCAAGCGCCGTTCGGGCGGCCACCTCGCGTGCCATGGCGAGAAACACGAAGAACGCCACCAGCTGCAGGGCCAGGTAGGGCGGCAGGAGCAGCCAGGTTGCGCGCGGGCTGAACGTGACCCAGTCGCCGGCACCGAGGAGCAATGTCTGCCCGAGGATCCAGGCGATCCCCTGGAGCGGTGTCAGGCGCGTGCCGAGCTGCATCGCGATGAGCGCGAGCAGGGCGCCCTCGTAGCCGTTACAGCGCAGCAGCACCAGCGACAGGGCGGCTGCGGAGGCCAGGCCGAGCAGCAGCAGGTGCGGTCGGCGCAGATCGAGTGCGAACAGGGCGCCGAAGGCCAGGTACTGAGCGGTCCAGCGCCAGTCCATGGTCCCCGCCGGGACGTGATAGAGCAGCACCGGCACGGCGACGAGCAGCCACGTCGGCAGGGCGATGACGCCAATGAGCCGCGACTCGGACATGGGCCTGACCTCCCGGGAGAGGATTGCACCGCAATCCTAAGCCCGGAAATAGGCCGGAAGTCATGCCCGCGCCGCAGGGCGTTCGGCACATGCGGTGAACGCCACCCGCTGCCTAGTCTGCGCAGCAGTCGGGCCGGGAAGGAGAGCTGCGGTGAAGAACGTGATCCAGGCGCTGAGCGTTTCGCTCTTGTCCGCGACGGCGCTGGCGGCTCCGGATTACGGCAAGCGCGCTCAGCCGCTCGAGCCGGCGGCGCTCGCGCGCCTCATCGGCAAGTGGACCAATCCGGTCGACAACCTGGTCATCGAGATCAGCTCGGTCGACCCCGTCTCAGGCGAGATCCGCGGCCGCGTGTCACCGACCTCCGGTCCCGCGGCGGCCGATGAGCACGAGCTCATCGGCTGGGTGAGCGCAGCGCCGCGCAGGGAGTCCATGGACAACGTCCTGCCGGTGACTTTCAGCACCACACTCTATGAGTACGGCACGCTGCCGGTATGGGCGGGCTTTCTGCGCGATGACAAGCTGGTCACGCTGCACTATCTGGTCTGGCCGAACCGGGCCTACGCCTGGGACCATGTCGCGGCTTTCGCCGAGACCTGGACCCGGGTGCCATGAGTCATGGCCACGCGCTCTCCGGTCGAGCGCTATACCCCGGTCGCAATCACCCTGCACTGGCTGATCGCACTGCTGATTCTCGGCGACTTTGCGCTGTCGCAGTCCTTCAGCCGCTTCAACCCGGGCGATGCGCTTTATTTCGCCCCGGCCTACGCCCTGCACATGGCGGTGGGGCTCTGCATCCTGCTGCTCACCGCGGTGCGGATCGCATGGCGCATGACGCATCGCCGCCCGGCGCTGCCTGACATGGGCTTGCTGTTGCGTCTGCTCGCGCGCGCTGCACACCTCCTATTATATGTATTCATGCTGGTGGCGCCCCTGAGCGGCTGGCTGGTGCTGTCGCTACGACACCAGCGGACCAGTGTCTTCGGGCTGTTCAGCTGGGCGTGGCCCTTGCCGGTGATCGCCGCCATGCCGCGCTCCGAGCGCGTGCTCTGGCACGACGCGCTGCTGCCGGCACACGTATGGATCTCCTATGTCGGCATGGCCCTCGTCGGCGTGCACGTTGCCGCCGCCCTCTATCATCACTTCGGGCGGCGCGATGCAGTCCTCGGGCGCATGTTGCCCGCGCGGCGCGGCGGTGCCGCGGCTCGCACGCTGAGCACCGCCTCATGAGAGGCGCCGTCACATCGCAGTCGTGGCTGCTGGCGCTGGCACTCCTGGCTGCGGGCAGCCGCGTCGGCGCGGACCCTGCGCTCTACACCATCGATCCGAGCCATACGCATCCCCTCGTCGAGGTCGACCACTTCGATGGGCTGTCCGTATGGCGCGGGCTCTTCAGGGAGAGCCGCGGCACCGTCACACTCGACCGCGACAAAGCCACCGGCTCGGTCGAGATCGTGATCGAGACCGGCAGCATCGACTTCGGACACGACAAGCTGAATCAGGTCGTCGTCGGCGGGAAGATCGGCGACTGGAACGGCCTCGACGTCGCGCGCTTCCCGACGGCCGCGTACCGAGGCACGCTCGGCGGCTTCGTGAACGGGGCGCCGACCACGCTGACGGGAGAGCTGACCCTGCACGGCGTCACGCGGCCGGTGACGCTGAGAATCGACACCTTCAAGTGCATCGCGACGCACCCGATCTCGGGGAAAGAGGTGTGCGGCGCGGACGCTTCCGGCTCCTTCAACCGCGCCGATTTCGGGGTGAACGCCGGAATGCAATACGGGTTTCGCCAGACGGTGACACTGCGGATCCAGGTCGAGGCGATTCGCCGGCAGTGAGCGCGCGTCGCAGGCCTTCAGGACCTGCGCTTCGGGTATGATGCCGGCCGCCCCACAAAGCCCCCGGGATCACCGGCATGCCGAGACTGACACTATGGGCGCGGCTCGCCTGCGCGCTCGCTGCCGCGCTCATTACCGCGCCCGCGCCCGCCGCCGATGCCGATGCGCAGCGCATCGCGCGCATTCTGGCGCAAACCCCGCTCATCGACGGTCACAACGACCTGCCGTGGGAAATCCGCATCAGGTTCGGCGGCGATCTCGGCAAGGTGGACCTGAGCCGCTCGACGCTCGCTCTGCCGGCACCCGCCGACAGTCCGCCGCTCATGACCGATATTCCACGGCTCAGGGCGGGCCACGTCGGCGGGCAGTTCTGGTCGGTGTACATTCCGATCGAGACGCAGGGGCCGGCGGCGGTGCAGATGACGATCGAGCAGATCGACATCGTCAGGCAGATGTGCGCGCGCTACCCGAACGACCTGACCATGGCGTATACCGCCGCGGACGTCGCGCGGGCGCACAAGGCCGGCAGAATCGCCGCGCTCATCGGCGTCGAGGGCGGGCATCAGATCAACAATTCCCTCGATGTGCTGCGCGCCTACTACGACCTCGGCGCGCGCTACATGACGCTCACGCACTCCAGCAACACCGCCTGGGCGGACTCGGCGACCGACAATCCGGCGCACCACGGGCTCACTGCGTTCGGCAAGGAAGTGGTGCGGGAGATGAACCGCCTCGGCATGCTGGTCGACCTCTCGCACGTCTCCGCCGAGACGATGCGTGCGGCCCTCGCGGTGAGCGAGGCGCCGGTCATCTACTCGCACTCGTCGGCACGCGCGCTGGTCGATCATCCCCGCGACGTGCCCGACGACATTCTGCGGCTGGTCGCCGCGAATGGCGGAGTCGTGATGGTCAACTTCTACCCGGGCTACGTGTCCGAGGCACGCCGCCGCTGGGACGCGGACCGGGCGGCGGAGGTCGCACGCTACAACAGCCCGCCGTTCGGAGGCCTGTACATCGGCCAGCCCGAGCGCGCCAGGGCCGCGCTCGCCGATTGGGAGCGCGCGCACCCGAAGCCGCCCGTCGGCATTGGCGATGTCGCCGACCACATCGATCACATCGCGAGGGTCGCAGGCCCCGGGCACGTCGGTCTCGGGTCGGATTTCGACGGCATTCCCGAGGCGCCCGCCGGACTCGACGGGGTCGACAAGTACCCCGCGCTCCTTCAGGAGCTGGCGCGCCGCGGCTGGAGCGATGCGGACCTCGCCGCCGTCGCAGGCGGCAACGCGCTGCGCGTGCTTGGTAAGGCGGAGCAGGTCAGCGCACGGCTGCGGGCGACGCGCGCACCCTCGACCGCCACCCTGGCGGGGCTCGACGGAATGGCGCACATCAACGCCCGGTAAGCGCCATCGGGCCGCCGCCCGGTGGCGGCCTCAGCCGCGCCGGCTCTTGCGGGGAGGGGCGGGGCTCCTGCGGCCATGCTCGGCACGCGGGCGCCCGGCGCTGGCGGCGATCAGCTGTGTCTCGGGCGCCGAGCACAGCGACAGCACCCGGCACGGCCCCGCGCTGGCCGCGATATATGCATGCCCCATGCCGCTGTCGAAGTAGATGGAGTCGCCGGTCTTGAGGCGCACGGGGGCGTACAGGCTCGTGTAGAGGTCGACTTCCCCCTCGAGCACGAAGGCATATTCCTCGCCGGGGTGGCGCACCAGCTCGCCGAACTCCTCGAGGCTGCGCGCATGCAATTCCGCGACGATCGGGATGATGCGCTTGTTGAGCAGCTCCCACGCCGGGTAGAGGTGCGAATAGTTCGCCGTCTCGATCGCCTTGCCCTCGCCCGCGCGGGTCACGCTGCGCCGCCCGCTGGCGCCGAGATGCGAGTCCGCGCCCGCGTCCCCGTTGAAGAGCGCCGAGATATCGACGTGCAGGCCGCTGCTGAGGCGTGAGAGCTTGTCGAAGGTGAGAGACATCTTGTCGTTCTCGATCTTCGACAGGGTGGAAGTGGGAAGGCCGGTGCGCTTGCTGACCTCGGCGAGGGTCCAGCCGTGCTTGCGGCGCAGCGCTTTGAGTACCGAGCCCGGCCGGGCGACGGATTTGGCGGGAACCGACGTGGCGGCCGTCACTTCCCCCTCTGCTGCACCTGCTGCGGACTTCGCTGCCACCGCGCAATCCTACCTGCGGAAGCCGATTGAAAAACAATTTGCCAATTTAGAAACAATTTTGTCACACTAGAACAAAGGGTGTCCAGAACAACCCAGGGGTTACCAATCATGTACGGGTCGTCACGCCTCATTCGCTCAGCTGTTACTTCCGCACTCGCGCTGGCTGCAACGCCCGTACTCGCCGACCAGGCGGCCGCGCCGGAGAGCCAGTCCGGTGTCTCGGCGCTGCAGGAGATCGTGGTCACGGCACAGAAACGTGTGGAGAAACTGCACGACGTGCCAATGGGCATCACCGCGGTCAGCAATGACCAGATGGACAAGCTGCGCCTCAGCGACTTCCAGGACCTGCAGGCGATGGTGCCGGCGCTCTCGGTTGAGCAGATCCAGCCGGGCCTCAGCCGCCTCACGCTGCGCGGCGAGAACGTCGGCGGTGTCGGCTCGACCGTGACCACCTACATCGACGACATACCGGTCGGCTCGAGCAATGCTCTGGCCAACGGCTCGATCATCACCGGCGACTTCGATACCTGGGATCTGCAACGCGTCGAGGTGCTGCGCGGGCCGCAGGGCACTCTCTACGGCGCTGGCAGCGAAGGCGGATTGCTCAAGTACGTCACCATGGCGCCCGATCCGACGCATGCGGCCTCGGCCTTCCAGGTCGGTCTCGAGGATCTCGCGCACGGCGACTGGGCTGCGATCACCAAGGGCATGGTCAACATTCCGATCGGCAGCAGTGCCGCACTGCGTATCAGCGGTTTCTTCTCCGGAATACCCGGCTACATCGATGACGCGCAACTCGGCGAGGGCAACGTCAACCGTGGCTCGCGCGAGGGCTGGCGCGCCTCGCTCCTGTTCAAGCCGACCGAGAACCTCTCGATCCGCCTGACGAGCTTCGGACAGGACTTGCATACCGACGGCACGAATTCCGTCGACGTGATCGGCTCGGCCGGCACGCCACTCACGCCGCCGGCGAACCAGCTGCAGCCCGACGGCGGCGACTACAACCAGAACCGGTTCATCAACGAGCCGAGCTCGTTTCGCTACCGGGTCTACAGTGCCACCCTCGACTGGAACCTCGGCTGGGGAGGGCTGACCTCGGTCTCCAGCTACAGCAAGAACTACCAGAATCTGTTCACCGATGTGACCTCGGCCACGCTGCAACCCGGGGTCACCTTCGGAGACCTCGCCAATCTCGTCGCCACCGGGGCGTTTCCGCCGCCGGAAACCGTCGGACTGGCCGAGACCAACGTGATCACCATGGAGAAGAAGACTCAGGAACTGCGCCTCGCCTCGACCGGTACGCGGACGCTCGATTGGCAGCTGGGCGCATTCTTCACCCACGAAGCCTCGATCATCGAGCAGTCGCTGCCGAGCTTCTCCATCCCGAGCGATGCCCTCACTCCGCTGCCCTCTTTCGAGAGCCCGCACCTCGGGGCGGTCTACAAGGAATTTTCCGGGTTCGGGCAGGTCACCTGGCACTTCAACCCGCAGTTCGACGTTGGACTCGGTGCGCGCTGGTCGCAGAACAAGCAGACCGAGGATGAGAGCATCGGCGGACTGCTGGTGAACCCGGTGCAGCTCACCGGCGGAACCTCGACCGGCACCGATTGGACCTACTCGATCGCCCCGCGCTGGCACGTCAGCGATAACACCCTCGTCTACGCGCGCGTCGCGACCGGCTATCGTCCGGGCGGTCCGAACGCCTTGCCGCCCATCCTGCCGGCCGGCGTGGCGACGGAATATCAGGCCGATACGACTACCAATTACGAGCTCGGTACCCGTACCGCCTTTGCCGACAACCGCGTGTCGATCGACGTGGCCGCCTTCCTCATCGACTGGAAGAAGATTCAGCTGTTCGAGTTCGTCGACAGCTTTGGCATCAACGCCAATGGCGGCACGGCGCGCAGCAAGGGCCTCGAGTGGACGCTCGGACTCACGCCGGTGCAGGGACTCAACTTCCTCATCACCGGCGCCTACATCGATGCCAATCTCACTTCGGATGCGCCGGCAGCCGGCGGCAGCAACGGCGACGAGTTGCCCTATGCTCCGCGTTTCAGCGGCTCATTGGATGCCTCCTACAGCTGGCACATGGGCGCCGATGTGACCGGCTTCGTTGGCTCGACCTGGAGTTACACCGGCGAGCGCATCAGCGACTTTGCCGCCACCGCTACGGTCTCGGGCGGCGCTCTGGTCTTCGTCCCCGATCCGCGCGCGTCACTGCCGAGCTATCACACCGTGAACCTGCGGGCCGGTTTCGACAGCGCGCGCTGGTCGTTCGAGCTCTACCTCAAGAACGCCGGTGACATCCGGGGCATCACCTCCTACGGCAACTCGGGTACACCGAACTTCGGGGGCGCCATCGGGCTGATTCAGCCGCGCACGCTCGGCGCGCTCGTCACGCTGCACCTCTGAGCCGCGAGGCGATCGAGATGACGGAGAACGCCTCGCAGCGAGTGCGGGAGGCTGCCGCGGACGAGAGCGCGCGCCTGCCCTATCCGTACCTGCTGTTTCTCGGCGATGCGACCGAGCCGGCCTTCGCCAAGACGGCCTTCGGGCTGCGCGACTGGATTCCGGAGCGCTGCGTCGGAGAGTGGGCCTGCGCCGAGGCGAGCGTTTCGACCGGACTCCCGCGGCTGAATCCCGCGGAGGCGCGCCAGCGCGGTGCGCGCGGACTGGTCATCGGCGTCGCC
>DASQGK010000109.1:0-18210 GCA_035632655.1 Steroidobacteraceae bacterium | reverse complement strand
TCCAGGGACAGTACACGCGCTTCGCCAACTACGCGCCCGACTCCTACGCCGAGGGCGTGCTGCGGTGAGCCGGCTCATCCGGGCCGTCATCGAACCGCGAGCGCTGCGCGACAACCTCACCACGATTCGCGAGCGCGTGCGCCGCGCGCGCGTCATGGCGGTGGTGAAGGCCAACGCCTACGGTCACGGACTGGTGCCGACCGCGCTCTCACTCGCCGAGGCGGATGCCTTTGCCGTCGCGCGCCTCGAGGAGGGGCTGGCGCTGCGCGCCGCGGGCATCACCCAGCCGATCGTCCTGCTCGAAGGGATCTTCACGGCCGAGCAGCTGCTCGAGGCGGCGCGCCACGGCTTCGATCTCGTGGTGCACGATGCCCTGCAGGTGGAGCTGCTCGAGGAGATGACCGGCTCGCACCGCTTCGTCCTGTGGATCAAGATCGACACGGGCATGAACCGCCTCGGCTTTCCGCCGCGCGAGTTCGCACCCGCTCTCGAGCGCCTGCGGCGCCTGCAGCCGCCGCCGCTCGAGGTCCGCCTGCTCACGCATCTGGCGTGTGCCGACGAGCGCGATGACCGCATGACCAACGAGCAGCTCGCGCGATTTCGTGAGGCGACGCGCGGCCTCGACTACTCGGTCAGCATCGCCAACTCCGCCGGAATCTTCGGCAGCACCGCCGTCAAGGGCGACTGGGTGCGCCCGGGACTTGCCCTCTACGGCGCCTCGCCCTTCGCCGACAGCTCCGCGGCGCAGCTCGGACTCACCCCCGTCATGAGCCTCGAGTCATCGGTCATCGCGGTGCGTCGGGTGTCGACGGGCGAGACCGTCGGCTACGGCGCCGCCTGGCGGGCGCCGCGCGATTCGCGCATCGCGATCATTGCCGCCGGCTATGGCGATGGGCTGCCGCGCGGGCTCCCCGGCGGGACTCCGGTGCTGGTTGCCGGGGTGCGCGCGCCGCTCGTGGGGCGGGTATCCATGGATATGATTGCGGTGGACGTCACCGAGCACCCCGAGGTTCACGTCGGCACCGCCGCCGTGCTCTGGGGCCCGGGACTTCCGGTGGAAGAGATCGCGCGTCATGCCGGCACGATCCCCTATGAGCTGCTCTGCAGCGTGAGTCAGCGCGTGCCCCTCGAGCTGCGGTAACGCTGTCCGCCGAAATCGCTCTCTGAGGCACAGCCGGCAAAAACCACGCTTTTTGCCGGCGGCAATCGAAGTAATGTCCGCCGGAATCGCTTCCTGCGATTCCGGCCTAGTTAAGGAAGAACCCCATCTTGACGCCGGCGAGCTGAATGACGTCGTTGTCATTGAGCTTGGTGGCCTGTGCGCCGATGGGCGTGCCGTTGAGCAGCGGGAAGTCGCCTTCCTTGCCGCTGTCGACGTGCACGATGTAGTAGGCCTCCGCTCGTCGCGTGATCGCCGCGACCTGCACGCCGGGGCGTCCGAGGGTGGTGAGCGCCTTGCTGAGCTCGACCTCGCGGCCGGCAAAGGCGCCCGACAGCACCTGCAGCTTGGCTTTCTTGACCGCCGCTGCGCCGTCGGCGAGCGCCCGCGAGCGACCGGTGGCGGTGAGCGCCGTCGAGATCTTGTCGGCCCCTTCGGTGGCAACCCGCACTTTCTCCACCGGGCGCGCGGAGGGCTGGATCACCATGGTCTTCTCGAACTCATCCTGTGCCTCGTCGTCCTCGACGAAGCGCAGCTGATGGTGTCCGACGGTGATCACATCGCCATGCTGCAGGGCATGCTTCTTGATCAGCTTGCCGTTGACGTAGGTGCCATTGGTGCTGTTCAGATCCTCGAGGAACGAGTCGTTGAGGATGTTGATGATCAGCGAGTGGTGACCGCTGACGGCAGCGTTGTCGATGCGGATATCGTTGTCAGGGAGCCGGCCGATGGTGTACCGCTCCTTGTTCATGTTGTATTCCGCCATCACCTGGCCGTCCAGGCTCAAGACCAACCTTGCCATTGCTAGCCCCTATCGCGGCGTTTCAGCCGAACCAACTCAGGATCTTGTCGAAAATCTTCGTACGCGCCGGAAACGGGTCCGTGATGTGCGCCATCACCACCGAGATGTTGTCCCGGCCTCCGTTGTCATTAGCCAGCTGAATCAACTGTTTGGCGACCGTATCCAGATTAGCACTAAAGGTGTTTATGGTTAAATGGATATCTTCATCCTCGACCATATCCGATAAGCCGTCGGAGCACAGGATGAAGAACTCCCCCCGGGCGACCGGGTATTCCTGTATCTCTACCTCGACTTGCGGCTCGACCCCGAGCGCCCGCGTCACATAGTTTTTGTTGGCCGCCCGCTGCGCCTCCTCGGCGGAGTAAAAGCCGCGGTCGACCAGCTCCTGCAGGAGCGAGTGATCCATGGTGACCTGCTCGAGCTTGTCACCGCGCTGGCGGTAGAGGCGCGAGTCGCCGACGTGGGCGATGGTCACCTTGTTGTCGAAAAAGAGGGCCGCCACCACCGTGGTCCCCATGCCCTCGCATTGGGGCTGGGTGCGGGCGGTCTGGTAGATGATCTTGTTGGCGCGGACGATGGCATCGCGCAGGATGATGTTCGGGCGGGAAAGACCCGACTCGCGATCCGCGATGGTCAGATCCTCGCGCTCGACGTGCTCGCGTACCAGGCTGACGATGGTTTTCACCGCAATACCGCTCGCCACTTCTCCGGCGTTGTAGCCGCCCATGCCGTCTGCAAGCACCAGCAGGCCGATGTCGGCATCGGCCGCGATGGTGTCCTCGTTGTGCTCCCGGACCTTGCCGGTATCGGTGAGGCCGACGACGCGGAGCTTGGTTTTCAAGCTCATACTGCTGCCTGACCTGTTAGCGGCCCACCGACTGTGATGCGCGTCACTTTCCCGTCCCCGATTCGAGCTGGCATAAGCTAGCATCGCCCGCAGGGGTGTCCGAGTGATTGGTCACAAAAGACCGTTCTTGGTGCTTTCCCCGGCGCGAATCCTAGCTGAAAGTCGACCGACGGCGCATTGATGGCTCGCCTGAATCCGGTGTTCGTATGCGACTCCTGCGGGGGCGAGACCCTCAAGTGGCAGGGCCAGTGCCCCCTGTGCGGCGCATGGAACTCGCTGGAAGAGCGCCGTGCGCCGCGCTCCCGGGCGGCACCCGCCGCGGTGGCGGTGAATCTGGCACCGGGTGCGGCGGTGGCGGACGCCGGCGCCCGGCTTTCCACCGGGCAGGGCGAGCTCGATCGCGTTCTGGGAGGCGGCATCGTCCCCGGCTCGGTCATTCTCCTCGGCGGCGAGCCGGGGATCGGCAAATCGACGCTGCTGCTGCAGGTCGCGGCGCACGTGGCGGCCTCGAGTCCGGTGATCTACGCGAGCGGCGAGGAGTCGGTGGCGCAGGTGGGCCTGCGTGCGCAGCGCCTGGGGGTGGCCGCCGAGGCGCTCGGGGTGGTTGCCGAGACGGACTGCCAGGCGGTGCTGGCCCTTGCGGCGGCGCGGCAAGCGGCGCTC
Organism: Steroidobacteraceae bacterium; assembly: GCA_035632655.1. Taxonomy (GTDB): domain Bacteria; phylum Pseudomonadota; class Gammaproteobacteria; order Steroidobacterales; family Steroidobacteraceae; genus 13-2-20CM-66-19. The sequence continues at coordinate 14,739 of DASQGK010000109.1, read as the reverse complement.
CTCGTCATCGATTCGATCCAGACGCTGCAGTCGGGCTCGGCTCCCGCGGGGGCGGGTGCGGTCACGCAGCTGCGCGAGTGCACGGCGGAGCTGGTGCGCTATGCCAAGTCGGGGGGCGCCGCGGTGATCATCGTCGGCCATGTGACCCGGGAGGGCTCGATCGCGGGGCCGAAGCTGCTCGAGCACCTGGTGGATACGGTCTTGTACTTCGAGAGCGAGGCGGGCAGCCGTTACCGCATCGTGCGTGCCACCAAGAACCGCTTTGGAGCCGTGAACGAGCTCGGCTTCTTCGCCATGACGGGCGCGGGACTTCGCGAGGTGAAGAACCCCTCGGCGATCTTCCTGGCGCGCCCGGCGCAGCCTGCGCCCGGGAGCATCGTTACGGTGACCCGCGAGGGCGGCCGACCGCTGCTCATCGAGCTGCAGGCGCTGGTGGATCGCATGCGCTTCGGCGCTCCGCGGCGGGTGGCGCAGGGACTGGATGCCAACCGTCTCGCCATGCTGCTCGCGGTGGTGAATCGCCACGCGGGACTCGCGCTGCAGGAGCACGACGTGTTCGTGAACGCCGTGGGAGGCATCCAGATCTCCGAGACCGCCTGGGACCTGCCGGTGGCCCTCGCGCTCGCCTCGACCCTCAGGGGGGTGGCGCTGCCTACTCAGCTCGTGGCTTTCGGCGAGCTTGGACTCACGGGGGAAGTGCGCCCGGTGCCCTATGGCGATGAGCGCTTGCGCGAGGCGCAGGCTCAGGGTTTTGCCGTGGCGGTCATTCCCCGCGACAACGCGCCGCGGCGCGCACCGGCCGGTCTGGCCGTACGTGCCGTCGGCACCGTCGCCGAGGCGCTCGAGGCGGCCCTGGCCCGTTAGGAGGCGCGTGCCGGCGCCTTCTCGATGACGGGGGCACGCACCCGCACGGTGCGCACGGCGTTGTCCGCGATCTGCAGCACCTCGAACTCGTAGTTGCCGACCCGCACCATGGTCCCCGGGTCGGGGATCGTCTCGAGGTGCTCGAGCAGGAGCCCGTTTACGGTCTTCGGCCCTCCGGTCGGCAGCTGCCATCCGAGCGCGCGGTTGAGGGCCCGTATCGTGGCACTCGCGTTGACGATGTACACCCCCGGCTTCTCCGGATGCACATCCTTGTGAGTGATGGTCGCGGGATCGGTGGTGAACTCCCCGACGATCTCCTCGAGGATGTCCTCGAGCGTCACCAGTCCCTCGATGTCGCCGTACTCGTTGACGACGAAGGCATGGCGGCGGCGGTTGCGCTGAAACTGTGCCAGCTGCAGGTTGAGCGGCGTCCCCTCGGGAATGAAGTACGACTCCCGTCCGCGGGCAAGCTCGATGAGCCGCTCGCGGCTGAAGGCGCCGCGCGCCAGCTCGCGCGCCACGCGCTTCATGTGCAGCAGGCCGATGAGGTTGTCGAGCTCGCCCTCGTAGACCGGCAGTCGCGTATGCGCCGTCGTTGCCAGCCGCTCGAGAATGTCATCCCAGCTCTCGTTCACGTCGATCCCGACGATTTCCTGGCGCGGGATCATGATGTCGTTCACGGTGATGCGCCCGAGGTCGAGGATCGACAGCAGCATCTGCCGGTGGCGCGCCGGGATCACCGGCGCCGCATCGGTGACCACGGTGCGCAACTCGTCGGCCGAGAGAGCCTGGCTGCTGCGCGCGGCACGCGCGACTCCGAAGAGACGCAGGAAGCCGTAAGCCAGGTGGTTGGTGAGCCACAGCACCGGGCGCGCCACCGCCACCAGCACCCGGTAGATGCCGGCCGCATGCAGCGCCACTCCCTCGGGATTGGAGGCCGCGTAGATCTTCGGTGCCAGCTCGCAGAATACGATCACCACGATGGTGAGCAGCACCTCGGTGATCGGCACCGCGTAGGCGTAGCCGGAACGCTGCGCGAGGATGGTGGCGATGGCCGAAGCGAACACGCTGGCAGGGGCGAGGATCACCAGGTTCGCCCCGAGCCATTCATCGGGCTTGGCGAGCAGCCGCTCCAGCAGCCGCGCGTTCGACTGACCGGCCTCGGCCCGGTGGCGGATGCGATAGCGGTTGACCGAAAGCATGGCCGCCTCGGCTCCGGAGGAGAAGGCGGCAATGACCAGCAGCGCGGCGAGCGCCAGCTGCGGCAGCGAGGTCGAGAGGACGTTCAAAGCGGCTCTCCCGCATCTGTCAACGGCACTAGCATAGCGCGCGCGAATTTAGGATCCTGACTGCATGTTCGAGCAACTCAGCGCGCGCCTCGCAGCCACCCTGGACGGGCTGCGGGGTCGCGGGCGCATCACCGAGGACAACATCGCGCAGACCCTGCGCGAGACGCGCATCGCGCTGCTCGAAGCCGACGTGGCGCTGCCGGTCGTCAGGAGCTTCATCGAGTCGGTCAGAACGAAGGCGCTGGGCGCCGAGGTGGCGCAGAGCCTCACGCCGGGCCAGGCGTTCATCGGGATTCTGCACGGGGAGCTGGTCGCGCTCATGGGCGGTGCCGGCGCCCACTTCTCCCTGCGCGCGCAGCCGCCGGTGGTGGTGCTGCTCGCGGGCCTGCAGGGCGCGGGCAAGACGACCACCGCTGCCAAGCTGGCGCGGCTGCTCAACGAGCGCGAGCGCAAGCGGGTGCTGCTCGCGAGCACCGACGTGCGCCGTCCGGCGGCGATGCTGCAGCTCGAGCGGCTCGCCGCACAGGTCGGCGCGGAGTACTGCGCGGCGCAGCCGGGAGCATCCCCGGAGGCCATCGCGGCGTCCGCGCTCGAGCGCGCCCGCAACGGCGTTTTCGACGTATTGATCGTCGATACCGCAGGGCGGCTGCACGTCGATGAGGAATTGATGAGCGAGGTGCGGCGGATCGATGCGGCGGTCGGCTCGGCGGAGCGGCTCTTCGTGGTCGATGCGATGGCGGGACAGGACGCGGTGAACGCCGCGCGTGCCTTCGGTGCGGCGCTCGATCTGACCGGCATCATCCTCACCAAGGCCGATGGCGATGCGCGCGGGGGTGCCGCCCTCTCGGTGCGGCAGATCACCGGTAAGCCGATCGTGTTCGCCGGGGTCGGGGAGAAGACCGAGGCGCTCGAGCCCTTCGATCCTGCGCGCATGGCCTCGCGCATTCTCGGCATGGGTGACGTCGTGAGCCTGGTCGAGCAGGTGCACCGGCAGGTCGATGTCGACGAAGCGGCACGTCTTGCCCGTAAGGTCACGAAAGGGCAGGGGTTCGACATGGCCGACCTCAGGGGCCAGCTCGAGCAGCTGCAGAAGATGGGTGGGGTGGGGGCGCTCATGGACAAGCTCCCGGGATCGGTCGTGAAGAAAGGAGCGGTCTCGCCCGAGCAGGGCGACCGGGACCTCAGGCGCCAGATCGCGATCATCAACTCCATGACCCCCCGGGAGCGGCGCAACCCCGGGATCATCGATGGATCTCGGCGCCGTCGCATCGCGGCGGGCTCCGGCGTCCAGGTGCAGGACGTCAATCGGCTGCTCAAGCAGTTCCAGGAGATGCAGCGCGTCATGAAGAGCATGAAGGGCGGGCGCCTGAAGCGGCTGATGGGGGCCTTCAAGGGAGGGCTGCCGCCCGGTTTCCCGGGCCGTTAGGCCGGAAAAAGTGGCGGGAAAATCGCCGCTTGCGTAGAATCCGCGCTCTTTTTTGGGCGGCCCCTGCAAGAGGCGGCCATAGCCCGCCGCAACGAGAGCGATACGACCATGGTTACCATTCGCCTGACAAGGCGCGGGGCGCGCAACCAGCCCTTCTATCACGTCGTCGTGACCGACAGCCGCAAGCGCCAGGGCGGCCCGAGTCTCGAGCACGTCGGATTCTTCAACCCCATCGCGCGGCGGGGCGAGACCAAACTGAAGCTGGATCTGCCGCGCATCGACTATTGGGTCGGAAAGGGGGCACTCCCCTCGGACCGGGTACGGACGCTGGTTGCCTCCTACCGCAAGCAGGCCACGGCCTAGGTCTGAACTTAAGCGCGAACGCGCTGTGAGGCATGAGCGGCCATGGCCTGGATCGAGCTTGGCCGGCTGGGTGCTCCCTACGGGGTCAGGGGCTGGGTGCACGTCGAGTCGTTCACGGATCCCCCCGTTGGGCTGCTGAAGTACCCCGAGTGGGACTTGAGGCTGCCGGGCGGCGAGCAGGTCCGGCGGCGCGTGATGAGCGGGCGCGAGCACGGCCGGGGGCTGGTGGCGCAGCTCGAGGGTGTGATGAGCCGCGAGAGCGCGGCTGCGCTGACCGGAGCGATGGTCGAGGTGGAGCGAGCGGCGCTGCCGCCTGCGGGCGAGTATCAGTATTACCGCGCGGACCTCGAGGGTTGCACGGTGCGCAGCCTCGAGGGTGCGACGCTCGGGACGGTGAGCCACTTCGTGGATGCACCGGCCGGGGCGGTGATGGTGGTCAGGGAGCCGGCCGGCCGCGAGCACTGGGTGCTGGCCTCGCCGAAGCACCTGCGCTCGGTGGACCTTAAGACCCGGATCATCGTGGTGGACTGGCCTGCGGAGCTGGAGTAGCCATGAAGATCGAGGTCGTGACGCTCTTTCCGCGCATGATCGCGGGAGCGCTGGAGTTCGGCGTCCTGGGACGCGCCATCGAGCGCGGCCTGCTCGCTGTGGGGACCGAGGACCCGCGCGCGCACACCGCGGACGTGCACCGCACGGTCGATGACCGGCCGTACGGGGGCGGGCCGGGCATGGTGATGAAGGCTGAGCCGCTGCTGAAGGCAATTCGCGCCGCGCATGCGCGGCTGCCGGCGGGGAGTCCGCGGATCTGCCTGTCGGCGCAGGGCGAGCCCTTCGGGGCTCAGCAGGCCGAGGCGCTGGCAGCGCTGCCGGGCCTGCTGCTGGTAGCGGGACGCTACGAAGGTCTGGATGAGCGGGTGATCGAGCTCGGTATCGATCGCGAGCTGTCGGTGGGCGACTACGTGCTCTCGGGCGGTGAGCTGCCGGCGCTCACCGTGATCGATGCGGTGACGCGGTTGCTGCCGGGGGCGCTGGGCGATGAGCGCTCGAGCGACGAGGATTCGTTTGCGCAGGGGCTGCTCGACTGGCCACATTACACGCGACCGGAGGTGTATGAGGGTCGGGCGGTGCCGGCGGTACTATTGTCGGGAGACCATGCGGCCATCCGCCGCTGGCGTCTCGCTTCCGCGGTCGAGCGCACCTGGCGGCGCCGACCGGAGCTGATCGCCAGGAACCGCCTGCCCGCCGAGGCGCAGCGCGCGATGAATGAGTGCCTGGCCGCACAGACGGCCGGAGACGGGAATCGAGGTAAGTGACATGAGCAAGATCGTCGAGGAACTGAACAAGCGGCGCATGACGCGCCAGGTGCCGGACTTCAAGCCCGGCGACACCGTGGTCGTGCAGGTGAAAGTGGTCGAGGGCGACCGCGAGCGCATGCAGGCCTATGAGGGCGTGGTGATTGCGCGCAGCAACCGCGGCCTCAATTCCTCTTTTACCGTGCGCAAGATCTCGCACGGCGAGGGGGTGGAGCGGGTGTTCCAGACCTATAGCCCCGCGATCAGCGACATCGTGGTGAAGCGCCGCGGCAGCGTGCGGCGCGCCAAGCTCTACTACCTGCGGGACCTCGCCGGCAAAGCGGCCAGGATCGAAGAGAAGATCTGACGTGCCCGGGGTAAGGCGCGGCGGGGAGCACAGGTGAGCGTCCGAGGCTTCCTGTTCGGCCTGTGGCGCGGCCTGGACGGCCTGCGCAAGGTGCTGCACCTGCTCGTGCTGCTGTTCATCTTCGGCGCGATCATCGCTGCACTGCGCAGCGGCGTGCCGAGCGTTCCATCCCGCGCGGCGCTGCTCATCGCCCCGCAGGGCCGGCTGGTCGAACAGCTCTCGGGCGCGCCGGTCGAACGCGCCCTGGAGGAGGCACGCGGCAGCACCCGCCACGAGACGCTCCTCTGGGATCTCACCGACTCGATCCGCGCCGCGGCGCAGGACCGGCGCATTCCCGCAGTGGCGCTCGATCTCGACAAGTTCAGCGGCGCAACCCAGCCCACCCTGGAGGAGCTGGCGCGCGCGCTGCGCGAGTTCCGCGCCACCGGCAAGAAGGTCGTGGCCTACGGCACCGAGCTGTCCCAGGAGGACTACTACCTCGCGGCGCAGGCGGACGAGGTTTACCTCGACCCGATGGGTTTCGTGCTGATCGCCGGCTACGACCGCTACCGTACGTACCTCAAGGAGGCGCTCGACAAGCTCGCCGTCGACATCAACGTATTTCGCGTCGGTCAGTTCAAGAGCGCGGTCGAGACTTTTACCCGCACCAACATGTCGCCGGAGGACAAGGAAGAGAGCCGCGCCTACCTCGGTGCGCTCTGGACCAGCTACCAGCAGGCGATTACGCGCGCGCGCAAGCTCGCCCCCGATGCCCTTGCCAAGTACGTCGACACGCTCGCGCAGAAGGTCCCGGCTGCCGGCGGCGATGCGGCGCGGGTGGCGCTCGAAGCCGGTCTCGTGACCGGCATCAAGCAGAACCTCGACGTCGAGAAGCGCCTCATCGCGATGGTGGGCGAGGACCACAGCACCGGGTCTTTCCACTCCGTGACCGTCAGCGAGTACCTGCCTTACGCGCAGTCTCAGAAGAAGCTGCACGCCGCCGGCAAGCCGCGCATCGGCGTGATCGTCGCCGAGGGCGACATCCTCGACGGCGAGCAGCCCCCCGGCACCATCGGCGGAGACTCGACCGCCAAGCTCATCCGCCAGGCGCGCGTGGACCCCGACGTGAAGGCGCTGGTGCTGCGCGTCGACAGTCCCGGGGGCAGCGTCACAGCCTCGGAAGAGATCTACCGCGAGCTCAAGGCGCTGCGCGCCGCCGGCAAGCCCCTGATCGTGTCGATGAGCGGCTATGCGGCTTCCGGCGGGTATTACATCTCTGCGCCCGCCGACGAGATCTGGGCGAGTCCCGCGACCATCACCGGCTCGATTGGCATCTTCGCGATCATTCCAACGGTCGACCGCACGCTTGGCAAGGTCGGGGTCACCGTCGATGGGGTGGGCACTACGGCGCTCTCGGGCCAGCTGCGCCTCGACCGGCCGCTCGGCGCCGAGGCGCGTGCGCTGCTGCAGTCGCAGATCAGCCGTGGGTATGACGAGTTTCTCGAGCGCGTCTCGAGCGGACGCAACAAGAGCCGCGCCGACATCGACGCGATCGCCCAGGGGCGGGTGTGGGCCGGGAGCGATGCGCTGCGCCTCGGCCTGGTGGATCACCTCGGCTCATTCGACGAGGCGCTGAAGGCTGCGGCGAGCCGCGCCAAGCTCACCGATTACGCTGCCGAATTCATCGAGCCGGAGCTCACCTGGACTCAGCAGCTGGTGCTCGCGCTGAGGTCACGCGTCGCGGGCAGCCTCTTCGGTGCGACTCCCGACGGCCAGGCCCTCGAGCAGCTGCGCCAGCGGCTCGACCCGATCGCGCACGAGGTAGCGATTCTGAGCCGCTTCAGCCTGCCGAATCACCTCTACGCGTACTGCTTCTGCGAAGCCCGCTGACGCGCGCGCCTGCGCGCCGCCTGTTGCCTATTCGCCCTTCGTCTAGCGGGCCAAGACCGCGCTCTTGGCCCACGGGCCTGAGCGCGCTGTAGCGTTGGCCTGCGCCCCGCGCCGGGAGCGCGGGGCGCCAATTTACAACGTACTCCAGTCCAGGATGACCTTGCCGGACTTCCCCGACCCCATGGTCTCGAAGCCCTTCTTGAATTCCTGGATCGGGAAATGATGCGTGATGATCGGGTCGATCCTGAGCCCCGACTGCAGCATGCTCGCCATTTTGTACCAGGTCTCGAACATCTCCCGGCCGTAGATGCCCTTGAGCGTCAGGCCCTTGAAGATCACCTGATTCCAGTCGATCGCCATGTCCTCGGGCGGGATGCCGAGGATCGCGACCGAGCCGCCGTGAAACATAGTGCGCAGCATCTCGCGAAACGCCGCCGCGTTGCCCGACATCTCGAGCCCGACGTCCCAACCGCCGAATATCCCGAGCTCCTTCATGGTCTGATCGAGTGACTCGCGCTGTACATTGATGGCGCGGGTCGCGCCCATGCGGCGCGCGAGCTCGAGGCGGTAGTCGTTGACGTCGGTGACCACGATGTGCCGCGCGCCGGTGAAGCGCGCGATGGCCGTCGCCATGATGCCGATCGGGCCGGCACCCGTGATCAGCACGTCCTCGCCCACCATGTTGAAGGTGAGCGCGGTGTGCGTGGCGTTGCCGAAGGGGTCGAGGATGGAGGCGATGTCGTCGGGGATCGAGTCCGGGAGCTTGAAGGCGTTATAGGCCGGGATCGCCAGGTACTCGGCGAAGGCACCGGGACGGTTGACGCCGACACCGACGGTGTTCTTGCACAGGTGGCGCCGGCCGGCACGGCAGTTGCGGCAGTAGCCGCAGGTGATGTGCCCTTCGCCGGAGACCCGGTCGCCCGCTTTGAGTCCCTTGACCTCGGAGCCCACCTCGACGATGCGCCCGCAGTACTCGTGCCCCACAGCCATCGGCACCGGGATGGTCTTGGCCGCCCAGGCGTCCCAGTTGTAGATGTGCATGTCCGTACCGCAGATCGCGGTCTTGGCGATCTCGATCAGCACGTCGTTGTGCCCGACTTTCGGCTCCGGGATGTCCTCGAGCCAGATGCCGGGGGCCGCCTGCTGCTTGACCAGTGCTTTCATTGCCTACCTCAGTACGCCGAGCTCGCGGCCGGTCTCGGTGAAGGCCGCCACCGCGCGCTCGAGCTGTGCGCGCGTGAGCGCTGCCGACATCTGCGTGCGAATGCGCGCCTGCCCCTTGGGCACCACCGGGTAAGAGAAGCCGATCACGTACACACCGCGCTCCAGCAGCCGGTCGGCCATGCGACCCGCGAGCGCCGCATCCCCCAGCATCACCGGAATGATCGGATGCTCGCCGGGCTTGAGGTCGAATCCCGCGCGCGTCAGGGCGCCGCGGAAGAAGCGCGCGTTCTCGAACAGCTGCTCGCGCAGCTGCGAGCCGCCCTCGAGCAGATCGAGCACCGCGAGGCTCGCGGCCGCGACCACCGGCGGAATGCTGTTGGAGAACAGGTACGGGCGTGAGCGCTGGCGCAGCCACTCGACCACCTCGCGCCGCGCCGCGACGTAACCCCCGCTGCCGCCGCCCAGGGCTTTGCCGAGCGTGCCCGTCAGGATGTCGACTCGCGTCGCGACACCGCAATGCTCATGGGTGCCGCGGCCTGTCGCGCCCATGAAACCCGTGGCGTGCGAGTCGTCGACCATGACGAGGGCGCCATAGCGCTCGGCGAGGTCGCAGATGCCGCGCAGGTTGGCGATGAACCCATCCATGGAGAAGACGCCGTCGGTGGCGATCAGCCGGGTGCGTGCGCCCTGGGTCTGGCGCAGGCAGGTCTCCAGCTCCTCCATGTTGCCGTTGGCATAACGCAGGCGCTGTGCCTTGCACAGGCGGATGCCGTCGATGATGCTCGCGTGATTGAGCGCATCGGAGATGACCGCGTCGCGCTCGTCGAGCAGGGCTTCGAACAGGCCGCCGTTGGCGTCGAAGCACGAGGAGTAGAGAATGACATCCTCGGTGCCGAGGAAGCGCGCCAGGCGCGTCTCGAGCTGCTTGTGCAGCTCCTGGGTGCCGCAGATGAAGCGCACCGAGGCCATGCCGTAGCCGTAATCGTCGAGTGCGCGCTGCGCGCTGGCCCGCACGCCCGGATGATTGGCGAGGCCGAGGTAGTTATTGGCGCACAGGTTGATCAGCTCGTGCCCCCCGGCGCGCACGATGCCTCCCTGGGGGCCTTCGAGCACCCGCTCGCCCTTGTAGAGGCCCTGCTGGCGCAGGGAGGCGAGCTCATCGCGCAGTCGCTCGAGGAAGGCCTGATGCATACGCGAAATTATACTCGACGGGGTCGCATTTAAGCCGCCCGATGTCGCCGCAAAGCATGTGGGACACTGAGCGGCGTTGCAGACTCCGGCGGCGCGCGGTTTGCAGCCGTAGCGCCGAGGTTCCCCATGGCCCTGAGCGTGTTTGACATCTTCAAGGTCGGCATCGGCCCCTCGAGCTCGCACACCATGGGGCCGATGCGGGCGGCGCGCGAGTTCGTGCTGGGCCTGAAGAGCGCCGGGCTCCTCGGTGCGACCCGGGAGATCGCCGTGCGGCTCTACGGCTCGCTGGCGCTCACCGGCCTCGGCCATGGCACCGATCGCGCAGTTCTCGCCGGCCTCGAGGGCGCCGACCCCGAGACGGTCGATCCCGACGGTCTCGAGTCGACGGTGCAGCGGATCCGTTCGAGCGGACGCCTGCGTCTCCTCGGAGAGCACGAGGTCGCCTTCGACGAGCCGATGCAGCTGCTCTTCATGAACCACGAGCGGCTCCCGCGCCACTCCAACGGAATGCGCTGCAATGCGCTCGGCGCCGACCGCCGCCTGCTGCGCGAAGAGGACTACTACTCGATCGGCGGGGGGTTCATCGTGCGCGGCGATCAGACCGAGGCGCCCGAGGCCAGCGCGCACGCGCCGCCCCCTTACCCTTTCACCTCGGGGGCCGAGCTTCTGGCGCTGTGCCGCGAGCACGGACTCGAGATCTTCGAGCTGATGCTCGCCAACGAGCGCACCTGGGCCGCCGATGCCGCGGTGCGCGCCCGGCTCATGCATATCTGGCAGGTCATGCAGGCGTGCGTCGAGCGAGGCTTTCGCCAGAGCGGTGTGCTGCCGGGAGTGCTCAAGGTGCGCCGCCGCGCGCCGCGCCTCTACCGGCAGCTCACCGAGAGCGGCGCCTCGGGGCCGCTCGACGTCATGGACTGGGTCAACGCCTTCGCGCTCGCGGTCAATGAGGAGAACGCGGCCGGCGGCCGCGTAGTCACCGCGCCCACCAACGGCGCGGCCGGCATCGTGCCCGCGGTGCTGCACTACTACCGCCGCTTCGCCGAGGGCGCCAACGACGAGGGAGTGCTGCGCTTTCTGCTGGTCGCGGCGGCGATGGGCATGCTCTACAAGCGCAACGCCTCGATCTCGGGTGCCGAGATGGGCTGCCAGGGGGAGGTGGGCGTCGCCTGCTCCATGGCGGCCGCGGGACTCGTGGCGGCCCTGCACGGCACCAACGAGCAGGTCGAGAACGCCGCCGAGATCGGCATGGAGCACAACCTCGGACTCACCTGCGATCCGGTGGCGGGCCTGGTGCAGATACCCTGCATCGAGCGCAATGCCATGGGGGCGGTCAAAGCCATCAATGCCGCGCGCCTCGCGATGCGCGGCGACGGCACGCACAAGGTGTCGCTCGATCAGGTGATCGCCACCATGCGCCAGACCGGCGCCGATATGTCCACCATCTACAAGGAAACCTCGCAGGGCGGCCTCGCCGTCAACGTCCCCGAGTGCTGAGCTCCTGCTCGCCCTTGGTGTAGCGCGCAAAAGCCACGCCTTTTGCGCGCGGGCGCCACACTGCTACCAGGTCGGCCTGCGCAAACCGCCACGGTGGTTTGCGCCAATTAACCCAACAACCAGCGCAGCCGTGACGGTGGCGAGTGGTGCTGCACCTCCTTGACACATTCCGGGCCGATCGCCTGCCAGCTGTCGGCCTCGAAGACGATCGAGCAGAGCCCGGCGGTGGTGAGCGTGCTGATGCCCCCCTGGGGGACGAGCAGATGAATGAGGTCCGAGGCCCCGGGATTGTGCGCGATGACCATCAGGTGCGCGATCCGCGGGCCCGTCTCGCGTATGACGCGCAGCATTTCGCCGGCGCCTGCGAGATACAGCGCCTCCTCGCGCTGCACGTGGCGGACCGATAAGGACAGCTCACGAGCCACGATATCCGCGGTCTGCTCGGCGCGCCGCGCGGTGCTCGCCATGAGCCGGTCGGGAACCAGCTCGAGCTCGAGCAGCCGGCGCGCCATGGCTTCCGCGGCGGCAAGCCCGCGGCGGTTGAGCGGACGGGCGAAGTCGTCCGTCGCGGGATTCTTCCAGCTCGCATCGGCGTGACGCATGATCGTCAGGCGTCGCATGCGCGCCTCAGGGTTGCTCGAGGAGGAGCCGGCCGTCCTGCTCGCGCACCGCATAGGTGCGCAGCGGCTCGTAGGCCGGCGGAGTCAGAGCCTCGCCCGACTGCAGAGAGAAATGCGAGCCATGGCGCGGGCAGATGAGCTCGCAGTTCTCCACCTCGGCACCCGCGAAGGATTCGCCGTCGTGCGTGCAACGGTCTTCTACCGCATACAGGTCGGACCCGCAGCGTACGACCACTACGGCCACGCCGTCGACCTCCGCCGACAGGGGGATACCCTCGGCGAGGTTGCCGGCCGCCCCGATGTCGACCCAGATGCTCAAAACATCCCCGTCTGCAGGCGCGCCGCCTCCGACATCATCGACTGGTTCCACGGCGGGTCGAAAGTCAGCTCGACGCGCGCCTCGCGCACGGTCGGGATGCGCTGCAGCTTGTCGCGCACGTCGTCTACCAGGATCTCGCCCATGCCGCAGCCGGGCGCGGTGAGGGTGATCTGCACTTCCACCGAGCGCGTGCCGTCCTCGTTCTCCTTCACGTCGCACTCGTAGACCAGGCCCAGGTCGACGATATTGATCGGAATCTCAGGGTCGTAGCAGCTGCGCATCTGCTCCCAGGCGAGCTTGCGCACGTCATCGCCGGTGGCGTTGGGGGGAAGCTCCGGTGCCTTCACCGGCTCCTGCCCGATGGCGTCGGCATCCTCGCCGGCGATGCGGAAGAGGTTCCCCTCGAGGTAGACGGTGAAGCTGCCGCCGAGGGCCTGGGTGATGTAGCCCGCCTGACCCGGCTTGAGCCGCACTTCCGTGCCGGCGGGAACGATCACCGCCCGCACCTCGCGGCTCACGACGAAAGGCTCGTTCTCGTGGCGGCGCATGCGCTACTCGGTCGAGACTGTGGCCGCAGCGCGCTCGAGCGCCGCATTGAGCGTGTGCCAGGAGAGCGTGGCGCACTTCACGCGCGCCGGGAACTCGCTCACCCCGCCGAGGGCGGCGAGCTTGCCGAGGGCGGCATCGGGCGCCGTCTCCGGGTGCGTGAGCAGGGTGTGCACCTTGTCGAACAGGGCGCGCACCGCAGCGCGGTCGCGACCCTTGACCGCCTCCGTCATGAGGGAGGCAGAAGCCGTCGAGATCGCACAACCGCTGCCCTCGAAGCGGATGTCCGCGACCCGTTCGCCGTCGAGCGCCACGAACACCGTCAGCCGGTCGCCGCACAGCGGGTTGTGCCCTTCGGCGTGGCGCACCTCGCCGCCGGCGCCGCCGCTCTCCAGGCGTCCGAAGTTGCGCGGCTTGCGGTTGTGATCGAGGATCACGTCGCGGTAGAGCTCCTTCAGGTCCATCAGCTGAAGACCTCGCGCGCCCGCCCGAGGGCCCGCACCAGCCTCGCGACGTCGTCCTCGGTGTTGTAGCAGCCGAAGGACGCCCGGGCGGTCGCCGGAATGCCGAAGAAGGTCATGACCGGCATGGCGCAGTGATGGCCGGTTCGCACCGCCACGCCCTCGGCATCGAGGATCGTGCCGAGGTCGTGCGCATGCACCCCTGCGAGCGTGAAGGAAAGCACCGCGGCCTTGTGAGCGGCAGTGCCGACGAGCGTGATGCCCGGCAGGCGTGCGAGCTCTGCGGTCGCGAGCGCGAGCAGCCGGGACTCGTGCGCCGCCACGTTCTCTATCCCTAAGCTCTCGAGGTAGTCCATGGCGGCCCCGAGCCCCACTGCCCCGGAAATGTTGGGCGTGCCGGCCTCGAACTTCCAGGGCAGCTCGTTGTAGGTGCTTTTCTCGAATGAGACGGTGAGGATCATCTCCCCGCCCCCCTGCCAGGGCGGCATCGCCGCGAGCAGCTCCTCGCGGCCGTACAGCACGCCGATGCCGGTGGGGGCGTAGACCTTGTGCCCCGAGAACGCGTAGAAATCCGCACCGAGTGCGCGCACGTCGACGCGCGAGTGCGGTACCGCCTGCGCACCGTCGATGAGCACCACGGCTCCCTGCGCGTGCGCAGCCTCGATGAGGCGCTTCACCGGCAGCACCGTGCCGAGCGCGTTGGACACGTGCGCCAGCGCGACCAGGCGTGTGCGCGGACCGAGGAGCTTCAGGAACTCCTCGCCGAGGAGCTCGCCCCGACGGTCGATCGGAGCCACTTTCAGAGCGCAGCCGGTCTGCTGGCACACCATCTGCCAGGGAACGATGTTGGCATGGTGCTCGAGCGCGGTGATCAGGATCTCGTCGCCAGGCCCGAAGCGCGGCCGCGCATACGCCTGCGCCACCAGATTGATCGCCTCGGTGGTACCGCGCACGAAGATGATCTCGCGCATCGAGCGCGCATTGAGGAAGCGCCGCACGCGCTCGCGCGCGCCCTCGTAGGCCGAGGTGGCCGCCTGACTGAGGGCATGCACTCCGCGGTGCACGTTGGCGTGCGAGTGCCGCTCGTAGTCATCGACCGCGCGCAGCACGGCCAGCGGGCGCTGGGAGGAGGCGGCGCTGTCGAGGTAGACGAGCGGATGCCCGTTCACCCTCGTCTCGAGAATGGGGAAGTCGGCGCGCACGCGTTCGGCGTCGAAGGCAGGGTGCAGGGTCGAGACGTCGGCTGCCATCACAGGAGCTCCCGCAAGGCCTCATCGTGCAGCTGTCCGGCGAAGCGCGCCTCGATCTGCCGCCGCAGCTCGGGCAAGTCGGTGCGTGCGATCACGTCGCCGAGGAACGCCCATTTGAGGAGGCGCTGCGCGCTCTCGGGGCTCAGGCCCCGCGACAGCAGGTAGAAGAGCATCTGGTCATCGAGCTTGCCCGCGGTCGCCCCGTGGCTGCAGCGCACATCGTC
>DASQGK010000108.1:0-12470 GCA_035632655.1 Steroidobacteraceae bacterium | reverse complement strand
GACGCGCCACCAGGTCCTGACCATCCCCGCCGCCGCGCTCGAGCGCGGCCCGGATGGCACCTTCACCTATGTGATCCGCCCGGACTCCACCGTCGGCGTGGCCCCGCTGACGGTCGGGGGGCAGGAAGGCGACGTCGTGGTGGTCGAGAAGGGGCTCGATGCCGGGCAGCAGGTCGTCACCAGCAATCAGTACCGGCTGCAGCCGGGCACTCTGGTACACATCAACGGCCCCGCGGCTGCGCAGACGCGCGCGAGCGCGGCGCCGCGGTCCGCGCCGTGAACATCTCCCGGCCGTTCATCGAGCGTCCCGTGGCGACGACGCTCCTCATGGCGGGCATCGCGCTCATCGGTCTCGCGGCCTTCCCGTTCCTGCCGGTCGCGCCGCTCCCGCAGGTGGACTTCCCGACCATTCTGGTGAGCGCGCAGTTGCCGGGCGCGAGCCCGGAAATCATGGCCTCCTCGGTTGCCCAGCCGCTCGAGACCCAGTTTGCGCAGATTCCCGGCGTTGCGCAGATGACCTCGACCAGCGTGCTCGGCGGTACGCAAATCACGCTGCAATTCGAGCTCGACCGCAACATCGATGCGGCGGCGGGCGATGTCCAGTCGGCCATCAATGCCGCCGGCGGCCAGCTGCCGAAGAACCTTCCCTCGCCCCCTTCGTACCGCAAGTACAACCCGGCGGACTACTCCATCATCATCTACGCGGTGCACTCGGACGTCCTGCCGATGACCGAGGTCGACAACTACGCCGAGACGGTCATCGCGCAGCAGCTCTCGCAGTTGCCGGGCATCGCCAACGTGGGCGTCGGCGGCCAGCAAAGACCGGCCGTGCGCATCCGGGTCGACCCGGTGAAGCTCGCCGCGGTCGGCTTGCAGCTCGAGGACGTCGCCAGTCTCATTACCACCGCGACGGTCGATTCCCCCCAGGGCGCGATCACCGGCGCCCTGCACAACTACACCATCTACGACAACGATCAGCTGCTGAAGGCGGCCCCCTGGAACGACGTGATCGTCGCCTACCGGAACGGCGCGCCGATCCGCATCCGCGACATAGGCGTGGCCGTCGACGGTCCGGAGAACACCCAGTCGATCGCCTTCCAGAACGGGCGCACCGGGGTGCTGCTCTTCATCCACAAGCTCCCCGGCAGCAACGTCATCGACGACGTGAAGGAAGTGAAGGCGGCACTGCCCCACATCATGGCCTCGGTTCCCCCGTCGCTGAAGCTCGACCAGGTGATCGATCGCACCGTCACCATCCAGGCTTCGGTGCACGACGTGGAGCTGACGCTGCTGCTGGCGATCTGCCTGGTGGTGATGGTGATCTTCCTCTTCCTGCGCAACTTCTGGGCCACGGCAATCCCCGGGGTGACGGTTCCGCTCGCGCTGTTGGGGACCGCGGGGCTCATGTACCTGGTCGGTTACAGCCTCGACAACCTGTCGCTGATGGCTCTCACCATCGCGGTGGGCTTCGTGGTCGACGATGCCATCGTGATGCTGGAGAACATCTACCGCCACATCGAGGCGGGCATGGCGCCCCGGGATGCGGCCATCAGGGGCTCGAGCGAGATCGGCTTCACGATCCTCTCCATCAGCATCTCGCTGGTCGCGGTGTTCATCCCGCTGCTGCTGATGAGCGGGCTCGTCGGGCGGCTGTTCCACGAGTTCGCGGTCACCGTGACCATGACCATCGCGGTCTCCGCGATCGTCTCGCTCACCCTCTCGCCCATGATGGGGGCCCTGTTCCTGCGCGACGAGCGGCGCGTCAGCCACGGACGCTTCTACCTCACCCTCGAGCGCGGCTTCCAGTGGCTGATCGATCACTACGCACGCGGGCTCGACTTCGTACTGCGCCACCAGCGTGAGACCCTGATCACCTTCCTCGCCACGGTGGCCACCGCCGTGCTGCTCTACGTCGTCATCCCCAAGGGCTTCTTCCCGCAGCAGGACACCGGGGTGCTCGCCGGAGTCACCGATGGGCCGCAGGACGTGTCTTTCGCCGAGATGGTGACCACGGAGCGCCGCCTCATGAAAGTCATCGGCGAGGATCCTGCGGTCGCCGGCTGGGCCGCCTTCGTCGGCGGAGGCGGCCCGCTCAATAACGGCTTCGTGTTCGTCGGCTTGAAGCCGCGCGATGAGCGCGACGTGACCGCGGATCAGGTCGTCACGCGGCTGCGCAAGAAGCTCGCCGGGGTACCCGGCGGCACGGTGTTCCTGCAGGCCGCGCAGGATCTGAACGTCGGCGGCCGCCCCTCGCGCACCCAGTACCAGTACACGCTGCAGGATGCCAACATCGAGGAGCTGAACCAGTGGGCGCCGCGCGTGCTCGGAGAGCTGAAGAAGCTGCCACAGCTCACCGACGTCGCCTCCGACCAGCAGTCGAGCAGCACCAAGCTCCAGCTCGTCATCGATCGCGACCAGGCGGCGCGTTTCGGCATCCAGCCGGCGCTCATCGACAACACGCTCTATGACGCCTTCGGCCAGCGCCAGGTGACCCAGTACTTCACCCAGCTCGCGAGCTACCACGTGGTGCTCGAGGTGCTGCCCTCGCTCCTCGGCCAGCCGGGAACGCTCAACAAGATCTATATCAAGTCGCCCACCACCGGGCAGCAGGTGCCGCTGTCCGCCTTCACGAAGTTCGACACCGGTCATACCAGCTACCTGTCGATCAATCACCAGGGACAGTTCCCGGCGGTGACGCTGTCCTTCAATCTGGCTCCGGGTGCGGCTCTCGGCGATGCGGTGACGGCCATTCAGAAGGTGACGGCCTCGATCCACCTGCCCGCATCGATCTCGGGCACCTTCCAGGGCACCGCGCAGGCCTTCCAGTCATCGCTGAAGACCCTGCCGCTGCTGATCCTGGCAGCGCTGCTGGTCGTGTACGTCATCCTCGGCGTGCTCTACGAGAGCTACATCCACCCGCTCACCATCCTGTCGACTCTTCCCTCGGCCGGGGTCGGGGCGCTCCTCATGCTGATGCTGTTCCACTTCGACCTGTCGATCGTGGGAACGATCGGCATCATCCTGCTGATCGGCATCGTCAAGAAGAACGGCATCATGATGGTCGACTTCGCCATCCATGCCGAGCGCAACGAGCACCTCGAGCCGCAGGCGGCCATCCGCAAGGCCTGCCTGCTGCGCTTCCGCCCCATCATGATGACCACCATGGCGGCAATCCTCGGGGCGCTCCCCCTGATGCTCGGCCGCGGCACGGGCTCGGAGCTGCGTCAGCCGCTCGGCTATACAATGGTCGGCGGTCTGATCCTCAGCCAGATGCTGACGCTGTTCACGACACCGGTGATCTACCTGTACCTGGATCGGCTGGTGGTGCGCTGGGCGCGCAAGCACCCGCAGCGGCCGGACCCGCATGCGCCGCTGGCGGCGCCCGGTGGCGCGGCGGACCTGATGCCGTGAAGATCCTGGTCGTCGAGGACAACGAACGCGTGGCGCAATTCGTCACCAAGGGCCTGCGCGAGGCGGGGCATACGGTGGAGCACGCCGCCAACGGCCGCGACGGCCTGTTTCTCGCGGCCAGCGAGCCGCACGACGTCATCGTCATGGACCGCATGCTCCCGGGAAACATCGACGGCCTGGGAATCATCGAGGCGCTGCGCAAGGCGGGCAACCGCACGCCGATCCTGATCCTGTCCGCCCTCGATGCGGTGGACGAGCGCATCAAGGGACTGCGCTCGGGGGGCGATGACTACCTCACCAAGCCCTTCGCCTTCGGTGAGCTCCTGGCGCGCGTCGATGCCCTCGGGCGGCGCAGCTCCGGCAGCGATGCCGAGCGCACGCTGCAGGTGGGCGACCTGCGCATGGACCTGCTGTCCCGCCGCGTGACACGCGGCAGCCGCGCAGTGACGCTGCAGCCACGCGAGTTCAAGCTGCTCGAATACCTGATGCGGCACGCCAACCAGGTGGTGACCCGCACCATGCTGCTGGAAGCGGTGTGGGAATATAACTTCGATCCCCAGACCAACGTGGTCGATGTGCACATCTCGAAGCTGCGGCAGAAGATCGAGGTCGGATCGGAGCCCGCGCTGGTGCGTACCGTGCGCAATGCCGGCTACATGATGAGCGATCGTGAATAGGCTGATCCGCTCTTCGCCCGTCACCTGGGCGCTCGGCTACCTGCTGCTGGGCCTGGCCGCGCTGGTCGCCTTCGCAGTGCTCCTCTGGTATGCCTGGAACGTGAGTATCTTCTCCGGTCGCGAGGAGATCCTGCACGCCGATGCCCAGCATCTCGCCGATGTGTTCGCGCGCGAGGGACCGCAGGGGCTCACGGCGCACATCCAGACACGCCTGCGGCTGCAGATCGTCGGCGAGCGCACGCTGCTGCTGACCGATGCGGACTACCGGCCGCTCGCCGGCAATCTCCCGGCCTGGCCGCGCGACATCCCGGAGAGCTCAGGCACGCACGCAGTGATGGTCGATGAGCTCGCCGGCCAGCCGGTCCACACCCTGCTGCTGCGGACCACCCTGCCGGGCGGCTACCACCTGCTGGTTGGCCGCGATCTCGGCTTCTACCTGCCGCTGGAGCGGAAATTCGCCTGGGGCCTGACCGCGGCGGTGACCTTCCTGTTCGTCGTCGGAGCGGTGGGGGCGGCCCTCATCCGCCGTCAGCTGCTCGCGCGGGTGCAGGCGATACGCACCAGCGTTTCGGCCATCATGGGCGGCGATCTGCACCGGCGGCTGCCGGCCGCAGGGTCGGACGATGAGCTGGATACGCTCTCCCAGACCATCAACGGCATGCTCGATCACATCGAGCACCTGATCCGCGGGATCAGCGACGTCTCCAACTCGATCGCCCACGATCTGCGCACGCCGCTCGCGGAGCTGCGCTCGCGTCTCGAGGTGCTGGCGCTGACCCGCCCGGCCCCCGGGGAGACTTTCGCCGAGATCGAAGCGGCGGTCGCCGACGTCGATCGCGTCATGAGTATCTTCGCCGCCCTGCTGCGCCTCGCCGAGCTCGACACGGGGGCCCGCCGCTCGGGTTTCGTGCAGGTGGACGCATCCAGGGTGGCGGCCGAAGTGGTGGAATTCTACGAGCCGGCCGCCGAGCAGAAAGGCGTCGCCTTCTCCTTCGAGAGCCGCGGTGAGTCGCCGGTGGCAGGCGATCCGGTGCTGCTCGCCCAGGCGCTCAGCAACCTCATCGACAACTCCCTCAAGTGCGTGCCGGAGCGCGGCGCGATCCGCGTCGAGGTCGGCCCCCGCGGCGATGGCGCGGTCGAGATCGCGGTGGCCGACAACGGTCCGGGAATTGCCGCCGCCGACAGACCCAAGGTCACCGAGCGCTTCTTCCGCGGCGATGCCAGCCGCGGCACGCCGGGAGTGGGTCTCGGGCTCTCGATCGTCGACGCCGTGGCCAGGCTCCACGGCGGCGTGCTCGAGCTCATCGACAACCATCCGGGCCTGCGCGCCCGGATGGTGCTGCCGGTTACAGGCGGTCGGTGGAGTCGATGAACTCGTCGATATCCTTCTTCATCCGGGCGATCGAGGCGGGGTTCACGTACATCATGTGTCCGGCCTCGTAGTACTTCATCTGGATGCGGCTGCTGGCCGCCGGCGGCACCCCGAGGTGGCTCATCATGTACTCGGTCGCCGCGAAAGGCGTCGCCAGATCGTAGTAGCCGTTCAGCACCAGCACTTTCAGATTCACGTCCTGAATGAGCGCCTGCGCCAGGTCCACGTCGGAGTTCACGATCGGCTGCTCGCCGTTGTCGGTCTTGTGCGTGAATTTCCACTTTTCGCCGATGCCGAAGTTGGTGGTGTAGTAGGTCTCGCCACGGCCGAACCTGAGATCGCCGTGGTAGTAGTCGAGGAAGGCGGCAGTGAAAGCCGCACCGATCGCGGCTGACTGCGGATCGTAATCCGCCTCCCTGGCGAGCGGATCCTGGGTGGGGCCGACGAAGCGCCCGTCGAGCCGTCCGATGGTCTTGCGCTCACTCTTCAGCAGCTCGTGCGCGAACATGACCTCGGACACCCTGAGGTCGGCGTACTTGAGATACTCGACCGAGAGACCCGTGTACTCGTGCAGCTGCGCAGCCACGGCATCGCGCTCGGCGTCCCCGAGCGCATCCCCCTTGAGGAGCGCCGCCGTGTACGGCCCCATCGCGTAAGCACGCACCTCGGCGAGGAAAGGCTCGAGAGCCGCCGGCTGGTGCGGCAGCACCTTGTGATACCAGGCCACCGCGGCATAGCCCGGCAGGTAGACCGAGTAAGGGCGGTCGTTGCCGGGGAGCTCCGCGAAGATCGCCTCGATGTCGGTCGCTACCGAGACCAGGATCAGGCCGTTGAACTCGAGCGAACGGTGCGCGCGCAGGTAGTTGACGATCGCCGCGCCGCGCGTCGTGCCGTAGCTCTCCCCGAGCAGGTACTTCGGCGAGGTCCAGCGGTTGTTGTCGCTCACGTACTGGGCAATGAAGCGGCTGAGCGAGTCGATATCGGGGTCGACGCCGAAGAACTCGTCGTCCTTGTGGTTGCAGACCGCGTGGCTCACGCCCGTGCCTACCGGATCGATCATCACGAGATCGCTCTTGTCGATCAGGCCGTACTGGTTCTCGACCGTGCGATAGGGTGCCGCAGGCGTCGGTGTTGGATCGGAGATCACCACGCGCTTCGGACCCAGCACCCCCATGTGCAGCCACAGCGAGGAGGAGCCGGGCCCGCCGTTGAAGGCGAAGGTCACCGGGCGCAGCTCCCCGTCCTTGCCCGCCTTACGCGTATAGGCGACGTAGCCGATGCTCGCGATCGGCTTGTCCTCATCGTCGCGCACGATGAGGGTGCCGGCGGTAGCGGTGTAGTCGAATGCCTTGCCGGCGGCGGCGAAGCGATGCTCGGTGACCGAAGTCTGCGCCGTCGGCAGGCGGCGCCACTCCTCCTTCATGTCGCCCTTGACGTCGATGTGGCAGAGCCGCATGAGGTCCGGGCTCTCGCCCGCTGACTCGCCGTGCGATTCGGCGGACTTGCCGGCCGACTTGCCGGACTCCTGTGCCTGCACGAGGCTTGAGGTTCCCATGAGCGCAAGCAGCGAAAGGAGTGCGCTTCTCAACATCGTTTGTTCTCCCAAAAGAGTGGTTGTTTGCCGGCGGCTCTGCGGTTTACAGAAAAGCAGCGCGGGCTTATACCATGGCCATGCCCGACACCGCACACCCGCGCGCAATTCGCTCCTTCGTGACCCGCGCCGGGCGCATCACGCCCGCCCAGCAACGTGCGCTCGACACCCTGTGGTCGAAATACGGTGTCGAATACCGCGAGCAGCCTCTCGACCTGCCTGCACTGTTCGCCCGTGAAGCCCCCTGTACGCTCGAGATCGGCTTCGGCAACGGCGAGAACCTGCTGGCGCTCGCGCTCGCGCACGCGGAGCGCGACTATCTCGGCATCGAAGTGCACCGCCCGGGCGTCGGACGTCTGCTGCTCGCGCTCGAGGAGCGGCGGCTCGCCAACGTGCGTGTCATCTGCCATGACGCGGTCGAGGTGCTCGAGCGACAGATCGCGCCGGCAAGTCTTGCGGAGATTCTGGTTCTCTTCCCGGATCCCTGGCCGAAGAAGCGCCATCACAAGCGCCGGCTCATACAGACACCTTTCACGGAGCTGCTGGCGCGCGCGCTCGAGCCCGGCGGGAGGCTGCACGTCGCCACCGACTGGCAACCGTACGCGCTCGAGATGCTCGCGGTGCTGGAGGCGGCGCCGGGCCTGCGCAACCTCGCCGGGCCCGGCGGCTTCGCGGCGCGCCCGCCGGAGCGGTCGCCGACGCGCTTCGAGCAGCGCGGCACGCGGCTCGGCCACGCTGTGTGGGACCTGGCCTTCGCCCGCGCTCCCTGAGAAGGTCAGCCGGCGCCGAACGCGGCCCGCAGCCCATCGAGCACGAACTGCACCGCGAGCGCTCCCAGGACGACGCCGAGCAGCCGGCTCGCGACGTTCGCGCCCGTCACGCCGATGACACGCATCACCGGCTCCGCCACCCACAGCAACGCCAGCACGACGGCGAGCACCAGGGCCGCGGCGACCATCAGTCCTGCGAACAGGCCCGCCTGAGCGGGCAGCTGGATGCGCCCGAACCACAGGAGGATGGTGGCGAGCGCCGCCGGTCCTGCGATGAAGGGGAAAGCCAGCGGAAAGACTGCGATGTCCGCCCGGCGGCGGTTCTCGGCGGCCTCGTCGCTCGATGTGCGCGCCCCCGACTCACGGGCGAACACCATCTCGAGCGCCAGCAGAAACAGCAGCAGGCCGCCGAAAATGCGGAACGCTTCCAGACTGATGCCCATCAGTTGCAGAAACGCCGCGCCGCCGAACGCGAACAGCCCGAGGATCCCCGCCGAGATCGACACCGACTTCACCGCCATGCGTCGCTTGTAGCCGACGCTCGCGCCCGCGGTCAGGCCCGTGAACAGCGGGATCAGCGACACCGGGTCGACCACCACGAAAAACACCACGAAGAACTTCAGCGATTGCTCGAACATTGATGCTTTGCGTCTTGAAAGCGTCACGCGCTAAGCGCAACATGAATCGCGCCGGGCACCCCTCTTGTAAAAGTGTTCGCCGGGTCCTGCGACGAGCATAACAGCTCGGGTCGCGCGGGCCTGAGGGAGGTTGCGACGATGACCGCTCCGCATCCTGGTATCGGCGACTGGTATCGCCTGAACGGCGGCCAGCTGTTCGAGGTCGTCGCAGTCGATGACGACGACGGCACGATCGAGATCCAGTACTTCGACGGCACGGTCGAGGAAATGGACGTCGAGGACTGGGATTCCCAGTGGGACGACGGCGGTCTCGAAGCGGCCGAGGCGCCCGAGGACTGGAGCGGCTCGGTCGACGTCGAGGCCGGCGAAGGGGAGGCGCGCAACTCCGACAACCCCGGTGAGGATCGTGACCTGCGCGCCAGCCCGCTCGACGGGATCGATCTGTTCGAGTGAGGCGCCGCGGCCGCTACGACACTGCCGCCGCCACCGCCGCGATATCCACCTCTTCCGCGAGCATCACGAAGCCGCTGCGCACGCTGAGCGCCAGCGGCGTGAGCGAGCGGCCCGCGCACGGGCCTGCGACGCAGTAGCCGGTGAGCTTCTCGAACAGCGCACCGTGCGATGAGCACAGCAGCAAGGTCCCGTCCGGCGTGAGAAACCGGTTGGGCAGGAGATTCAGCGGGTGCCCGGCATGCGGGCAGCGGTTCACGTAGGCGCACAGCTCTTTTCCGGCGCGCAGCACGAAGCCCCGCAGCGGCCAGTCTCCGCCGCCGATGGTGAAGCTCCGCACTCCCTGGCTGTCGAGCTCGGACAGCCGGCACACCACCCGCTCGACGTCGAGGGGCTCGCTCACGCCGCTTGCCGTGGCTGATCGAGCTGCTGGATATGGCGACGGCTGAACCAAACCATCGCAAGCCCGGGCAGCCCGAGTGCGAAGCTCGCCATGAAATAGACCAGCCAGCCGCCCTGGTCGGCGATCAGGCCGGCCGGGTACCCAAGGCTGTAGCGCGGCAGCAGAGCCAACACCGAAAGCAGTGCGTACTGAAAGGCGCTATAGCGGCGATCGCAGAGCGCCATGATGAGTGCGACCAGGGCGATGTTGCCCATGGCGGCGGCCACGTGCTCCACCAGCACCGCCAGCGCCATGACGAAGTAGCTCTTGCCCGCGAGCGCCAGCAGGCAATACAGCAGGTTGCTGAGAGCCTGCAGCACCCCGAACGTCAGCATGGAGCGCAGCAGGCCCAGGCGCACCATGACCACGGCGCCGAGCGCAACGCCGGCGAGCGAGCCGATCGTGAACAGCGGCTTGACCAGCGCACCGACCTCCGCCTTGGAGAAGCCGATGTCCATCACGAATGGCGTGAACAATTTGTTGGCGAAGGCGTCGCCGATCTTGAACAGGATCACCACCGCCAGCAGGGCGACGGCATTGGGCGTGGCAAGCAGCTCGCGTAACGGTTCTACCACCGATTCGGCGAGCGTGCGCGGGGTGTAGCTGTTGTGGGAGCGAGGCGCGAGCACGGTGATCGTGCAGAACAGCAGCATGCCGGCAGCGAGCAGCAGGAACGCCGTTCGCCAGCCCGCGTACTCGGCGACGATGAGAGCGGCGGCGAGCGCCAGATAAGAGAAGATTCGATAGCCGAAGTTGGCCGCGGCGGCTGCCGGGCCGCGCTCCTCGGGAAGCGAGATGTCGGCGCGCCACGCGTCGATGGCGATGTCCTGGGTGGCCGAGAAGAACACGATGGCGGCGGCGCAGATGGTGACCGGCAGCAGCGACTGGCGCGGGTCCTGCAGCGCCATGAGTGCAAGGGCGACCGCGAGCACCACCTGCATCAGCAGTATCCAACCACGGCGGCGGCCGAGAAACGGCAACGGATAGCGGTCGATGAACGGGGCCCACAGGAACTTGAGCAGGTACGGCACCGCCACGTACGACATGATGCCGATAGTGGTGTTGGTGGCGCCTGAGTCCTTGAGCCAGGCCTGCAGTGCTCCCTCGGTGAGCTGGTTGGGAAAGCCGGATGCGGCCCCCAGCGCCGCGATCGCCACCATCTTGGGGCTCGCCAGAACTCTGAGAATGGAACGCTCGGCGCCGGCTGACGTCGCGCTCACAGCTCGTAGTCCATGGTGAGCGGCGCGTGATCGGAGAACCATCTGCGCTTGTAAATGCTGGCGCGGCGCGCCCGGCCGGCGAGCGCAGCGCTCACCACCTGGTAGTCGATGCGCCAGCCGACGTTCTTCGCGCGCGCCTGGCCGCGGTTCGACCACCAGGTGTAGAGGTCCGGCCCGGGCCGCAGCTCGCGGAACGCATCGACGTACCCGGCCGGCCCGAAGAGCCGATCCATCCAGGCGCGCTCCTCGGGCAGGAAGCCGGAATTCTTCTGGTTCGAGCGCCAGTTTCGAAGATCGATGGGACGGTGGGCGATGTTCCAGTCCCCGCTCAGAATGCAGCGCCGCCGGCTGCGGCGCAGCCGCGCCAGGTGCGGGCTGAAGGCATCCAGAAACCGGAACTTCGATGCCTGACGCTCCGGCCCGGCGGAGCCTGAGGGCAGATACAGCGATACGACCGAAAGGTCACCGACCCGCGCCTCGAGGTAACGGCCCTCGCGGTCGAATTCCGCCTCCCCGAAGCCGTGAATGACCCGGTCGGGCGCGTGGCGGGTGTAAAGCGCGACCCCGGCATAGCCCTTGCGATCCGCCTCGCAGAAATAGCCGTGGTAGCCGGGCAGCCTCACGTCGTGCCCGTCGAGCTGTTCTTCCTGGCAGCGCGTCTCCTGCAGGCAGATGAAATCCGCCTGCTGCCGCCGCAGCCACCGGAACAGCCCCTTGCCGGCCGCCGCGCGCAGACCGCAGACATTGACGGTAATGACGCGCATCGGGCAATGATATGCCATGCAGGAATACCAGCTGGCCTTCATCGACCTCGCACTCTCACGCGAGGCGCTGCGCTTCGGTCAGTTCCGCCTCAAGTCGGGACGCGAGAGCCCTTACTTCTTCAACGCGGGACTGTTCAGCGACGGGGAGGCGGCGGGCGCGCTCGGGCGCTGCTATGCGGCCGCCATCGAGCGCTCCGGCCTCGGCTTCGACATGCTGTTCGGTCCCGCCTACAAGGGCATTCCGCTCGCCACCGCCACTGCGATCGCGCTGGCCACCCACCATGCGCGCGCCGTGCCCTACGCCTACAACCGCAAGGAGGCCAAAGCGCACGGCGAAGGCGGCAGTCTCGTCGGCGCACCGCTCCACGGGCGCGTGCTGATCGTCGACGACGTGATCACCGCCGGCACCGCGGTGCGCGAGTCGCTCGAGCTCATCCGCGCCAGCGGCGCGGAGCCCGTGGGCGTGGCGCTGGCGCTCGATCGCGAGGAACGCGGCCAGGGAGAGCTGAGTGCGGTGCAGGAGCTCGAGCGCAATGAGGGCATCAAATGTGTGAGCATCGTCACACTCTCGGACCTCATCGAGGCCCTGTCGCGCCCGTCGCCCGGTGCAACGCGCATTTCTGCCGAGCAGCTCACGGCGCTCACGGCCTATCGGGCCCGTTATGGCGTGCGCTGAGGCTTGCCAGCGCCGCGTGCGCGGCTGAAGATAGCCGCCATGTCGGTTCGTGTGCCGCGCCCGGGCGTGCTTTCGTTGCTCATCGTCGCAGCGTGCGCTGCGGCCGGTGCGCTCGCCGCGCCGCAGACCTCCAGGCCCCAGCAAGCGGGCAGCCATACCACCATGTACCGCTGGGTCGACGACCAGGGTGTGATCCACTACGGCGACCAGATCCCGCCGCAATACGCCAACAAAGACCGCGAGGAGATGAACAGCCAGGGTGTCCCGGTCAGGCACTTCGAGGGTGCCAAGAGTCCCGAGCAGGCTGCCGCCGAGGCACGCGACCGCGCGGCGATGATCCGGCAGAAGCAGCACGACGCCTTCCTCGTCACGACCTACACCTCGGTGAAGGACATCGAATCGCTGCGCGATTCACGGCTCGAGCAGCTCAAGAGCCAGCGCGCCGCGGCGCAGCAGTAC
>DASQGK010000107.1:0-53640 GCA_035632655.1 Steroidobacteraceae bacterium | reverse complement strand
AAAAATTTCGTGCGTGATTACGTCTTCAAGAACAAAGAACTGCGGAATGCGGATCCTTAGCTGCCACTGGAGGTGTCCCGAAATGTGCACTCCAGCGATGCGGACGAGACCCTCTTGGTTCAACTTTAAATAGGCATTGTCGGCCCCGACTTCGAGGTAGTGCGTATGAGCCCAGGACGGAGTGTCGGCGGCCCCTTCCTTTGCTTCCATTGCAACGACTTCAGGCGTGACATGTTCCTGCATCGGGGCGAGAGCCCAGAGAAGTCCTTGCGAGCGTTGCCGAAGTGCTTCCAGGTATAAGCCGACGGTGGGGAACGCCTGATGCGGAGTGCCGTCCTCGGCATACAGCGTCTGTTCGGGCGTCCATCGAAATGAAGGCGGTCCACCAGGC
Source organism: Steroidobacteraceae bacterium (assembly GCA_035632655.1). GTDB lineage: Bacteria > Pseudomonadota > Gammaproteobacteria > Steroidobacterales > Steroidobacteraceae > 13-2-20CM-66-19. The sequence continues at coordinate 53,249 of DASQGK010000107.1, read as the reverse complement.
GCAATAAGGTAGTAAGAACAATCCGCCCAGATGAGACCCCTAGTCTTGAATGTGAACGCCTCGGCCGGTGGACCCATTCGGTCGAGGTCAGGGATCAACTCCGCAACCGGTCGGGTCCACTCTTTCCGCTGAAGCACCTGAACGTTGTGCGCCTGCGCTTTCTTAATCGCATTGGCCGTATATCCTGTCGCCGACACAATCGCCCGGTGAGTCACATCGGGCATGTCCACAAACTTCATGCAGAGCTGTTCCACTTCGGTGACGTCTAGCGGCGTCCCTTCGCGCTTGACCTCGAACCCTTTGAACGCACGCCGCGAGCCATCTTCCTCGAGCAGGGTGACGGTAACGTCGACGTCGCGCGGCGCTCCTGTTGTGGCGTCGCGAACGTCGTCTCCGATGGTGATGTCAACGGCGTCTGGGTTTCGACGCGCGCAGCACAGCGCGACGAGATATTGGAAAAGCATCGGGGTCATGAAGTCCGACGGAGCTTCACCCTCCCCTGGCTCCGCCGTTGGCCGCGTCTCCATGGTGAGATTCTACGCGTGCTTCGTACAGGTATAACCAATAGCCCGAGCTGGCTGGAAGGGGCGCGCGTGCGGCGGCAGCATTGCGGTCGTGCCCGTCGTAGGCCTTGACCGAGGCCGAGCTCGCGACGGCCGCGCAGGCGTGCCGAGCGATGGCCCACCAGGAGGCGGAGCGCGCGCGGAAGCTGAAGCCCCACCGTACGCGCATCGATCGCGGCCGCCGCGCAGCGATACTCTGCGCTCGCTGTGAAGATCGAGGCGGTACGCCGGAAAGCGTAAGATCGCTGCGACCCCTAACACTAGGCTGAAGCGTTAGCTGCCCGTGTTTTCGTTTCTTCGAAAGCTACTCAACGCAGTTGCCACTGATGCTCGCGCGAGTATGGGCACCACATGGCTAGCGGTCGGTGTCGGCGTCGCTCCGTGGGCGGCATCAAGACTTAAAGAGTTCTTTGGCGGCACCGTCGTCCACTGGGGCGATTGGACTCTGTGGTGGACGGTCGGTGTATGGGTCGTCGTGCTGCTCTACTCGCTGCGCCGAAATTTCCGTCCCACGCTTCGCGAACACCGCCGGATATTCCGGTTGGTTGCTTTCAGTCAGGACACAGTAAACGACCCGGACCGCATTTCTATCTGGTGCCTGCTGGAGTTCTGCAAAGACTCCGGGCCGGGGGACCTAACCGTGCGAGTCACGACGCTGAACCCCTACACTGGCGCTCGGATAACTACGAACATCACTCACACTGAAGCCCTCCGGTGTAGGAAAGATGAGAAGAAACGGCTACCGCTCGGCAGCCTCAGAATCACGCGTCCCGGACGACCTCCCTATCACAGCGTATGGGGAAGCGAACCGGGAGGCGTGAACCTAAACGGCTACGCCATCCTTCCCGACGCAAAGCACCTGATTGACATCTCACTAGGGTCCGCAGACTTGCCGCTGTTACATGGAAGCGGTAACGGCGTCGCCGGGAGCCCAGAGCGCGGCCATGTATATGACCGATGAGGACCGCTCGCCGTGGATCCTTGACCTGTAACAGAGATATGCGCTCCCTCATCACTGCGTTTTCATGTTGGCTGCACTACTGGCAAGAGCTATCGGGCGCGATCCTTGGCGGCTTGCTCGGTGTCATCGGCGCAATGGTTGTCGCTCGCAGCGCGGCCAATAGAGAACGCCGCAATGCGTCCCGAATGCTCCAGCGAGATCTCCTGACCGTCACAACTGCAATAAGCGCGCTGACATATGGCCGCAAGGCAACGCTGGAGACGGTCGGCCCAGACACACTAGCTCGAAACCTAGTCCGCTATGTGCCCCAGCTGTCGCCTCTGTTTGAGGCGCAAGTGGTCGTGATGATCGGTACAGACGCACGCCTGGCGGCTTTGCTGACCGGTTTTCACCAGTACTACTCGATCGTGCAGACCAATATGCGGCGAATCACAGCCGATTTGCCATCCGACGATAGCAACGATGCGCAGCTGTCCCTTCCACGCCTCTTGCAACATGTCGATGACTACGCACAGGCGGCGCTATACCTCCTACCCTTACAAGAGCTAGGACTACCGCGACGCCTATACTGGCGACTGAGGAGGCGCTTGTGGCCGGATCAACAGGACAAAGACATGCGCGGTCTGCTGGACCGGCTAACCATGAGAAGTGCGCGACGCTGATTTAGGTCTCCTTTTGGCTCGCACATGGCCGGCACTCCCGTGCGACTGCGTCGCCCGACTTTCTTCATGGTGGGGGCAAGATCGGGGTGCGCTTGGAACTGGTTGAAGATCTTGGTCTTTTCATGCGCGGTATGCTGGCAAGTAATTGCGGAATCCTGCCCCCGCTACCACTTAAACCCTACAAAAACAGCCACTTCCGCACCGTCGAGCCGTCGGAACAAGTTGTGGTACTAGCTGGTACTAGGTTGCTGCAGCGGTCCCTCTGCATCACTCGCACCCACCGCGCTTGCCTCTGATCCGTTGCGAGCCTCCCCATGACCCCGCGTTTGTACGCCTATGCGGTCTTCTTCCTCCGCGATGTGTTTCATGCAAGCCCGAACAATCGGTATTACGAGTGGAAAGCACGCACAACGATGGTGGCATCGCAACCTTTTCTTATCTGCGCAGCCGCCCCAGGGATCGGCGTGAGGTGTTGACCGTCGTGTGTTCGCGGCACCTGATGCAATCCACTAGAGACCGTCGGTGTAAGCAAACGCGAGCTGCCGCTACCAGCCACGATCACCTGAAGTCCTTAATGGTGCGCCGGGCAGGATGCGCCGGGCGTCGAAACGAGGTCGAACTTGTAGCGGTTGGGTATGTTGCCATCGAACCCGTGTAACACCACGTGGTCGCTGACGGCCATGCTGATGCGCACCGAACGATTGGCCCCGTCCAGAAGGCCAGTGTACGTCCCATGCGCCGAGTGCGACTCGCCCGCGCTTGGAATGCTGTACTGGTAGCTGACACTGCCCGCCACGGGATCTCCGCGTGGCGTGAAGAGCGCGGAGAAGGCGACCCTGGGCGTCACAAAATTCACGACGAAGGCTTCGCCAAGCTGGCAGACGCCGCCCGAGATCTTTTCGCCGCCGAGCGTCTCGATCTGGTGCACGACGAACGGGCCGACGGGCATCGCATCCGCAGGCGGTGACGGCTGCGACGCACTGGACCCGCCGCTTCCCGCACCCTGCCCGTTCCCGCCGCCCGCGCCGCCACCTGCCCCGCCGCCCGCGCCGCCAGCCGACCCACCGCCGGTGCCGGTCGGAGGTTGCGAAGCAGGCGGCGTCACCGGCACGCAGCCTTGCGCAGCAGCCGCAGGGTCCGGCGGTTGGCCAGGCAATGGACAGGGCCGCGGCAACGTGGACGGACCGGGCGGAGCTGGCGTTGCGCTGCGCACGTGCGCGAGGCCAAGCAAAGCCACGAGCGCTGATGCTGCGACGGAGTTTGGAACCGAGCCACTTGAGCTGTGCCACGTCATCTGGCCCCTCCGTTCCGACGGCGCTGCGCGCGATCCATTATGGCACCGCGCCTCCGCGCTTGCTGAATGAGCCTGACTTGCTGGCGCTTACGCGTGCTGGACACTCTATGCGTGATTGTCCCGACACCGCCGAAGGCAGTGAGGCGCTACCGGCCCTGCGCGCAAATCCGGCGGGAGGGCTCGGGCTACCTGCGCGAAATGCGCCATGTGTGCTTCACCCGGCACACCCGCGGCAGCGCGCAGTCTCCACCGCCGGAATCGTGACCCCGTAACCTCTGACGCCGGCTCCCCTTCGCTCACAAGCGCCACGCGGCGTTCACCCTGAAAAGCGCACCGGCCACCAACTGATTGCCGCTCAATTTGCTGTAGACCGGCAGCGCCGCCTCGAAATAGAGGCGCGCGCGGCCGGCATCGACCTCGACCCCCGATGCCGCATAGGCGCGTACGTAGCCCGTGTCGAGCGGATCCCCTTGCGGTCCGCCGTCATGACGATGGTAGGTCAGCTCGAGCTGCACGATCGGCGTCAACCGCGTCCCGCCGAACGTCCATCCGCCGTAATACACCCCGCCCGCCCCATCGAGCTCGGCACCGGGCCGGTAAGCCGCCTTGTGCCAGAGTGGCTGCTGCCACTGGGCGTTGGCGAACCATGACCAGCGGTTGTCCGCGGTGACCTTGCCCAGCTGATAAACCCCGAGGAGCAGATCCGTGCTGCCCGAGCCGATCTCGGTGTCCGGGTCGAAGTTGGGATAGGTCGAATCGCCGCTCGGCAGCTTCACACCGAACGTGATCCCCGTGGAGAGCTCCGCGGAGAGTCCCGTGTACGCGCCCTTCACGCGGATGTCGCCGAGGGCACCATGGCTGAACGTGCCGATACTGCCGTCGGCAAGCGTGGTAGTGAACTGCCGCTGCCAGTACGGAATCTCGATCGTCATTCCCCAGGAGCGGTCGAGGAGGTACTGCGCGCCGACCGTCGTGAAGAACGTGCGGATGCGCTTGTCGGGGTTATCTTCGGCGGGAGCCGGCTGCCTGCCGCTCCAGTTGCGGTCCTGGTCCAGGAAGTCCTCCTCGAGGAACACTGTCGGACCGCCGTGGTTGATGAACATGGAGCCGACGCCGACGTCGAACACCCCGCAGCCGCAGGCGCACGCCAGAGCGGTGCCCGGAAGGGCGCAGGCCAGCGCCAGCGAAAACCGCAGGCCGAGGCGGTAGGACCCCGATGCGCCGCTGCTCACGCCGCTCCCCTTACCGGTCCGCAGAATGCCCCGGCGGCCGCGTGCCCTCCATGACACGAGAGTCGGCCGCCGGGGCTGTTGGGAAACCGGGTAACCAGCCTCAGCCTAGAGAGGCTGGTTCGCGCAGGTAACCTGCGTGTTCCAGTCGGCGTAGCTCCCCTTCGGGTTGTTCTGCCAGGCCCACACGTGCAGCTCGTAGAAAGCGGGCAGCCCGTAGCGGTTCGGGGCGCCGACGTAGTTCATCAGGTTCCCATCGAGCGCCGGCACGCCACCGCTCGGGTTATTGAGGGCCCAGACGCTTTCGAGAACGATGAACTCGACGCCCACCAGGCGCATCGTGCCGTCGGCGTTTGGCTCGTAGATGAGCGCCTGCGGCTGAGCGGGGTCGATCACCAGGTTTTCGATGCGTGGAACCATCACGAGGTGCACGCCCATGGCGCCGGCATCCGGTCCGCTGACGCAGGGGGTACCCGTCACAAAGCCTGCGTGGAACGCCTGGTTGATATCGATGAACCGCGCCGTGGCGGCGCGCACCTTGTTGATCAGCGGCGTCGGGGCCGGGGTATCTTGCGCGAAGGCCGCGCCGATCAGCGGCAGTTGCAGGCTGAGGAGCGCCCCGAGCATGCGCAGGGTCCCCCGATAGCGTGGAACGTTCATGATTCTGTCTCCCTTCCGGCTGTACCGGTGTTACTTGTAAAAATAAGGATCGAGGATGCGAACCTCGGTGATGCGCTCGACCGGCAGCTTGTTGCGGCTCGCCGTGCGGCGGATCGCCTCAGGCGAGGGTCCGTCGTAGATACAGAAGGTCTTCTTCCGGTCCGAGCTCACGTAGGAATGCACCCAGGTCACCTGCTCTGTCAGGTTAGTCTCGACTACAGCGCCACAGGCCTTCGCGCCGCTCTCGTCGACGGGAATCTGCAGTCCGTCGGGAAATTCCCGCTCCACCAGGTAGCGCGGCATGGCGTTCCCTCCTACTTCGGCGACAGCGTCACCGGGACTTCGGTGATGGAATCGACTGGCAGGCCGTTGGCCGTGGCCGCCTGCCGAATGGACGCTTCGCTTGGCCCCTCATAGATGCAGTACGTCCTGGTCTTCGCCGCGTTGGCGTACGACATCACCCAGTGCACCCCGTACTTCGCGTTGTTGGCGTTGACCTTGGCTTTGAGCGCCGCGTTGAGTCCGTCCAGTGCGCCCGGCGCGAAGGTGCGCTCGACGACATATCGATGGGCCGTGCCGCCGGCGGCGGGGGCGGCGGGCGGCGTTTGTGCGCCGGCCAGCAGGCTGGTCGCAACGAGCACGGATCCCATTACTGCAGTCAGAGTCTTCATGTTGGCCCTCCCGATCACGATGGGCCGCAAGGTACCGCCGCGCCCCACCGCCCGAATCGGGTGATCGGCCCAACTTGTCATGTGCGGTACCCCATTTTTGAGCTGCCGTTACCCAGATTTGCCGGCGGGGCTTCCTGCGATGGCTTCACCCGAGACTGTCGGCGGATAATGAGTGGCCCATGCACCTGCTCGAACGTCAGGAACAACTTGCGCGGATGAACCGCTGCCTCCAGGAAGCCTCCGCGGGCTGCGGCAAGTTGCTCCTCATCGCCGGTGGCGCCGGACTCGGCAAGAGCTCCCTGGTCGAGGACTTCGTGGCGGGACACCGGCGCGACACGCGGGCTCTCTGGGGTGCATGCGACGCGCTCAGCACCCCGCGGGCCCTGGCTCCGGTGCACGAGATCGCCGCGCAGACCTCGGGTGGGCGCGCCGCGCGCAGCGGCGACTCTCGCGACTGGCTGTTCCGGGTGTTGCTCGAGGAGTTCAGCCGGACCGAAGGCGGTTGCGTGGTCGTGCTGGAAGACCTGCATTGGGCGGACGCCGCAACGCTGGATTTCCTGCGCTTCATCGGCCGGCGCATTCAGCGCACCAGGGCGCTCTTCATCGGCACCTATCGCGACGACGAGCTCTCTTCCAATGACGCCGTGCGACTCGCGCTCGGCGAGCTCACCGGCGATCACGTGATTCGCATCCGCCTCGCGCCGCTGTCGCTCGCCGCCGTCGATGTGCTGGCGAAGGACACGGACCGCGACGTGGCCCTTCTCCATCGCATCACGGGCGGCAACCCCTTCTTCGTGCGCGAGGTACTCGCCAGCCCCGATGAGCTGGTTCCGCAGACGGTGCGCGACGCGGTACTGGCCCGACTGGCGCGCTGCTCGCCGCCGGCACGCGAGCTGGCAGAGCTGGTGTCCATATCGCCCGGAGTGACCGAAAGCTGGCTGATAGAGTCCGTCCTCGGCCAGCGGCAGATCGAGCTCGACGAGGCCGGGGCGCGCGGGCTCCTCGGCGTGCACAGCGACTCGGTCGGCTTCCGCCACGAAATCGCCCGTCTCGCCATTCTGGGAACGCTCTCACCGGAGCGGGCGCGCGCGTTGCACGGCCTGGTGCTGCGGGCACTCGCGGCCCGCGGCGCCGACCCGGCGCGGCTGGTCCATCACGCGGTGCTTGCGCACGACACCGCTCGCGTCATCGAGTATGCACCGCAGGCGGCGCGCGAAGCGGCGCGGCTGGGCGCGCACCGCGAGGCTGCCACGCACCTGGACGCCGCGTTGCGGCACGGAGCGACGTTGCCGGCGCTGCAGCGCGCACAGCTCCTCGATCAGCACGCCGAGGAGAGTAGTCTCGCCAACCAGACACAGGCCGCCATTGCCTCGTGGACCGCAGCCGCCGCAGCCTGGGGTGAGCTCGGCGACGTGGTGGCCCAGTCGCGTGCCCTGGGACTCCTGACCCAGGAATATCGCACGGTCGGCGACCGGGCACGCGCGGACGAGTGCGTCGCGCGCGCTATCTCCCTGCTCGAGGTGCTGCCTCCCGGTGCCGCCCTCGCGGGTGCCTACTGCGCCCGGGCGCTGCTCGCACTGCACCGCGGCTGGAACTTCGAAGCGCTCGAGTTCGGACGGCGGGCGCTCGCCCTCGCGCTCGAGGCCGGCGACCGGGCCATCGAGTCGCATGCCCTGTGCCATATCGGCGGGGCGCTGCTCGGCCTCGACGATCGCTCAGGCTACGAGCCGCTGGAGCGCAGTCTCGAAATCGCGCTCGAATTGCGGCTCGAGGATCAGGCGGCGCGCGCCTACCGTACGCTGGAGTTCTACGCGAGCCTGACACGGGATTCTACGCGCGCCACGCGCGCCTTCCACGAAGGAGTCGACTACTGCGAGGAACGTGGCATCTTCTCCCACAGCGCCTACATCCGCAGTTATCACACGATCTGCGCGCTGTGGCGCGGCGAGTGGGCCGACGCCGCGCGCATGGCGGAAGAGCTGCTGCGTACAGCCGAGGTCACCGGCCCGACGCAGCGCGTGACGGTCATGACGACGCTGGCGGTGGTGCGCATGCGGCGCGGCGATCCGGGGACTGAACCGCTGCTCGATGAGGCGCTCGCGCTGGCGCTGCCGACCGCCGAGGTCAACCGCATCGCACGGGTCGCGGCGGCGCGGGCCGAGCACGCCTGGTATCAGGGCCGCCTCGCCGACGTCCTGACCGAGAGCTCCATCGGCCTCGCGCAGGTGCGCGAGCATCCTTCGCCCTGGGTGACCGGCGAGCTCCTCTACTGGCAGTCGCGGGTGCAATCGACGGCGCTCAGCGGCGAAGTTGCCGAACCCTACAGGCTGATGCTCAGCGGCGACTGGCGCGCCGCCGCCGGGGCCTGGGCGCGGATCGGCGCGCCCTACGAGCAGGCGCTCGCCCTTGCGGAGGGCACCGAAGAGAGTCTGCGTCAGGCACTCGCCATCCTCGAGCGCCTCGGGGCAGGTCCGCTCGCCGCGCTGGTCCGCAGGCGCATGCGCGCGCAGGGCGTGCGCGGCATACCGCGGGGTCCAAACGAAGCCACGCGTGCCAATCCCTCAGGCCTGACAGCCAGGGAGCTCGAGGTGCTGCGCCTCCTGGCCCAGGGTTGTAACGGCGCGCAGCTCGCCCGCCGCCTGCACCGCTCTCCGAAAACGATCGATCATCACGTGGGCGCGCTGCTCGAGAAGCTGGGAGTGCACTCGCGGGCGGAAGCGGTTGCCGCAGCTTTTGCGCGTGGCATTCTCGCCGCGGGCGGCGAATCTGCCCACAACGACTGACTGTCCCGCTGTGGACCGTGGCGCCCATGCGGGTGCTCCTGACCTTGAGTCCATGTCATAACATGCCGGCACGATTCTTGGGGGTGGTAGCGGTGCTGATCTCCGTTACGGCACTCGGACAGCCGTCGATCGGCCCCCAGACTGTCGAGATTCCCAGCGGTGCGCTTCACCTCAAGGCTTACCTGTGGGTGCCTCCCGGGCCCGGACGATTCCCGGCGGTTCTGTTTAACCACGGCCGCAGCGATAGCGCGCAATACCATTGGCGCCAGGGAAATTTAACGCTTGTCGGGGCCGCCCGGATTATCGGCCCCGTTTTCGCGCGGCATGGCTACGCCCTCCTCTTTCCGTTTCGACGTGGTGAGGGTCCGTCTGCTGATCAAGGGAATTTCATCGGTGATCTGCTCGGGCGCGAGGAGAGCAGCAAGGGCATCGAGGCCAGGAAGCGTCTGCAATCGATCCTTCTGGAGACGGATCAGCTGCAGGACGGCTTAGCGAGCCTGGCGTTCCTGAAGCGGCTGCCGCAGGTTGATCCTCAACGGATCGCGGTAGTCGGTCATTCCTTCGGGGGGCAGCTGACCCTTTTGGAGGCCGCGCGCGATCACACCGTGCGCGTTGCGGTTGCCTTTGGTCCTGCGGCCGCTTCGTGGAGCGGCTCAGCGGACATGCGTGCCAGGCTGCTCGAGGCGGCCGACGGGATCACCGTCCCCGTGCTGCTGATTCACAGTGCCAACGACTACTCGCTCGCTCCGGGGCAGGCGATTGCAAGTGAGCTCGCAAGCTTGTCGAAGCCGCACGCGCTGAGAATTTACCCGGCCGTCGGGAAGTCCTCCAGTGAAGGGCACAATTTTCTGTATGTAAACACCTCAATTTGGGAAACGGACCTGTTTCGGTTCATTGGGGAGAACATGCAGCCGTGAGGTCCGACATCCGGAGCCGGCGCCTTAACAGGTCGCCAGAGCTGACAATTCATCGGGGCAGCAGCACACGGCAGCGTCCCTATCGACGATCGGCCTGGGGGCCGGATGAGCCGGTGTCGCGCGGGCCCGACGCCGCAGGATTCACCATGTGAGGCTTTAGCAGCGATCGAAACGCTTCGCGCAATCCTTCATTCTGTTGTTCCAGCTCACGCCTGCGCTGTTCGAGCTGTTCGAATTGCAGTGCGTACAAGTCGACACCCGTCTGTTGCACCGCCCGAGACAGAATGTCAATTTCGTCCAGCCGGTATATCTCGCGGTTGATCTTCTCTCCGACAGTGAGGAAGCCAACCAGCTCAGAGCGTCGGCGCATGGGCATAGCGAGGACTGCGGGAGCGAGGGTACTGCCCTTGTCCAGGTACACGGGCCTGCGGAACGCCTTCATTTCGACGATCGCTTCGCCGTCGGCATCCACTTCGCGAGGAAGGCGATCAAGGGTAGAGCGCTTTAGGATGAAACGCCCCATATCGTCTTGCCGATAGAAGCCACTGCCACAGCTGCCCGCATAGGCGTCTGCTGCGGCAAGAAGCGCGTCGGCCAGCGCGTCGGGGTGAGAGAAATGTGGCGCCGTATCCAGGAAGCGCTGCAATGCGGCTTGCTTCAAGTGCCAGGAACGAAAGAAGACTCGCTCGACGAGGCGCTCGATCCAGCGTCGAGTGCGATGAAAAGTCAAATACAGCGCGAGCGCGATAGTCCCATCCAACAACACGCTTCTCTCGCGGTTTTCAAACCGGACGAAATGGTCGACCAGCCATTCGACGAGTCCAAAGGACACAAGAAGAAAGCCCGTGAAGGCCGCGAAGACAACTGCCCGATTGATCACGAACCCCACGTCGATCACGCGATGACGCAGTATTGCGTAGGTCAAAATCAACATTGCCGTGGCGGCAATCGCGTCGCTCGCAGCCGACACGCCCACTGCCGCCGCTGAAGTGAGAGCAGTCGCCCCAAGTGCGCTGAACATGCTGAAGTTCACGAGAATGAACCCAAGGGCGACGTACAGCCAACGCAGTCTTGCACGTCGTTCGGCGTCGACGTGACGCCAGGTGTCAGTAAACGCGACGATGCACAACACAACTCCCAGGAATTCTGCCGTGGATCGCGCCGTGCGCAAAAGTGAATCGGGCGGCAGCCAGACCCGACCGAGGTAGTACGGCGCCATCGCGAGAGCCGACGCGCCGGCAGCAGCGCCGAGGCTGACGATCGCGCGCAAGATCTGAACCCTTGCGCGGCTCTGGTAACCACCTTCGAAGATCACTGAAAAGTATGCCAGCAGCGGCAGGGCCAGCACTATGCAAATCGACTGCCACGCCTGCATGACTCCCACCAGCCGGCCTGCCGGGAGTGCGTTCGGAACCAACCCAGCGACACCCATGAGGGACACACAAGCAAGTACCAGTGCCCCTGCATCACGGCGCCGCCGCCAGGCAATGGTTAACGCGAGTACGAACACCAGGATCACCAGGCCAAAATCAAGGACGCTTTGTACTGGAGTCGAAAGTCTGTCGATTCGGGCAGCTTTCACCTCCACGCTGCTGGCAGCGCCGTCGTGCACAATTTGCAGCTTGACGCTCTCTCCCGCCATGAACGTTCCGCGCGGGGGATCTACGATGAGGTCCCCCGTCTTGACGCCCGCCGAAGGTAGCGGCGATTCAGGGTCGAAGCCCGTGACACGGTGAGCCGACTTACCCTGGAAGTGCGTCGGCACGGCGTCGTAGCCGAGAAAGCCCTCCGTTCCCGGAACGATCACGCGAAACGAATATGCGAGGTTGAGGACTAGCAGCGCCGCGGAAATGGCGGCAAGAATGCTGGCCGTTATCTGCCATGCACGCAGCAATGCTTGCGAATGCATCTGCCCGCCCCCTGATCGCGGCGCGCTGATGCAGTCATCACCGCGCGAGACTCGAATATCACATCATCGATGCGGGAATTGCCAGCGGCGCGATCAATCTCGCCCTTTGACCAGGTCTGGCCTGAGCGCCGGGGACATCAGAACCTCTGGAATCTCCACTGTAAAGAAGAGCTTGCCCGCTACAGCAGCGGAGGCAAGCCCGGTGGACAACGCAGCGGGACTCAGCGCACCCTGACGCGGATGAATCGGATCTCGCCGAGACGGGGCCTCGGAACTGACCTGCCTGGGTCTCTGGACGCATGACGTTTGCACAGCGCGGATCGGGGCTTCTATTGCGGCTATTTGGCTGGCGCCGCGTGTTCGTGCCTCCGCCGGTGCCGAAAGGGATGATCGTTGTGTATCCACACACTTCGAATTGGGACTTCGTTATCGGCATCCTCTACAAGATCGCCACGGGCTTTGAGGTGCGCTGGCTGGGCAAGGACACACTGTTTCGCTGGCCGTTGCGCCCGCTGTTGCTGCGTTTAGGGGGCATCCCGGTCAATCGGCGCGACCCCTCGGGACTCGTGAACACATTGCTCGCGGAATTTGCCAGGAGCGAATCGATGTGGCTGGGCATGGCTCCCGAGGGTACCCGCGCCCGCACGAATCACTGGAAATCCGGCTTCTACCGGATCGCAGTTGCCGGCGGTCTGTGTGTCGGCCTGGGTTACATCGACTACGCGACGAGGACCGTAGGCATCGAGACTTACATGAACCTTACCGGGGATCCGACGCAGGACTTTGCGCGCATTCGGGCCGCGTACGCGGGAAAACGCGGGCGCCGCCCGGAGAACGAAGGGGACATTCGACTGCAGGAATGAACGCATTAGACGCGCACCCCTGGCACTGAGTAGATCCGGCCCCGGCTGCCACTCCGCCGCCGGCCGTTAGTCGCCATCCCCGGCGACCGCTGGCACGGCTCAGAGCTGCAGCTTCGCCATTTCTGTGACCGCCTGCTGGATATTGGCCTTGGCGGCGCCTTCGTTCGCGAGCCGCAGGCGCTCAACGCCGGCGAAAGCGTCGGATACCTTCGCCGTGTACTCACTCGAAATGTTCTTCGACCAGACAGCCTTGTTCGATTCAGTATCAGCGAGCGTGTAGCTCACCTCCATCTTGACTGTCATCGAAAACCCCATCATCGGCTGATCCACCTTACCGATGAATGCCGTCAGCTTGTAGCGCCCGCCGCTCGCAATCACCGCTCTGAACAGTCCCGACTTCGTGATCGAGTCACGCAGGGCCTGAGCAAACGCGTCGTCCGAGATCTGCGAGGCACCGGCCGAGGAGGTTGCCTTGCCGCCCGAGACTACAACCGATACATCGCTGTTGGTCGGGTGCGCGACTGCGACCTTCTCCGCCACCATGGCTTCGGGCTTGGCGCCTGAGGCGCAGCCCGCGAGCAGAAAGGTCAACGCGATCAGGGTTGCGCCGGCGGCGCTACGGACGTTCGGCCTCATTTGAATATCACTCCCAGTGTCTCCTCGACCATGCCCTCCGGTGACTTGCGCTGCAACGAGGGGCGCATGACCTCGCCACTGGCGAGAATCGCACCGGTGGCGCCGTCATGAATTTGAATGCTGAGCTTGATCATGTACATCGTGATATCCCACATCCACCGGTCCTGGTAAGTCACGATGGCATCGACCGCCGCAGCCGGCGTGGGCGCATCGCCGGACGTGCACTGATAGCCGAGGGTCACGAGCCGTTGAGCGATGAGTTTCTCGATGCCGCGCTCGTCCTCGGGCACTCTCACGACGTAGAACGTCTTCAGCTTGTGAAGATCTGCGTCGGGTGCGCGCGCCGAATTGGTGGTGGCACACCCTCCGAGGACGGTGGCCGCGAGCAGCACTGCCAGTTGAGCCAGGCGCCTCATGTGCTCCCTGGTGCAGAAAATCCAGTCACTCGAGCTTGGGCGTGACCATGATACCAAACTCTGGCCAGCCGCACCCGCGGCGGTCGATCACGAGCCGGTCACATCGCTCCGACCACGTTCATGAAGATGCCGTGGCTCTTGAAGCTCAGGTCGGTGAGATCTTCCGAGAAGTTGGTGAAGTTGTAGCCGAGGCCAGCCTTCACGTGCTTGCCGAAGTGACGATAGAAGGCGACCAGCGCGCCCGAGCGTGTCTGCTTGAGATCCGGCATGCTGAGCGCGCGCCCCTCGAGCATGGCCTCCCACTCCTGGTGGAAATGCCAGTCGATGCGCACGATGTAGAGATTGGCCGTGTTGTCGAAGAACTGCGGGTTCACCACTTCGAGACTCGCCGCTCCCATGCGGTATGCGTACTTCCCGCCGACCGACCACTGCTGAGTCAGGTCATAGCTCGCGTCGACGGAGATGATCCGGCTCTTCTCGATGAACTGCGCGGCGGTGCCCTGCGGCGTTACCTGGCCCGCAGTCGGGAGGTTGTAGAAGTAGGTGTACTTCACCAGCAGGTCCAGGCGGTCGCTCAGGACCGGGCGGTAGCCATAGCCGAGCGTGGCCTCGGTGTACTTGCCGTCGTAGAACTGACCCTGTGAGTTGTCGCTCATCGAATGGTCGAATTTGCCGACCAGCCGCCAGTCCGGCGTGATCTGGAGCTTGAAGTTATTCCTGAACAGCCAGGTCTTCAGATCGTAGCTGCTCGCATCCGGCTGCTGGATGTCGTCGTTCCGGTATTCGACCCCGCTCGACACCTGGATCTTGTCGTGGCCATAGCCGATCCTGATGCCGCCGGCCTTGCGCCTGGTCTCGGCGTCGGTCTGGCTGTCGACCAGCGTGCCGATCTCCGCGTTGGCGCCGAAGTTCCAGCGATCGTCGGGCGCGAAAGTCACTCCCGTCGAATGCGTGAGGCCGGAGGCGGAGTCGATGTCCTGATATCGCTCCTCGACGAACACGCTGCTGCTGTCCGACAGGCGCTCCTTCATCCCCGAGACCAGCGTGCCGGTACGCTGGAACAAGCCGGTGTCCGAACGCTCGTTCTCGAGCGAGTAGTTGAGGTACAGCGTGGTGTGGTCCGAGACGAGATACCTGGTGCCGAGCTTGCCGCCCGCGCCGAGACTCCCTTCGGACCCTTCGGCCTCGATGCTTAGCTCCTTGCTGACGCGATAGGAGCCGCCGACACCGGCGCGATTGTTGTCCTCGCGATCGCCGCTCTTCGATGCCGTGTCCTGAACGAAGGTGTAGGCGCGCCACGCGGCGAGCGAGTCGTACCCCAGCTGCGCCACCACGTCGGTCTCCTGGCCCTGCTGCTGGGTCGGCGGCACGACCGCGGAGTTGTCCGCGCGGTCGTCGCGCCGCACGCCCGTGCTGACGCTCCAGTTCTTGGTCAGCTTGTAGGCGACGTCGAGCTCCTCGGCCGTGGTCTGCAGACCCTGATTCTGGTCCTTCTTGTCGGCCTTGGCGTTCACGCTCCAGTTGGTGCCGATCGGCAGCTTGAGGGTGCCGCCGTAGTACCCGGTGGCGGTGAGTGCATCGAACCCGGGCGCCGAATAGCCGGCATCGAGATGCTGGGTATAGAGGGTCAGCCGGCCCTTGCTGCCGGAGAAGAAATCACCGAGCCCCACGCTCACGTCGGCGCGGTAGGCTTCGGCGCTCGCGCTGGCGAACGATCCCGGGTTATCGCTCGCGAAGCCGTAGCCGCCGTCGGTCGAGTAATTGGCACCGGAATCCAGCCCGGCGCTCTTCCCGGTCTGCACCTTCAGCCATGAGTCGGCACTCTTGCGCAGCGTCAGATCCGCACCTTTCAGACTGCTGCCGGAGACGCCCTGGTCGTTCGAGCTGGCGGTGACGCCGACCCGGATGTAGTCGTTGAGCCAGGCGTCCGCCTGGCCGCCCGTCGTCCAGGTGTGCATGTCCGAGAAGGCGGGCGTGTACTCGTAGCGCACCACCAGGTAGGCGAGCTGTCCGCTGAGTCCGCTGGTGCGCACCAGGAGGTTGTCGGCCGCGGTCGAGGCCAGCGGCTCGGCGAGCACCACCCGGCCCTGCAGGTAGTCGATTTCGTAGTCGATCGAGGGCCGCAGGTCCACCGTTCCGGTGACCAGCCCGGAGTCCTTGTCGCGCAGCTCGATGCGGATGCGCTCCGAGCCGGTGAGGATGTCCTGGAAGTGCAGGAAATACAGCGAGCCGCCCGTCCCCAGGAACTCGTCGCGGCCCGCGATCGTGCCCGGCTGGGCGGCGAAACCGTCGACGCCGAAGCGCTTCTCGCCGAATTTCGTCGTGCCCTCCGAAACCCAATGGAGATTGCCGCCGTAGAGCCCGCGGTCGACCTGCGCGAGCTCGTTGTTGACGTAGTCGATCCTGAAATCGCCCCACAGACCGTAGTCGTCGTGGCGCTCCGCCTTCACGTAGAACTTGCCGAGCGTCGGCGCCAGTTCCTGCGTGGTGCTGTCGTCGCCGTAGGTCGGGTAGTAGTAAGAGGGATCGATGCGCCGGAACAGCGAGTCGGGCGCCTTGTTCAGGAAGTTGCTGAACAGGTCTTTGACCGGCTCCTCGCGGGTATCGGCGCTCGCCGTCACCCGCCAGTCATTGGCGAACTTCTGCGTGGCGAAGAACGACAGGCTCCCGGAGACCGTCGCATCGTAGTCGAAGGGCGCAGCGGTGCCTTGCATCTGCTGCTCGGCGGTGGTCGTGTGATTCTTCGAGACTGTCAGGTCCGCCATGCCGAAGTAGAAGCGGTCGCGCGGCTGGAACTCGAGATCGCGCAGGTAGAGTGTGCCGTTGCCTTCCTCGTCCAGCACTGCCACTTCCACCGTGTGCGCGCCCGGAGGCAGGACTTCCTCGGCGATGAAGTTGCCCTTCGGGTCGACCGGCACCTCGTGGCCCGCCACCCATACCGTGTGCCGGGGCGGAATGCGGCCGCCGCGAACGGTGACCGTGCCGCCGCTCACGCGGATATTCTGGTCGGCGAGCGCGCTCTCGCCGTAGGCGGCGAGCAGCTCCGGCTCCCGGAGCGGGGTGTGTGTCGGGGGCGCACCCTGCCCGCTCTGCGCACTCGGGTCCGGGGAACCCGCGGCCGCAGAGGCGGCGCTCTCGGGTGGTCCGGCGACGGTTGGCGTTCCGGCCGTCGCGGGGCTGGCCGCGGCGCTGCCGTCCGGGGCGGCCGGCTGCGCCCCGTCACTGCCGGACTTGGCGGGCGCGGGGTCTGCCTGCGGCGGGTCCGCCGGTGGTGCGGCCGGCGCGGGCCGCGCCGCCGCCCGCGACCCGTCCGCCACCATCCACAGCGAACGCGGTTTGCTGTCGTCGAACCTGCCGTCCTTGCTGTAGGCGCGCACCAGATACTGCAGCTCCTGCCCGGACGCGGGGAGCTGCGTCACGCTCGGCTGCCACTCCGCCGAGCCATCCGCATCGAGCTTCACGACGGCGAGCGGCGTGCTCTGCACCGAGCGCCCGGCCTCGAATATCCGCACCTCGGCACGCTCGATGAACGCCCCATAGTTGCTGTACATGTGGAAACGTACGGGCGCCGCGACCAGGCCTTCGGCCGGGGCCTGCTGGAACACCATGACGCTCGGGGCTGCCGCCACGCTCAGCCGGCGCTGCGCCTTGAGATTGTCGAACTGGAACTGGATATCCGCCTTGTCGAGCGCGACGTCGGTGCAGCGCTGCACGTCGGCGGAGCTGCGGCCCGGATCGTCGAGGGGCACGCCGTCAACGGTGATGTGCATGGTGTTGACGGCGAAGGGGCTGCGCGGCGTGAGCTCGTGAGTCAGACGCGTGACGTCGACGCCCTCGTAGTCATCGAGCACGGCCGGCTCGTCGTACACGACCTGCACCACGACATACGAAGACTCCCCCTGGGTGAAGCCGACGTTGACCACGTCGCTCGACTGCACGAACCCCCGGCCCTCGTGCTCGGCCTGCGCAGAGCTCAGATGCATTTCGTCGGAAATCACCTGCATGGCGCGCCCTGCCCGGGCCGCCGACAGGCCGACGTCGTCGCCGTATACGGCGGCGGTGCGGCGATCGAGCCGCTGGTTGCCGGTATAGCCCACGAAGCGCAGCCGCACGTGCGCCTTGTCGTGCACATCCGCCATGGCGCGCTTCAGGCTCTCGACGTAGCCGGGCGGGATGATTGCGCGCCCGTTCTCGAGCTGCAGTGGAGCGATCGTGCCCCAGGCCGGCTGGTAGACCCTGGTCACCACCTCGGCACCGGCAACCGGACACATCTGCGGCTCGTCCGGCAGCTCCTGCAGCGGATCGTCGTACCAGAACTGCACCTCGACACGGCGGTTGAGGGCTCGTCCCTGGGCGGTGTCGTTCGGGGCGAGCGACCCTGTGGCGCCTCGCCCGTCACTCGCGATCGCGGTGCCCGGCAGCTTGAGCGCCTCCTGCACGGCGAGCGCCACCCGGCGCGCCCGCGCCTTCGACAGCGACACGAGATCGCCGTAGATGCGCTCGTCGCGCTCGCTGAGCGCGGCCTCGTCGGTGTAGCCGATGAACTTGACCACCACGTTCGACTTGTCCTGGAGGCTGCCGAGCGCCTTCCTGATCTGCTCGATGAATTCCGGGGAGACCTGCACGTTGTCCTGGTCGTAATGCAGCGGCGGCACGACGTTGCTGAGGCGCCCGCGGCGCGCCGCGCCTTCCTTGAAGCTCAGCTTGCAGAGCGTCTGCACGCGGCAGACCTTGACCTGCTTGATCGGCTGGCGCACCACGACTTCCCGGTCCGTCTCACGTGCCTTCGGCTGGTCGTACCAGACCTCCACCTCGACGCGGCGGTTCTGCGCGCGGCCCTCGGCCGTGTCGTTCGAGGCGATCGGATGGCTGTCGCCGGCCCACTCGTAGGCCACCGCCTCGGCCTTGAGGTGCAGCGCGCGCTGCAGGAACTCCGCCACCTCGCCGGCGCGCTCGCGCGAGAGTCCCGCGTTGTCCGCGAAGACCCGCGCCAGCGCCGGGGACAGCCGCTGGGTGTCGGCGTGGCCGACCAGGTGCAGGCGCACGTTGCGGCGATCGCGCAGCCCATCGAGGGCCTGGCGCAGCGCCTCGACGTAGTTGTCCGGGATCTTCGCCACTCCGGATTGGAAATGAATGGGCGGAATGACGTTCTTGAGCTTCACGGTGTCGAAGGTCTCGGAGAGCGCCGGCTGCTGCTCGAGATGGTCGCCGGCCTCGGTCTTGATCTGCTCCGGGTCGCGCGCCCAGGGCAACGGCTCCTCCACGGGCAATTGCCGCTCGACCGCGCTGCCGAGCGGTGCATCGCCCACGGCCTGCGCGCGCGCTGCGCTCGCGGCCAGCGTCAGGCCAAGGAGCAGCCAGGCGCCGCGGCTGCAGGCGCCCCTCACCTGGCACCTCGCAGGCGCTCGACCGGCTCCGTGGGCGGGCCGCCGCGCAGCCAGAACACTTCGCTCTCGATGGTGAGCTCGTAGCAGCAGTTGAGCGCCCGCCAGCCGTCCCGGATAGTCCGGGTCACCGCTTCCAGGCGCCGGTCGACGAGGGCCTTTTCCTCGACGTCGGCGACATAGGACAGACGCAGCACCGAGCGCGACTTGCGCAGTTCCGTGAGCAACAGCTCGAGTCGCGGCTGCCATTGCGGACGCATGTCGGCGGTGTGGGGCTCGAACACCGCATCCGAGAGGTCGAGACTCACGACACGGTGGATGGACGCGCCGAACTCGAAGCGCAGCGCCTTGCCGCGCGTGGCGCGCTCTACCAGCACTTGCGGAGTGGTCGGGCGATAGCCGCTCGGCAGTGTCCGGTCGTCGAGCTTGAGCGCGAAGTTGCTGCCCCGGCCCTCGAGCGGCGTGATCGCGCAGGTGATGTGGAAGCGCCCGAACTCGTCGGTAACGGCGGCCAGGCCCCTCGTGGTCACGACGCGCACACCGGCGAGCCCCGGCTCCCCCGGATCCTGCTGGCCGTTGCCGTTCCTGTCGTCGAAGACCTTGCCGATCACGTCCGTGCAATCGAAGGTCGTATCCGGGACCACCACGACCGTAGCGCCGGTCTCACTCGAGACCGCGTTGCCGAGGACCGCAGCTGGAGCGGCCTGGGCGCGGTTGACGGCGGTGCGCGCGCCCACGGCCCCTGCCTGGACGCGGCTCGCAGTGGCGCCGCTCACCTGGGCGAAGGCCTGGGCGCGGTTCACGAACTGGCCTTCGCCCACCCCGGCGCCGACGGCGAGCAGCAGCACGACAGTGTGATGCGCGCCGGCCGCGAAGCTCAGGTTGCTCCAGGTGAGCTGAAAGCCGGACAGCGCGGGCTCCGCCGGCGTGCCGTCGAGGCGCGCTGAGCCAGGCATGTAGCGGAAGCCTGCCGGGAAGCTGTCGACGAGCGCGACGCCCTGGACGACCCCGCTCAGCACGTTGGTGACGGTGATGGTGTAGGGAATCAGCTGTCCGCGCGTCACCTGGACGAGCGGAGTCGTCTTGCTGACAGTCAACGCCCCGGGCGGGGTGTCCAGCGTGATCGAGACGCTCGCCGAGGCGCTCTGCGACGGGTTGCCCCAGGTCACGACGCCGGTGTTGGTGACCGTCGTGCCGGTGGCGAGCGTGCTGCCGAGCGTGGCGCGGAAGCTCAGATCGATCGTGCCTCCCGCCGCCAGCGGCCCGTAGGTCGCCGAGTAATTTGCGGTGATGACGTTGCCGGTGACCGTCACACCGGTCACCGAGCCGTTCACGGTCGCCGTGCCGGTCACGTAGCTGAGCGCCCCGGGCCCGGCCGCGTTCAGGTCGTCCGTGATCGCGAGCGGGCTCACCGGGTTCGGCGAGTTGTTGGTCACGTGCACCAGGTACTGGAGCGTCGCGCCCGGCGCCGCCATGCCGCCGCCCACCACCGTCACCGACTTGGCGATGGTTACCGTGGCGGAGGTCACGGTGACGGTGTGCGCGTCCTGACAGTCGAGCACCCCCGGGGTGCCGTTGGTCAGCGTGCAGGTGCTGCTCTGGCGGCCGGTGTTGCTGCCCGGACCGTCATACCACTGGGTGGCGCCGGCCACGTTGGTGAGCGTGGCACCCATCTGCGTGTTGGCATCGAGCTGCGTCTGATAGACGACGCTCAGGCGCTGCGTCGGGCTGATCGTGGACGCAGCACTCAGGAGATTGATCGTCAGCGTGCACGCCGGAGCCGGCGCGAAACTCACCGCGTAGTCCGTGCCGGCGGCGAGCGGCCCCTTGCCCGCCACCGGCGTCACGCCGTCGGCCTGAAACACCTGCGCGCTGAGGATTTGCGGGGCCGTGGCGCACATGCCGCCGGTCGCGCCGCTCGGCAGCCTGTCCACGAGTGTCGCGTTCCAGGCGTCAGTCGTCCCGGTGTTCTGCACGCTGAGGGTGAACTGCCCCAACTGCCCGAGGTACATGGTCGCCGGGCCGCCCTTGGTGAGGGTGACGGCGGAGATCGGCACCGTCACGGTGTGCGCGTCCTGGCAGTCGAGCACCCCCGGGGTGCCGTTGGTCAGCGCGCAGCTGAAGCTCTGCCGGCCGCTGCTGCTGCTCGGGCCGCTGTACCACTGGGTGGCGCCGGCCACGTTGGTGAGCGTGGCGCCCTTCTGCGTGCTGGCATCGAGCTGCGCCTGATAGGCGACGATCAGACGCTGCGTCGGACTGATCACCGCCGCGGCGCTCAGGAGATTGACTGTCAGCGTGCAGGCCGGGGCCCCGGCGAAGCTCGCCGTGTAGTCCGTACCGGCGGCGAGCGGCCCCTTGCCGGGTACCGGCGTCACGCCATCGGCCTGAAACACCTGCGCGCTGAGGATTTTCGGGGCCGCGGTGCACATGCCGCCGGTCGCACCCGTCGGCAGCTTGTCGACGAGGGTTGCGTTCCAGGCGTCGGTCTGCCCGGTGTTCTGCACGTTGAGGGTGAACTGTCCCGACTGTCCGAGGTTGAGCGTCGCCGGGCCGCCCTTGACGAGGGTGAGAGCGGGCGGTGTCGGGGCGACGACCTGGATCGTGACGCTCCCCGAGGCGCTCTGCGCCGGGTTGCCCCAGGTCACGACGCCGGTGTTGGTGACGAAGGTACCGGCAGCCAGCGTGCTGCCGAGCGTGGCGCGGAAGCTCAGGTCGATCGTGCCTCCGGACGGCAACGCTCCGGGGTAGGTCGCGGTGATGACGTTGCCGGCGACGCTGACGCCGTTCGCCGAGCCGTTCATGGTCGCGGTACCGGCCACGTACGTGAGTGCCCCGGGCCCGGCCGCGTTCAGGTCGTCCGTGATCACCACCGGGCTCACCGCGCTCGCCGAGGTGTTGGTCACGTGCACCAGGTACTGGAGCGTCGCGCCCGGAATCGGCGGGCCGTTACCCACCACGGTCACCTGCTTGGTGATCGTGACCGCCGAGATCGTCACCGTCACCGTGTGCGCGTCCTGGCAGTCGGGCACACCGGGCGTCCCGTTGGTCAGCACGCAGGTGTAGGACTGGCGGCTCGGGGCGCTGCCCGGCCCGTTGTACCACTGGGTCGCGCCGGCCACGTTGGTGAGCGTGGCGCCGTTTTGCGTGTTGGTATCGAGCTGCGTCTGGTACGTTACTATCAGACGCTGTGTCGGGCCGATGTCCGCCGCGGCGCTCAGGAGATTGAGCGTCAGCGTGCAGGCCGGCGCGCCGGCGAAGCTCAGCGTGTAGTCCGTGCCGGCCGTCAGCGGCCCCTTGCCGGGCACCGGCGTCACACCATCGGCCTGGAACACCTGCGCGGAGAGGATCTGCGGTGCCGCCGCGCACATGCCGCCGCTCGCACCCGTCGGCAGCTTGTCGACGATGGTCGCGTTCCAGGCGTCAGAGGTGCCGGTGTTCTGGACGTTGAGCGTGAAGCGCCCCAGCTGCCCGATGTTCATCGTCGCCGGACCGCCCTTGGTCATGATGAGGTTAGGCGGCGTCGCGATGGTCAGCGGCGGCGTCGTGCCGTTCTCCCCCGGCAGCGGGACGTGAAAGACCCCGCCGATGGTCGTTCCCAGAGTCCAGCTCGCCGTGTTGACGAACTGCGTGCCGGGAGAGTTCGGCGGAACCGTGTTGTTGAGTACGACCGTGACACTCAGGACGATCTGCTGGCCGGCCGGGATCGCGGGGAAGCCGCTGAAGGTGAGCAGACCGCCCGCGTTCGTGACGCTGAACGGCACGGCCGCGCCGCTCCCCTTCCAGGCGGCGCTGCTGCTCACGTAGCTGAGCGACACTCCGGTCGCGTTGAGGTTGTCGGTGACGATCACGTCGTCGACTTCGGTGTTCGATCCG
Organism: Steroidobacteraceae bacterium; assembly: GCA_035632655.1. Lineage (GTDB taxonomy): Bacteria > Pseudomonadota > Gammaproteobacteria > Steroidobacterales > Steroidobacteraceae > 13-2-20CM-66-19. Next base: position 30,428 of record DASQGK010000107.1, on the reverse strand, counting down.
TTGGGATTGATCACCCTGCCGGTCAGCGCGTCGACCAGTTGCGGGAAGGTCAGCGTGTAGGTGAAGGGCACCCCGATCGAGACGATCGGCGGACCCGGCGGATTCGCCTTGTCGATCTTGTCGACCGGGACGAACAGGTTCGCGCACTTGAGGATGTGCTGGCGCGTGACCGAGCCGTTGACGAACCAGACGAAGTCGCCGTGCTCGTGGCTGTCGCACGACATGTTGCCGACGAAATCGACGTTGTTGAAGACCAGCAGCGTGTTCGAGGTGCTGAGCCAGGAGATGCTGCCGGTGTACGGATGCGATGCCGGCCAGTTCTGGATGGTGCAGGCGCCGTCGATCTGCAGCAGGTTCGGCGCCGCCGCGAGCACGTTGCCGTCGACGACGCCGTTGTAAGTGGCGACGCAACTGGCGCTCTGCGCGTGCGCCGGACGCGCGCCCAGGCCGAGCAATGCCAGGCCGAGCAGCAGGACGACTGTCCAGCCGCGGCGCGCTCCAACTCTGTTTGTGGTCCCACTCGTGCTCAATCACGTACCTCTTGCCGACTCGTCGCAGCGACAAGGGGGCCGGGACAGCCCGAGTTTCGGACTGGAGTTGCGGCGGTCCCGCTGTCGTAGAGCCCGCGGGGGCTCTTTAGACCGGTGACTTTGCGTCGCCACCTTTCGGTGGGTTTGCCCTTGTCGTGTCCAGGGAGTGCTGATCGCTCAGGTCAAATTGCTGGTCCTCAGGCGGCCGGCAGGAAATCGATCGGATAGATGATGGTGACCGGCGGCACCACCTTGGCGCCGAAGTTGAACGCCTTCACCCGCTCGACGACCTGTGTCGCCAGCTCGGGCGCATTCATGTTGGAGCCGTGCAGCATGCACATGGACACACTGCCGTCGGGCTCGATCGTCAGGCGCAGGATGATCTTTCCCTGCAGCGTCGGATCGCGCCGCAGCTCGAGGTTGTAGAGGCGATAGAGCTGCGACTTGTGACGGTCGAAGACGATCTGTATCTCCTCGTCGGTGCGTCCCGGGCCCGGCCCGCCGCTCACCGGGCGGCTGGCCGCGGCGCCCGTGCCGATGCCACTCGAGGCCCGGGTGAGCGCCCCGCCGCGGATGGCGTTGCGCTCGCTGCCGCCGCCCGGGCCGAGCCCGCGGCTCACGGCCGCCAGGTTGATCCCGCCGCTCGACCCCGGTGCGCTGCTCGTCAGCATCGCGCGCTCTGGCCGGCCGACCGAGTTGTCGGCGTTGTTGATGCGTGCCTGGGCACCGAGTGCCGGATCGGCCTGCGACTGCGCGAGCGCCGCCAGCTGCTGCTTGAACACCATCAGCCCGGCCGGTTTCGGCGGCTCCGGAGTCTCGACGGCCGGCTTCACCGGCTCCTCGGTCGGGGGCCGCTGCGCGAGCTGCGGGGTGGGCTTCTCGACCGGCTTCTGCGCCTGCGGTTTCGGCGGCGGCAGCCGCGGGGGCGGCGGCGGCGGCCTCGGCAGCTGCGCCATGGTGATGTGCAGCACCTGTTCCGCCTGCGCCTCCTCGGGCGGCTGCACGAACGGCAGGCGTATCAGGGTAATGATCAGTGCCAGCAGGAGACAGCAGGCCAGCGTGCTGAGGAGCGACTTCTGAAAACGCCGGTCATCCTCTCCCCCCCAGATCCAGGGCATGAGGAGCGGCCGCGCGTGCAGCCCGCTGATCTCCCGCTCGACGATCCACTCCTGTTGCCGCCGCTCCTCTTCTTCCTGCGCCTCGAACAGCTCGTCCTCGATCAGTCCGACCTGGTACTGCGCCTGGTTGATCTGTTCGCGGATGCCCTGGCGGCGCGCCTCGAGCTCGCCGATGCGGCTCTCGAAGGCGGTGACGCGTGCGCGCACCCGGCCGAGCTGACCCTCGCCGGCAGCGGCGGCGTCGCGCGTGCCCCAGAACAGCTGCGCCGCACCGAGCTTGCCGAGCTCGCCGAGAGCGTCGCAGACCTGGTGCAACAGGCGATGCTGGTGGCGCTCGCCCGCGAGAGCCTCGAGTTGCCCATCGAGCGCGCGCAGCTCGTCTACCAGGGCATCGACCGACTCCTGCGAGGTGCCGAGATGGGCGAGCAGCGCCTCCTGGTCCCGGGACGCACCGTGCTCACTCGCCGGATCGTGCGGCGTGCGCGGCTCTTCGGCCGCAGACTGCTTCGCGACTGGGTCTTTTGCGGTTTGCGCGGTCATGCTAGGTACCCTTGACGGCGCTGATGGCTCGTTCCTTCTGCATCACCGCGAGCGAGATCTTGCCGTAGGAGGCCGCGGTGCAGGTCGCCAGAACCTTGCGCAGTACTTCGTAGGGCAGGTCTTTGTCCGCCATGACGGTGACCTCCTGCGAGTTGAGCGCCGCATCGCGCGCCGCCGCATCGAGACCCGCCATGGGCCGCTGCAGCACCTTGCGCAATGGCTCGATGAGCTTGGTACGCGGGTCGCTGACTTCGGCGAGGCTCGCGACCGTCTCCCCCTGCACCAGCAGGGCGTCCTTCGTGACCATCACCACGACCGACTGCTTGGGGCGCGCATCGGTGAGCGACTGCGGAATGCTCACACCCTTCGGGTTCTGCAGCACCTCGACGTCCGTCGAGTACACCAGCAGAAACGCCACCATCACCGAGAGGATGTCGATGAGGGGTATGAGGTTCAGCTGCGCATCGACGCGCTCGGGTCGCTTGTGCCGCATCAGCCCGAGGCTCAGGAGCTTCATGGGGCATCTCCGAGGGCAATGTTGGTGAACAGCGCCACCCTGGCGGTCCGCGGCGCTGCTGCGCCCGCCGGCGCGGCTCCCGCCGCCGCCGTGCCCGCGGCGGCCAGCAGATCCGCCGCCGGCAACTCGGCGCTGCGTATCGCATCCATCGCCTGGATGAGCTCGTCGTAGGGAACCCTCGCCTCCGAGAGCACCGAGGCATCGTCCGAGTTCGGGTGCTCACGCTTCACCGCGAGGGCGTGCTCGCTCAACGCGTTCAGGTCGTAGGCGCCGTTCACCTTCGGGATCGTGGCAATCAGCTGCTTGCCGTCGCCGAGCACGAAGCCGTCCTGACGGATGACGACCTCGAGCCGGAACTTCGGCTCCTCCGGTTTCGCCGGCGCCGTGCTCGGCAGGTCGATCTGCATCACCGCGATGCGCGAGAACACCGCCGTCATCAAGAGGAAGGTGACGAGCACGGTGAAGATGTCGATCATCGGCACGAGCAGCAGCTCCGCCTGCTTGCGCTCGCGAGGCACCATGAGGTAGCGCATGATTTGAGTCCTCAGGCAGCCGAGGCTGCCTGCTGCACCAGCTCGAGCCGGCTCTGCGCGCGGGCCGCCTGGCGTGCGGCGACCGCATTCAGGAAGCGGATGGCCGCTGCCTCGAGGCCGTCGTTCAAGCCCATGGTCTTCGACTGCAGGAAGGCGTGCAGCACCAGGATCGGCACCGCGGTCATGAGCCCGAAGGCGGTGCAGTTCATCGCCTCCGAGATGCTGGCCGACAGGAGGTTCGCCTTCTCGGCCGGGTTCACGGTCGCCACCGCGGCAAACGCGTGGATCAGGCCGCTCACCGTGCCGAGGAGTCCCAGCAGCGTCGCGACATTGGCCAGCGTCGCGAGATAGTGGGTGCGCTTCTCGAGCTGCGGCACGATCTCGATCATGCTCTCCTGCATCGCTTTCTCGACGTCCTCGCGCCGCCGCACCGCCCCCTGCAGCGCCAGCCCCATGCCGAGCATGTGCGCGATCGGGGACTCGTCCTTGCTCACGAGCTCACGAGCCTTGTCGAAGTCGCCGCTCGCGATCGCCGGCTCGACCCGGCTCCAGGTGCGCTGATTGCGCGCCCGCATCTTCGTGAGCGTCGCCCAGCGCTCGATGGTGATCGCGGCCGCGACCGCCCCGGTCAGCAGGATCGGGAACATGAACGCCCCGCCCGCGGTGAAGAACCTGACAATCGGATAGAAAATGTCCATATGCGTACCTCTGCAGACGTTGTGATCTGTCAAACCATTTCAGGATCGGGTCACTTCGTGCCCGCCTTGAACTCGTAATAGGAGAGCTCGCGCAGGAAGACTTCCTTGTCGACGGGCTGCGTCGAGGCGTCGAGGAGCCTCGAGACGCTCGGCATGTCCCCGAGCTGCGAGCTCTTCCATGGGACCAGGACGAGAGACTTGGGGGCGTCCTCGTTGCCGAGGATCGACATACCCGACATCTTCACGTCACCGCCGGGCGGCACGGACGGGTTGTCCGGCGCGCCTGCCGCCGGTTCGTCGCCCTTCGCCGTCTTCGCCGTACGTTTCTCCGCCGGCTCCTTCGCCACCGCGGCGGCTACAGGCTTGTCGGACCGGGTCGAGGCCGTCGTCTCGGCCCCCGGCCCATCGGCCAGCGCCGCCGCGGTCCCGAGCAACACCGGCAGCAACAGAATGAGTCTGCGCAACATGAGTCCCTCCTAGTGCCCGGCTCGCCTGTTCAGATCCGCGAGCCACGTCGCCACCTGCGCGTCGTCCGGCACCAGCCGTTGGTAGGCGGCGTAGTTCTCCTGGGCGCAGCCGAGATCGGCCAGGTAGACGTCGCAGAGAATCGCGAGATTGAGCCGCGCGTAGTGAAATCCCGGGAAGATCCCCAGCGCCTTCTCGTAGCTGTCGCGCGCGGCGCTGAACTCGCCCTTGCGCCGGTAGAGCATGCCGAGCTCGTTGTAGGCGACCAGCTGGCGCGGGTTGATCTCGACCGCGCGCTTGAGACTCGCCACGGCGTGGTCGAGGTCTCCTGACCTCCCGTAGGCGATGCCGAGATCGACGTATGCGGCCGCGGCGGCCGGCGCCTTCTGGGTAACCTTCTGCAGCAGCGTTATCCCTTGCGCGTATTGCCCGGCTTCCATCAGGCGCATGGCGTTGTCGTAGTCGGCGCGGGCGTCCGCGGGAACCCGCACTTTCTCGGTGAGCTGAAAGCCGCCGCCGTCCGCCTGCAGCGCCACCCCCGCGCCGGGCGCCTTAGCAGTGCCCGCCCGGGTCGCGGGTGCGGTCGTCGAGCACGCGGCGAGCGCCATGACCAGCGCGAGGCCGAGGGCCGCACATGGCACGCTCCGCATCGCGGCCGTATCAGCGCGCGGCTGCATGAGCCTCTCCTGCCGGCTGCGCTGCAGCCGTGCTGTCCGCCTGCCCGGGAGCTGCGACCTGTGCAACCGCCGGTGCCGCCGTCTGCGCCGTGCGCGGCGGCGGCCGGTAGACGTAGCGCTCGAGCGAACCCAGAAACCCGCTGCTGATCTCGGTACGGGCGTAGGTGGCCGGCTCGAGCGCCGCAAGCCGGTCGAGGCTCTTGCGGGTCCAGTCGTTGTAGAGTCCGCGCCGCATGAGCTCGAGATTTTTCTCATGGACCGCGACGGCCTTTTCCTCGAGGGGGCGTGCGGCCTCCGCCAGCTGGCGGTCGTAGTCCTTGAGAGCATCGCCGCCGAGGTCCGCCGGGCGCTCCGAATCGCGCAGACTCTGGCCGAAATTCGCGTAGATCTCGGCGATGTAGAAGGTGGCGGCCGCGGTGACCTCACCCACCTGGTAATCGACCAGCGCGCCGAAGACCTTGATCGCCCCGTCCATGCTCCGCTGCTTCTCCTTGAGGCTGCGCTCGAAGGGCTGCGTCAGCCTGAGTGCCGCGAATTGCGGGTAGACCGGCTCGGACAGCACCAGCGCCGCGCGCGCCGCGACATTGCGGGTGCGATCGGTGCGCTCGGTCCCGGCGGTGCCGTCGGCCTTTACGACGTCGGCGAGCTCGCGCCGGTACTGATCCTGGTCGCCCTTGGTCCTGTAGATTTCCGCCATCTTGAAGCGGGTCTCGACGGCCGCCTCGAGCGGCTTCGGGAACTGCTCGACGTAGCGCGCATACGCCTGCAGGGCGCGATCCTGGTCCCTGGCCTCGCCGTAGAGATCGCCCGCCTGCAGCAGCGCCTCGGCGCGCAGCTGCGGGTTCGGCGATTCCTTCGCGACGCGCTCGTACTCGCCGGCCGACTGCGACAGCTGGCCGGCTTGCTGGTAGGCGTAGGCGATCTGCTTGGTCGCATCCTTCTGCAGCTCGTGCTCGGGGAAGCTCCGGCGGAAGTCGTCCAGAACCTGCGCCGCCGCGCTCCAGTCCTGGAGGTGCAGGAGCGCCGCGCCCGCGTCGTACTCCGCCGCCGCGCAGATCTTCGAGGTCGGAGCCACCTGCTTGACGCGCACGAAGTGATTCGCCGCGGCACGGTAATCCCCGCCCTGCCTCGCCTGCTCGCCCTGCTTGTAGATCGAGGCGGCGAGGTTTTCCACCAGCGCCGCGCGCGCCGCGTCTTCTTTCGGCGTCGCCTCGAGCACCCGGCTGTAGGCCTGCTCGGCATCGGCGTACTGGGCGAGCCCGAAAGTCGCGTGGCCGGTGACCAGCCAGGCGTCGCGTTGCACACCCGCGGCTGCGTTCGGGAACTTCTCGATCAGGTGACTTGCGGAGTCGCGCGCCAGCACCAGGTCCTTCATCTCGTAGGCGTCCTGCGCCGCCGCGGCCAGCACCACCGCCGCCTGCTCGTGCTGCGGGAAGGTGTCGGCAAACCTGAGCGAGCTCTGGATGGTGTTACGGCGAGCCGCGTCCCTGAGGTCGGCGCCGGCGACCTTCAGGTACTCGCGGTGTGCGTAGATCGCGGCGTAGCCGGCGGCCGCCGATTTCGGATGCGGCGGATAGTCATAAGCGGTGATCTCGTATTCGCGCGCCGCGGCCGGGTAGTCATGGTTCTCCAGCATCAGGTCCGCGAGCTGGTAATTGATCTGCGGCGCCTGGCCGTCGCCGTGGAACGAGGCGAGGAACTCACGGTACCAGCGCGTGGCTTCGGCGTAGTTGGCCGGTTGCTGCTCGCGCTGCTTCGGGTCCTGGTATTGGGCGTGATAGTAGTTGGCGAGGTCCTTGAGGTTGCTCTTGAGATAGCTCACCACTTCCGCCGACTTGCCGACCTCGACGTGGTGCCAGTACTCGCCCTGCAGGCCGTAGGTGGCGGCGAAGTCCTTCTTGGCGGCGAGCACCAGCTGCGGGAATGCGCCCTTCTCGTAGATCTCGACCACCCGCATGCTGAAGTGGGGCGACGCCGGATGGAACGGGTACAGCGCCACAAACGACTTGTAGACGGCGGCGGCGTCCTGATAGCGCAGCTTGACCAGGTAGAACTCCGCAAGCTGGCGGTATACCCGGTCCTCGTAGGCGCGGTGTCCGTGGCTGGCGAAGTACGCGCCGATCACGTCCGGCCCGCCGATGTTCGAGAAGCTCAGAGAGACGACCTGGAAGGTGTCCTCGACGCGGCGCTGCTCGGCCTCGGTGTGCTTCGCATCGAAGTCGTAGCCGCTCTTGACCTTGTAGTCGAGGAATTCGAAATAGCGTCCCAGGGCCTCCGGATAGAGCTGCTGTTTGTACAAGGTCCAGCCGAGCTTATAGACCGCGGGCTCGTAGTACTCGGAGCCGGGACCGCTTTGCGCGATCGTGGTGTAGGCGCTCTCCGCATCCCGATATTTCCGCGCCACGAAGAAATGCTCGGCGCGGCGGAATTGCACTTCGTCGGCGAAGCGCGAGCGCGGCGACTCGCGCGCCAGCTGCTCCATGACCTTGAGCGCCGCCTCCGGCTGCCCGAGCTCGTCGTAGGCGCGCGCCTTCTGATAGAGCACCTGGTCGCGGAAGGCGTACTGCGGATATTTCGCCAGCAGCTCGTCGTAGAGCTTGATCGCTTCGATCGGGCCGGCGCGCTCGCGATCGGCATCCACGCCCCCCGGGAGCGAGAGCGGCGCGATCCCACTCGCCGCCGGCATCACCTGCTGCGAGGCTGCCCGCTGCTCGAGATCGCGTTCCGACACGGCCGGCGCGGCGGCTGCGGCGTGCTGGCCCGAGGCGGCGCGCGCGTCGATCTTCGTCACCGCCGGGGCGCGTAAGGCGCCAGTCTGGATCCGCTTCGCGCTCGCCGGCGTCGGGGCCGGTGCGGCAGCCGGTGCGACGGCCGGCGGCGGCGTGGCGCCCTGGGAGGCCGGGAGCTCGACCAGCCGCCCATCGCCCTGGATTCCGAACTGCTTCTCGATGTTGAGATCCGCGAGGCGCCGCATCGCCTCCGGCGCCAGCTTGCTGTCCGGAGCCTGCTGCAGGAAATTCCGGTAGCTCTGCACCGCCTTGTCCAGGCCCTGATCGACCGGCACTTCGCTGGTGTCGGGCGCCACCTGGTGCAGGCTCGCCAGCGTGCCGCTGCGGTCGGTGGGCTGGTGCGCGCACGCGGCCAGGGCCGCGAGCGCCACTGTCAGGATGGCCGTGTGAGGGGCGCGCATCACGGCGTACCCCCGCCGGGATGAGCCTTCAGCGCCCGGTCGTAGCTGTCGGCCACCGCGTAGCGCGCCTGAACCTGGTAGGCCTCGAGGCGGTCGCGACGCGCGCTGAGCTCCTCGAGGGCGGCGGCCTCGATCACGTGGCCCTGTCGGGCGATGAGCGTATCGACGTGCCCGAGGGCCTCGCCGACATGGGTGCGCAGCTGGCCGATCGCCTGGTCGTAGCCGGCGTAGCTATGCACCGCGGCCTGTCTCGCCCGGACGAACGCGGTGTACTTCTCCTGCAGCATCCGCACGTCCGCGTTGAGCGCATCCAGATGCCTGTAGGCCGCGGTCAGCCGCTCCGGATACTCGGTCTGCAGACGCCACGTGAGCACGCCGCGCAGGTGATCGACGCGGGCGTGCAGTGCGGCGCTGTCGCCGCCGCTGCGCTTGAGCTCGGTGTCGATGCGCCGCAGGCTCTCGAGCGCCAGGTGCTCGTCCCGGGTTGCCAGGAGTGCCGGCCGCGGCGCGGTCAGGAGGTCCTGCAGGCGCTTCTGCAGATGATCGCGCTGTTCGACCCGCACCCGCATCTGCGAGTCGAGCTCTCTGAAGCGCGCATCGATCTTCGGCAGCAGCGGCGCGTAATTCGCCCGCCGCAGGCGGATGAGATCCTCGAACGCGTCGAAGCCGCTTTGCCAGCTGATCAGGCGCCGGCGCAGATCCTCGAGGTCGAGGTAATTGTGCAGCGCCGTCTGGAAGTCGTTCGCCGCCATCAGGTCCGTCAGGTAGAAAGTCTCGGGGCTCCCGGGCAGCGCGCGCAGACGCACCACCCACAGGTTGTCCTGGTTGTTCTCCTCGCGCACCAGAGCCTTGAGGAAACTCCCCGCGCGGATGCTCTTCATCGAGGCATCCACCTTGTCCAGTTCCTTGCCGAAGGAATCGAGCGCCTGACCGTAGAGCTGCGCGGCGCGCCCGTAGACCTCGAGCTTGCTGTAGGCAAATGGCAGTGCGAGCTTCGCCTCCTGCACCGCGGGGTCGGTCGGATCGCGCCCGATCAGATTCCCCCATGGCACCACTGCCTTGGCGTAGTCGCGCCCCGACACATCGGCCCAGCCGCTGCTGAGGAGCGCGCGGTTCGAGAAGGGCCCTTCGAGGCGAACCCGATCGAAGGCCTGCTGCGCGTGCCCGAAATCCGCGGACTGCAGCAGCACGCTGCCGAGCACCATGTTCGACTTGTCGCGGATCGCCACCGTGGGCGCGGTGCGGCTGTCGATCTGACCGGCTTTCTCGAGCTGCCGCAGCGCCTCCTGGGTGCGGCCCGCCTGCAGCAGCGCGATGCCGAGGTTGTAGGCGGCGAATCCCTTCAGGTCCTCCGCGCCCTGGAGATGCCGCAGCACCTCGGCTGCATCGGCAGGCCGGCCGAGGGCCGAGTAGACATTGGCGCGCAGGAATTCGACGTCGTTCCTTATATCTTGCGGAACGGTGCCGTGAATGCGGCTCAGCGCATTCAGGGCATCCTCGGGCTGATCCTTCTGGAACTCGATCTTCGCCAGGCGGAAGGCCGCGTCGTTCTTCACGGGCTGCTCGACGTCGGCATCGAGAACCGCGCGGATCGCACGCCCGGCGCGCAGGTGCATCCGGTAGCGAAGCTCGAAGTCGCCGACCGAGAAGTCCGCCTGCTTGATGTGATACTGGAGCGAGTCGCGCGCCGGCTCGTCGAGGCGGCGGTGCTGAGCGAGCTCGGCGTCGAGCCGCTCGAGCGCATCGAAGAACTGACCCTGATAGGCCTGGTACAGCGCCTCACCGAAATACAGGTCGCGCAGGTCGCCGGCATACGACGCCCGCGCCGCGAGTGCGGCCAGCGTCAGTACCAGCGACAAGCAGTGCGACCGATGGCGCATCGTTACCAGTCCTCGAGGTGAATCCCGGGCTGCGGGGATTGCGGACCGGCGAGCATCACGCCGAGCAGCTTCGGCTTGATCTCCTTGGTGAAGGGGAAGTGCTCGCTGCGGCTGAAGTCCTTGCCGTTGGCGAGCTTGCCGCTCACCTCGATCGCGATCTCGTGGGCGCCGGTGGCGACGTTGCCGGTATAGATCCGCTGCACGCCGCCCTTGCGCAGTGCGTCGAGCTCTTTGAAGCTGTAGATATAATGAGTCGCCGGCTGTCCATCGATCTGAATCTGCACCGCGTCGAGCCGCAGCGTCTCGCCGTGCGCCAGCGACACGAACACCGCGAGGTGAGTGTCGGACGGATAGAGCAGCTTCTCTTCGAGCTGGTTGAGGTCCGCCGCGATGCTCAGAACGTCGGATTTGACCTCCTGGACCTGCTCGTCCAGCCCTTTCATCTGCGCCCGTGCGCTCTCGTCCGCCCGACCCGGCGGCGTGCAGACGCACAGCAGAGCGCTGATCACGACCAGGAAATGCTTGCGCATGGACCTTGTCCCGTAGTTTCCAGAGTTGGTTACCACCCGAGGAAGCACAGGTGGTTTGGGTCGGACAGCCGGAGCGGCCTGTTCAGTCGGCGCGGAGTGCGCGCGCCTCGTCCGGATGCCGAATGCAGGTCCGGGCCACCCGTGGGGCTGGCACAGCACTGTGCGCCCACAAGCAGCGCCCCCTGCAGATGTGCGGGGTAGCCGCGTTCGAATCGTACGCCATCATGGCTGTTCTCCCTCCCCTGTTGCCGTTACACACGAACAACACGCACCGATGCAGTCCGCTGGGAGGACTGGATTTCGGCGGTCCCGCTGTCATAGAGCCGCAGCTCGTTAGACCGGAGACTTTGCGTCGCCACCTTTCGGTGGGTTTGCCCTTAACTAATCCAAAGACACTGCCCGAACCTTCCTCAGGCCGGGCTTTTCAGTAGACGCGACACGGCGGGTCATTGCCCGCTACCTGATTCGGCTGTCGCTCGCCCGCGAGCATGTAACCAAGCGTTGCTCATCGCGGCGCGGAACTGCATCACGTAATGCAGCTGTCCTGTCGCGACTTGCGCGAATCAGGCGCAGTTGTCGCCGGAGAGTGACAGCCCGCCGGCGGCAATCGTCGCCGACCGCCGACAACTTGCGCTATCAACATTTCTGGGAGCGATGCGGGGAAGATTGCGGGCCGGAGCCGTGGGCAGGGTCAGTCGATTTCGCTCACTGCACCGTAATCTTGCCCTTCATGGTCGGATGGAAGGTGCAGACGTAAGCGTAGTCGCCGCGCTTGGCGGCGACGTAGCGCCAGGAGGCGTTCGCCGCAATGCTGCCCGAGTCGAAGGTCTTGCTGGTGGCCGTCACCGTGTGGGGAAACAGATCCTTGTTTACCCACACGATGCGATCACCGCGGCGCACGGTCAGCTCCGGCGGATTGAACTGCATATTCTCAATCGTGACGGTATGAGTTCTCCCCGGGCCGGCCGTCGCGGAGGCGACCAGGCCCAGGGCGATCAATGCGCCGGCCGCAAGGCGCACTCCCCGCTTCAGGATCTGCCTACGCGCCACTCTTGCTCAAGGTCGCCTGAATCTTCTTGGCATGCTCAAGATGCGCCTCGAACGCCGGCCGCACCTTGACCAACAGAGCCTTGAGCTCGGCATTCTTTGCGTTCGGGATCAGCGTTGTATCCACGGCTTTCAGCACCGCCTCGTGATAGGCGACTTCATGGTCGATATACGCCTTGTCAAAGGCGCCGCCGTGGAGCTTCTTCAGCGCGGCCAGGTTCTCATCGCCGCCCTTCTGCAGACTCTCGCTGGTCGGGTTGGCTTCAGGAGTCACGTGAAGCTTGGTCACCAACTCCGTCGCGGATTTATTGACACCCGTATGGTCCGTAATCATCCGCTCGGCGAACTCCCGGACGCTTTTCGTCTTCGATGAGGACTTCGCGAGCTTGCCGGCGTCGATGTCGACTTGGTTCGCGGTGACGACGATGGCAGCAATCTGCGGATCGGTGGGTCCGGCGCCTTGCGCCCAGGCCGCGCCCGCGCTCAAGCTGATCAGTGTCGCCGCAATGCATATCGCTGGGGTTTTCATCACATAGCCTCCGGAACGTTCGTTGGTCTTTGGTGCTTCTGCCAATAAGTTTACTCGCATGTCCAGGCGCACACGAGCGTTCCCAGCCCTGTGACACGCCGGACGCTGTGCACTGCGAGCAGACCTACTGACCGTTGCGCCTGAACCTGAGTGTCCGGCGGCGGTCAGCGGTTCGTGCCGGTTTTTTCCCCGGGCGCAGCGGACGCCGTTGCCGTCGTGAGCTGCCGCTGGTATTCCGCGCGATCGGGCTTCACCCACTGATCGAGCCACCCGAGCACCGTGTGGTACCAGAGGACACTGTCGGCGGGCTTGAGCACCCAGTGATTCTCCGTCTCGAAGTAAAGAAGTTTCGACGGGACGTGTCTCGCCTGCAGCACCTGGAACATCGCCAGACCCTGGCTTGGATCGACACGATAGTCGTTGCCGCCGTGGACGATGAGCATCGGCGTGCGGAAGTTGCGCGCGTAGGTGTCGGGTGACTGCTGGATGAGCGCCTGCGGATTTTGCCACGGAGTTCCCTTGAACTCCTGCAGCGTGCCACCGACGAAATCCGCTGAATAAATGGCGGCCAGCAGATCGTACAGTCCATCGTGAGAAACGATCGTGCGGAAGCGATCCGTGTGACCCTCCACCCAGTTGGCCATGTAGCCGCCGTAGCTGGCGCCGGCGGCGGCGAGCCGCGTCGCATCCACGTACGGCCAGGTGAGTGCGACATCCACCGCTTTCATCTGGTCCTCGTAGGGCGCGCCGCCCCACTGGCCCTTGATGGCGTCCATGAACTTCACCCCGAAGCCGGTGGAACCGTGAAAGTTGGGCTCGATGACGACGTAGCCGGCCGCCGCGAACAGCTGCGCATTCCAGCGATAGTGGAACTGATTGTTCCATGCCCCCTCCGGCCCGCCGTGCATGAGCAGCAACAGGGGGTACTTGTGGCCTGGATCGAAGCCCGGTGGCTTCACCTGCCACGCCTGCACCGCCTCTCCGTGCCAGCCAGGGAACGTGAAGCTCGAGACCTCGCCGAACTCGACGTCCTTGAGCGCCTCGCGGTTGAAATGCGTCAGCTGTGTCGGCGGCGTCCCCCTGGGCGCGGCGAGATCGAGGCGGAAGAGCTCCGCGGGGCGCGCCAGCGTCGAGTTGGAGAAGACCAGTGACTTGCCGTCACGCGCCACGTCTGGCTCGCCGCTGGTGCCGCTCGTCATGAGGGGCGTGAGCTGTGAGCTGGCGAGGTCGAGACGCGCCAGGGAGACCTCGCCGTGATTTTCGAAGGTCACGTACAGGCTCGAGCTGTCGGGCGACCAGTCGAAGGAGGCGATCGAGCGGTCCGCTTTCTCGGACAGATTGCGATGCTCGCCGGTCTTGCGATCGTAGACGAACAGCCGGACGACATCGGTCTCCTGCATCGGGCGCAGCGTCGCACTGTAGGCGATGTAGCGCCCGTCGGGGGAGTACACCGGCGTGCGATCGGTGGACTTGCTGGTCGTGATGGCCTTGGGTGTGCCGCCGCCCACCGGCACTACGAACAGGTCGCTGTTGCCGGTCAGCGCCTCGTTCTCGACGTAGCGCGAGAAACACAGCTCGCGGCCATCGGGAGAGAAGGCCACTTCCTCGCCCCCCTCCTCGCCTGGCCAGATCGGCGAGTCGACATCGCCCGGCGTCAGATCGGTCGCGCTGCCGCCGGCGGCAGGCATGATGAAGATGTGATTGCGCTGCCCGTCCACCCAGCTGTCCCAGCGTCGGAAGGGCATCTCCGTGATCACGCGCGCCTTGACGGGATCGTCAGCGCGCTCCTTGAGGCGCTTTTCGTTGCAGGCCATGTCCGTGCACGAGGGGAACACGCTGGCGACGATCGCGAGCGTGCTGCCATCGGGCGAGAGTACGAAGTCGGACACGCCGGTCGCGAAGCTGGTGATCTGCCTCGCCTCGCCGCCCGCGAAGGCCAGGCGGAAGACTTGCGGCTTGTCGTCGACCCGCGAGCTGAGGAAGTACAGGTAGCGACCGTCGGCGGACCAGCGCGGCGTACCGTTCGATCCGTGGTCGGTGAACGTGAGCTGCTCGGGCTCACCGCCCGCGGTCGGCACTCGCCAGAGGTTCGTCACCGAGCGGTTCCTGGCGAGATCTTCGCGCGTCACCGTGAACGCCGCCCACAGCCCGTCGGGCGAGATGCGTACCTCGCCCACGCGCGCGAGGCTCTGCATGTCCTCGACCCGGAATGGATGCGCCGGCACCGCCGTGGCAAGGCACGCGAAAGCGAGCGCCCCGAGCGTTGCGTACGCGCGCGCGCGCGTTGCCTGGATACACTTCATAGGTAACCCCCTGAATAGCGCATTTCGTTTGTGTGTGAGTCTCACCAGATGCGGACGCGCTGCCCCGGAGCGAGGTAGAGCTTGTCGCTGCTCCTGACGTCGAAGGCCCGGTACCAGTCATCGAGGTTGCGGACGACGCCGTTCACCCGATACTCCTCGGGGCTGTGCGGGTCGGTGAGGATCTGATTGCGCAGCGCCTCCGGGCGGTCGAGCGCGCGCCAGACCTGCGCCCACGACAGGAAAAAGCGCTGATCGGCGCTGAGGCCGTCGAGGACGGGGGAAGCGGCGCCCTTCAGGGAGATACGGTAGGCCTCGTGCGCCATGGTGAGACCACCCAGGTCGCCGATATTCTCGCCCAGCGTGAGGCGGCCGTTGATGTGAAGGCCCGGCAGCGGCTCGAACTTGTCGTACTGATCGGCCAGCACCTGCGTGCGCTGCTTGAAGGCATCGACGTCTTCGGGCTTCCACCAGGTGCGCAGGATCCCGCGGGCGTCCGACTTCGCACCCTGATCGTCGAAGCCGTGCCCCATCTCGTGTCCGATGACGCCGCCGATAGCACCGTAGTTGACGGCGGGGTCCGCCTTGGGGTCGAAGAACGGAGGCTGCAGGATCGCGGCGGGAAAGACGATTTCGTTGAAAGTCGGGTTGTAGTAGGCGTCCACTTCCTGCGGCAGCATGCCCCACTCGTCGCGGTCGGTCGGCTGGTCGAGCCGCGCGAGCTGGCGGTGCCACTCGAAAGCATTGGCACGGACGCGGTTGCCGAAGGCATCGTCTGAGCGGACCTCAAGCTTCGAGTAATCGCGCCACCTCACCGGGTAACCGATCTTGGGGCGAAAGGCGCTGAGTTTCTCCAGGGCCACTTTGCGCGTAGCGGGCGTCATCCACGGCTCCGCCGCAATGTGCTCCGCGTAGGCCTGGCGCACGTTGCCGACCAGCCCCTCCATTGCCGCTTTCGACTCGGGCGGAAAGTGCTGCGCGACGTAGAGCTCACCGACCGCCTCGCCGAGTGCGTTGTTCACCGCGCTCACGGCCCTCTTCCAGCGCGCCCGTTGCTCGGGCTGGCCGTTGAGGATCCGCCCGTAGAACGCAAAGTTCTCCGCATCGATTGCCTGCGGGAGGACCGAGGCGGTGCCGGTGAGGTACTGGTAAGTGAGGCAGGTTCTCCAGGTCGATACCGGCGTCGAGCGAAAGAGCCTGGCGAGCTCGGGCACCGCGCTCCATTCCGCGACCACGACTTCGGGCGCGCCCGGCGCCCCCGCGGCCTTCTGCGCTTGCCACTTGGCCGGTACGCCGCCCGCAGCGAACGCAGCGGCCCAGGGATAAGCCGGCGCATCGCGCTCGAGTGAGCTGACCGACATGAGGTTATAGGTCAGGTCGCGCTCGCGTCGCCTGGCGCGGTCCCAGTGGATCTTCGCAATCCTGGTTTCGACCGCCAGGATCTGCGCGGCTTCCTGCTGCGCCTCGCCCTCGGGATGCCCGGCGAGCGCGAGCATCTTTGCGGCGTGGGTGACAAACTGCTCGCGGATTTTGACGAACTCGGGGTCCGTCTTCAGGTAATAGTCGCGATCCGGCAGCGAGAGACCGGATTGGGCGATCGCGATGACGTAGCGATCGGGGTTTTTCTCGTCGAGCGCGATGCCGTAGGCGATCGGGCCATCCAGCGGCCAGCCTGGCCTTGCGATGAGCGCCGCAATATCGGCGTGGGTCTTCGCCTTTGCGATCGCATCGAGCCCCGCCTGGGCGGGCTTCATTCCCAGGGTCTCGATCCGCGCCGTATCGAGGAACGCCCTGTAGAAGTCCCCGATCTTCTGCTCGCTCGACCCGCGCGGCGCCTCCCCGTGCGTTGCTTTGCCCGCGGCCTGCTCGAGAATCGCCTTCACGTCGTTCTCGGATTTGACCGCGAGCTCGTCGAAGACCCCCCAGCTCGTGCGGTCCGCCGGAATCTTCGCCGTCGTGAGCCACTGGCCCTCGGCGTACTTATAGAAGTCATCTCCCGGTCTGACGGATTTGTCCTCGGTTGCGAGGTCGAGCCCGAAGGCCCCGAACCGGGGTGCGGGTGCGTCAGCGCCGGCGGCGGCCCACGCGGCACTGCAGACCAGAATCAGTGGGCCAATTACAGCGCTTGCCCGGGTGGCACTTGTCGTCACGGTATCCTCCGCTTTCCCGTTGCGGTCTAAGATGTACAACGTAGACGAATCCGGCGCCACCTGCCCCATGAGCATGCGACGGTACGAGAGAAAAATGCGGCGGCCAAAGCGCCTGCCGGGGGTGAGTCACCGCGCCTCGAGTGTGTCGCTGGCGTTCCTGACGGCCGTCGATACTTCTACAACACTCGCTGTCGCCAGCGCAGGCCGCCGTCGACGGCCAGCACCTCGCCGCTGATGTAGCCGGCGCGATCGGAGGCGAGGAACACCACGGCATTGGCGATATCCTCCTCCGTCGCCGCGCGCTTGCCGGGCTGATCTGCGAGCCGCTCGCGCCAGCGTTCGGGATCGCCCAGGGTCTCAGCGGCCTGTTGTCTGAGGAAGCTGATGCCGCGGTCGTTGAGCACGTCGCCGGGGCTGACACCGACGACGCGCACGCCCCGGTCCAGGCTCATGCCGCCCAGCGCCTGCGTAAAGGCGACCAGCGAGGCGCTGCCGCTGACGCCGGCAATATAGCTTGCGGGGACGATGTTCCCCGCGGTGCCGATGACATTGACGACTACGCCGCGACCGCGCTCGGCCATCGCCCGGTAGATCTCGCGGGTCAGGTTGACGTAGCCGAGAACTTTCAGACTCCAGGCCGCGCGCCAGCGCGCTTCGTCGATCTCGCCGAGGCCGCCGCCGGGGACCGCCCCCGCGTTGTTGACCAGTATGTCGACGTCGCTGCAGGCGTGGGCGAGCGCACGGGCGTTGTCGGCGATGCTCAGGTCCAGCGGATGGACCCGCACCTCGACGCCGAAGCTCCCGGCAATCTCGCGCTGGACCTCGCACAGACGCGATTCATTTCGCGCCGCGAGGTGCAGGCGGCACCCCTCGACGGCAAAGGCGCGTGCCGTCGCCAACCCGATGCCATGCGACCCGCCGGTGATCAGCACCGAGCGTCCGCGAAGGTCCAGTTCCATCTACAGCACCCTTGTTCGTAGCGGTGGTATGCGCTGCATGATGTTAAATCCAACGCTGCTGCGGCATCTGCCTATTTTCCGACGCCACGCCACTGAGTAACGTCGCAGCTGCTGATCGAACTAACGCGCCACTCGCCGCCGACGAACACCGTTCGTATCGCGCTGCGAAGCGCCCCTGAGCAAGGGACAACTAAAGATGCCGCAACAATCCTCATCGATGCGCACCGTGGTCGCCGCCAGCGCCATTGGCACGACGATCGAATGGTACGATTTCCTGATCTATTCCACCGCAGCCTCGCTGGTTCTGAACAAGCTTTTCTTCCCCGCTCACAATCCGCTGGTCAGCAAGCTGCTGGCCATCGGCACGATCGGCGTGGGATTCGTGGCCCGGCCGCTCGGCGCAATCATCGTCAGTCACTTTGGCGATCGGCTGGGGCGCAAGTCCATGCTGATACTGACTCTGGTCAGCATGGGCGTCGCTACCACGGCGATCGGTCTGCTTCCGACCTATGCAGCGATCGGACTAGCCGCACCGGTGATGCTCGTCGCCTGCCGGCTGGTGCAGGGAATCGCCGTCGGCGGCGAATGGGGCGGCGCGGTGTTGATCGCTATCGAGCATTCGCCCCCGGAGCACCGCGGGTTTTACGGCAGCATCGTCCAGATCGGCTTTCCCCTGGGCATGGCTCTCGGCACGGCCTCGTTCTTCGCACTGGCGAGTCTCGATGAGGCGCAGTTCCTGAGCTGGGGCTGGAGGCTGCCGTTCCTCGCCAGCGCGATACTGGTGGCGGTGGGGACCTTTATTCGCCTGCGCACCGAGGAAACGCCCGAGTTCAGACGCAATTTGCGCGAGGGAAAGATCGTGCGACTTCCGGTGCTCGATGCACTGCGCCGCCACCCGAAAGAACTGCTCATCGGACTGGGCGCAAGGATCACCGAGATCTCCTGGATCTATCTGATCACCATATTCGGCCTGAGTTACGCCGTGGCCGACATCGGCATGTCGCGGACGCTCGTCCTGGGAGCGATTGCTTCGGGCGCCGCCGTCGAACTGCTCACCATACCGCTGTGCGGCGCACTCTCCGACCGCATCGGACGTCGACCGATCTACATGCTCGGATGCCTGGCGGCCATCGCGCTGGCTTTCTCATTGTTCTGGGCCATCAAGACCCACGATCCGCTGACGGTCGTATTGGCATTCGTAATCGGCATGTCGCTGGGGCACGGCATCATGTATGGGGTGCAGGCGAGCTTTCTCAGCGAGATGTTTCCCTCCAACCTGCGCTACAGCGGAGCATCGCTCGGCTATCAGCTGGCCGCGCCCATAGGCGGTGGTCTGATCCCGGTCGTGGCCACCGCCATCGTCGGCGCGGACCACGGTTCGACCTGGCCGGTCTCCGTCCTCATGGTCGCACTCGCAATGGTCACGATGCTGGCGGTGTGGCACGCGCCGGAAACCGCGCCGCTGATCCACAAACGCCGCGCCGCCGCCCGTGAGGCCGACATCTGCATGAGCGGCGCCACAGCTCCGACGGAATGAGGCTCAGGCCCTGGCCGCCAGCTCGATGGCCGCAAGATAAGCCGCGTCACGCCCGGCGCTCCAGTCCTCGAAGCGCAGTGGCACGAGCACATCCGGCTGCAGGCTCCTGACCCGGACGGGGTAGAGCCAGTTGAGCCAATAACACTCGCGCCAGTCGTTGCAGGCATGCGCGTAGTCATGCTTGCCGGTCTGGTAGTAGGCGCAGACCTTGAGGTTCGGCAGACAGGCCCTGCCGCCCTCGGAAAAGAAAGACAGCCGGTCGCCGATCGGCTGGCCGATGATCGTGACGCGATCGCCGCCCGCATCCCTGACGAACGCAGCGGTAGTGATGGCCGCGGAGAAAGTCAGCGAATCGGTGAGAACGAAGATGTGACCGCCGGGCTGCAGGAGCTCAGGCAGCGCGTGCGCGAAATGCCAGGCCTTGGTGTAATCGCCACCGCCATTGCCGCGCAGGTCCAGGATCGCCGCGCAAGGCGGATGAGCTCGAAGTGCCTGTTCGGTCGCCGCGAGAAACGGCGCGATCTTCTGGCCGTCGGCGTCGGCGATACTCTGGAGACGCACCACCCGGGCGCAACTGCCGGCAGCGGGAAAGAGACGGAAATGATCGCCGGAGTCCCGCCATGTCTCCGGTACCTGGCCGGATTGGGGGCGGTAAGCCGTCCACTCCGTACCGGAGCCCGATGCCGCATCGGGAAACAGCCAGCGTTCGCCCGAGGGTATTTCGTCCCCTTTGGGCAGCGGGTATGCGTCCAGCCGATGGGTCACTTCGCGCCCGTCGCGGGAAACGGTCCAGGTCGAGGCCTGGGGATCGGCTGCGATGCCGAGTCCGTAGAGAAGATCCTGCACGACGATGAAGACCGCCGCGTTCTCGCTCCGGAAGCCCTCGACTCCGCCTCGCAATGTCTCGAGCCGCGCGAGGATCCGATCGAAGGGCTGGCCATCGATACTCTCCACGCGCCCGCCGAGCATGTCGCGATAGGCAGCTGCAGCGCGCATCACATAAAAGCCTCCCGCGAAGCGGCTCACCCGGATCGGCAGCACCAGGGAGCCCGCGGCGGTGGCGTCCATGCGCGAATGGCCATTGTCGGCTGAGGCCATCAGCTGCATCAGCGCGACCTGCAGTTTGGCCGAAGGCAGCGCTGCGGGCAGGGACTCCAGATCGCTCATGCGCTGCCGGGCCGCCGCGCGTGCCGCGGGAGAAAAGGCGCGGTCGAGCGCAATCACCTTTGCAAAATAGTCGAGATCCTGTCGCTGCGCCTCCAGCGCCGAGCGCGCTGACGGGTAATTGCCGCCCGGCGCGCGCGGCTGAAAATTGCAGTGAAACGCCAGAACCAGGGCGCCCAGAGCGGCGACGGCGGCCAGCAGGCCGCCGGTCGCGACGACCGCGGTCCGGCGCAGATAAGCAGAGGCCATCGGTCACAATCTATCGCACCGGCGGCTCCGCGGCGATGGTCCGCCGCAGGCACACTGCGCCGGCGACATTACGGAACTCGCAGTCTCCCTCTACAATCAGAAATCGACCTGCGCCGGCACCGGCGCGAGGATCTGCCATTTGACCGGATCGTCTGCCTCCGCACACCAGGGCCGCGAGAGCCGACGGGCGCGCTCGCGCGCGCCCAGGCCGAAATACCCCTATATCCGCCGGCGGCTGCCCCCGGTCGAGCTGCTGAGCACCGAAGCGGCCGAGATCATCGAGGCGAACGCCGAGACGATCCTCGAGGAGATCGGTATCGAGTTCCGGCGCGACCCGCCGACGCTCGAGTTGTGGCGCGCAGCGGGCGCGGACGTCAAGGGCGAGCGCGTCCACATCCCGCGCGGCATGGCCCGCAGGCTCCTCTCGAGCGCGCCCTCCGAGTTCACTCTCTATGCGCGCAATCCCGAGCGCAACGTGCGCTTCGGCGGTGACGCCACCGTCTTCTCCCCGGTGGGAGGACCGCCCTTCGTCAGCGATATCGACCGCGGCCGGCGGTACGGAACGCTCGCGGACCTGGAGAACTTCATCAGGCTCGCGCACATGGCGCCGGCGATTCACTTCTCGGGCGGCTGCATGTGCGAGCCGATGGAAATACCGCCCAACAAACGTCATCTCGACGTGCAATATGCCTTCTTCCGCTGGTCGGACCAGGGCTGCGAGGCGACGCCGGAGACCGCCGGACACGCGGCCGATGCCGTCGCGCTGGCACAGAGCCTGTTTGGAGCCGACTATCTCGAGACCCATCCCGTGGTCCTCGGCAACATCAATTCCAACTCGCCCCTGGTCTACGACGGACGCATGCTGGGGGCGCTGCGGCAGTTCGCCAGCCACAACCAGGGCACCATCGTGGTCCCGGCGGTGCTCGCCGGTGCGATGGGTCCGGTGACACCCGCGGGGTGCCTCGCGGAGATCCTCGCCGAGACGCTCGCCGGCATGGCCCTCACGCAGCTGGTGCGACCCGGTGCGCCGGTGATCCTCGGCTCCTTCGTCGGCGCCATCTCGATGCGCACCGGAGCCCCGACCTTCGGAACTCCCGAAGCGACCCAGATGATCTTCGCCACCGCGCAGCTCGCACGGCGGCTCGGTCTGCCCTGCCGCAGCGGCGGCTCGCTGTGCTCATCGAAGGCAGCCGACGCGCAGGCTGCCTATGAGAGCGCGCACACGCTGCTGCCGAGCCTGCTGGCCGGCGTGAATCTCGTGACTCATGCGGCGGGCTGGCTCGAGGGCGGTCTGGTCGCGAGCTACGAGAAGTTCGTGCTCGATGCCGATCAGTGCGCCATGATGCAGATGCTGGCGCAGGGCATGGACCTGTCCGCTCGCGGTCAGGCACTCGATGCCATCCGCGAAGTCGGTCCCGGGAGCCACTTCCTCGGCTGCGCGCACACACTGGCGAATTTCGAATCCGCCTTCTATCAATCGACCATCGCGGACTACTCGTCCTACGAGCAGTGGGCGCTCGAAGGGCACCTCACGGCGGAGCAGCGCGCCAATCGTGTGTGGAAGAAGATGCTGGCCGACTACCAGGACCCCGGCATCGACCCGGCGCAGGATGAGGCGATGCGCGATTTCATCGCGCGCCGCAAGGCGGTCCTGACGGACGAAATCGAAGACGAGTGACGGCGATCCCAGCCACCGCTGTCTGAAGGGGCGATACTAGGAAAGTGGGCACTCATGGCAAGGAGCCAATGACCCGACGGGCGGTCCGCAGTGCGCTGGTGCTGGCGGCCAGCGCCTGCTGCCTGCTGCTGGCGCTCGCCACCGGCGCCGCGGACGCGGCCGCTGCGGCCGAGGCGGTGAGCGCGCCGCCCCTGGCGGCCAGGCAGCAGCCCCTGATCCCTGCCGAGCGGTTTCTCCCCGACCTGGAGCAGCGCACGTTCAGGTTCTTCTGGGAGACCGCCAATCCGAAGAACGGCCTGGTTCCCGATCGCTATCCGACCCCCTCGTTCGCGAGCATTGCCGCCGTGGGCTTCGGTCTCACCGCCTACCCCATCGGCGTGGAACGCCACTACATCTCGCGGCAAGCCGCGCAGGAGCGGGTGCTGACGACGCTGCGCTTCTTCGAGCGCGAGACGAACGTCCACGGGTTCTTCTACCACTACCTCGACATGCAGACTGGCGCGCGCACCAACAACAGTGAGATTTCCACGGTCGACACCGCGCTGCTGCTCGGCGGCGTGCTCTTCTGCGGGAGTTACTTCGATACCCACGACCGTCGCGACGTGCAGATCCGCCGGCTGGCCGAACGCATCTACCGGCGCGTGGACTGGACCTGGGCACAGCCGCGCCCGCCGGGGATCGCGCTCGGCTGGTGGCCGGAGAACGGGTTCTCGAACCTCGACTGGCGCGGCTACAACGAGGCCATGCTGGTCTACCTGCTGGCGCTCGGCTCGCCGACTCACCCGGTAAACCCGGGCGCGTGGAAACTATGGACCGCTGCCTACGACAAGCAGTGGGGCACCGTGTACAACCTCACGTACCTGAGCTTCGCGCCGCTGTTCGGTTATCAGTACACGCATGTATGGGTGGATTTCCGCGGTATCCGCGATGCCTTCATGCGCTCGCATGGGCTCGACTACTTCGAGAACAGCCGCCGCGCCACCTACGCGCAACGTCGTTACGCCATCGCCAACCCGATGGCCTGGCAGGGCTACGGCAGGAACGTGTGGGGTATCAGCGCCTCCGACGGTCCCGGAGCCCACGAGGAATACCGCGGCAAGCAGTATTCGTTCCTGCACTATGCGGCGCGCGGTGTCGCGCCCGGTCAGACCGTCGACGACGGCACCATCGCTCCGACCGCCGCCATAAGCTCGCTGCCGTTCGCGCCCGAGATCGTGCTGCCCGCGATGCTCGAGATGTACCGCCGCTACGGCGCCTCGATCTATTCCGCCTATGGCTTCTTCGACGCGTTCAATGCGAGCTTTCGCAAGTCTCCCACGGACCCGCTGCGGCCCGGACATCCGGGATGGGTCGACGTCGACTATATCGCCATCGACCAGGGACCGATCCTGGCGATGATCGAGAACTATCGCAGCGGCCTCGTCTGGCGTCTGATGCGCGGCAATCCCTGGCTGCGGCGTGGCCTCGAGCGCGCGGGATTCACCGGAGGCTGGCTTGCCGGGACGGCGACTCTCTCGGCAGCCGAGCAGCAGAGCGCGGTGCCGGGCGGCGCAGCCGCCGGCGCAGATGGTCCGTTCGGATCACACTGAAGGCGGGAGTCTCAGGCGCCGCCCGGAAATGCGGTCTCGAGTTTCTGCAGATCCCCCGGTGTGAGCGCGATCGAAAGCGCCGCGGCGTTCTCCCGGACATGCGCCGGCGAGCCTGATTCGGGAATGGCGATCACGTTGCCACCGCGGATGACCCACGCCAGCGCTACGGCGGCGGCCGAGCAGCCATGCACGGCACCGATCTGCGCCAGAGTCTGGTCAGCCACCAGAAGATTCTTATCGCCGCCGAGCGGCGAGTACGCCATGACCGGTATGTGGTGCTGCTGGCACCATGGCAACAGATCGCTCTCGATGCGCCGGTTGCGCAGGCTGTAAGGGACCTGATTGGTCGCACAACGCTGCCCGTCGGGCACGCGCAGCAGATCCTCCATCTGTGCGACGCTGAAGTTCGAGACACCCCAGGCGCGGATCCTGCCCGCCGCGCGCAGCTGCTCGAACCCGGCCACCACAGCGGGAAATTGCGCGCTCGGGGTCGGCCAATGCAGCAGATACAGGTCTATATAGTCGGTGCCGAGGCGCTCGAGACTCGCCTTGCAGGCGCGAGCGATGCCGTCGCCGGACACCTCGTCACCCTCGACCTTGGTCACCAGGAAGATGCGGCTGCGCTCCCCGGTGAGGACGTGGCTGATCAATTTCTCGGAGCGACCGTGCCCGTAATTGCCCGATGTGTCGATCAGCGTCATGCCGAGCGACACCCCGGCGCGCAGCGCGTCTTCTTCAACAGCCGCCGGATGCCTTCCCTGCCCGAGATGCCAGGTGCCCTGACCGACGGCTGGGACGGCGCGGCCGTCCGGCAGGGCTACGCTGCGTGCCGGTGTCTCTGCCCGGGCTCGCGTCGCGGCAAGCAGGCCGAGAGCGGCGCAGTGCGCGTTGAACTCGCGTCGATTGAGCAAATGCCTCTTCATGCCGTGACTCCTTCACTGTGGTCCGCCGGCCGGGCGTATCATCCGGCACATGTTGGATTCCGCCGATGATAGCCCGGAGGAAGAGCGTTCACTGCTGCGCCAGCTGGCACACGAGTTGCGGGACGCTCTCAGCCCCCTGGCCTCGTCGGCGGATGTCGCACGCCTGCGGGGCTTCGACGCCGAGGCCAGCCGCCTGCTGGTCGAGAAGGTCGACCGCGGTTTGCATCGGACACTCGCCATTCTCGATGCCTTCGTGCTCGCCGAGCAATGCGACAACGGGACCGTGCAGCCGGCAATGCGTGCGGTCCCGGTGGCGGAGATTCTGCAGACGGCCCGGGAGGAGCTCAGCGGGCGGGAACCTGGACGCTGCACCTTCAGGTCCGATGGCGGGCAGACGCCGGTCTTCGCGGATGCCGCACGCTGCGCCCAGGTTCTGCTGACCGTTCTCCGGGCATTGCCCGCAGGCACCGTCGAGGTGCGGGCGGTGTCCGCCGGTGCTGCAGCGCAGATCCGCGTTCGTGGCCAGGGGGCTCCCCCCGGGACCGTCGCCGGCGGCGGCATGGCGTTGCGCACCGCACGGCGCCTCATGGAATTGCAGGGCGGCGGCCTCGAGCTGCTCGAACACGGCGAGCGCGAGTTCGAGCTGGTAATGAGCTTCCGCGCCGCCGCAGCGCAGGCCCCCGCGGAGCAGCGGGGCGCAGCACACCCCGTGCCTGCGGCCGCGCAGCCGCCGGGGTCGGCCCGCGCCGCGCGCGCCGGCCGCATCCTGATCGTGGATGACAGCGTGCAGGTGCGGCGCGCTTACCGCGATGCCCTGCTGGGTCTCGGTTACAGCGTCACGGAGGCGGCGGACGCGGGGCAGGCACTGAGTGCGCTTGAGGGCGAGGCGCCGGACGTCGTGCTCATCGATATTCATCTTCCCGGGACCAACGGCTACCGGCTGGCGCAGCTGATCCGCGCGCGCCTGGGGAGCTCGATCTGTCTGGTGATGCTGAGCGGCATGGCGCTGGATCCGCCGGCCCGCGCTCACGCGCGCCAGGCCGGATTCGACGACTGCCTGGACAAGATGGCGGGGCCCATTGCGCTGCGCGAGCTGCTCGTGGCGGCCGCGGCGCGCAGGTCATGAGCCCGCGTTGAGTGCCTGCACCGCTCGCGGCGGTCGCGCCAGCAGCGCCGCCAGCTTGTCGGAGTGGACGGGCTTCACCAGGTGCGAGTCGAAACCCGCCTCCTGTGCGCGCAGGCGGTCCGACTCCTGGCCCCAGCCGGTGATCGCCACCAGCGTCATGTTGCGGCCCCAGGGCTCGGCGCGTATTCGCCGGGCGACCTCATAGCCGTCGAGCACCGGCATGCCGATATCGAGCAAGACGACGTCCGGCAGGTGATGCTTGGCAGCCTGCAGCGCCATGCCACCGTCGGTGGCGCTGAAAACCGCGTGGCCGCCGAGCTCGAGGAGTCTGGCCGTGCTGTCGAGAGCGTCGATATTGTCGTCGACGACCAGGATCCTGCGGCGCACGACCGGCGCCGCGGCGGCGGTTCTTGCCACCGTGCTGCGGCCGTCGTCGGACTCGGCCGCCGCCGCCAGCGGCAGTTGAATGACGAACTCGCTTCCCGCTCCGGGTCCGTCGCTGTAGGCGGTCACCGTCCCGCCGTGCATTTCCACCAGCCGCCGCACCAGGGCCAGACCGATGCCGAGACCGCTCTGCGCGTGGTGCGCTCCGCCGCCGCTGCGCGTGAAGAGCTCGAAGATACCCGTGAGCTGGTCGGCCGGAATGCCGATGCCGTCGTCGCGCACCCGCACTTCGGCGGAGCCGTGGCGGCGGTGCACGCTGACTTCGATGTTCCCGTCGCCGTCGGTGTACTTGACCGCATTGCCGAGCACGTTGCCGAACGCCTGCACCAGGCGTACCTCATCGCCGTGGACCCGCAGCGTCCGGTCTTCGATCGCCACGCTGATCCTCTGGCGACGTTGCAGCGTCAGCGGCTGCACCATCTCGACGGCGCGCTCGATGAGGGTCAGCAGCTCCACCGGCCGGCGGCTGAGAGTGATCTGCCCGCGCGTGATGCGCGACACGTCGAGCAGATCGTCGACCAGGCGGACGAGGTAGCGCGTCTGGCGCTCGATCACCTGGCGTGCCCAGCCGAGCTGCGGATCCCACGGCTGCAGGCGCATCAGCTCCAGTGCATTCAGAAGCGGTGCCAGAGGATTGCGCAGCTCATGTGCCAGCAGCGCGAGGAATTCGTCCTTCTTCCGGTCGGCATGCTTCAAAGCCTGCTCCGCCCTGGCTCTTTCGGCCACCTCGCTCTGCAGCTTGCGGTTGGCGCTTGCCAGCTCGGAATTCGACCGCTGCAGCGTGGCGTTCAGCGTCTCGAGCTCGCGCGTCTTCTCGGCGCGCAAGGCGAGATTGGCTTCGGCCAGACGGGCGTTGGCGTCCGCCAGGCCCTTGTTCAGCTCGCGCAGCTCGCGTCGCTTGCAGTACAGCTCTGCCAGCACCGCCACCTTGCCGCGCAGGATCTCCGGGACCACCGGAACGGATACATAGTCGACCGCTCCGAGCGCGTAGCCTTTCAGACGATCGAGCTCGGTGACGTGCACCCCGGTGACGAAAATGATCGGCGTCCGCTCGTAGCGTGGGTGCTCGTGAATCAGGTGGGCGGCCTCGAAGCCGTCCATGCCGGGCATGCTGACATCGAGCAGCACGACGGCGAATTCGTCGCGCATCAGCTTTTCGAGGGCCTCGGTGCCCGAGCGCGCCGCCACGAGGTTATGGCCGAGCTCGCTCAGTATGGTCTGATAAGTGAGCAGCCGCGCCGGCTGGTCGTCCACCAGCAGGATGTTTACCCGGTCGACGGCGTCCGCGCAGCGCCCGCCCCCCTTCCCGGACGCTAGCGGTGCAGCCACATCCGCACCAGCGACAGCAGCTGCTCGGTGTTCACCGGTTTGGCGACGTAATCCGAGGCGCCCGCCTCCAGGCACTTCTCCCGATCGCCCTTCATCGCCTTGGCGGTGAGCGCGATGATCGGCAGCAGACGGAATTTAGGGTTGCTGCGAATCCGCCGCATGGTTTCGTAACCGTCCATTTCCGGCATCATCACGTCCATCAGCACCAGCGCCAGATCGTCGGTGGTCTCGGCCAGCTTGATCGCCTCCCCGCCGTTGCTCGCCGTGATGACGTGCATGCTGTGGCGCTCGAGCAGGCTGTTGAGGGCGAAGATGTTGCGGATATCGTCGTCGACCACCAGCACCGTGCGGCCGCTGAGGGCCTCATCGCTCTGGTGCAGCATCTCGATCATTCGCTGCCTGGACGGGGGCAGGTCGGCGATCTGCAGATGCAGGAACAGCGCCACCTCGTCCAGCAGGCGCTCCGGCGAACGCACGCCCTTCAGCACCACGCTCTTGGCGTTGCGGCGCAGCTCGATCTCCTCCGGCTCGCTGAGCTCGCGGCCGGTGAAGACGATGATCGGCGTGCGCCGCAGCTGCTCGTCTTTCTGCACCTCGGCCAGCAGCTCGACGCCGGACATATCGGGAAGCCGCAGGTCGAGGACCACGCAGTCGAAGGCGCTGCTGCGCAGCGCCGCGAGCGCCGCGGCGCCGGTGGCGGCGGAGACGATCTCCACGTCCGCCTGTCCCAGCAGCTCCCTGACGCTCAGCTGTTCCGCCGGGTCGTCCTCGACCACCAGCAGGCGCCGCCGGCGCGTGGCGGTGAAGCTCTTCAGCCGTGTGAATGCCTCGTCGAGCCCTGCGGTGGTGGCGCCCTTGGTGATGAATGAGAAGGCGCCGCGCTCGAGCCCGTACTGCCGCTCCTCTTCCACCGTGACGATCTGCACGGGAATGTGCCGGGTCTCCGCATTGCGCTTCAGCTGACTCAGCACCGTCCAGCCCAGCATGTCCGGCAGGAACACGTCGAGCGAGACCGCGGTAGGCCGATGCTTCGGGATCAGCGCCAGGGCTTCCGCTCCGGTGCGCGCCAGCACCACCTTGAAGCCGCGCTGCCGCGCAAGATCCAACAGTACCCGCGCGTAGTGCGGGTCGTCCTCCACCAGCAGCAGCAGCGGGTCCTGCGGCTGCAGGTTCTCGCGGTCGTCGGCGATTTCCTCCTGCCGTGTCGTCGCGATCGGAACCGGCGCGTAAGACGGCACTTTGCCCGGTTGCTGCGTCGTGCTGCGGCTGTAGGCGGATCCCATATAGGCGAGCGGCAGATACAGCGTGAAGGTGCTGCCGCTCCCGGGTACGCTGCTCAGGCGGATCTCGCCGCCCAGCAGGTGCGCCAGCTCGCGGCTGATCGCCAGCCCGAGTCCCGTGCCGCCGTACTTGCGCGCCGTGCCGGCGTCGGCCTGCTGGAAGGCCTCGAAGATGATCCTCTGCTTCTCCGCCGAGATACCGATGCCGGTGTCGCTCACGGAGAACTCCACCACCGCGGGCGCCTGGCCGAGGAGCGGATGCTCTGCGCTCCAGCCTCCCGCCGCCATGCCGACGCGCAGGCGCACGCCGCCGTGCTCGGTGAACTTGAACGCATTCGAGAGGAGATTCTTCAGCACCTGCAGCAGGCGCTTCGAGTCGGTGACCATCGCCCTGCCGAGGTGAGTATCGAAGTCGGCGGTGAAGGACAGCTGGCGCGCCTCGGCTTCGTGGCGGAAATTGCGCTCGATGGTCTCCTTGAGGTGAGTGAACAGGAGGTCTTCGCACTCGACCGTCACCGTACCCGACTCGATCTTCGACAGATCGAGGATGTCGCTGATGAGA
Organism: Steroidobacteraceae bacterium; assembly: GCA_035632655.1. Classification (GTDB taxonomy): domain Bacteria; phylum Pseudomonadota; class Gammaproteobacteria; order Steroidobacterales; family Steroidobacteraceae; genus 13-2-20CM-66-19. The sequence goes on along the minus strand of DASQGK010000107.1, from coordinate 884 downwards.
TTGAGCAGGTCGGTGCCGGCGCCGTGAATGGTGGTGGCGAATTCCACCTGCTTCGCGGAGAGGTTGTGGTCGGCATTCTCGGCGAGCTGCTGGCCGAGGATCAGGATGCTGTTGAGCGGAGTGCGCAGCTCGTGCGACATGTTCGCGAGGAACTCCGACTTGTAGCGTGAAGTGAGCGCCAGCTCCGCGGCCTTGTCTTCCAGCGCGCGCCGCGCCAGCTCGATCTCCTGGTTCTTGCGCTCCACCTCGACGTTCTGCTCGGCGAGCAGCCGCGCCTTGCTGGCGAGCTCGGCGTTGGTCTGCTGCAGCTCGGTCTGCTGCGCCTGCAGCTCCCCGGCAAGCTGCTGCGACTGCGTGAGGAGTCCCTCGGTGCGCATCGTCGCCTCGATGGTGTTCAACACCACGCCGATGATGCTGCCGGTCAGCTGCTCGAGGAAGGCGAGCTGCGAGGCGGTGAACTCGCCGAGCGAACCGAGCTCCAGCACCGCCTTCACCTGGCCCTCGTACAGCACCGGCAGCACGATCACGCTGCGCGGACGGACGTCGAGCAGGCCGCCGCGCACCCGGATGTCGTCGGCCGTGACATCGGTCAGCAGCAGGCGCTGGCGGTCGGCGGCTGCCTGGCCGACCAGGCCGGCGCCGATCCCGTAGCGGCGCGGCTCGCGGCCGTCGGACCCCTCGTCGGCGTAGCTGGCCAGCTCCCTGAGAACGCGCGGCTGGCTGGCGCCGTCCATGACGTAGATGACGCCCTGCTGGGCGCTGACCAGCGGCGCGAGCTCCGACAACAGCAGCTTGCCGACCGTGGCCAGATCGCGCTGTCCCTGCATCATGCGGCTGAACTTGGCGAGATTGGTCTTGAGCCAGTCCTGCTCGGTGTTGCGCTC
>DASQGK010000106.1:0-5622 GCA_035632655.1 Steroidobacteraceae bacterium | reverse complement strand
GCTCGGCCTCGGGCAGTTCTTCGCGCACTTCGACGAGGAGAACGATGGCACCATCGCAGTGAGCGAGACGCGTCTGCCCGGCGCCACCGATCACATCGTCCTGCCGGTGAGCCACCTCGGAATGCTGGTCTCCGCGCGCGTAGCGCACGAGGCGGGGGCGTTCCTCACGCAGGGTCATTTTTCATTACGTTGATTGGCCGGACGCAGGAAGCGATTCCGGCGGACATGAGCTTCGTTGCCGCCGGCAAAAAGCGTGGTTTTTGCCGGCTGCGCCTCGGGGAGCGATTTCTAAAGCAGCTTCTTGAGCCGGTAGAGCTCCTCGAGCGCCGCCTTGGGCGAGAGTCCGTCAGGGTCGATGGCGGCCAGGGCGGCGCGCAGCCGCGCATCCGCCCCGGACAGCGGCGCGACGAACAAAGGCAGCTCCTCCTGTGGCTGGGTGCTTCCCGTCCCGGCGGCACGCCGGCGATCGCGCTCTGACTCGAGCGCTTCCAGGTACTGCCGCGCGGCCCCGATCACCGGAAGCGGCACGCCCGCGAGCTGCGCCACCTGCAGTCCGTAGCTGCGGTTAGCCGGGCCGTCCTTCACCGCGTGCAGGAACACGATCGTCTCGCCGTGCTCGGTCGCATCGAGGTGCACGTTGGCGCAGCCCTCCACCTCGGTGGCGAGCGCAGTGAGCTCGAAGTAGTGGGTCGCAAACAGCGTGAAGGCGCGCACGCGCACGGCGATGTCGCGGGCCATCGCCCAGGCGAGCGACAGCCCGTCGAAGGTGCTGGTGCCGCGCCCGATCTCGTCGAGGAGTATCAGGCTGCGCGAGGTGGCGTTGTGCAGGATGTTCGCCGCCTCGGTCATTTCCACCATGAATGTCGAGCGGCCGCCGGCGAGATCGTCGGCCGCGCCGATGCGGGTGAAGATCCGGTCGAGCGGCCCCACCACCAGGCGCTCCGCGGGCACGTAGCTGCCGATGTGCGCGAGCAATACGATGAGCGCGGCCTGGCGCATGTAAGTGGACTTCCCGCCCATATTCGGTCCGGTGATGATCAGCATGCGCCGTTCCGCATCGAGCCTGAGGTCGTTGGGCACGAACGGCACATCCGCGAAGCGCTCCACCACCGGGTGGCGTCCACCCTCGATACTCAGGCGGGCCTCGGCGACCAGCAGCGGCTCCGTCCACCCGAGAGCGGCGGCACGCTCGGCCAAAGCCGCGAGCGCATCGAGCGCCGCCAGCGCTGCGGCGGTGCTTTGCAGCGGTGCGAGGCGATCGATGAGCTGCGTCAGGACTTCCTCGTACAGCGCCCGCTCGCGCATCAGCGCCTTGTCGCGTGCGCCGAGCACGCGGTCCTCGAAGCTCTTCAGCTCCGCGGTGACGAAGCGCTCGGCCGATTTCACGGTCTGGCGCCGGATGTAATCCTTCGGCACCCCCTCGGCGTCGCGCCGCGCCACCTCGATGAAGAAGCCCTGCACGCGGTTGTAGCCGAGCTTGAGGCCGGCGAGCCCGGTGCGCTCGCGCTCGCGCCGCTCCAGATCGAGCAGGAATTCGTCGGTGTGGGTGGCGATGCGGCGCAGCTCATCGAGCTCGGGGTCGTAGCCGGCCGCAATCACGTCGCCGTCGCGCAGGAGCGTTGCGGGCTCGGCCGCGATCGCCGCCGACAACAGCCCAAGGACTTGAGGATGCTCGTCGATCCCCGCAGCGAGCTCGCGCAGCAGCGGAGAATCGAGGGCGGCGAGCGCCGCCTGCAGGGCGGGGAGGATGCCGAGCGATGCGCGCAGCTGGGTCAGGTCGCGCGGCCGGGCCGAGCGCAGCGCAACGCGCGCGAGGATTCGCTCGATGTCGCCGATTCCGCTCAAGTGCTCGCGGAGCGCCGCGCCGCGCCGCGCATCGATCAGCGCGCCGAGCGCAGAATAGCGTGCGCGCAGCTCGGAATGGCTGGTGAGCGGGCGGTTGAGCCAGCGGCGCAGCTCCCGCGAGCCCATTGCGGTGACGCAGCTGTCGATCACTGCCAGCAATGTCGCCGCGGGATTGCCGGACAGACTCGAATCGAGCTCGAGGTTGCGGCGGCTGGCGGCGTCGAGCATGAGGGCATCGCCGCGTTCCTCGACGCGCAGCGCACGCACGTGCGGGAGCGCCGCGCGCTGAGTGTCGCGCACGTACTGCAGCAGAGCCCCCGCGGCGCCGATGGCGAGCGGCAGCTCATCGGCGCCGAAGCCCTTGAGACCGAGCGTGCCGAGCTGGTCGGTGAGCGCGCGCGAGGCGCTGGCGAGCTCGAAATGCCAGGGAGGCCGTGACCGGACCGCCGTGCCGTTGCGGCCGAGGCCGTGGGCGCCGCCCTCGGCCACCAGAAGCTCCGCGGGCTTGAGCCGCTCGAGCTCCGCTGCGAGCGCGGCGTTTCCTTCGCCCTCGAGCACGGTAAAGCGTCCGGCGGCGAGGTCGAGCCATGCGAGCCCAAAGCGTGCACCCTCGCGCGCGAGCGCCGCGGCGAGGGTATCGCTGCGTTCCTCGAGGAGTGCCGCGTCGGTGACCGTCCCGGGCGTCACGATGCGCACTACTTCGCGCTCGAGCGGACCCCGGTTCACCCCGGGGTCCCCCTTCTGCTCGCAGATGGCGACGCTCTCGCCCTTGCGGATGAGGCGGCCGAGGTAGGTGTCGACGGCGTGAACCGGCACACCCGCCATGGGAATCGGCTGGCCGGCGGAGGCGCCGCGCGTGGTGAGCGTGATGTCGAGGAGGGCCGCGGCGCGACGGGCGTCGTCGTAGAAGAGCTCGTAGAAATCCCCCATGCGATAGAAGAGCAGAGTGTCCGCATGCGCCGCCTTGATGCGCAGGTACTGCTGCATGACGGGCGTGTGTGGCTGGTCGTTCAAGGGCTTGGCGGTATTGATCGCTGGTACTGAGGCGGTGTGATTTTAGACGCTTCCGTGAGCGGCACGCACAGACCGTCCTGCCGCCCTCCGGACGCAGCGGATTTGCTGTCGTTCGCACCGCCGGGCATCCTTGCCGGAGCGCGCAGAGCCTGACGCAATGAGCACAGAAGAAATCGGCGCATCTCACTCCACGGGGGTCTCACAGCCATCCACTGCGAGCGGGGCTGTGTTCCTGAGCCACGCCTCGCAGGATGTGGAGGCGGCACAGAGGATTTGCGCGGCTCTGCGAGGCGCTGGTATCGAGGTCTGGTTCGACCAGAGCGAGCTCCGTGGCGGGGATGCGTGGGACAGGTCGATCCGCAAGCAGATCAAGACCTGCGCGCTGTTCATTCCGGTCATCTCGCACGCCACACACGATCGCCGCGAGGGGTATTTCCGCCTTGAATGGAAGCTGGCGGTTGATCGCTCTTACCTCATGGATGCGGAAATGACGTTTCTGTTGCCGGTCGTGATCGACGACACGCGTGATGATGATGAACGCGTGCCGGAGCGGTTCCGGGAAGTGCACTGGACGCGCCTGCCGGGCGGTGAGACGCCGCTGGCCTTCGTCGATCGGGTCAGGCGGCTGCTTACGCCCGAGAGTTCTGCCGCCCCGGACCCGGCCGGTACAGCCGGCAGCGCGGCGGCGAGCGGCGCGCGGGGGCTCACCCGTTCGCGCAGACAAGTGCGGTACGGGGCAATCACTTTGGTGGCCGCCGCCCTCGCGCTCGGGTATCTCGCATTCGAGCGGCTGACGGGATCGAAGGCTCTCGTTCGGGGCGCGGCCTCCATCGCGGTGCTGCCGCTGGCGAATGAGAGCGGGGAGGCGAGTCAGCAGTACTTCTCCGACGGGATATCGGAGGACCTGATCACCGCGCTCGGGCAGTTCCCAGGACTGAAGGTAATCGGGCGGAGTTCGGCGTTCCAGTTCCGGGACTCGAAAGAGGATAGCCGCAGCATCGGGGCGAAGCTGGGTGTTGCGCATCTGCTCGAGGGGAGTGTGCGCAAGTCAGGAGACACGATCCGGGTGAGTGCCGAGCTCATTGACACCGCCGATGGCAGCATGCAATGGTCGGAGCGTTACGATCGGCCGTACAAAGATCTCTTTGCGCTGCAGGATGAGATCACGCGTGCGGTGGCCGGGGCGCTGCGAACAAAACTCCTGCCAGGTGAGCATGCGGCAGAGCAGAGCAAGCGGCCTCCTGGTGGGAGTCTCGAGGCATACAACGCGCTGCTGCAGGGCCAGTTCTTTTTCTCCCGCAACACGGAAGCCGATTATCGCAGGGCGATCGAGTACTACGCGCAGGCAACCCAGCTCGATCCGCGCTACGCGCTCGCCTGGAGCGACCTGTCGCAAGCCTGGATCAATCTCGGTTCGCGATTCCTCGAAGGTACCCCGGCTCAGGAATCGTACGCCAAAGCGCGCGCGGCGGCTGATCGCGCACTCGTCCTCTCGCCGGACCTTGCGGCCGCCCACCTTGCCCGCGGTGAACTGCTTCGGGTGGCCGACTTCGACTGGCGTGGAGCGGAGTCAGAGTATCGTCGTGCGCTGACGCTCGCGCCAAGTGACGGTGAGGCGACGTTCTATCTGGGGAGGCAGCTCGCGACTCTCGGCGCGGTGGAGCCGGCGATCGAGCTGACGCACCAGGCGCTCGCAACCGAGCCACTGCAGGCCAACTGGTACAGCTGGCTCGCCAGCTATCTCTCGGGACTCAATCGCCTGAGTGAGGCCGAGCGAGCGATCCGCAGAGCCATCGAGCTGGGGCCCGGCGCGGCGGCCTATCACTACAGGCTCACCATGATCGAGGTCCAGCGTAGCGACGCGCCGGCGGCACTCGATGCCGCGCAGCAGGAGCCGCCTGGACCGTGGCAGGACATCGCGCTCGCCTCCGCACGGCAGATCGGCGGCGACCGCAAGGCGGCCGATGCGGCGCTCAGGACGCTGATCGACAGGTATGCGAGCCTTGGTCCGTTTCAGATTGCCGAAATCTACGCGCTGCGCAACGATGCCAAGGCGACCTTCGAGTGGCTCGACCGGGCCTTAAGCAACCACGACCCGGGTATCGTGTACCTCCTCTACGACCCCTTCATCCTGCGCTACAAGGACGATGCGCGCTTTGCCGCCTTCTGCCGCAAGGTAGGCTTGCCGGTGCCCGGGGAGATGGCACCTGAGACGTAGCGCTCAGAGTGTCTGAAACGCACAGTGCGGAAATTGAATCGATTGAAGAAAGACACTTGCTGACTGCGCGTTCGTTCTAGAGCCCTAAGGGCTCCGCGTTCATGCTGCGCGAAGGCTGCCGTACCTGTGGCCCGGTCGACGACCCGGGTGCGCGCGAGTAGCCTCATCAGCCATGGTGACCGATGCCGAGCTCTATCCCCTGGCCACCCGTGTGGGCGAGCAGCTGCTGGGCGCCGGGCGACGCCTGGCGACCGCCGAGTCGTGCACCGCAGGATGGATTGCCAAGGTACTGACCGACGTCCCCGGCAGCTCACGGTGGTTCGAGTGCGGCTACGTGACTTACTCGGACGCAGCCAAGATGCGCGACCTCGGGGTGGCGAGGCGGATCCTCGAGGAATTTGGCGCCGTCAGCGAAGAGACGGCGCGCGAGATGGCGCTGGGAGCCCTGAGGGTCCCCGCGGTGAGCGTTGCAGTCGCGGTGACCGGCATCGCCGGCCCGGATGGTGGAAGTCCGGAAAAGCCGGTGGGCACCGTATGGTTCTGCG
>DASQGK010000105.1:0-4438 GCA_035632655.1 Steroidobacteraceae bacterium | reverse complement strand
AGCGAAGGATCGACCAGCTGCTGGCGGGAGACGTTGACGCTGACGAACTCCGGCGCGCCGCTCTCCATCCTGCGCTGCAGCCGCGCGAAATCGCGGCAGGCCCGCTGCATCACCCACTCGCCGAGCGGCTTGATGAGCCCGCTCTCGACCGCTACCGGCAGGAACTGCGCGGGCGGGATCGTGCCCTTGCTCGGATGCTGCCAGCGCACCAGGGCTTCGACCCCGGCCACCGCGCCGCTGTGCAGATTCACGATCGGCTGGTAGACGAGCGCCAGCTGCTGCTTCTCGATCGCGCCGCGCAACTCGCGCTCGGTGTCGACGCTGAGGCGGATGCGCTGGCCCATGGAGGTGTCGAATACCACCCAGCGGCCGCGACCGGCCGCCTTGGCCGCATCCATCGCCGCATCCGCATCGCGCAGCAGCTCGCCGGCGCTGCGATAGCCGCCGTCGCTGTGGACGATGCCGATGCTGGCGGACAGGGTGACGCGCGTGCCCTGAATCCAGTACTCGGCGGCGAGCGCGCCGAGCAGGCGTGCCGCCAGCGCCTGCGCCTGCTCGCGGCGCGCCTGCTGCTCGAGCACGATGACGAACTCATCGCCGCCGAGACGCGCGGCGGAATTGCCGCGGGTCGCGGGCAGCACCGCATCGGTGGCGCGGCTCACGGCCCGCAGCCGCGCCGCCACCTGCCGCAGCAGCTCATCGCCCGCCTCGTGGCCATAGGCGTGGTTGACCAGCTTGAAGCGGTCGAGATCGAGCAGCAGCAGCGCGAAGCCGTTGCGCGGCTGGGTCGCGGCGCGCGCCAGCGTCTCCTCGAGCCGGGCGAGCAGCGCGTCGCGGCTCAGCAGGCCCGTGAGCCGGTCGCGCGCCGGCGCCTCGTCGGCAGCTCTGCTCGAGAGCTGCTGCTCGAGCACATCGAGAATCAGGTCCTCACTGCGCAGCATCAGTGCACCAGGCCGTCGATCGCGGCCGCTTCCGCGGCACACCCGGCGCCGAGCTGCGCCAGCTCCGCATCGCTCAGACCGAAGACGGCGAGGGCAAGCTGCGCGTCCGTGGGCGACAATCGCGCGGCGAATTCATCGCCCGCATGCACGCTGCACAGCTCGGCCACCGCGAGCAGCGCGCTGCCGGGCGCCGCCCCCGGCTCGACCCCGTGGTGGTCGCGCACCGCAGCGATGAACTGCACGGGCAGCTGCCAGTGTGTGAACAGCGCGGCGCTCAGCAGCGCATGCTCGCCGGGCGCGGCAGGCTCCGCGCCCGGCACTGCCCCGCCCACCAGCCAGCCGAGGTCGTGCAGCAGTCCGAGCACGAATGCCGACTCCGGATCCCAGAGGCGGTCGCCGGCGCGCGCCGCGAGCGCCCTGGCTGCGACCGCCGTCAGCAGGCTATGCCGGCGCAGCTGCCGCAGCGCCGGATCCGCGCGACCCTGCGAGGCTGAAGTCGCATCGAAGCGCGCGACCATGGCGATGCCCGCCACCGCCACCGCGCCGAGCACCGTCAGGGCGCGATCGATGGAGCCGATCGAGCGCGCGCCGTAGAAGGCCGAGTTGGCCACCTTGAGCACGCGTGCGGCGAGTGCGGGATCGACGCGCAACAGCTCACGCAGCTGCCGATACTGCAGATCGACGTCGGTCTGCGCCAGCACCTGCGGCAGGCGCGGATCGAGCACCGGCAGCACGGGCAGGCTTGCGATGCGCTGCCGTGCTGCTTCCAGCGCCGGGTCGGGTGAAGTGGCCAAGGGGGCGCGGGCTAGCCGCCCGCCTGCGTCCGCAGCTGCTGCATCGCCTGCTCGAAGACCCGGATGTTGTCCGGGGAGTCCTCGACGGCGCCGGCCTTCTCCGAGGAGATCTTCGTCAACAGTGCCAGCTTGATGCGGCCTGCCAGCCCGAATTCATGCGCGGCCTGGCTGTAGAACTCCGTGAGCTTCGCTGCCATGAGGTATTTCCCTGCCATCAGCCCGCGGCGGCAGCCGCCAGGCTCGACAGCTCCTCGATCGCAGCGTGCACACCCTTCATGCTCTCGCCGAACTGCCCGATCTCATCGGGACCGGAGATGTCGATGGCCAGACCGTCGATGTCGGCGGCCGCGAGGCGGTCGGAGACCGCCTTGAGGCGGGCAAGGCGCCGCAGAATGTCCCGTACCGTCAGCAGTCCGACGACACCCAGTCCGCCGAGCAGGCCTCCCACGAGGATCAGCGCCAGGCTGCGGCTGCGTGCCACCGCGCGCTCCTGCGCCGCCACCGATGCGACGACGTCGTCATTGAGCTGCTGCACGACCTTGTCGAAGAGATCCGTCGGCTCCCGGTCCCTGCCACGCACGAGCTTGTCGGCGGCCCTGAAGTCGAAATGGCTGCCGAGGTAGACGTCGTAGGCCCCCTGGTATTGCTCGCTCAGCCTCTGGTGCGCGGCGACGAACTGCTCGAGCAGCCCGCGGCATGTCGCATCGGTCACCGCCCGGGCCAGGTCGACCGCGCCGCTGCGCACCCGGGTCTCCTCGTCGTGGAACTGCCGCGTGTACTTCTCGAGGTCCGCCGGCGCATAGCCGCGCAGCAGGATGTCCTTCCACTCCTGTACCTGCTTCTTGAAGCTCACCTGGGTGACCCGCGCCATCTCGGCCTGGCGCACCTGCTGGCCGAGCAGCGCGGCATAACCGGCGGACACGGTGCGGGTCTGAGCGAGGAGCGCGCTCGCGAGCAGCACGAACAGTGTGACGACTCCGCAGAAGAACAGGATGAGCCTCGTCGAGATCTTCATTCGGAGCATCACTCCCTGATGCAAACCACCGCTCCCTGACGACCCTATCGGCAGCGCGGGCCGCGACTTTAGGCCGCGAACGCTTGAATTAATGAATCAGTTAATTAATATAGAGCCATGCCCGCCCGAGCCCGAAGCCGCGCCATCGGCCGCCCCCGCCAGGACAGCGGCATCGCCGCCCGCGAGCTGTTGCTCGACAGCGCGATGCAGCTGTTTGCCGAGCGGGGAGCCGCCGCCACCACCATCGCCCGGATCGCCGCCCGCGCCGGGGTCACGCCGGCCATGGTCCACTACTACTTCAGTGACCGTGACCGGCTGCTGGATGCGGTCGCCGGCGAGCGCCTGCTGCCTACTCTGAGGTCCGTCTGGGCGCCGGTGGCCGAGACCGGCGAGGTGCTGCCCATGCTCCGCGGCCTGGTGCGGCGCATCCTCAAAGCCACCGAGGTCATGCCCTGGCTGCCGGGCCTGTGGCTGCGCGAGATCCTGAGCGAGGGCGGACTGCTGCGCTCGCGGGTGCTGAAAGGCATGCCGTTCGAATACGTCCGCCATCTGATCGCCACGGTGGCGGCGGCTCAGCGCGAGGGCACCATCAATCGCGACCTCGATCCACGACTGGTTCTGATGTCGGTGCTCGGGACCACCCTCCTGCCGCTCGCCACCATGCACATGTGGCGCGAGATACCGGTGATGCAGGGCGTCGGTCGCGAGGACCTGGCACGTCATGCGGAGGCACTCCTGGTGAGCGCTTTCTCGCCACCCCAACAGCGGCGCACGCGCGGCAAATGAGGCAAACCATGGACTCGGCACGTACTTCTCTGCTGATGGGCGCTCTGGGACTGATCTGCGGCGGCTGCAGCTCGCACGCCGGCAGCTTCCAGGGCTACGTCGAGGGCGAGTTCGTGTACCTCGCCTCATCCGAAGGCGGGCACCTCGAGCACCTGTCCGTCGCGCGCGGCCAGGAGGTCGCCGCCGGCGCCCCGCTGTTCACGCTCGAGGCGACCGCGGAAAGAGCCGCGCGGGTGCAGGCTGAGCAGCAGCTCGCCGCCGCCCAGGCGCAGCTCGCCGATCTTGAGACCGGCAAGCGGGCGCCCGAGGTGGCGGTGATCCGCGCCCAGCTCGCGCAGGCGCAGGCGATGGCAGAGAAATCGGCGCAGCAGCGCCAGCGCGACGAGACGCAGTACCGCGCCGGCGGCATATCCCGCGAGCAGCTCGAGACGACACTGGCGCAGGCGACGAGCGATGCGGCCCGCGTCAACGAGCTCGCGAGCCAGGTCGAGGTCGCGCGGCTGGCCGGCCGCAGCGAACAGCTGAAGGCCCTGTCCAAGCAGGTACTGGCGGCCCAGGCGGTGCTGACTCAGGCGGACTGGAAGCTCGACCAGAAATCGGTCGGCGCACCGGCGGCCGGACTCGTCTATGACACGATGTACCGGGAAGGCGAGTGGGTCGGCCCGGGAAGCCCCGTCGTGCGGCTGCTGCCGCCGCAGAACGTCAAGGTGCGCTTCTTCGTCCCCGAGACCCGCCTCGGCAGCCTCGCGCCCGGCGGGAAAGTGAGCCTGCACTGCGACGGCTGCGCTGCGGACATCCCGGCAACGATCACCTACATCTCGGCGGAGGCCGAGTACACGCCGCCCGTCATCTACAGCAACGATACGCGCGCCAAGCTCGTCTACATGATCGAGGCGCGCCCC
>DASQGK010000104.1:0-58448 GCA_035632655.1 Steroidobacteraceae bacterium | reverse complement strand
GGGTGGGATTCGAACCCACGAGGCCCTTGCGGACCCTCCGGTTTTCAAGACCGGTGCAATCAACCGCTCTGCCACCTCTCCCACTCGTGGCGCGCGTGATTCTACCAGTCCGCTGTCCGGTTCATGGCCGGCCCGAGCTCGTCGGATAGATCGGGGCGATCGCGCCGCCGCTTGCGGTCGCCGGTGCCTGGGCGGTCCTGAAGCCCGCCGCCGTCGCTGCCGGGGAAGTCTCGAATTTCGGCTTCAGCCTCAGGAACCTGCTCTCGAAGAACTCGAAACTCAGTGCCGCGAGTGCGAAGCTCACGATGAATACGACGGTACTGTAGGCGGCCATGGTCGCCCCGGAGACGTGTGTCGGGAACAAGCGCTGCACCAGGGGCACCCCGACAAGGTGGTTGAGCAAATTGTGAAATATGTAGATGCCGAAACTGTAGCGACCCACGAGCCGCAGCGGCGTCGAGCTCAGCCACCGGATCCAGGGCTGGCGCGCTTCGCTCCCGCCAGGCACCGCGCCTGCGGAGGCAACGACCAGCGCGCACGCGACTGCCGCAAGCGTGTACCCGTAGGTCTGGCAGGCGAGCCTCGAATAGTCATACGAGTGAGTCGGGTGAGCTCCGAGCAGGAGTACCACTCCGGCAAGCAGGAATGCGGCTGCGGAGTGCTTGCGCAGGAGGCCCCTCGTGTATTCGAGGCGAATGAGGCACGCGCCTGCGGCGCCCAGAGCGAGCGCATCGAGTCGGAACGCCGTATCGGTGTAGATCGTCCACGCGCTGGCTCCCGTCAGCGCGAATGCCGTGCGAACGGCGAGCGCTCCCAGGGCGATGCATGTGCACGTGAGCGCAAGCCGGGGCACCCTGGCTCGTGCTACCAGCAAAGGCACGAGCGCGTAGAACTGAGCCTCGGCGGCCAACGACCAGAAGTGCCCGAAACCGACTGGCGGGGGCCCCGCGTAGTTATTGACCAGCAGCCACAATTGCCAGCCGTCGTCTCTCAGGTAACGCGCCGCCGCGGGCATCGCGTGAAAGGCGGTTATTGCCAGGAGCAGCACCAGGGTCGAGTAGTAGAGAGGCAGGATGCGCAGCGCGCGTCTGGCGTAGAACGCCCGCAGATAGTTCCGCGCCCCCTGATGATCCAACAGCTCGCCGACGATCAGGCAGCCCGACAGGGCGAAGAACAGCTGGACACCTATCCAGCCGGGGCCTGCAAGGCGCATCAGAAAGCGCGCGAGGTGGTCGGGTGCTCCTGCTCCCTCCAGCGCCGCAACGGTGTTGTGCAGCACCACGGCGAGTATCGCTATGCCGCGCAATCCATCCAGTGGCGCGACGCGTGTCAGCGGTCGCACCGTCACAGCGCTCATCGGCACCTCGCGCCAGGACGCGACCCCGCCCGACCGCAGCAACGGTCGGCAGGCAGGGCCGTGGGTCCTGTTTCCCAGTCCTCCCGCAGCGTACCGCCGCCATTCTTGCTGTGGAGTAGTCCGGCCCGTGCGCCGGAGGGCCTATTGCGTTCCGGTAAAATATGGGATCCGGGGCCAGTGTCCAGCTCCAGTTCGGCCCGCTCCCGGGGCGAGTCAGGCTTTCGCTGGACCCTTGTAGCCGGGGAGTGACGCTGCCGCGGGCGATGCAGCGAGCTTCAGGGCGGCCGCGACCGCGTTCATGAAGTCGCCGCGGGTGGGACCGATCGATACCTGCGGCCGGAAGAAGTCCGCCCACATGAATTCGCAAAACGCGGTCGGTGACTTGTCGTAACCACCTGCGTCGCGCACGTAACCCGCGAGGGAGCGATACGGGTCGTCGATGAGCTTCGTGAGGTGATTCGGGATCAGCTCGAACGGCTGCTCCATGCCATGTTGATCCACCGGATGCGCCCACTTCGCGGCCCTCATCCTGGGCCAGAACTGCGCTATCGGCAGCTTCGAAAAATCCTCCTCGACCATGAAGAAGCCGGTGTCGATGCCCGCCTCCTCCGCAGCCCTTCCGAGGTGGTGGTGGTCGGTGATGTAGAGCTTGTCATCCGGGCCCCATACCGCGGGAATCGGGTGGCCGAGGAGGAACTCCTTCTGCTCGTGCTTCTTCAGGGACTCGAGCCTGGCGCGCTTGTCGTGGACCTCGATCAGGCCGACCGTGATCTGCGTGGGGCGCAGGCGGTGAAACTCGACTTCGTGCAGCTTCGACATCAGCTTCCCCGTTCGCATGATCGTAACATCCGGCCTCGCGGGACGAACCCGTTGCCGGCGAGGACGAATCCGCACCCTTCGGCTTCAAACCCCAGGGCGCCCGGGTGTCTCATAAGGAAGCAAGGCCAGGCCGGGAGGACACCATGAGGCTCGCGGGTTGGGCGATCTTCGGATCCCTGCTCATCAATCTGGCGTTCGCAGCCATCGTAGCGGGCGCGTATGCGGCCGCAGGGCCGATCGTGGCCGCATGCACCCACCGGCACGCCGCGCCAGGCAGCGTGAGGCGGCCCGTGGTAGGCACCTACCTCGCCGCCGTACGCATGGGCTGGACGGTCGGTTGAGCGGGTTCAAAACCGGGCGTTACCCCTAACGCGCCCGTCGGCCGGAATCCGGTGCGCAACGGATTCCGTGCCGTTCCCTCGCTTCGGGGTCGGGCTCAGCGCGCTACGGCGGCCGCGGCGCGCGACGCCACACGCTCGCGCCGCGCAGAGCGCAGCATCGCGACCGCGGAATAGACCACCACCGCGGTCACCAGCCAGCGAATCAGCTTCACGCCGTCAGGCCTTTGCAGGACGTACCTGATGATGCTGTACGCCAGCGGCACGCCCACGAAACTCCCCACCGTCAGCCCGAGCGAAGCCGTGTGTGAGAAGCGGCCCGAGCGGAAGAAGCCGAGGCTCGCGACCGGCTGCAGCAGCCCGTCGCTCGCCATCATGATGGGATAGGCCCCGATCGGGGCCAGGCCGAGGAGCGACAGCAGGATCGTGAGCGGCGCGTAATTGCCGATGCCGACGCACATCAGCGCGCCCAGCACGAAACTCACCGCGACGGCGAAAGGAAACTTCCAGCCGGCGAGCGCCAGGGCCGTCCCGAAGGCCGGAAAGGCACCGAGGTTGGTCATCGCAAAGAACGTGGCGGCGATCAGCAGCGCCGCGCCCATGAAGAGCTGAATGGAGCGGCGCGGCATCCGGCTCACGATACCCGAGCCGAGCCACGCGCCGAAGGCGGAGCTCGCCACCATGGCGGCGAGCAGCGCCGGATCGACGTTGACCAGGCCGATGAGGAGCAGGGTCTCGATGAGGGCTGCGGCGTTCAGCCCGACGTTGAGCGTTCCGGGGATGAGCTCGTCGGCGACCTTGCCGCGAAACTTGAGCAGCGCGGTCGTCGGCGCGAACGAGCCGATCCCAAGGGTATCGAGGAAGGTGGTGAGGGCGCCGATCCCGGCGTCCGCGAGCTGCGGTCTTCCCCGCAGTCCGTGGCGGCGCACCGCCGCCAGCCACCCGATGGCAAACGCGACGTTCACCAGCAGCAGTGCGACCACTACGGCTCGCGTTAGATTCAAGAAGCTCTCCCCCGCAGCCTGGCGTGAGTCCGCGTCATCAGATCCAGCGCCCGAAGATACTGGATGGCGACCCGTGCCGCGAGGCTCGCTCCGCGGTGAAAGGGAATCGGCCGCAGCGGGGTTACCGGGAAGGCGAGCTCCGCATCGGACATGCCGAGAGCACGTTGCGCCAGCAGCCGTCCCATGAGCGTCGCCATCGCCACGCCCCGGCCGTTGTAGCCGAGCCCCGCGAGCAGTCCCGGCGCCAGCTCGTGCAGATGCGGCAGGTGATCGCGCGTCATGGCGACCAGGCCGCCCCAGTGGTACTCGAAGGTCACGCCGGCGAGCTGTGGAAAGAGCTCATTGACGGCGCGGTAGTGGTAACGACACGACGCGGGACCGGGCTCGGCACCGAAGGTGCCGCGCGCTCCGAGCACCAGCCGCCCGTGGGCGTCCAGCCGGAAGTAGCGCAGCAGGTGCCAGGTGTCGGAGGCCGCCTGACCGCCGGGGAGGATCGTGGCGCGCAGCGCGGCTGAAAGCGGTGCGGTGGCCACCTGAAACGATGGCACGGTGACGATGCTCCGGCGCAGCGCGCCGATCAGCGGACCGCTGTAGGCGTTGGTCGCGACTATGACGGTGGGCGCACTGAGGCTCCCCCCGGGGACCTCGATGCGCCATTCCCGCGCCACACGGCTGAGACGCTGGGCGGGACTGCGCTCGAAGATGCGTCCGCCGCCGCTCACCACGGCGCGCGCGAGCCCGCGTGCGTACGACATGGGCTGCAGCGTCCCGCCCCGGCGATCGAGCAGGCCGCCGCAATAGCGCTGCGACCCCGTAAGCTCGCCTACCGCGCGCGCCGTCAGCATCTCCACCGCCGCGCCGCGCCGCAACCACTGTCCGGCGCGGGCAGCGAGCTGCCGCAACGCGCCTTCGGAGGTCGCCGGCTGGATCCAGCCGCTGCGCCTGGCATCGCAGTCGATCTCATGCCGCCGGATGAGGTCGAAGACCAGATCAGGCCCGCCGCCGGTCGCGGCGACCAGGCGTGAGCCGCGCTCGGACCCGAAGTGCTCTTCCAGCTCATCCGGGTCGGTCTTGAGGCCCGGGATCACCTGTCCGCCATTGAGGCCGGAGGCGCGCTCGCCCGGCGCCGCGGCTTCGAGCACCACCACGCTGCGCCCGGCGGCGCCGAGGTGCAGAGCCGCGGAGAGCCCCGTATAGCCCGCGCCGATCACCGCCGCGTCGGCGCGCTGCGCACCCGTGAGCGGTGCGAGCACAGGTCCGGCGGCCGCGGTCGCAGCCCACAGTGACTGCGCAGACCCAGGCGGCATCGTCTGGCCCCCTATCGATAATCGATGAGAATCGCGATCCTGGTCGTGATCGCAATCGACTCTACGGGAGACGAGCCGCGAGGGTCAAACGGCGAGCCGCGGCGGTGAGCGGCCGCAGCTTTCGTCGTGCGTGGCGATGTGCCAGACTTCCGCGCGGCCTCGGGCTGGGTTTTTCGGGGGTGGCCCATGCAATCCTTTTCGCCTTGGGCGGCGGCGTTGGGCCTCGCGCTGACCGCCGTCATGCCCGCCGCCCCCGCAGCACTCGCCGCGGCGCCGGCGCTGCAGCCGCCGCCACTGCCGGCCGAGCATCTGACCCTGGAGAAGCTGCCGCCGCGCAGCCCGCACTGGGTCTACGTACTCGACTACGCCTTCAGCAACGAGATCGATGCGCGCGTGCACCTCTACGACGGCGACACACATCGCCGGCTCGGCCAGGTGGACGCGGGCTTCCTGCCCGGCTTCAACCTCTCGCCCGACCGCAGCGCCCTGGCGGTCACGACCACCTACTTCGCGCGCGGCAGCCGCGGCGCGCGCACCGACGTGGTCGAGTTCACCGACACCTCGACGCTCTCGACCATGCGCGAGATCGTGCTGCCGGCGAAACGGCTGCAGGCGGTGCCTACGCCATTCAACATCGCCTACAGCAGCGACGGTCATTTCCTCTACGTGGCATACATGACGCCGGCGGCCTCGTTCGGCGTGCTCGATCCGGTGAAGGGCACGGTGCTCGGCGAGATAGACACCGCCGGCTGCGTGCTGACCATTCCCTCCGGTCCTGATCGGGTCGCCTCGCTGTGCGAGAGCGGGCGCCTCCTCACGGTGAGCCTCGACAGCCAGGGGCACGAGGCCTCGCGCTCGATGTCCGACCCGTTCTTCGATCCGGACAAGGATCCGGTGTTCGTGCAGGGGATCCCCGACGCGCGCGGCTTCACCTTTCTTTCGTTCCTCGGCCAGGTGCACCAGGTCGACCTGACGGGTGCACGGCCCGTATTCGCTCCTCCCTGGTCCCTGCTCGGCCCCTCCGAGCGCGGCCAATGGCGGCCCGGCGGCGAGCAGGTGGGCGCGATCCACGTGGCGCTCGGGAAGCTCTACGTGCCGATGCATCGCGGCGGCGAGGGCTCCCACAAGGACGGCGGCACCGAGTTGTGGGTGTTCGACCTTGCTCAGCATCGTCGCCTGGCGCGCTG
Organism: Steroidobacteraceae bacterium; assembly: GCA_035632655.1. Lineage (GTDB taxonomy): Bacteria > Pseudomonadota > Gammaproteobacteria > Steroidobacterales > Steroidobacteraceae > 13-2-20CM-66-19. The sequence continues at coordinate 52,436 of DASQGK010000104.1, read as the reverse complement.
GCCGCTGAAGGCAGCGGGACTGCGGCCGGTCGTCGCCGTGACTGTCTCTCAGGACGCTGCGCCCCTGGTGTTTGCAGCCACGGATGGCGCGGACCTCGCGATCCTCGATGCCGGGACGGGGCACGTGATCCACGTCGAGAAGAACCTCGGCCAGACACCCTGGCAGCTGCTCACTCCCTGAGTTGGGGAAGGTACGCATGCGCTCGCTTGATCGGCTGTTCGAAGACTCCGCCCGCACCCTCGCCCGCCGCAGCTCCCGTCGCAGCCTGCTCGCGGTCCTCGGCCAGGCGCTGACGGGCGCCGCGCTGCTGCCGCTGCTGCCCATCGACCGCGGCAGTCGCGCGCAGGCTGCGGACGCCAGGGCGAAGGCGGTGGGGCCCGAGAGCTGCGACTACTGGAAGTACTGCGCCATCGATGGTTACCTGTGCGCCTGCTGCGGCGGCACCTCCACCTCCTGTCCGCCGGGAACCACCTCTTCTCCCATCACCTGGATCGGCACCTGCCGCAATCCGGCCGACGGCCGCGACTACATCGTCTCCTACAATGACTGTTGCGGTAAGACCAGCTGCGGCGCCTGCTCCTGCGAGCGCAACGAGCGCGAGAAGCCCCTCTACCGGCCGTCGCGCAACAACGACCTCAACTGGTGCATGGCCAACGCCGACTCCAACTATCACTGCAGCGTCTCCGTGATTCTCGGGGTTGCCGACAAATGAGGCGCGGCTGGAGCGCCGCCCTGCTGGCGGCGTGCATCGGCAGCGCCGTCGCGCGCGCCGCCGATGCTCCCGGACCGCAATATCCCGCGGGAGCGACGACTTTTCAGGCCAACTGCGCCGTGTGCCACGGGGCGGCGGGCGCCGGCCTGCCCGCGCTGGCGCCTCCGCTGCTGTCCTACCCGGCGCGCTACGCCGCGAGCGCCGCCGGGCGGCGGCAGCTGGCAATGACGGTGCTCTTCGGCATGTTCGGCGACATCACCGTCGCGGGGAAGCATTACGACTTTCGCATGCCGGAGTTCGGCCAGCTCGATGACGCAACTCTCGCGACGGTGCTGAATTTCGTCGTCTTCGATCTGGACCACGCGGGCGCCGATGTGACGCCGCTCGCGCCCGGCGAGCTCGCCGCCGAGCGCGCTCAGCCGCTCGATGGGGCGGCGGTACGCGAGCACCGCAAGAGCGTAGCGCCCGCGGAGCCCTGAGCCATGCGCCGGAGACTGTTGTGGCCGGCGGTCGCTCTCGCCGCGACCGCAGCGATGTCCGCGGCCTCCGGCAGCCCGGCGCAGGACTACATGCTCTACTGCCAGGGCTGTCACGGCGAGCAGGCGCAGGGCGTCGCCGGCAAGGTGCCCCCGCTCGCCGGCTCTCTCAACCGCTTCATGCGCACGAGCGCCGGGCGCGAGTACCTGCTGCGGGTTCCCGGGGCGGCCAACTCGGCGCTCTCCGACGCGCAGCTCGCCGCCGTCCTCAACTGGCTGGCCGTGCGCTACGCCCCTGCCGGCGAATCGCCCGTGCCGCCGTTCACCATCGCCGAGGTGGCGCAGCAGCGGCGCACGCCGCTCGCCGACGTGCGGGCGAGGCGCGCCGAAGTCGTGCGCGCGCTGGCCGCGAGCGGGCCGGCCCCGCCGGAAAAATACTGATTCGCCGGCGGCCTACTGCCTGAAAATCGCCGTGACGCCGATGGTACGCGGCCTGAATGTGTAGGCACGCTGCAAGCGGCTCGCCCCGGGGGTGTTGGGCAGGCAGGCGACGCCCGGCGGGTCGCCCGGATTGCTGCAGATCGTGTAGTTGTAGGCCGTTATGTCGTGCGTGTTGGTCAGGTTGTCGACGAACCCCTGCAGCGACCACGGGCCAAACTGCATTCCCCCGCGCAGGCTGATGAAGGTGGTCGGCGGCAGTACGAAGCTCGCCGGATCGAACTGCGAGGTGTTCGCATCCAGACCCGCGGTAGGCCACTTGGCTCGCGCCGCGTATTCGCCGTCGAGTCGCACGAAGCTGTCGTGGCTTGCCAGGTTGAAACGGTATTCCACCCCCAGCGAGGCGGTAAACGGCGCTGTCGGCTGACCGCCCCCGGCCTCGCTGCTCGCGCCGATGACGGCGTCACCGCTGGCGACCAGCGGGCGTGGATCGACCCCGGTGTTGCTGAAGCGAAAGTCCTCGGTGTAACGCGCGTCGGTGTAGCCCGCAGCCAGCTCCAGCGTCAGGCGATCGGTTACCGACACGTCCGCCTGCAGGTCGGCTCCCTTGGCCACCGCTGCGCCGGTGTTGGCGATGAAGGAGATCTGACACACCGGTGGAACGATCAGCTGCTGGATGTTGTTCCACTTGATGTAGTAGACGCTGCTCGCGAGGCGCACGCGGTTATTGAAATTATTCTTCGCCCCGATCTCGTAGCTGTTCACCGAATCGGAGCTGAAGGTTGCCGGATCGGTCTGAATGCCGAAGTTCGCAAAGTCCGTGGGACACGCGGCGTTCGGAATGGGATTGTTGGCGCCGCCGGGGCGGAAGCCTTTGGCATAGGTGGCGTAATACATGTCGCCCGGGTCGGCCTGGAACTGCAGGCTGACCTTGGGAGTGAAGGCGTTCTCGCTGATGTTGCCCGTGCCCAGGCGCGGCGGCGCGTACAGCTGCGGTCCGCCGGTGTAAGTGTCGAACGAATACTTCATGTGCGACTCGCGCGCCCCGACCGTCAGCTTGAGTTGCTCGGTCATCGCCAGGGTGAGCTCACCGAAGACCGCGACCTGTTGGTCCTTGGAGCTGGTCTTGAGGAAATAGGAGTCGGTGCCGAATCCCGGCACGTAGCCATCGGGGCCCGTGCAGGTCCCGGTGGCGTCCAGATAACAGAAGAAGTCGGTGAAATTCGGATCTCCAAAGACCGCATTGGTGAGTTGACCGAGCATCGGATCGTTGATCTGCTCGAAGTACGTCTGGCGGTTCTGGTTGGCGAACAGCCCCGCGGTCCAGAGGAGGCGCGCGTTCGCATCGGAGGACTGCAGGCGGATCTCCTGCGTGAGGTTCTGCTGTCCATTCTGGATGCTGGACGGGGCGCGATACTGCAGGCCGCCCGGAACATGCAGCCCGTTGGCATCCAGCAGCGGGAAGCAGTCCGCGACCGGGCCGCTGCACGACCAGGGCCGCAGGAAGATGGGCGCGGCATTCTGCGTCTGGTAATAGCCGAGGTTATAGAGCGTACCCTCGTAGCCGGTTGTGTTCTCGCGGTGGTAGTAGGAGGTGTTGGAGATCAGCCGCGCCGAGCCGACGTCGCCTTCGATCTTGAGCGCCGGCAGATAGAACTGGTCGGGGGAATTGCGCTGGGTGGGGTCGGCGCTGACGAATTGGTTGTTACCCGGATTGGAGTACAACGGCCAGTAGTCCTCGCCTGAGTGGCGCTTACGGTCCTGGTAATAGATGCTCGGCGTGACCGACCAGTGCTCGTTGGGCGCCCACAGAACCGCCAGGCGGATGAGCGAGTTCTCCTCGTGATCGGCGTTCCTTTCCACGATGTTGAGGGTGTACGGGTCGAGCTGGTCGACCCACCCGCCGTCCCACCGGTACCAGACGCTCAGGCGCACCCCCAGCGTCCCATCGATCAGCGGCCCGCCGGCGGCGACGCCCGCCTCGTAGCTGGGCGCCCCCCCTGCGGTCGTGGAGAGCTCCGCACGGCTGTAGATGCTGGTCTTGGTGAGACTCGGCTGGGTGGTGATGTAGCGCACCGTGCCGCCCTCGGATCCGGATCCGAACAGCGTGCCCTGCGGTCCGCGCAACACCTCGACGCGATCGATATCGAAGGACTTGGGCAAGGCTTCGTCGGGACTGAAAGCGAGCGCGCGCATCTGAATGGGCGTGTCGTCGATGTAGATGCCGGTGGTGCCGGCGCCGCCCGTACCGGAAATGCCGCGGATCGAGATGTTGTTGGTGCCGGAGTTGTCGAAATTCACTCCCGGCGTGAAGCGGGCCACTTCGGAGAAGTCCTTGATGCCGCGCTCATCGAGGCTCTCCTGCGTCAGCGCCGTGACGCTGATCGGCACCTTGCTGAGGCTCTGCTCGCGGCGGGTCGCGGTGACCACGACCTCCTGCAATCCCGCGGTGGGGGTGGCCTCCTCGGTGGGCTGCGCCTGTGCCTGCTGCGCCCAGGCTGAGGCAGGTGCATAGGCAAGTGCGGCGAGCGCCGCGGCGAGCGCCGTGCGGCCCGCACCGGGCATCATGATGTTGCTGTGAGAGCGCATTGAATTCCCCCCGAAGTCGTCGGTTCTTGTACCGCCCCCCCGGGGCAGTACGGCACTTTAGTCACAACATGGCGACAAGCTCAAGCGTGCAACCCGCGGCTCACCGGCAGGGTGCGCACGCGCTTGCCGCTGGCGGCGTAGATCGCATTGCAGAGCGCGGCGCTGACGCAGGCGGTACCGGTCTCGCCCACTCCACCGGGTGTCTCGCCGCTGTTGATGATGTGGACTTCGACTTTCGGTGCGTCCGCGATCCGCAGCGACCGAAAGTCGTCGAAATTCCCCTGCTGTACGCGCCCGTTGGCGATGGTGATCTCGTTGCTGAGAGCCGCGCTCACGCCGAACGTGACGCCCCCTTCGAGCTGCGCGCGCACCCCGGCGGGATTCACCACCTGTCCGCAGTCCATCGCGCACACGACACGCCCGACCCGTACCTGGCCCTGCGCATCCACACTCACTTCGGCCACCTGAGCCAGGTAGCTGCCGAAGGCAAGCTGCAGCGATACGCCGCGGCCGCTGCCCGCCGGCAATGCGGTTCCCCAGCCCGCGCGGTCGGCGGCCAGGTCGAGCACCGCAAGCATGCGCGCATCCTTGAGCAGCCGGCGCCGGTAACTCACCGGATCCTGCTGCGCGGCGGCGGCGAGCTCGTCCACGAAGCTCTCGACGGCGAACACGCTGCGCGTTGCACCGACGCCGCGCCACCATCCGGTCGGCACGCCCGGCGGATCGCGGCGCACGAACCGCACCTCGGTGTTCTCCAGCGGGTAGGCCAGATCGAGTGCCGAAGTGACGGCATCGGCATCGACACCGTTCCTGACCGTCTCCTCCCCATAGTAGAGCGCCCAGAGGCCGGCGCCGGCGATGGTGTGATGCCAGGCGACCGGGCGCCCGTGCGCATCGAGCGCGGCCGACAGAAGATCCACGTAGTAAGGCCGGTAGCGGTCGTGGCGGATGTCCTCCTCACGGGTCCACAGAACCTGCACCGGGCCGGGCACGTGGCGTGCCACGCGCGTTGCCAGCACTACCCCGTCGACTTCCAGACGGCGGCCGAAGCCGCCGCCGATCAGCTGATTGTGCAGAATGATCTGCTCGGGCTTGAGATCGAGAGCAGCGAGCTTCGCCACCGCGCGATCGGGAGCCTGGGTGCCGGTCCAGATCTCGCATTCATTCGCGCGATAGTCGACCGTGCAATTGATCGGTTCGAGAGTCGCGTGCGCCAGGAATGGCTGGTGATAGGTCGCCTCGAGGTGCGTCGCGGCATGCGTGCCCGCGGTGGCGGGTTTGCCCCTGGCGCCCGCGAGCGCTCCCGCTTCGCTGGTCGCCTTCTCGAGCTCGGCGACGATCGCCTTCTGCTGCACGGCGGCGTTCGGCCCGTCGTTCCAGCGCGGTGCGAGCGCCTTCATACCCTGCATCGCCCCCCAGGTATCGTCGGCCACCACGGCGATGAGGTCGCCTTCGTTTACCACCTGACGTACGCCGCGCACCGCGCGTGCAGCCTCCTCGGCCATCTCCGCGACAGTGCCGCCCACGACCGGCGCAAGCGCGATGACCGCGACTTTTGCCTGCGGCGGGCGCACGTCGATGCCGAAGCGCGCCGAGCCGTCGACCTTCGATGGAGTGTCGAGCCTCGGGGTGGGACGGCCGATGAGGCGGAAATCCCTGGCTGCCTTGAGAGGCGGTGGCGCCGGCAACGGCAACGCGGCCGCCGCCGCAGCCAGCTTGCCGTAGGTGAAGTGCCGTCCCGATGCCGGGTGCAGCACCGCGCCGCCCTGCGCGCGGCAGCTTTCCACGGGCACGCCCCAGCGCCTGGCAGCCGCCGCGACCAGCATGACGCGCGCCGTGGCGCCGGCCTGACGCAGCGGTTGCCAGCATTGAATGATCGACAGGGAGGTCCCGGTCGACTGATCCCACTTGAGACCCTCGTCGGCCGAAGGATCGGGTACGAACCCGTAGACTTCCGGCTTGGGCGGGGCCGCTTCGAGCGTCACCGCGCTCAAGTCGACCTCCAGCTCCTCCGCAATCAACATCGGGAGCGAGGTGTAGGTTCCCTGCCCCATCTCCACTTTGGGCATCACCAGCGTGATGCGCTCGTCGGGCCCGATGCGCACGAAAGCGTTCAGCACGCCGGAGACGCTTCCGGCGCCCGCCCGCCGTCGCAGTCGCTGCGCGGTGACGCCGACCACCAGAGCCCCGCCGACGGCCGCCGCCACCAGCACGAACTGACGGCGGGTGACTGCAGGTGCGCTCACCCACCCTCCGCGACGATCATATATATGAATGGCATCCGCGCTCCCTTCAGCGCCGCAGCCCCGCTGCGCCGCGGCCCGAGGCCGCGCGTGCCGTCTCGAGCAGCAGCGGCACGAGCTTCGATCGTAATTCGGTCAGTGTCCAGCGGCTGGTCGGAGCCGAGACGTTGACGGCCGCCACCGGCTCGCCGTCCTCGCCCAGTACTGCCGCGGCAATCGTCAGGTCGCCCCGGTAACACTCCTGGTCGGACCAGGCATAGCCGCTCTCGCGCGCGGCGCCAATGCGCCTCAGGATCTCGCGCGCATCGGTGAGAGTGTGCGGCGTCAGCGCGCGCAGCCGCGAACGGGCGAGAATGCGCCGCGCCGTTGCCGCCGGCAGCGCCGACAGGTAAGCCCGTCCCGAGGCGCTGCAGTACATCGGCAGCCGCTGCCCCACCGGCATATGAATGAAGAAGCGCTTCAGGCTGGGAAAGCGGGCGATGAATACCATGTCGGTCGCGTCGGGCTCCGACAGGCTTACCGACTCGCCGCTCTCCTGATTGAGAACGATCAGGCGCGTGGTGGCGTGCTCGAGCAGGGCGTGGCCGGCGAGATAAGCATACGAGAGCGACAGCGCGCGCGGCGTGAGCACCCAACGCCGCACGCGCGCATCGCGGGCCAGGTACCCGAGCCGCGCCAGGGTATGCGTACAGCGCTGGGCGGAGCTCGCGGTCATGCGCGCGCCGGCGGCGAGCTCGGCGACGTTGAGCGCGCGCCGCTCACCGCCGAAAGTCTCGAGCAGGGCGAGAGCCTTGCCGACCGAGCTGTTGAACAGCGGGTCGCGCGCCGGAGCCCCCTTGCGCGGCGTACGCCTCATCGGCCGCAAGTATAGGTCTATCGATAATCGATGGTCTACGGCGCGAGCCGCGCCAGACCGCCGAGCCAGGGGCGTAGCGCCTCGGGCACCTCGACCGAGCCATCCGCGTTCTGATAATTCTCCAGCACCGCCACCAGTGTGCGCCCGACCGCGAGCCCTGAGCCGTTGAGCGTATGCACGTGCTCGGGCTTCTTGTCGTTGGGATTGCGCCAGCGCGCCTGCAGCCGCCGCGCCTGGAAGGCCTCGAAGTTGCTGCACGAGGAGATCTCGCGGTAGCGCTCCTGCGAGGGCAGCCATGCCTCGAGGTCGTAGGTCTTGGCGGAGCCGAAGCCGATGTCGCCGGCGCACAGCGCCACGGTGCGATACGGAATCCCGAGACGCTGCAGCACCTGCTCGGCATGCCCGGTGAGCTCTTCCAGCGCCGCGTAGGAGTCGGCGGGACGCACGATCTGCACCAGCTCCACCTTGTCGAACTGGTGATTGCGGATCATGCCGCGCGTGTCCTTGCCCGCGGCGCCTGCCTCCGAGCGAAAGCAGGGCGTATGCGCCACGAACCTGAGTGGCAGCCCCTCGGCCGCCAGGATCTGCTCCCGCACCAGGTTGGTGACCGGCACCTCGGCGGTGGGAATCAGGAAGAACCCCTGCTCGCCGCGCACCGCGAACAGATCCTGCTCGAATTTCGGCAACTGGCCGGTGCCGACGAAAGCGGCACGCTGCGCCAGATAGGGCACGTACACCTCGGTGTAGCCGTGTTCGCGCGTGTGCAGGTCGAGCATGAACTGCGCCAGCGCGCGATGCAGCCGCGCCACTGCCCCGCGCATCACTACGAACCGGGATCCGGAGATGCGCGCCGCCGCTTCGAAATCGAGGCCGCCGAGCCCTTCGCCGATCTCGACATGATCACGCGCCCTGAAGCCGAGACGCCGCGGTTCACCCCAGCGCCGCACCTCGCGGTTGGCGCTCTCGTCGCGCCCGTCGGGCACCGACTCGTGCAGCAGATTGGGCAGGCCAAGCTGCCACTGCTCGAGCTCCACCTGCAGCGTCGCGAGGCGAGTCTCGGCGTCGCCGAGCTCCGCGGTGAGCGCCTCGGCGCGTGCCATCAGCGCTGCCGCGTCCTCGCCGCGCCCCTTGGCCATGCCGACCGCCCTGGCGTTGGCATTGCGCTCGGCGCGCAGCCGGTCGACCTCCACCCCCAGGGGCTTGCGTTTCTCCTCCAGTGCGCGCAGCGCCCCGACGTCGAGCGCGAAACCGCGACGCGCCAGATTGCGCGCCACCTGCTCCGGCTCGTTGCGCAGCAGCTTGGGGTCGATCACTCGCTACCTTTCGGCTTCGGCTGTGAATTTCGCAGGCGCGCGAGCGCCTCGCTGATCTTCAGCTCGAGGCCGCGCGGCACCGGCCGATAGTATCGCCGATCCGGCATTTCGTCCGGCAGATAGCGCTCGCCGGCCGCGAAGCCTTCCGGCTCATCGTGTGCATAGCGGTAGTCGCGTCCGTAACCGAGTTTCTTCATGAGTCCGGTCGGCGCGTTGCGCAGCTTCAGTGGCACCGCCAGCGTGCCGAACTCCGCCACGTCCGCCATGGCTTCGCCCACCGCCACGTACACGGCGTTGCTCTTCGGCGCGCAGGCCAGGTACACGACTGCCTGTGCGAGGGCGAGCTCGCCTTCCGGGCTGCCGAGGCGCTCGTACGCCTCCCAGGCATCGAGTGACAGCGTCAGCGCACGCGGATCGGCTAGCCCGAGATCCTCGCTCGCCATGCGCACCACGCGACGGGCGATGTAGCGCGGATCGCAGCCGCCATCGAGCATGCGGCACAGCCAGTAGAGCGAGGCGTCGGGATCGGAGCCGCGCACCGCCTTGTGGAGCGCCGAGATCTGCTCGTAGAACTGCTCGCCCCCCTTGTCGAAGCGCCGGAAACTCCCGCTGGCGACCTCGCGGGCCTGCGCGGCGCCCAGGGCCTGCGCAGTGCCGGCGGCTTGCGCGAGGCCGACGGCGAGCTCCAGCATGTTGAGTGCGCGGCGCGCATCCCCGTCCGCGGCCTGCGCGATGATGTCGAGCGCCTCGGGCTCGGCCACGATGTGCTCCGCCCCGAGTCCGCGCTCCTGGTCGGCGAGCGCGTGCTCGAGCACCGCGCGCAGGTCCTGCGCCGACAGCGCCTTGAGCACGTACACGCGGGCGCGCGACAGCAGCGCGCCCACCACTTCGAACGAGGGGTTCTCGGTGGTGGCACCGACGAAGGTCAGCGTCCCATCCTCCACGTACGGCAGAAAGGTGTCCTGCTGCGCCTTGTTGAAGCGGTGCACTTCATCGAGGAACAGCAGCGTCGCACGTCCCGCGGCGCGCACGCTGCGGGCGGTCTCGACCGCCGCGCGAATGTCCTTCACCCCCGCCATGACCGCCGACAGCGCGATGAACTCGGCGTTTGCGGTCCGGGCGATGAGGCGCGCGAGAGTCGTCTTGCCGGTCCCGGGCGGTCCCCACAGGATGAGCGAGTGCAGCTGCCCCGCCTTGATGGCGGCGGACAGCGGCTTGCCGGGTGCCAGGAGGTGGCGCTGGCCGATGAATTCTTCCAGCGTCCCTGGCCGCATACGATCGGCAAGCGGCCGCAAAGCCTCGGCCGGGGCGGAGCTCATTTGCGCGGCGTTCCGATGACGTCCGCTCCCTTGGGTGGGGTGAAGCTGACGTCCGCGGCGCTGACCGGCACATTGCGCTCGACCTTGTCGAAGATGACCGTTGCGGTCTGGTCGAGCTTGTCCTCGAGGATCATGCGCCGCAGCTCGCCGCGATCGAAGCCGAACAGCGCCTCGCGGAAGTCGGCCTCCGCACCGTGCGGCTCGACCAGCACCCACTGCAGTCCCTGCCGCTCGCCCGCAGATGCGATGGTGAAGTTCCGGCGCACGTCGACCGCCCCCGACAGCAGCATCGCCGGGGTCGCCGACAAGGCGGAGTCCACCGGCTTCACGGTGACCTGGTCGAGGTCGCGGTCGAGGAACCAGAGGTTGCGCCCGTCGCACACCATGAGCTGGCCCGCGGAAGGCTGGCCCCCGGGCGCTGCAGCGGGGCCGCCCGCAGCCTGCGGGTGGATCTCCCAGCGAAACTTGCCCGGACGCTGCACCACGATGGTGCCCGTCGCCCGGTCGATCTCATGGCCCTGGCTGTCGGCGAGCGTCTGCAGGAAGCTGGCACGCAGCGTCTTCAGGTTATCCAGATAGGCATCCAGCTGCGTCGGCTGCGACCTCGCCGGCGTCGCACCCGAGACCGGCGCGGGCGGCGCCGCGGTCACGGCAGCGGAAGCGGTCAGCGCCAGCGCCAGCCCGAAGGCCAGCGGCGAGATGTTGGGCATGCGTCAATCCTCGGGGGGCGCGGGAGCCAGGACGTCCCTGGCCCCATTGGGCTGCAGCGGCCCTACCAGCCCCGCCAGCTCCATCGCTTCGAGGAGCCGCGCGGCCCGGTTGTAGCCGATCTTGAGCCGCCGCTGCACGTAGGAGATCGAGGGCTTGCGCTCGCTCGTCACGATGCGCACTGCCTCATCGTAGAGCGGATCCTGCTCTGCATCCGCTTCTGCCCCGGCCCCCTCCTCCTCGTCCTCGCCGGAGATGCCGGGAATCGGACCCCGCGGTCCCGACAGCACCTCCTCGATGTAGTTCGGGGGCTGCGGCGACTTCAGCGCTTCCACCACCCGGTGCACTTCCTGATCCGATACGAAGGCGCCGTGCACTCGCGTCGGCATCGAGGTCCCGGGAGGCAGATACAGCATGTCGCCGTGCCCGAGCAGCGTCTCGGCGCCCATCTGATCGAGAATGGTCCGCGAGTCGACGCGCGCCGACACCTGAAAGGCGATGCGGCAGGGGATATTTGCCTTGATGAGGCCCGTGATCACATCCACCGAGGGCCGCTGCGTGGCGAGCACCAGGTGAATCCCCGATGCGCGCGCCTTCTGCGCCAGGCGCGTGATCAGCTCCTCGACCTTCCTGCCGACGATCATCATGAGATCGGCGAACTCGTCCACGATGACCACGACGAAGGGCAAAGGCGTCAGGTCCTGAATCTGCGTCTGGTCGATGGTGGGGTCGTTGGCCGCCTTCAGCAGCATCACCGGGTCGCGAATCGGCTTGCCCGACTCGATCGCATCGCGCACCCGGCGGTTGAAACCGGCGATGTTGCGCACGCCGAGGGCTGCCATCAGCTGGTGACGTCGATCCATCTCCGCGATGCACCAGCGCAGTGCGTTGGCGGCCTGTCTCATGTCGGTGACGACCGGCGCCAGCAGGTGCGGAATGCCCTCGTACACCGAGAGCTCCAGCATCTTCGGGTCGATCATGATGAGGCGCACGTGCTCGGCGGTGGACTTGTAGAGGAGCGAGAGCACCATGGCGTTGAGCGCCACGGACTTGCCCGATCCGGTCGTGCCGGCGATCAGCAGGTGCGGCATGCGCGTCAGATCCGCCACCACCGGCTGACCGCCGATGTCCTTGCCGAGCGCCAGGGTGAGGGGTGAGTGCAGCTCGTCGTAGGCCTTCGAGCGGATGATCTCTCCCAGCGTGACCGTCTCGCGCTTCTCATTGGCAATCTCGAGCCCCATCACGCTCTTACCCGGAATCACCTCGACCACACGCACTGACAGCACCGAGAGCGCCCGTGCCAGATCCTTGGAAAGTGCCGTGATCTGGCTCGCCTTCACCCCCGGGGCGGGGCGCAGCTCGAAGCGCGTCACCACCGGCCCCGGCTGCACCGCAACCACCTCGACGTCGATGCCGAAGTCCTTGAGCTTCATTTCCACCAGACGCGAAAGCGCCTCGAGCGCCTCGGCCGAATACAGCGGCTCGCGCGCCGGGGGGTCGTCCAGCAGCTTCAGCGGCGGCAGCTCGTTCGCTTTGGGAGGGTCGAACAGCGGGACCTGCCGCTCGCGCTCGACGCGAGCGCTCTTCTCGACCACCGGCTGCGGCGGCTCGATCCGTGGCGGCGCGCGGGTCGCCGACTTCCTCTGCTCAATCTCCACGGCCTCCTTGCGCGCCGCCCGGCGCTCGCGTCCCTCGGCCACATCGCGCGATGCTGCGCCCCGCGAGCGCATCCAGCCGAGGCCGGTCCACGCGAGTCTGCCGAGCCGGTCCATCACCGTGAGCCACGATACCCCGAAGGCGAGCGAGATCCCTGCCAGCCACGCGGCGAGCAATACCAGCGTCGCACCCAGAAAATCGAGGCCCGCAGCCAGCCCCCTGCCCACCAGCCCGCCGAGCACCCCGCCGGCGGTCTGTCGCAGGATCCCGGGCTGCCAGTGCAGCGTCGTAAGACCGCAGCTCGCGGCGAGCAGCAGGACGAAGCCCGCGATCCGCACGGCGCTGTTCATGCGCGAGGGGCTCTCCGCGCGCACCCGGCGCTGCAGACCCCAGGCGGCGCCGCTCAGCACCACCGGCAGCAGGAACGCCGGCCAGCCGAACAGGAAGAAGAGCACGTCGGCCAGCCACGCGCCCACCACGCCGATGCGGTTGTGGACCGGCGCCATGCCGCCCGTGTAGGAGAACCCGGGGTCGTCCGGACTGTAGCTGACCAGCGCCATGAACAGGGTGAGCGCCACGATGGCGAGCGAAATTACCGCGCTCTCGCGCAGGGCGCGTGACACCGCGGCGCTCAGCCGGGTGCCGTTACGTGCCTGAATCGACGTCTCAGCCAATTCTGATTCCCCGTCTTAAGATAGACGGCCCGCATTATAGGGCTTGATACCATGCCCCACCGATGACCCAGATGACCGCAAGCAACCCCCGCCACAGCCGTCTCATCATCCTTGGCTCAGGTCCCGCCGGTTACAGCGCTGCCGTTTACGCAGCCCGCGCCAATCGCGCCCCGCTGCTGATCGCGGGCATGGCGCCGGGCGGACAGCTCATGACGACTACCGACGTGGATAACTGGCCGGGCGACGTCGAGGGGCTGCAGGGCCCGGCGCTGATGGAGCGCATGAAGCGGCACGCCGAGCGCTTCGCCACCGAGGTCGTCAACGATCACCTGCTGTCGGTGGATCTGTCGTCGCGGCCGCTGCGCCTCAACGGGGAAGTCGGCCGCTACAGCTGCGATGCGCTCATCATCGCGACCGGCGCCAGCGCGCGCTATCTCGGCCTGCCGTCCGAGGAGCGCTTCCGCGGACGCGGCGTGTCGGCCTGCGCCACCTGCGACGGTTTCTTCTTTCGTGGCCAGCGCGTCGCGGTCGTCGGCGGCGGCAACACTGCCGTGGAAGAAGCGCTCTACCTGGCGCACATCGCCCAGCACGTGACGCTGGTGCATCGGCGCGACCGGCTGCGCGCCGAGAAGATCCTGCAGGACCGGCTGCTCAAGGAAGTGCACGCCGGCAAGATGTCGGTCATCTGGAACCACACCGTGGACGAGGTGCTCGGCAATGACGCCGGCGTCGATGGCGTGCGGCTGCGCCCGCTCGCGGGCGGCGCGGCCAGCACGCTCGCCGTCACGGGCCTGTTCGTCGCGATCGGCCATGTCCCCAACACGACGATTTTCGAGGGACAGCTCGCCATGCGCGGCGGCTACATCACGGTAAAGAGCGGCCTCGACGGCGATGCCACCGCGACCAGCGTCGCCGGTGTGTTTGCCGCGGGCGATGTGGCCGATCACGTCTACCGCCAGGCGGTCACCTCCGCCGGCTCCGGCTGCATGGCGGCGCTCGATGCGGACCGCTACCTGGAGACGCTCGAGGCACGCGCCCATTCCTGACGGGAAGGAACGCGCAATGTCCGCCGCGCCGGCCGTATTCCACTCGAGCATCGATGAGCTCGATGCCACGCGCTGGAATGCGCTCGATGCCGGCAGCAGCCCCTTCACGCGCCACGAGTTTCTCGCCGCTCTCGAGCACACCGCCTGCGTCGGCCCGCACAGCGGCTGGGAGCCGCGCTATGTCGCGCTGCATGACGGGGCCGGGCTCGCCGCCGCCGCCGCCGCCTACGTCAAGACACACTCCTACGGGGAGTTCGTCTTCGATTTCGCCTGGGCGCAGGCCTACGAGCGGCTCGGCCGCCGCTACTACCCCAAGCTCACGCTCGCCACCCCCTTCACGCCAGCGACCGGGCCGCGGCTGCTGGTGCGGCCCGGACTCGACTACCCCGCGCTCGCGGCGCAGCTGCTCACCGCGCTCGAGCGCGACGCCGTCGCTCACGGCTTCTCCGGCGCGCACGCGCTGTTTCTCGATGAGGCAGCGCGCGAGGCCTGCGCGCGGCGCGGCTGGCTGCTGCGGCGCGACTGCCAGTTTCACTGGACCAATCGCGGCTATGCCAGCTTCGATGACTACCTGGAATCCTTCACCGCCGAGAAGCGCAAGAAGGCGCGGCGCGAGCGCCGGCGCGTCGCCGAGGCCGGAGTACGCTTCGAGACGCGCTTCGGGGGCGAGCTCGACGCGGCGCTCCTCGAGCGCATCTACGGCCTGCACCGCGACACCTTCCTGCGTCACGGACACGAGCCGTACCTGACGCCGGAGTTCTTCCAGGAAGTGGCTCGCCGCCTGCCGCAATCGCTCATGGTGAAGCTGGCGGTGCATGGCCGCGCCGTCGTCGCGGCCGCGATCTTCTTCTGGTCGCCGCAGGCGCTCTACGGCCGCTATTGGGGTGCCGCGGCCGATTATCACAGCCTGCACTTCGAAACCTGCTACCACCAGGGGATCGAGTTCTGCATCGAGCGCGGCATCCCGCGCTTCGAGCCCGGCACCCAGGGCGAGCACAAGGTAAGCCGCGGCTTCGAGCCGACCCTCACCTGGTCGGGGCACTTCATCGCCGATCGGCAATTCCGCGCTGCGATCGCCGCCTACCTCGAGCGCGAGGCAGCCGCGGTGGAGAGTTACGCGGACGAGGTCCAGGAGCACGTACCGTTCCGCAGCCGTCGTACGGCGCGCACCGGCGCATGAAGACGGTGACCTGGCTCTCGGCGCAGGATGCGCCCGAGTGGTTTCCGCCGCCGGAGCAGGCACTCGAGGATCCGCCGGGGCTGCTCGCTGCGGGCGGCGACCTCTCTCCGGAGCGGCTGCTCGCCGCGTACCGGCGCGGCATCTTCCCCTGGTATTCACCCGGCCAGCCGGTGCTGTGGTGGTCGCCCGATCCGCGGGCGGTGCTGTTTCCCGAGGAGTTCCACTGCTCGCACAGCCTGGCCAGGACGCTGCGCAAAGGCCGATTCGACACCTCGCTCGATCGCGACTTCACGGCCGTGATCGATGGCTGCGCCGCGCCGCGCGCCGCGAGCCCGGGCACCTGGATCACGTCCGACATGCGCGCCGCGTACCTGACGCTGCACCGCCTCGGATGCGCTCACAGTGTCGAGGTGTGGCGCAACGGCCAGCTCGCCGGCGGGCTGTACGGCGTGCGCCTCGGCGGGGTGTTCTTCGGCGAGTCGATGTTCAGCGCCGTGCGCGATGCCTCCAAAGTGGCGCTCGCACACCTGGCGGCGGTGTGCCTGCGCAACAGCATCGCCGTCATCGACTGTCAGCTCTATTCCCGCCACCTCGGCAGTCTGGGCGCGCGCACCATCCCCCGCGCCCAGTTCCAGCGCCTGCTGCGCGAGCAGGCGGCCCTGCCCTCGGCGGCGCTGGTGTGAACCCGGGCGCAATTGGCATCCGTACGGCCTTTGTGCTCCAATTCGCGCCCGTTCAGCCGCAAAGGGCTCTATGTCGAAGGAAGATGCGATCCAGATGGAAGGCGAGGTCGTCGAGACCCTGCCCAATACGACATTCCGCGTGAAGCTGAAGAACGGCCACGTCGTGACCGCCCACATCTCCGGCAAGATGCGAAAAAACTACATCCGCATCCTGACCGGCGATGCCGTGACCGTGGAAATGACCCCTTACGATCTCACCAAGGGCCGCATCATCTACCGGGGAAGGTAACCAGGTTTACCGAGCAGCGGGCGAAAGTCGCGTTTTTCGCCCGCGTCCCACGCAGTGATGTCCGCCGGAATCGCTTCCTGCGATTCCGGCCAATCAAAATCAGGCCGGTACCGCCGGCACCTGCGCCGGCTCGCAGTGCAGGGTGAGCTGCGATCCGTCCTCGTTGACCGAGACACTCACGTGTCCGCCGCTCGCCAGGCGGCCAAACAGCAGCTCCTCTGCAAGCGGACGCTTGATGTACTCCTGGATCGTGCGCGCCATGGGGCGTGCACCCATCTTGGGATCGTAGCCCTTGCTGGCGACCCAGCGCCGGGCCGCGTCGTCCAGCGATATGGAGACGCCCTTCTGCTCGAGCTGCGCCTCCACTTCGAGGATGAGCTTGTCGACCACGCGCTCGATGGTGACCGCATCGAGGGCCGCGAACTGGATGACCGCGTCGAGCCGGTTGCGGAATTCCGGGCTGAAGATACGGCGGATCGCTTCGAGCCCGTCGCTCGCATTGTCGGAATGGGTGAAGCCGATCGAGGGGCGCGCCATCTCCTGTGCGCCGGCGTTGGTGGTCATCACGATGATGACGTGGCGGAAATCGGCCTTGCGGCCGTTGTTGTCGGTCAGGGTGCCGTGATCCATCACCTGCAGCAGCAGGTTGAATACGTCGGGGTGCGCCTTTTCGACCTCATCGAGCAGCAGCACGCAATGCGGGTGCTTGGTGATCGCCTCGGTGAGCAGCCCCCCCTGGTCGAAGCCGACGTATCCCGGGGGTGCGCCGATCAGGCGCGACACCGTGTGCCGCTCCATGTACTCCGACATGTCGAAGCGCAGGAACTCCACGCCCATGGCGATCGCCAGCTGGCGCGTGACCTCGGTCTTGCCGACGCCGGTGGGGCCGGCGAACAGGAAGCTGCCGACGGGCTTGCGCGTCTCGCCGAGACCTGAGCGCGCCATCTTGATCGCAGCGCCGAGTGCCTCGATCGCCTTGTCCTGGCCGAAGATCACCAGCTTGAGGTTGCGCTCGAGATTCTTGAGGATCTCCTTGTCGGAGGTCGAGACGCTCTTGGCCGGAATGCGCGCCATGCGCGCCACGACGTCCTCGATGTGCCGCACCTCGATCACCGGCTCGCGCTCGGCGATCGGCCTCAACCGTGCGCGCGCACCGGCCTCGTCGACCACGTCGATCGCCTTGTCGGGCAGGTGGCGCTCGTTGATGTGCCGCGCCGCGAGCTCCGCCGCGGCCCGCAGCGCCGCATCGGCGTAGGTGATGCCGTGATGCTCCTCGAAGCGCGGCTTCAGCCCGAACAGGATGTCGACGGTCTCGGCCACCGTCGGCTCGACCACGTCGATCTTCTGGAAGCGCCGGGCGAGTGCGTGATCCTTCTCGAAGATTCCACGGTACTCGTTGTAGGTGGTGGAGCCGATGCAGCGGATCTCGCCGTTGGTGAGCACCGGCTTGATGAGGTTGGAGGCGTCCATGACGCCGCCGGAGGCGGCCCCCGCGCCGATCACGGTATGAATCTCGTCGATGAAGAGGATCGCGCCGGGGAGCTTTTTCAGCTCGGTGATCACCGCCTTCAGGCGCTTCTCGAAATCCCCGCGGTACTTGGTGCCCGCGATGAGGGCGCCCATGTCGAGGGCGAAGATGGTGCAGTCCGAGAGCACCTCGGGAACCTGGCCCTCGATGATGAGGCGCGCCAGCCCTTCGGCTATCGCGGTCTTGCCGACGCCGGCCTCGCCGACGTAGAGGGGATTGTTCTTGCGGCGCCGGCACAGAATCTCGATGGTGCGCTCGACCTCGAGCTTGCGGCCGATCAGCGGATCGATGCGTCCCTCCTGCGCCATGCGATTCAGGTTGGTGGTGTACTTCTCGAGCGCACTGCCGCCCTCGCCGTCGCGCTCCGCCTCCGCCTGGCCGTCCTCCTTGTCGGTCTTCTCCTCGGCGATCTTGGAAAGACCATGGGAGATGTAGTTGACGACGTCGAGCCGGGTGACGTGCTGGCGGTTCAGCAGGAAGACCGCGTGGCTCTGCTTCTCGCTGAACACGGCGACCAGCACGTTGGTCACCCCGACTTCCTTCTTGCCGGCCGACTGCACGTGGAACACCGCCCGCTGCAGCACCCGCTGGAAGCCGAGGGTCGGCTGCACTTCGCGCTCCTCGCCGTCCTCGAGGCGCGGGGTGGACTGGTCGATGTGGTCCTTGAGCTCCTGGCGAAGCTCGGCCAGGTCGGCGCCGCAGGCGCGCAGTACCTCGCGCACCTTGGGGCTGTCGAGAATGGCGAGCAGCAGGTGCTCCACCGTCAGGTATTCGTGGTGGGCCTCGCGCGCCTGGCGGAACGCGTCGTTGAGGCAGTATTCCAGTTCGCTGGACAGCACGTCAGTTGAGCCTTTCAGCAGTTCCGTGCACAGCCATCGACCCCGCGCCCGCTCTCACGCCTGCTCCAGGGTGCACATCAGCGGATGCTGATGGTCGCGCGCATAGGTCGTCACCTGTGCCACCTTAGTTTCCGCAATCTCGTATGTGAAGACCCCGCACACCCCCTTACCCCGGGTATGGACCTCCAGCATGATGCGGGTCGCATTAGGCCGGTTCAGGCTGAAGAACTTTTCCAGCACATCGACCACAAACTCCATGGGCGTGTAATCGTCATTGAGCAGCACGACCTGATAGAGAGGGGGTTGCTTGACCTCCGGTTGTGCCTCCTCGACGGCGATGCCGACGCCTGGATCGGGGCGGACCGGATGCTGCTCGGGCATGACGTTCTTTATAGGGGTCGCCAAAGGGCAACACAAGTGCGCCACTGCGTCGGCTGGTTAGTCCTGCAGAAACAATCGCTTGGTAGCGCAAGCAGGTGGCCCGTATCATTGCGGGATTTGGCGGCGTCTGTGCCGCTCGAACGACCGCACAGGGGTCTGCGAGGAGTACGGTTGAGCTCTGTCAAGCTCATGTTCCGGTTCGCATGAGCGCCGCATCCTGGCTCGAGGGGTTGCCGGCGTCCGACCGATGGCGTGCGCGGCTGCTCGCGGATGGCCCGCGGGTGGCGACGTGGGTGCTGGCGCTGGCGCTCGGCGTGCAGGCCGCGTTCATCGTCACCGATCTCGCCGGCGCGGGACGCGCCCCGCGAGCGACGGGCGGGGCACGGGGCCGCTTCCAGGCGCATTTCGCCGACGTCGCGGCCATTGCCAATGCCCACCTGTTCGGCGTCGCACCGGTGGCGAGGCGCGACGATGCCAACGCGCAGCCCACGAATATCCCGCTGGTGCTCACCGGAATCATCTCGGGCAATGATCCGCTCAGCGGCCTTGCAATCCTGGGACCTACTGCACAGACCGCCAAAGTTCACGCGGTCGGGGACCCGATTTCCGGTGGCGTGAAGCTGCATTCGGTCTACAGCGACCGGGTCATCATCGACCGGAACGGGCAGCTCGAGTCGCTCGCCCTGCCGCACCAGGTGGGCGGCACTGCGCCGGCGCCGTCGGCCGCTTCCCTCCCCACCCAGAGCCCGGTGATCGAGCGCATGCGTAAGGCGCTCACCGAGCAGCCCGGCCTGCTGGCCGACCTCCTGCATCCGCAGGCGGTGATCGAGGGGGACAAGGTCAAGGGCTTCCGTCTGTTCCCGGGGCGCAACCGCCTGGCCTTTGCGCGTCTCGGACTGCGCCCCGGAGACGAAGTGATTGCCATCAACGGCACCCCGCTCGATGACCAGGAGCGCGGGCAGGCGATCCTGAACACGCTGCCGAACTCGAGTGAAGCGCGCGTCACGCTGATCCGCAATAACCAGCAACAGGATATCGTTCTCAACATTGCGCAGGTGGCGCAGGAAGCCGAGACCGCGACCGGCCTCGGCGCGGGCGGAAGAAACGATCTGCCTGCTTTGCCGAACAACGGCATGGGGGGGCCCTTCATGCCGGGGAACCTCCCGCCGCCGGGAACCGCGGCGGGTACCGCGCCCTCGGATGCGCCGCCGCCACCGCCGGCGGAGCCTCAGGGCTCTCCGGAAACGACACGCTAACCGCTCGCACGGATTCTATCGGGAGAACCATCAGTGATAGGCCGTCGCTCAATCGTCCCGTGCGCAGTCGCAATCCTGGCCGCGGCCTCGCTCGCGTCCGCGCAGCCCGTGCAGCGCATCACCCCGAACTTCAAGGACGCCGACATCACGCAGGTCGCCGAGGCGGTGGCCGCGGCAACCGGCAAGAACTTCATCATCGACCCGCGGGTGCGCGCCCAGGTGACGATGCTGTCCTCGACCGCGATGACCCCGCCCGCGTTCTACGAGGCGTTCCTCTCGATCCTCTCGGTATACGGCTTCATTGCCGTGCCCCAGGGCAACGTCGTCAAGATCATGCCGGACACCCAGGCGAAGACCGTTCCCTCGCTCGACCTGCCGGACCACGTCAGCTCCACTTCGGACGAGATCGTCACCCAGGTGCTCGACGTGAGAAACGTGAGCGCCGCGCAGCTGGTGCCGATCCTGCGCACGCTGGTGGCCTCCTATGGAGGACTGGTCGCCGTCCCCTCCGGCAACATCCTGGTGATCACCGACCACGCGAGCAACGTCAGCCGCCTGGTCCGCATCATCCAGCGCATCGATCAGATCGGCAATCAGGAGCCGGAGATCGTTCCGCTGCAGAATGCCTCCGCGGCCGAGATCGTGCGCGTCGTCAACTCGCTCTATCAGGGATCGGCTGCCGAGGGCAGCACCGTCAAGGTAGTGGCGGATGAGCGCTCCAACACCGTGCTGATCGGCGGTCAGGAGTCGCAGCGCCTGCGTATCCGCGCGCTGATCGCCCACCTCGACACCCCGCTCGGCGGCGGCGGCGACACGCGCGTGCGCTACCTGCACTATGCCAACGCCGAGAAGCTCGCCCCGAAGCTCAAGGAGCAGATCACCGGCATCGCCCAGGCGGCCGGCGGCACCGGGCAGGGCGCGCAGGCCTCGGCACAGTCCCAGGCCGAGAAGAATGCAATGGTGTGGGCGGATCCCACCAACAATGCACTGGTGATCACCGCTCCGCCGAAGATCATGCGCGCGGTCATGGACATCGTCGACAAGCTCGACATCCGCCGTCCGCAGGTGCTGGTCGAGGCGATCATCGCCGACATCAATTTCGACAAGGATGCCGAGCTCGGCGTCAACTGGGCGGCGTTCATCAATGGCAGCAACGTACCGGCCGGCGCGTTCGTGAGCCCGGTCGGCGGCACCAGCATCGTCGACCTCGCCGGCGCCATCGCCAGCCCGGCCAACGCCACGACGACGCTGCTGCAGGGCACGACGATCGGCGTCGGCCGCATCGGCGGCAGTGGTTCCAACTTCGCCGCGGTGCTGCGCGCGATCCGCTCCGACACCAATGACAACGTCATCGCCACACCCTCGGCCGTGACCATGGACAACCAGGAGGCGGAGCTCAAGGTCGCACAGGAGGTGCCATTCATCACCGGCCAGTACACCGCCAACAACACCGCAGCGGTCGGCGGCGCCGTCAACCCCTTCCAGACGATCCAGCGCGAAGAGGTCGGCACGATTCTCAAGATCACGCCGACCATCTCTCCGGAAGGCACGGCGGTGATGCTCAAGATCTCGATCGAGAGCTCGACCCTCGGTCAGAAGCCCGCCGGCGCCGTCGACCTCGTCACCAACAAGCGCACCGTCTCCACGACGGTGATGATCGACGACGGCGGCATCGTGGTGCTCGGCGGCCTCACCGAGGACAACACGACCAAGGGCGAGAACCGCGTGCCCTTCCTCGGCAACATCCCGATCCTCGGCTACCTGTTCAAGACCCGCAACGAGCAGTCGACCAAGAACAACCTGATGATCTTTCTGCGGCCGAAGATCCTGCGCGATGCGGCCCAGGCGGCCTACGAAACCGATCTCAAGTACAACTACATGCTCGATCAGCAGAAGCAGGTGGATAAGGTCGGGCACGAGGCGGTGCCGCTGCTGCCCGGGGTGCAGCGCGGCAAGCTGCCGCCGCTTCCGCCCGGCCAGAGCGCACCGCCCATTCAGGTGCCGCCCGGCCAGGTACCGCCCTCCACGAGCCAGGGGCTGCCTGCGGGCCAGGGTCCTGCGTCCGCCCCGGCGCCTGCCACGCCCGCCACGCCGGTTCCGGACAACACGGCTGCCCCGGCTGCGCAGGAGCCGCCCCCCAGGCCATGAGCGTCGTGACGCCCCATGAGCCCGCCTCGTCCCGCGCCAGTCACGCGGGCAGCGGGCGGCGCCTGTCCTTCGCCTTCGCGAAGCGCCATGGGGTCCTGGTCGGCGAGGTGATCGATGGGGTGGCGCAATGCGTCTGCCGCGAGAACGCCGCGCCCCAGGCGCTTGCCGAGGTGCGGCGTTATCTCAGGTGCCCCTTGAGCCTGGAACGCGTCTCGGAGGCGGAGTTCGACCAGCTGCTGCGACGCGCGTACGAGGCAGGGTCGGATGCCATGCAGGCGGTCGAGGGACTCGATGAGACGACCGATCTGGCGCACCTCGCGCAGGAGCTGCCCGAGCAAGCCGACCTCCTCGACAGTGAGGACGATGCACCGATCATCCGGCTGATCAACGCGGTGTTCACCCAGGCGGTGAAGGAGAACGCCTCCGACATCCACATCGAGCCGTTCGAGAACCGGCTGGTGATCCGCTTCCGCGTGGACGGCGTGTTGCGCGAGGTGCTGCAGTCCAGGCGCGCCGTTGCGCCGCTCGTGGTGTCGCGCGTCAAGGTCATGTCACGGCTCGACATCGCCGAGAAGCGCCTGCCGCAGGACGGCCGCATCAGCCTGCGCGTGGCCGGTCGCGCGGTCGACGTGCGCGTCTCGACCATTCCCTCCGGGCACGGCGAGCGGGTGGTGCTGCGTATTCTCGACAAGCAGGCCGGCAAACTCGAGCTCGACTCGCTCGGCATGGATGCACGCACCCAGGCCGCCATGGACGAGCTGATCCACAAGCCCCACGGGATCCTGCTGGTGACGGGTCCCACCGGCTCGGGCAAGACCACGACACTCTACGCCGCGCTCGAGCGACTGAACGACAACACCCAGAACATCATGACGGTCGAGGATCCGATCGAGTACTACATCGACGGCATCGGCCAGACACAGGTCAACACCAAGGTCGAGATGACCTTCGCGCGCGGCCTGCGGGCAATCCTGCGCCAGGACCCGGACGTGGTGCTGATCGGCGAGATTCGTGACCTCGAGACCGCGCAGATCGCGGTGCAGGCGAGCCTCACCGGGCATCTGGTGCTCTCGACGCTGCACACCAACACCGCGGCCGGCGCCATCACCCGCCTGCGCGACATGGGCATCGAGCCGTTCCTGCTGTCCTCGAGCCTGATCGGCGTGCTGGCGCAGCGCCTGGTGCGGGTGCTGAACCCCGACACCAAGCAGCCCTTCAAGGCGGGCGAGCGCGAACGGCGGCTCCTCAACCTCGACGCCAGCGAGCCTGCACCGACGCTCTACCGGCCGGGGCGCGATGCCGGCGGGGGCTACCGGGGCCGCACCGGCATCTACGAGCTCATCGTCGTCGACGATGCGATGCGCACCATGATCCACGACGAGGTCTCCGAGCACGAGATCGAGCGCCACGCGCGTCTCACGACACCCTCCATCCGCGACGACGGCCGCGCACGCGTACTGCGCGGCGAGACCACTCTGGAAGAGATCCTGCGGGTGACGCGCGAGGATTAATGGTACTGAGCTTGCGACTTGCCAATGAGGGGCAAAAGCCACGCCTTTTGCCCCGGCTTCGAACAGGCCACAGGCATGTTCCGCCGAAAGCGCCGCAGGCGGCTTTCGGCCGATAGACGTGGGCGCTTTCGAATACACCGCCCTCGATGCCCAGGGCCGGGATCGCAAGGGCATCCTCGAGGGTGACACCCCGCGTCACGTCCGCCAGCAGCTGCGCGAGCAGCAGCTGCTGCCGGTAACGGTCACCGAGGTCGCTCAGAAAGAGGCGAGCCGGCAGCGGTCCTTCAGCCTGCTGCGCCGCGTCTCACCGACCGACCTCGCCCTCTTCACCCGCCAGCTCGCCACGCTGGTCCGTGCGGGTCTGCCCCTGGAGGAGTCGCTGCTCGCGGTCTCCCAGCAGACCGAGAAGCCGCGCGTGCAGAGCATCGTGCTCGGCGTGCGCGCGAAGGTGATGGAGGGGCATACGCTCGCCGACGGCTTCGCGGAGTTCCCGCGGGTCTTTCCCGAGATCTACCGGGCCACGGTCGCCGCCGGTGAGCAGTCCGGCCACCTCGACAACGTGCTCGAGCGGCTCGCCGACTACACCGAGAGTCGCGAGCAGATCCGCCAGCGGGTGCTGGCGGCGCTCCTCTATCCGATGGTGCTCACCGGTATGTGCTTCGTCATCGTCTCCGGCCTGCTGGTATTCGTGGTGCCGAAGGTGATCGCGGTATTCGAGGCCGCCAAGGGCAAGCTCCCCCTCATCACGCGGCTGCTGATTCTCGTCAGCGGCGGCCTGCGCCAGTACGGTTTGTACCTGCTGGTCGCACTGATCGTGGCCATCTGGCTCTTCCGGCGCTGGCAGCGCGAGCCGGCGGCGAAGCGGCGCGTGCAACGCTTCGTCCTGACGCTGCCGCTGGTCGGCAAGCTCGCGCGCGGCTTCAATACCGCGCGCTTCACCCGCACCTTCAGCATCCTCACCGCGAGCGCGGTCCCGGTGCTCGAGGCCCTGAGGATCGCCGCCGAAGTGGTGACCAACCTGCCGATGCGGGACGCGGTGACCGATGCCGCCGCGCGCGTTCGCGAGGGCGCGCCGATCGGCCGCTCGCT
The DNA here is from genome assembly GCA_035632655.1 of Steroidobacteraceae bacterium. Taxonomy (GTDB): domain Bacteria; phylum Pseudomonadota; class Gammaproteobacteria; order Steroidobacterales; family Steroidobacteraceae; genus 13-2-20CM-66-19. The sequence continues at coordinate 27,501 of DASQGK010000104.1, read as the reverse complement.
GGCGGCCAGCCGCCTCTTCCCCCCCATGACCATCCACCTGATCTCGAGCGGTGAATCGAGCGGCGAGCTCGACGCCATGCTGGAGCGCGCGGCCATCAGCCAGGAGCGCGAGCTGGACGCGCTGCTGGCCGCCATGGTTGGCCTTCTGGGCCCGCTGCTCATCATCTTCATGGGACTGTTCGTCATGGGCATCGTTTTTGCAATGCTCCTGCCCATCTTCCAGATGAACGACCTCATCCACTGAGACCCGGGCGGCCGTCCGGCCACCTGATCGAGCCGCCGAAGCCTCAAGAACGGGCGCGGTTCACAAAAACCGCCAGCGCGAGATTGCAGTTGCCGGGCTGCTGATTTAAGTTCGCGCCGTCCAATTCCTGCGCGACTGCTGTCCCGCATGAGCGAGAAGCCGGAATCAGACGAATTCGAGGAAGAGGAAGCCGAAGAACCTGCGGTAGGCGACGGTGACGTCGACCTCGACCAGGTCATCAAGGATCTCGACCTCGCCAAACGCCGCGGCCAGAAGGCCGGCGATCCGGCGTGGCGGCGCCTCGAGCGGCTGCTCGAGGACAAGCGCACCGCCGAGCTCACCAGCGACTTCGAAGACTACGAGATCGGCGAGGATGGACCCCGCAAGGCGCGGCGCAAGCCAGGAACCTAGTCGACTGGCCAAAATCGTCTGCGACGATTTTGGCGGACATCACGGCGGATCCCGCCGGCAAAAAGCGTCGTTTTTGCCGGCTGCTCGGCAGGGAGCGCGACGCTTGCCGGCGAGAGGTCAGGCGCCGCCCGTGGCCGCGCCGCGTTGCGACACCTCAGCGGCTTCCACTGCCGGCAGGGGCGCGCGCAGCAGCTGGGCGAAGGCCTGCGCCTCGACCGCCCGGCTCATGAGATAGCCCTGCACCAGGTCGCAGCCCGTGGTGCGCAGGAACTGCAGCTGCTCGAGCGTCTCGACGCCCTCGGCGACGATCTTGAGATTGAGATTGTGCCCGAGCCCGACGATCGCCCGCACGATGGCGGCGTCGTCCGCATCCCTGGTGATGTCACTGACGAACGCCCGGTCGACCTTGAGGGTGTCGAGCGGGAAGCGCTTGAGGTAGTTGAGCGAGCAGTAGCCGGTCCCGAAGTCGTCGACAGCCAGCGCGAAGCCGTATTCCTTGAGCGCCGCCAGCGACCGCTGGCCGCTCTCCACATCCTGCATCAGGACTCCCTCGGTGAGCTCCAGCTCGAACAGCGAGGCGGGGAGCCTGGCCTCTTCGACCACGCGCGACAGCCGCAGCAGCATGTCCTGGCGCATGAAGTCGCGGCCGGAGACATTCACCGATATCGCCGGCACCGCGAGCCCGGCGCTGCGCCAGCCCCGCAGGTCGCGGCACACCTGCTCGAGGGTCCAGCGGCCGATGTCGGCGATCAGCCCGGTTTCCTCGGCGACCGCGACGAAATCCGCGGTCGGGATCTGGCCGCGGTGGGGGTGGAACCAGCGCAGCAGCGCCTCCGCACCGGCCAGCTCCAGGCTGCCGGCCGCGTACTGCGGCTGGTAGTAGACCTCGAGCTGGCGCTGCTCGAACGCCCGCCGCAGGTCCATCTCGAGCGACAGGCGCTTCACCGCCCGCGTGTTGATGGCGCTGCTGTAGAGGCGGAACTGGTTGCGGCCGCCGGCCTTGGCCTCGTACATGGCGAGATCCGCATTCTTGCGCAACGTCTGAACGTCGGCCCCGTGCTCCGGGTAGAGCGCGATGCCGATGCTCGGTGTCACCACGAACTGGTAGCTGTCCTGCTCGAACGGCGTCGCCAGTGCCGTCTGCAATGCCTGCGCGCACTGCGAGGCCGCAGCGACCCCTGCGTTGCCGCTCAGCACGACGATGAACTCATCGCCCCCCACCCGCGCGAGTTGCGCCTCGGGTCCGGCGTAGGCGAGCGCCGCGCCGAGGCGGGTGGCGACCTGACGCAGCAAGGCATCGCCGGTCTCGTGGCCAAGGGTGTCGTTGATGCGCTTGAACTGGTCGAGGTCGACGAACAGCATCGCGACCTCCCGCTCGCCTTGCGCAGCAACGCTCAGGGCGCGGGCCAGGTAGTCGCTGATCCACTCCCGGTTCGGAAGTCCGGTAAGCGCGTCGAAGTAGGCCATGCGGTGGATGTGAGCCTGGGCGCGCGCCCCGCGCAGCACGTAGCGGATGCGATGCGCCAGCAGCGGCCAGTTGATCGGCTTCACCACGAAGTCGGTCGCGCCGGCGTCGTACGCCAGATTGATCGAAGCGGCGTCGTCGAAACCGGTCACCATGACGATGGGGACTTCGCTGCCGCTGGGCAGCGCGCGAATTCCGCGGCAGGCCTGATAGCCGTTGCCATTGGGCATCTCGACGTCGAGCAGCACGAGGTCGGGCATGCGCTGCAGGCACGCAGCCACCGCCGCCTCCCCGCTCGGCGCGGTCTCCACGACAAAGCCCGAGTTTGCCAGCATCGCCTCGGCGATCTCGCGCAACGTGCGATCGTCATCGACGACCAGGATGCGGGTGGAGGGGGACGCGCTCATGCCGTGTGCCGCAGCTCGCAGCGCAGCTCCTCGCGCACGCGGTGGTAGAGGCCATGCGCCTCGGCGAGCAGTGCGCGGGCCGCCGTCAGATCGCCGCTGCGTCCGCAGCGCTCGAGCTCGGCGCACAGGCGCGCGAGGCCGAGTGCGCCGACATTGCCGTTGCAGGAGCGCCAGGCATGCGCCGCGCGGGCGAGCTGCGCGGCTTCTCCGGTCTCGAGCGCCCGTCCGAGCTCGCCGATCAACCGCTCGGAATCGGCGCTGTAGGCCGCCGCGACGCGGCTCAGCATGTCCTGCGTGCCTCGCGGGGGCAAGGCGCGCAGCGCCGCCAGAGTCGTTCGGTCGAGCAGCAGCTCCGCCGCCGGGTCTCTGCCGGTCGCCGGGGCAGCGCCGGCCGCGGTCGGCGCGGCCGTCCGCGCCCCGGGCAGCCAGCGATTGAGCACGCCGCGCAGCGCCTCGCGCGTAAAAGGCTTAGCCAGGTGGTCGTCCATTCCGGCCGCGATGCAGGCAGCGCGGCCTTCGGCGGTCGCATTGGCGGTGAGAGCGATCACCGGGAGGCGACGTGCACCCCCTTCGGTGCGCCGCAGGGCGGCGGTTGCGGACAGGCCGTCCATCACCGGCATCTCGCAGTCCATGAGGATCAGGTCGAAAGACCCGGGCTCCTTCTCGAGTTTCGCGAGCGCCTCGCGACCGTCGGAGGCCGTCTCGACCGCGATACCGAGTGAGGCGAGCATTCCCTCGGCCACCTCCCGGTTGAGCGGCTGGTCTTCGACGACCAGCACCCGGCCGGCGAGCCTCGGGAGCGAAGCCGTCGCTCCAGCGGCAGTCTGGCCCGGGCTCTCATGGCCGCCGGCCTCACCCGCGAGGGCCGCGTTGAGCTGCGACAGGCGCAGTGGCTTAGTCACTTCGGCATCGAACCAGTGGCGGCCGTCGGTCGCCGCCGCTACCGGTGTCAGGCTGGCGAAGCCCACCAGCCGGATCAGCCGCGGTCGTGTCGCGAGGGAGCCCGCCACGCGCAGCAGCGCCTGTGCATCGCCGTCGGGCAGAGGATCGTCGATCAGCACCGCCTCGTAGGCCGCGCCGCGCAGTTCCGCCAGCGCGGCCTCGAGGCTGGCGGCGAGCGTCGCGCGCGCCCCCCAGGCGCGCAGCGCATTGCTCATGAGAATCCGCGCCGCCGGATTGTCGTCCGCGACGAGCACCCGCATGCCGTCGAGGCGCGCGAGCCTGTGCGGCTGCCGCGGCTGGCGTGCGGCGAGCGGCAGCGTCAGCTCGAATGAGAAGGTCGAGCCCGCGCCGGGTGCGCTGCTCACGGTCAGCACCCCACCCATGAGCTCGACGATCTGCCGCGAGATCGCCAGGCCGAGGCCCGTGCCGCCGAAGCGCCGGGTGGTGGACGCGTCTTCCTGCGCGAACTGCTCGAAGATGCGCGCCTGGTTCTCGGCTGCGATGCCGATGCCGGTATCGCTCACCTCGAGCCGCACGCGCAGCGCCGCCGCTGATCCGTCCGCCTCGCCCGCGCGGCCGAGCAACACCAGCCGCAGGGTGACCTCGCCGCGCTCGGTGAACTTGACGGCGTTGCCTCCGAGGTTGATCAGCACCTGACGCAGCCGCACGGTGTCGACGCGCACGCGGGGCAGCGGCTCGAGCGGCACATCGAGCAGCAGCTCGATTCCCTTGCCGGCGGCGCGTGCCGCCAGCACCTCCGCCGTCTGCTCGATGAGCTCGCCGAGGCCCGCCTCGGTCGCATCGAGCTGCAACCGCCCCGCCTCGATCTTGGAAAGGTCGAGCACGTCGTCGACGATCGCCAGCAGCGAGTCGGCCGAGCGATGAATGCCTTCGGCAAAGCGTCTCTGTGCCCCGTCGAGCCGGGTGTCGAGCAGCAGGCTCGTCATCCCGAGCACGCCGTTCATCGGCGTGCGCAGCTCATGGCTCATGCGCGCCACGAACTCGCTCTTGGCGCGCGACAGCACCTGCAGCTGGGCGTTGCGCTCCTGCAGCTCGTGCGTGCGCTGCTGCACCGTGCGCTCGAGGGTGCGACTGTACTCGAGCGCGCGCGCGCGCCGCGCGCTCTGTGCGCGCCAGACCTGGGCGAGCAGCAGCAACGCGGCGACGGCATAAGCAAGCCGCGCCCATACGGTGTTCCAGGGTGCCGGCGTCACGTGCAGCGGCACGATGAGCTCGTCGGTGCCCCACGCGCCGTCGGCGCTCGCCGCGCGCACCCGCAGCGTGTAATCACCCGCATCGAGGTTGGTGTAGTTGGCCCGATGCAGGTTGCCCGCGTCGATCCAGTCGCTGTCGAAGCCGTCGAGACGGTATGAATAGCGGTTGTTGGCGGGCGAGGTGAAATCGAGCGCCGCGAACTCGAAGCTCACGAGCTTGTCGTCGTAGGCGAGGTGCAGCGGATGCCCGGCCCGCGGCAGCTCGCTGTCGGGCAGCGCCTTGTTGAGCCGCGCGGCACCCGTCAGCACCACGTGCGGCGGGGGCGCGCTGAATCCGGCGGCGGTGGGCTCGAAGGCATTGAAGCCGTTGCTGCCGCCGAAGAACAGGTTGCCGTCGCGGTCCTGGTAATGCGCGCCGAAGGTGAAGTCCTCGCCCTGCAGGCCGTGCCATTCGTGATACACGCGCGTCGCGCGGCTGTGGGGGTTCAGCCGCACCAGCCCGGCGCTGGTACTGAACCAGAGATTGTCCGCGCTGTCGGACTCGATGCCATAGACCGCGCGGCTCGGCAGAGTCGCCGAGAAATTCTCGAAACGCACCGCCGCCGGGGCCGCTGAGCTTCCGAGGACGTGGTCGAGACCGCCGCTCGAGGTGCCCACCCACACCTCGCCTCGCCGGTCCACGTGCACCGCAAACACGTTGTCGTCGGCGAGGCTCGTGGGGTCCTTGTCGTCGCGCCGATAATGGTAGAAGCGTCCGCTGGCACGCTCGAGCAGGTTGAGACCTCCGCCGACGGTGCCGATCCAGAGATTGCCGAGCGCGTCCTCGGCGATGGCGCTGGCGGCCGGGTTGCTCAGATGGCCGGCGTCGTCGGCGCCGAAGGGGTAGCGGATCAGCCGGCCGGTAGCCGCCTCGATGCGCGCGAGCCCTCCGCCGAAAGTCCCCAGCCACAGATCGCCGCGCCGGTCCTGATACAGCGCCATGACACCGTCGGCGGGCAGGGAGCCGGCATCGGCCGGCGCTGCGCGCCAGGCGTGCAGCCGGCCGGTGCTGAGATCCACCTGGTCGAGACCGGCGGTCATCGTGCCTACCCAGAGCGTGCCGTGATGGTCGTAGAGGAGCGACATCACGCGATCGTCCGTGAGAGGCAACTGGCGCGTCGTCGTGCCGTAGCGATGCTCGGCACCGCTGCGGGTGTCGATCTCGATCAGACCCGAGCCGATCGTCCCCACCCAGACGCGCGCGGCGTCGTCGGCGGCGAAGCTGCTGACCTGAGTGTCGCGGAAGGCGGGGCTGCGATAGTGACCGAGCCGCCAGGCCTCGGGGTTCCAGTGGCTGGCGCCGGATGAGCGCGTGCCAACCCAGAGCACGCCGCCGCGATCCTGGTAGAGGGACATCACGTCGCTGTCACGCAGACTCTGGGGGTTGTCCGCCTCGTTTCCGTAACGCACGAAGCTGTCCGTCGCACGCTCGAACAGGTTGAGACCGTGGTCGGTTGCGATCCACAGCCGCTGCGCGTTGTCCTCGAGAATCGCCGTGACGCGGTCATGGCTCAGGGAGCGTGGGTTCGAGGCATCGTGGCGAAAGGCGGTCACGCGTCCGCTGCCGGGCTCGAGGCGGTCGAGCCCGCCGCGCTTGGTCCCGATCCACAGCGCCCCCGTGTGGTCCTCGCGGATGACGCGCACGAGCAGATCGGAGAGCCCGGCACCATCGGCTCCGTAGTTGATGAAGCCGTCCGAGGCGGGGTCGTAGCGGCTCAGGCCGCCGTCGCTGCCGACCCAGATGCGCCCCGAGTGATCGGCTTGCAGTGCGTACACGGCATCGGAGGGAAGTGAGCGTGGATCGCCGTTGCGGTGGCGGAAGTGGCGCGCCGTGCCGGTTGCCGGGTCGAACAGGTCGAGGCCGCGGTCGAGCGTGCCCACCCAGATGCGACCCGTGGGGTCGATGAGCAGCGTGCGCACCGAATCGCTGGCGAGCGAGTCGGCTCGCGCCGGATCGTGGCGATACTGCTGGAACTCATCGGTCGAACGCTGCCAGCGCGCCAGTCCGCCGCCGACCGTCGCCAGCCACAGGTCCGCGTGCGCATCCTCGGCAATCGTCCAAACGTAGTCGCTGGCGAGAGCATGTGGGTTGCCGCGCTGTACGTGATAGACGCGCACGGAGGTGCCGTCATAGCGATCGAGACCGCTCTCGGTCGCCAGCCACAGATAGCCCTGCGAGTCCTGCAGTATCCCGTTTACGGTGCTCTGCGACAGGCCGTCGCGGCTGGTGAGGTGCTCGAAGTAGATCGGAGGTACCGGGGCGACCGGCAACGCCGCCGGCGCGCGCGAGCCCGCCGCGCTCAACGTGAGCAGCGCTGTGAGGGCCAGGAGCCGGCGGGTATGCATCGGGCCTCGGCTGCGCTGCGCGGAGGTCAGGCCGCGCGGCTACTGCTGGGCCGGGACGTCCGGGGTCCCCGTGTAGGCGCTGCTCCAGGAATAGCCGCTGCTCCAGGGGTAGCCGCTGCTCCAGGAGTAGCCGCTGCTCCAGGGGTAGCCGCTGCTCCAGGCATAGCCGCTGCTCCACGGATAGCCGCTGCTCCAGGCATAGCCGCTCGCCGAGGAGTAACTGCCGTTCCACAGGAGCCCGTCGCCCAGCAGCTCGACGTCCCAGAGCAAACTGCCGACGACCGGCCCGACGAGCGGCACACTGGATACCGTCGTAGCGAGCCCGCCGACCAGCCCTCCGAGACCTCCGAGAAGCCCGGACGATCCCGACGAGCTGCCGCCGCCGGTCGTCGCCATGATGTAGTACTCGCCGGTCGAGGGATTGTAGTTGGCCTGCCCGCCGAAGTGCTGCCAGCCGAGGAGATCGGCCGCGACGTTCAATCCCTGATTGGCGCAGCCTTTCCTGCTGCCGTAGGCGGCGGCGTACGCATCGATGAGACCTGCACCCTGCTGGAAGACGGTGTAGGCAAGCGTGCCGTCGGCCTTGACGGCCGGGCGCGCCGCGCTCATCAGGCGACACTTGACGTCGTCCGGCGACAGATAGGGGTCCACTTCCAGCATCAGCGCCACCACGCCGCTGGTGACGGCCGCGGCCATCGAGGTGCCGGTCATCGTGAAGTCGTCATAGGGCATGACGACCCACTGCGGAAACTCCTGGGCCAGAGTGCCGTTGTTGGGGGCATAGGCGAGGATGTGCCCGCCCATCGCCACCACATCGGGCTTCACGAAGCCCTCCCAGGTCGGCCCGGCCGAGGAGAAGGAGCCCAGCTTGTACTTGCTCGGCTGCAGCGGGTGGAAACTATCGGTCACCGCTCCGGCGGTAATCACGTAGGGCACGTTGCCCGGCACGCCGATGGTCATCGGCGCAGGACCGGCGTTGCCGGCGGCGACCACCACCACGATGCCGGCGTTCCAGGCGGCCATCACCGCCTGATTGAGGGGGTCCTGCCAGTAGAACGAGTGCGGCGGCGCGCTGAGGGAGAGGTTCATCACGCGGATGTTGTAACGCGCCTTCTGCGCGATCACCCACTGGATGCCGGCGATCACGTTCGAGTAGCTGCCCATGCCGCTGGCATCGAGCACGCGCACGGCGACCAGGTTGACCCCGGGCGCCACGCCCTGGAAGTTGCCGGTGGTTGCGAGACCGCTGCTGGCGATGATCGAGGCGACGTGCGTGCCGTGTCCGAATCCGTCGTTGACGTTGGCGGCGTTGGCGGAGGTGAACGCGGTCACGCCGCCGAGCGGTCCCGCCGACAGCACGTCGTACTGCGCCACGATGCGGCTGCTGCCCTGACCCGGCGCGCTCTGATCGGGTCCGTGCTGGCTCCAGAGCCCGGAGTCGACGACCGCGACCGTCACGCCCCTGCCCGTCGTGCCGCCGAGGTGCAGCTGCCGCGCGGCAACTTCGCTCGGGTAATAGGTTTCCGGCAGCGTGCCGCTCGCCGTCACGGTGCCGTCGGCGTAGAGCCCGAGGCCCGCAACGCCGCTGCCACGCAGGGCCGCCGCCTGCGCGTCATCGAGCCGCGCACTGACGGCGCGGATCACGGCGAGATTGCGCACGATCTCGCCGCCCACGCGCCGCACGGCCTGCGCGGCCGCGAAGTCGCTGGCAGCCTGCACGATGTAGGCCTGGCGCAGCGGAGCCGCAGCCGCACTCGCCACGCGCACGACGGGGGCGTCGCGCCCGGGTGAAACCGCAAGGATGAGTCCCAGAATGACGGCTGTCGCCAGCCAATTCCTCGGCCGAACCTTCATCGAAACTGCTCCCGTCTTTTCGACGTTGGTGTTAGGTGAGTCCCGTTTGCACCTTCCTTTTTACGCGAATGGCCTGTCTCCAAACAGGGACGCGCGGCGGGAAAAGTGCGACGCGCGTCCCAACAACGCGCGTTGCATCGTTATGTCAGAGACGCTATGTCAGGTACGCGGCGGCGCGCGCGGCGGGCGTGTAGGCCATTCCGCACACGCAGTGAATTAATGAAAATCGCGCGAGCGGGTCGACAGCTGACCTAACAGTGCCGTGCGGTCGATGAGGCGGCGCGCGATCAGGTGTGTGACGCCGTCCTGGCGCTGCAGCTCGCCGTGCACCTCGAGGAGGCGCGATTCGAGGAGCGCGCGGCGCTGCGCCTGTGCCACGCTTTCCCACACGATGACATTCACCTGGCCGCTCTCGTCCTCGAGGGTCACGAAAGTCACCCCGTTCGCAGTGCCGGGGCGCTGGCGCATGAGCACGATGCCGGCGGTGCGCACCGCCGCGCCGTTGCCCGCCTGCATGAGCTCGTGCGCACTGAGGATCGCGCCGGCGGTCAGACGCTCGCGCAGCAGCGCCAGCGGATGCCTTCCCAGGGTCAGCCCGAGCGCCGCATAGTCGGCGCAGATCTCCTCGCCCTCGGAAGGCCTGGGAAGCAGCGGCCGGCCTTCCACCGGGCCGGTATCCCGCCCCGCCCCGCCGCGTGTCGCGGCCGCCGCAAGCGGCAGCGGGCGTTCGCTGCCCGCGACCTCCCAGAACGCCAGGTGGCGGTTACCGCTCAGCGTGGCGAACGCCCCGGCGGCGGCCAGGGCCTCGAGATCGCCGCGATCGAGCCCGGCGCGCGCGGCGAGCTCGGGCACGTCGGCGAAGGGACGCACGGCGCGCGCGGCGATCAGCCGTTCGGCACCGGCCTGCGACAGCGATTTCACCAGCCGCAGGCCCAAGCGCAGCGCCGGCTCGCCGTCCGCACGGCGCTCGAGTGTCGAGTCCCAGACGGAAACGCAGACATCCACCGGCCGCACCTCGACGTCGTGCGCGCGCGCATCGCGCACCAGCTGCGCGGGCGCGTAGAAGCCCATCGGCTGGCTGTTGAGGAGCGCCGCGGCGAAGGCCGCCGGCTCGTAGCACTTGAGCCAGGCCGAGTCGTACACCAGCAGCGCGAAGCTCAGGGCATGCGCCTCGGGAAAACCGTAGTCCCCGAAACCCTCCATCTGCCGGTAGATGCGTTCGGCGAACTGGTCCGGGTAGCCCCTGGCGCGCATCCCGGTCAGCAGCCGCTCGCGAAAGGCATCGAGTCCCCCGGTTCTCTTCCAGGCACCCATCGCGCGGCGCAGTGCATCCGCCTCGCCGGGCGTGAAGCCTGCGGCGACGATCGCGATCTGCATCACCTGCTCCTGAAAGAGCGGCACGCCGAGCGTGCGATGCAGTACCGCCCGCACCTCCTCGCCCGGATAGTCGATCGGTTCCATTCCACAGCGGCGCCTGAGGTAGGGGTGCACCATGTCGCCCTGAATCGGCCCCGGACGCACGATCGCGACCTCGATGACGAGGTCGTAGTAGTTGCGCGGCTGCAGACGCGGCAGCATCGCCATCTGGGCGCGCGATTCGATCTGGAATACCCCGACGGTGTCGGCACGGCAGATCATGTCGTAGACGCGCGGGTCCTCTGCCGGCAGCTCGCCGAGCGCATGCCGGGTGCCGCGGAATTCGTTCACCAGCGCAAAGCAGCGCTTCAGCGCCGTGAGCATCCCGAGCGCCAGCAGATCCACCTTGAGGAGTCCCAGGTCGTTGAGATCATCCTTGTCCCACTGCACGACGGTGCGTTCGGGCATGGCTGCGTTCTCGATCGGCACCAGCTCCTCGAGCAGTCCCTGTGCAATCACGAAGCCGCCGACGTGCTGCGACAGGTGACGCGGAAAGCCCGGGTGTGCCGTGAGCTCCGCGGCGAGCGGCAGCAGGCGCCGGAGCCACGGGCTGTCCGTATCGAAGCCCGCCTCCCGCACCCGCTGCGGCAGCGTGGCGCTCCCGTCCCACCATTGCATGACCGCCGCCAGCCGTCCGCTCTGCTGCGCAGTGAGTCCGAACGCCTTGCCGAGATCGCGCAGCGCGCTGCGCGGCCGGTACATGATGACGGTCGCGGCGAGTGCCGCACGGTCGCGCCCGTACTTGCCGTAGACGTACTGCAGCACCTCCTCGCGTCGCTCGTGCTCGAAATCGATGTCGATGTCGGGCGGCTCGTTGCGCTCCCGCGAGATGAAGCGCTCGAACAGCAGCGCTGCGCCGCGCTGCGGGTCCGCCGAGGTGATGCCGAGGCAATAGCACACGCGCGAGTTGGCCGCCGATCCCCGGCCCTGGCAGAGGATTCCCCTGCCGCGCGCATAAGCCACCACATCGTAGACGGTAAGAAAGTACGGCTCGTAGCTCAGCTCCGAGATCAGCGCCAGCTCGTGCTCGAGGCAGGCGCGCTCGCCGGCCGGAATGCCGCCGGGCCAGCGCCGCCCGGCGCCCTCATAGGTAAGCCGGCGCAGATACCCCGCGGGCGTCTCTCCCGGCGGCACGATCTCGCGCGGATATTCGTAGCGCAGCTCATCGAGTGAGAAGTGGCACTGCTGCGCGAGCTCCACGGTCGCCTCGAGAAGCTCGCGGGGATAGAGCCGCGCGAGCCGCGCCGGCTCGCGCAGGTAACGCTCGCCGTTGGGATAGAGTCGCCAGCCACCGTCCGCGACGGCCGAATTGAGTCGGATCGCGGTGAGCGCATCCTGGAGTCTTCGGCGCTCGCGGACGTGCATGTGCACGTCGCCGCTCGCGAGCAGCCCGACTCCCAGCTGTGCACCGAGGGCACTCAACCGCGCAAGGCGCGCACCATCCCCGCCATCGCGCAGCAGCTCGACCGCGATCCGCAGCTTTCCGGGGAAGTGCCCGGCGAGCCAGCGCGCCTCCTGCGTCTCGGCCTCGACGCCTGGCAGCCAGAGGATGAAGCATTCCTCGAGCGCCACTGTCTCGAGGTCGGCGCGCGTCAGGGTGTACTCACCCTTGCCGGCCGCACGCCGCGCGCGCGTGATCAGGCGGCAGAGGCGCCCATAACCGCGCCGGCTCGCAGCGAGCGCCGCCAGCTTCAGTCCGCAGCTGAGGCGGAACTCGGCGCCGACAATGAGCTTGAGCTTGCGGTTTCTGGCCGCGACATGCGCGCGCACGACGCCGGCGACCGAGCACTCGTCGGTGATTGCGAGCGCCGTATACCCGAGCGCTTCCGCTCGCTCTACCAGCTCATGCGGGTGGGACGCGCCGCGCAGGAACGTGAAGTTGGACAGGCAATGCAGCTCCGCATACGCGGGCGCCATCACCCGAATACCCCGTGCAGGTACCACCCATGCGGCGCCTCGCGCTCCCGGAACACCCACAGCAGCACGCCGTGCGCGTCCGCCGCGGTGTAGTAGTCGCGCGCGATCTCCTCCCCATCCCACCAGCCGGTCTCGATGCGCTCGGGATCGCCGATGAGCTGCAGCGGCCCGCGCCGCCGCGGCAAGCCGTCACGCACGGGAAGCGACAGCGGCGCGGGCAGCAGCCACAGCGGTCGTCGATGAGCCGGCCATGGAAGCTTCGGTGGCCTGGGGCGGACACCCCCCGCGGCCGGCGGACCGGTTCTGTTCCAGGCCTTCTCCGGCCGGTGGGCTTCGAGCACCTCGAGACCGTAGACCGCGTCCTCCCCGAGGCGCGCGCGCAGCCGCTCGATGAGTCCGGACGTCTCGCTGACGAGGCCGCCACCATGCTCGCCGGGCTGCCACAGATGCGGACATTCCGGCCGGTATGGCACCAGCTGATCGGCGCGCAGCTCGCAGCCGCGCACCGGCTCGGGCAGCGCGATCGCACTCAGGCGCTCCCCGAGCAGCTCCGCCAGACGCTTCACGTCCGCCGCCGGAGTCGCAAGTCGCATGGCGCAACGGGTCTGCGGTGCGTGCCGGTGATTGAGCAGGCACTCGAGCTCGACCACGCCACACTGGCGCGCAGTCAGAAATGTGCCGAGCTCGGCGAACAGCGGCGTCAGCGCAGCGAGAAGCGCCTGGATGTTTTCCAGCTCGCAGGTGAGCTCGCGACGCCGGCGAAAACGCACCGGCGCCCGATACCCACGCCGCAGGTCCGGCGTTCGGCCGGTGAGCGCATCGAGCATGGCAAGGTGTGCGACGCCGAAGCGGCGCGCGAACCCTCCGCGCGGCAGGCGCAGTGCCGCGCCGATGGTCCTTACGCCGGAGTGTGCGAGACGGCCGAGGATCTGTCCCGGCCAGCGCAGTGTCGCGAGCGGCAGCGCCGCGAGCTGTCCCGTGAGTGCGCTCATGTCAGGCACCGCGAGCGCCTTGCCGGCCCGGGCCAGGACGAGGGCCGCTAGCGGGGTGGGTGCGAATGCCAGTACCGCCGGTATGCCGAAATGCCGGCAATCGGCACCCAGGGCCCGCTCGAGACCTGCTATTCCTCCGAACAGCTCCAGGCTCCCCTGCACTTCGAGCAGCACGCCGTCCGGAGGCTCGAGGCTGATGCGCGGCGTGTACGCTTCGGCGTGCAATGCGAGCCGCTGCAGCTGGTCCGCATCGGGTGCCGACAGGTGGATGCCGGCCCAGAGCCCGCCGGCCGCAGCATCGGGCGCGGATGCGGGTGCGAGGCCGCGCAGCGGCAGGATGCGCGGCGCCGGCGCTGCCGGCTGCGGCTGCGTCAGCGCAGTGGCCGGTTCTCGGGCCATGGCAGCTCGATCGAGCCGCGATCCGCGCCGCGGCTTTTAAGAAGAGTGACGCGCACACCCGATGCAAACGGAGTGAGACCGAGACGCAGCACCGCAGGAGAGGCTTCGCGCAGCGCGCTGTGCGGACGAAACAGCACGCCGAGAGTCCGGCCCCGCTCGGCCGCGAGCTGCAGACGACGCAGCTCCCGCGGCCGTGGCCGCCGCGCCCAGGCAAGCGCGGCATCGCAGGCACCCGAGCCGAGCGCCTGCTCGAAGGCCCACAGCGGTCGCGCGCCTCCAACCACTGCCACCCGATCGAGCATCACACCTGCTGCAACCAGGGCCGGCGCGAAGGGCATCAGCGGCGGCGCAACCCATACGCACCAGCGCGCCGCGGCGGCTCGCGTCAGGGCCGCGAGCGCCGGCAACAGCAGATACAGCTCACCGCTGCCGAAACGAGCCGTGAGGATCTCGATCAGTCCGGTACGCGGCCAGCCTTTCCCGGGTAGCCGTTCATCCAGGGCGGCAAATCCGCTCGGCAGCACCTCGAGCCGCGCGGCACTGCGGCCGCGCCAGATGGCCGGGTGCTCGAGTAACCGAGCGAGCTTCGGAGCGCCATCCATAAGCGCAATGGAGTCACATCAAGCCGCTCGCCCGGCCGCGACGCACTACCCCGACCACGATCCCTTCGATGAGCAGGGGCTGCAGCTTCAAATCCACCCTGATCGGCTCGAACTCGGTGTTCTCGGGCAGCAGCCATACGACGGAGCCTTCCTGGCGATAGCGCTTTACGGTGACCTCATTCTCCAGACGCGCCACCACGATCTGGCGGCTGCGGACCTCGGAGGTCCGGTGCACCGCCACCAGGTCACCATCGAGGATCCCGGCATCCTTCATGCTCATGCCGGTGACCTTCAGAAGATAATGTGGCCGCGGCTGGAACACTTCCGGATCGATCGCGAGGCGCGCCTCGAAATTTTCCTCGGCGAAAATGGGCTTGCCGGCTGCGACCCGACCGATGAGCGGCAATCCCATCTGCTCGCGGATGGTGTCCTTCAACTGGATGCCCCGCGAAGTGCCGGGCATGAGCGCGATGACGCCTTTGCGGGCCAGGGCACGCAGGTGCTCCTCGGCAGCATTTGCCGAGCGGAACCCGAGCTCCTGAGAAATCTCGGCCCGCGTGGGCGGCATCCCGGTCTGAGCGATGAAACGCTGGATGAGGCGCAGGATCTGTGTCTGGCGGGGGGTAAGGTCGGACATTCTGAGCAACCGTCCTGTCTATATATACAGTAACTGTAATTATATCCAGACCGCCCCTTCCCGCAACCCCCCAATCCCTGCTGCGCGCCTCTTTGCGGCATTGCAGAAGATCTGCTCCGGAACGCCCGAATGCTCCCCCAACACCGAACGAGCGGGATCCAGCAGCCGCGCTCAGGCTGCTGCTGCGAACCGCCGTGTGGCTCGCACGCACCGACGGCTTGCGCCTCTCGCCCTCCCGACCAACACGTCTGCCACCAACGTCGACATCGCGCTGGCGGAAATCCTAAAGAGCTTTCTCCATTCCGCGTGCAAGCGCGCGCACACACACTCAACAACAGTCACGCCTCGGGTTCTGCTGAACGCAGGCTGAACACCTGCAGGAGTCGCGAAGCGAAGACATTCGGTGACTCGGGAGTTGCATTCGCGGAACAAATTTGGTGCAGTTGCCGCCGGCGAATTGCGGCGTAACTTGCACGCCGGGCTCGTATCGGTTATCAGGACCTCCCGAATCACAACCCAAAAGGGGACTTTTATGAAGAGCGCGAGTGTAGTGAAGGCGGCGGCGGCCGCGATCGCGGTACTTGGACTTGCAGCCTGCACGGACCTCAAGCCTCTCCAGGCTCAGGTCGACGATCTGAAGGCTCAGTTGGCCAAGACACAGGGTGATATTTCTGCGGCCAAGAGCGGCGCCGATTCGGCGAATGCGGCTGCGCAGTCGGCCAGCCAGGCGGCGAGCGGCGCGCAGAGCACGGCCAACCAGGCGTTGGCTGCGGCCCATGCCAGTCAGTCGTGCTGCGACGCGACCAACGAAAAGATCGACCGGATGTTCAAGCGGTCGGTATCGAAGTAATCAGAGAGTCACATCTCTTGAAGCAAACGCCGCGCCTCCAGCGCGGCGTTTTTTTTGTTCTTTGAATTGGCTGAAATCGCCTGGCGGCGATTTCAGCAAGCCAACCCTTCAGCTCATGGAGGCTCGCCGGCAAAAGACGCGGCTCTTGCCGGCGCACAAAGGGCGGCTAGTAACGAACCAGCGCCGAGCCCCAGGTAAAACCGCCGCCAAAGGCCTCGAGCAGCAGCAGCTCGCCGCGGCGGATGCGGCCGTCACGCACGGCGACGTCGAGCGCCAGGGGCACCGAGGCGGCGGAGGTGTTGCCGTGCTCCTGCACCGTGACGATCACCCGCTCCATCGGCATGTCGAGCTTGCGGGCGGTGGCCTGGATGATGCGGATATTGGCCTGGTGCGGCACCAGCCAGTCGAGCGCCGAGCGGTCGAGCCCGTTGGCCGAGAGCGTCTCGTCCACCGCGGAGCCGAGCTTGGTGACCGCGATCTTGAAGACCTCGTTCCCCGACATGCTGATCGTGAGCTTCTCGCCAAACCCCTTGGATACACCGGCGCCGCAATAGAGCAGATCCTTGTAAGCACCGTCCGCGTGCAGGTGCGTCGACAACACCCCCGGCGTGTCGCTCGGCTCGAGCACGACCGCGCCTGCGCCGTCGGCAAACAGCACCGCGGTCGCGCGATCGTTCCAGTCGGTGATGCGTGAGAGCGTCTCGGCGCCGATCACCAGAGCGCGCCGCACCTCGCCGCTCCTGACGTATTTGTCGGCGATCGACAGGGCGTACATGAAGCCGGCGCAGGCGGTTTCGACGCTGAACGCCGGCACACCCCGGCAACCGAGGCGCGCCTGCAGCAGCACCCCGCAGTTGGGGAAGACCAGGTCGGGGGTGGTGGTCCCGAAGGCGATGAAGTCGACCTCGGCAGGCGAGACTCCGGCCGCCTCGAGGGCGCGCCGTGCGGCGTGTTCCGCAAGGTCGACGGTGGTCTCCCCGTCGGCGGCGACGTGCCGGCGCTCGATGCCGGTGCGCGTGCGGATCCACTCGTCGCTCGTATCGACCATCTTCTCCAGGTCGAAGTTGGTGAGCACCTTCTCGGGCAGGTACGAGCCGGTGCCGGCGATACGCGAGTAGATCAAGCCTGGGTCCCCTGCGCCTGCAGCGCCTGCGCAATGTGCTCGGTGAGTCCGCGGCGCGCTGCGAGTGCCGCGGTGCCGATGGCGCGGGAAAAAGCCACCCGGTCGGCGCGTCCATGGCTTTTTACCACGATGCCGGTGAGTCCCACCATGCAGGCTCCGTTGTAGCGGCGCGGGTCGAGCCCGGCGGCGGCGCGGCGCAACACCGGGCGCGCGATCGCCCCTGCCAGCCGGTCGAGCATCGAGGCGTTGAACTCCTGGCGCAGGCGATCGGCGATCAGCCCCGCCACCCCCTCCATGGTCTTGAGCGCAACGTTGCCGGTGAAACCGTCGGTGACGACCACGTCGACATCGCCGGAGAAAATATCGTCGCCCTCGACGAAACCGACGTAGTTGAGGCCGCTGGCGCCGAGGAGCGCGTGGGCAGCCTGCACCACTTCGTGCCCCTTCATGTCTTCTTCGCCGATGTTGAGCAGACCGATGCGCGGGGCCGCTACGCCATAAACGTCGCGGGCGATGATCGCTCCCATGGCGGCGAACTGGTGCAGCTGCTCAGGGGTCGCCTTGGTATTGGCGCCCAGATCGAGCATGTGGGTGTGCCCATGCGCGGCCGGGATCGCGGAAATGATCGCCGCGCGCTCCACCGCCGGCAGCGTCTTCAGCACGAAGTGCGCGATCGCGGTCAGGGCCCCGGTGTTGCCGGCGCTCACGCAGGCACTTGCCGCACCGGAATGCACCAGGTCGATCGCCACCCGCATCGAGGAATCCTTCTTGTGGCGGATCGCCTCGCGCGGCTTCTCGTCCATCGTCACCACCTGCGAGGCGGCGACCACCGTGGCACGCGCCCGCACCGCCTCGGGCTGTGCGCGCAGGGCCGCGCCGATCAGCTGTGGATCACCGACCAGCGTAGCGCGCACCTCGGGATCGTCGATCAGTGCGCGCAGCGCCCCCGCGACGTACTCGCGCGGCTCATGATCGCCGCTCATCACGTCGATCGCGATCGGCAGCACGCAGCCCTCCTGCTGGAAGGTGGCGACGGTTATTCCTTGGTATCGCTCTCGGCCGGCTTCTCGATGACGCGGCGCCCGCGATAGAAGCCATCCGGCGTTATGCGGTGGCGCAGATGCGTCTCGCCCGACTGGGGATCGGTCGACAGGGCAGGCTTCTGCAGCCTGTCGTGCGAGCGATGCATGCCGCGGCGCGAGGGCGTCTTGCGGCTCTTTTGAACGGCCATGGGTCAGCTCCTGGTTCGATTCACTACGATCTCTTCAACAGCTCGCCCAGCCGCGCGAACGGCTGGTGCGTTTCCTGCGTGCGCTCCGCCGGAGCAGGCTCCGCCGGCGCCGGCGCACACGCTTCGTTCTCCGGGTGCAGCGGCACGATGGGCAATGTCAGCAACAACTCCTCCGTAACAAGCTCGCCGATGCTGAGGCGGCCCGCCGGGGCGAGCACCGGCTCGAGCTCCGCGGGAACACGCGCAACGTCGGCTTCGGAACCAACCAGCGCAACCTCCGCCCGCGTGTCGACGGGCGCGCTCAACGGCTCCATGCAGCGCTGACACTCGAGCGTCGCCGCACCGTGCATGCTGAGCTGCGCCACCGCGAGACCCTGCTGGCGCTTGAAACGCACTCGGCCCCCGACGCTCCCGGCAACCCCCGCGGGCAACGCGGGGAGCTCGGAGAGCGCAATGGTGAATTCGACCTCGGCTCCGCCGTCAGCCAGCCAGTCGACGTCGAGTGGCCTCGACCACGGCTCCGACATGGGGCGCGTATAATAGGTATCGAGTCCTCCCAAGTCAAAGCCGGATTTGGGGCTAAGCCATTGTTTCTCGTAGACGATTCACACGCCTGAGCTGCGCGTGCCACCGCTGATTCTGGCCTCCGCCTCTCCTTACCGACGCGAGCTTCTCGCGCGGTTCGCTATCGACTTCGAGGTCGAAGCTCCCGGCATATCCGAGGCGCACCTGCCGGGGGAGTCACCCGCGGACCGGGCTTTGCGCCTCGCGACCGCGAAAGCGCAGGCGGTGAGCGCGCGGCACCCGGAGGCACTGGTCATCGGCAGCGATCAGGTCGCGGCCTTAGGCTCCGAGGTGCTCGACAAGCCCGGGGACGCCTCGCGCTGCCGCGCGCAACTCGCACAGTTGAGCGGCCACAGCGCATGTTTCTATACCGCCTGTGTGGTGCTGCGCGGGCGCCCGGCCGTGCATCTGGCGCACGTCGACACGACGACGGTCGTGTTCCGTCGGCTGGCGGCTGCGGAAATCGCCCGCTACGTGGAGCACGAGCGCCCGTTCGACTGCGCCGGAGGGTTCAAAGCCGAAGGCCTGGGTATCGCGCTGTTCGAGTACATCGAGAGCCAGGATCCGAGCGCCCTGATCGGGCTGCCTCTCATCTGGCTCGCCTCGGGGCTGCGCGGCGCGGGGCTTGTTCTGCCGTAGCGAGCTTCTCCAGCACGGTGGCCAGTTCGGGCGGCAATGGCGTATTGACGCTGAACGGCCCGCCCTGCGGCCAGTTGAAGCCGACGCTCGAAGCATGCAGGAACATGCGCGTGAGGCCGAGTGCCCGCAGCGATGCGTTGAAAGCCTCGTCGCCATACTTCTCATCGCCCGCCACCGGGTGGCCGGCGTGTGCCGCGTGCACCCGGATCTGGTGCGTGCGCCCGGTATCGAGGCTGACCTCGACGAGTGTGGCAATGCGGCCGAAGAACTGCACCGGACGGAAACGGCTGGTCGAGGGCTTGCCGGAAGCATCGGCACGCACCGTGCGCTCGCCGCCCAGGCGGGTATCGGTGCGCAGCGGCACCGCAATGCGCTTCTCGCCGAGGTCCCACTTGCCCTTCAGAAGCGCGAGATAGCGCTTCTCGAAGCCCTCCTCGCGCAACAGCGCGTGCAGGGTACGCAGCGTCGGCGCGTCGCGCGCAACCAGCAGGCACCCGCTGGTGTCGCGATCGAGACGATGCACGAGCTCGAGAGACTCCTCCGGTCGCAGGGCGCGCAGCGCCTCGATGATCCCGGCGCTTACACCGCTTCCCCCGTGCACGGCGATCCCGGCAGGCTTGTCGAGCACCAGCAGGTGGCGGTCCTCGTAAATCACCGCCTGACCGACCCTGGAGAGCAGGTTCGCCGCCGGCGTCCGGGGCGTCGCCGCCGGCAACACGCGTACCGGCGGAAGGCGGATCTTGTCCAGCGCATTGAGGCGGGTCGCCGGGTCTGCCCGGCGCCCGTTGACCCGCACTTCGCCCTTGCGGATCACACGGTAGATGCGGCTCCGGGGAACGTCGCCGAGGCGCTTGCTCACGAACTTATCGAGTCTCTGCCCCGCCTCCTCCGGGCTCACTTCCAGGTGCTGCACCGAGGTGCGGATTTCGCTGCTATCACGCTCCTGCAAGGGGTCCTCGACGTAAGGCATTGTTTCTACAACGGTCTGTCGAGTATACTCCCCGGGTCGTCCGCGAAGCGGACGCGCCAATGGCTCGCAGGCCTGAAGCCGCGAGCCCCTTAGTTGGACCTCTTAATCGAGGCCATCGCACTGGGCCGACAAGACCGCGCCGTCTGCGTAGAAACCCTCGCATCGAGAACTTCCGCAGACGGGGCCGTCGGTTGAGTTCACCGAAGGTTTCCTCCGTGCCGCCTCTCGTGAGGCAGGCAAGAACGTGAACAACGAGAGTCGTACTCCCTTGTCAGTTGCTGGAAAACTTCGCTGCCGCGGACCTTGCGTCCCGCGGCCTCCCGTCGTCTGCTTGCCGGCCCCTCAACGCCAAAGTGGGGCACATGAAGAGAATGCTGGTGAATGCAACTCAGGAAGAGGAGTTGCGCGTTGCTCTGGTTGATGGACAGAAGCTGTTTGACCTGAGCATAGAGTTACCTTCCCGCGAGCAGAAAAAAGCCAATATCTACAAAGCCCGGATCTCCCGCATCGAGCCCTCGCTCGAGGCCTGCTTCGTCGATTACGGCGCCCAGCGCCATGGATTTCTGCCTCTGAAGGAAGTCTCGAAGGAGTACTTCCGCCAGCAGCCGCAGGGCGGCCGGATGAACATCCGCGAGCTGCTCTCCGAAGGCCAGGAGGTCATAGTCCAGGTCGAGAAGGAGGAGCGCGGCACCAAGGGCGCTGCCCTCACGACTTTCATCAGTCTCGCCGGACGCTTCCTCGTGCTGATGCCCAACAATCCGCGCGCCGGCGGCGTGTCGCGGCGCATCGAGGGCGAGGACCGCGACCAGATGCGCGAGGTGATGAGCCAGCTGCAGATCCCGGACGGCATGGGGGCCATCGTGCGTACCGCGGGGGTTGGCCGCAGCGCGCCCGAGCTGCAGTGGGATCTCGATAATCTCAAGGTGCAGTGGGAGCAGATCGCCGCCGCCGCCACGGACCGTACTGCGCCCTTCCTCGTGTTCCGCGAGAGCGATGCGGTCACCCGTGCCATGCGCGACTATCTCTCCGACGACGTCGGCGAGGTGCTGGTCGACAGCCAGGCGGCCTTCGAGAAGGCCCAGGAGTACATGCAGCGTTTCATGCCGACGGACGCCCAGCGCCGGCTCAAGCTCTACACCGACGACATCCCGCTGTTCACGCGCTTCCAGATCGAGAGCCAGATCGAGTCGGCCTATGCGCACAAGGTGCAGCTGCCCTCCGGCGGCAGCATCGTCGTCGACTACACCGAGGCGCTGGTATCCATCGACATCAACTCGGCGCGTGCCACGCGCGGCAGCGACATCGAGACGACCGCGACCAATACCAACCTCGAGGCGGCCGATGAGATCGCACGGCAGCTGCGCATCCGGGACATCGGCGGTCTGATTGTCATCGACTTCATCGACATGGAGTCACCCAAGAACCAGCGCGACGTCGAAGACCGGCTGCGCGATGCCATGAAGATGGATCGGGCCCGCATCCAGATCGGACGGCTGTCGCGCTTCGGCCTGCTCGAGATGTCGCGCCAGCGTCTGCGTCCCTCGCTCGGGGATACCAGCCACATCGTCTGCCCGCGTTGCGTCGGCATCGGCAGCATCCGCAGCGTCGAATCCATGGCGCTCGCGGTGCTGCGCCTGATCGGCGAGGAACTGCGCAAGGACCGCACCTCGCGCGTCATCGCGCAGGTACCGGTGGCGGTGGCGACCTACCTGATCAACGAGAAACGCGAGTGGCTGCGCACGCTCGAGGACAAGAGCTCGGCCGAGCTCATCATCGTACCGAACGAGAACATCCAGACGCCCGAGTACTCCATCAAACGCGTGCGCGACGACGAGGCGGAACTGCCGGAGAACAAGCAGGCAACCTATCTCATGCCGACCGCACCGGAGGTCGCAGAGCCGGGCGCGGCGCAGGATCGCAAGCCGCAGCCGGCGGCAGCGGCCGTGGCGACGCTCCTGCCCTCGACTCCGGCGCCGGTTGCGGCCGCCGCCGCGACGCCGGCGGCTGCCCGCCAGGAGCGGGCCGATACGCAGCCGCAGGAGGGCTTCTGGTCACGCTTCAAGCGGCTGCTGGTCGGCGAGCCCCCGGCACCGGCGGAAGCGCCGCAGTCGCCCGCGAGGCCTGCGAGCGGCGCTCGGCGGGACGACGGCCACCGCCGCGACGGGCGTCGCGAGCACTCGCGCCACAGCCGACAGCCGGAAGGCGCCCGCCGCGAGCGCGGGGAGCGGCGCAGCGACGGCGGTCGCGACCGGGACCGCGGACGGAGTCGGGAGGGCCGGGAGATGCGCGATCGGGACCGCGATCGTGATCGTGATCGCGGCCAGGAAGGCCGCCAGGGCGCGGAGCAGCGGCCCCCGGCCGACCAGGCACCGACCGGTGAAGTGCGCGCAGACCGGGGGGGCGAGCGTGGTGAGCGACGCGGACGGCGGGGACGGCGGCGCGGACGGCGCGGAGGCGGAGGCGGGATGCGCGAAGGCATGCCGGCTGCCAGCCCTCCTGCCCCTGTCGAAAATGCCGTGTCGGGCAACGGCGCGCACGAGGCTGCGTCCCCTCCACCGGCGCCGCCCGCCGATCGGCCCCGCGAGTCTGCCGAGTCGGCACCGGCACGCGAGTACCACTCCGAGCCGCGCGAGTCGACTGGCGCACACGAGGCGGCGCCGCTCGCCCATTTCGAGCCTGCGCCGAAACCGGAACCCGCCGGTCCCGCCAAGCAGCCCTATGTCGTGTGGTCCTCGGCACCCCCGAAGGACGTCAGCGGCGGGCGCGGTCCCGAAGAGTAAGGGGAGCCAGCCGAGCGCTCAGGCGGCGCGCGAACTGCGGCGCAGATGCGTGAGCAGTCCGCGCGTCGCCTCTTCGATCAGGTCCAGTACTTCTTCAAAGCCGTTGGGCCCGCCGTAATAGGGGTCGGGCACGTCCTGTGGATCCGGCTCGGGCGCAAATTCGAGAAACAGACGCAGCCGCTGGTGCGCATGCGCCGGTGCGCGGCGTCGCAGCGCCTTCAGGTTCTCGCGATCCATCGCCAGAATGAGATCGAAGCGCTCGAAGTCTGCCGCCTCGACGACGCGGGCGCGCAGCGCGCTCAGGTCATAGCCGCGCCGGGCCGCCGCCGCGCGCGTGCGCGGATCGGGTGGCTGTCCGCTGTGGTAGTCGGCCGTCCCGGCCGAATCGAGCTCCAGAGTCAGCTCAGGCGCCTCGCGCGCCGCGATTGTGCGCACCACCGCCTCCGCGGTCGGGGAACGGCATATGTTGCCGAGGCAGACGAAGAGAATCTTCATACCCGCACGGGCCCTATCCTGCCACGCGAGCTCAACGTGCGCTGTAGCCCCGGCCCTGCATGCAGGCCTGCATGGCGCGCTGATAGTCAGCCCTCCGGTCGGCGAACTGTCCCGGAGGAACCGCACCGCCGGGCTGCGTCGGGTCGAAACCCGTCTGCGAAGACGACCAGCGGTGGCATTCGTACTTGTCGCTCGCCTGCTGCTCGGCGCTCTGACCCTGCTGGGGGTAGATATAGAGATCGTCGCCCTGCGGCGGCGGCGGTGGGAGCGTGTCGGCGGTGTCCTCGTTCCCCGGGGGATCGACGGTGACGTAGCCGTTCTGTGCCACGCTCCACATGTAGTAGGTGTCGTTCGCGTAGTAGTAGGGAACGCCACCGAACCACACCGTCGTATAGAAGGGGGGGAGTACCGGCACGAACACGCCGATCGGGGCGCCGACTACCACGAAGCGCGGTCCATAGGGCGCGTACCACACACCGCCCGAATAGAAGAACCGTCCACCCGGTCTGTCGACCACGAAGGGCCGTCCGGGAAGCGCGCCGATATAGGCGCCATTGTTGGGATAGTAATGATTATGGGAGAAACGCGGATCGACGTGCTCCGGGGCGCGCCCCGCCGGGCGGAAGCCGCGATAACCACGGTCACCGCGATCGCCACGGTCACCGCGATCGCCACGGTCACCGCGGTCGCCGTGATCTCCGCGACCACCGTGATCGCCGCGGTCACGGTCCTGCGCCTGCACGCTCCCCAGCGCGAGCACGCAACCGGCCAACACACCAGGCAACCAGCGCACCAGAAGCGTTCTGCTCTTCATGTTCATGCTCACCTGACGCTATAGCCCCGCGCATCCAGGCAGGCCGCGATGGCGCGTCGATAGCTGTAAGCCTGCTGCTCCTGAGCGGCAGCGGCACGCCGGTCGCCGACGACTACCTGACGAGTCGCCTGCGCGTTGGCCGCATCGGCCGAACTGCCGATCGCACCGCCCACGACGGCTCCGGCCAGGGCTGCGGGCGCCGCCTGCCAGCGCGGGGCGATCGCGGCGCCGATGATCGCTCCGGCTACCGCACCGATCGCGGTATTGGTCCCCGGGGGCGGCCCGGCAGAAACCACGGCGACCCGGTCGTGCGGCGGCACGCCGGGCGCACTGGGATCGAAGCCGGTCTGTTGCGTGGCCCAGGTGCTGCATTCGTAGTGGTCGCGGTCCTGCTGCTCGGGCGTCTGACCGTGCAGCGGGTACGCGTATACCTGACTGACAGGCGGTGGCGGAGGCGGCGGAGCCTGATATACCGGCCGCGGCGGCGGAGCCTCCACACACCCGGCCAGGAGCGCAGCAAGTGCACTGACTGTAATCGCCGCCACCAGGGCGTGCCGGCGTGTTCGGGTCTGTTTCTTCATCGGTCCTCATCCCATGGCTGAAACGGATCGCTATTCATCAAACGTCGTGTGCGGGCGGGCCGTTGACAGTCAATACCGACGCGGGATGCCCGTAGAAGCCGCATTGACTTCGACGCACACCCATAGTCTCAAGTTCCGTGAGCAATTGTTAAGCAGACCGCGCATTAACGACTCTTAATGAGCTGAGAAACCCGGGCGAGATCCGCGGGCGTGTTCACATCGGGCCCGGGGGTCTCGCAGGCCGCGGCGACCAGAATCGTCATTCCGTTCTCGAGCGCACGCAGCTGCTCGAGCCTCTCGCGCATCTCCAGGGGCGAGGGCGCGAGTCCCGCCAGGCGCAGCAGCGCGCCGACCCGGTAGGCATAAATGCCGATGTGGCGCCGGGCGCCGCTTGCATCGGTCTGGCTGGAAATTCCGGCGGCGCCGCTGTCGCGGTTCCAGGGAATGGGCGCGCGGCTGAAGTAGAGGGCGCGGCCGCGGCCGTCGGCCACCACCTTCACGACGTTGACGTCGAGAAGGTCTGCGGCCGAATCGATGGGCGTCGCCAGCGTGGCGACGTCGGCCGCGGGGGCGGATTCGAGCAGGCCCGCCACCTGACGGATGAGCGCCGGCGGCATCAGCGGCTCATCGCCCTGCAGATTGACGACGATGTCGCCGGCCGCCCAGCGCCGCGTCCGCGCGACTTCCGCGATGCGGTCGGTGCCCGAAGCGTGGCCGGCGGCCGTCATCACGGCATCGGCCCCGAAGGCGCGCGCGGCATCGAAGATGCGCGCGTCGTCCGTGGCGATGAGCATCTCGGCGGCGCCGGCGGCACGCGCGCATTCGTACACCCACTGCACCAGCGGTTTGCCCGCGAGCGGGAGCAGCGCCTTGCCAGGCAGACGCACCGAGCCGAAGCGCGCTGGGATTACGACCCGGAACATGCGGGCAGCGCTCTCAATTGACCATGGGTCTTGTGCAGGATGTCCGCTGCGAGCTTCAAACTAGCGCTCGAGCAGCGGGTCGTCGGCGGCGAGCTGGCGGGCCTCCTCCTCCAGCATCACCGGCACATCGTCGCGGATCGGAAACGCGAGGCGATCGGTGCGGCATACCAACACCTGCGTCTCGCGGCGATATTTGAGCGTCCCCTTGCAGACCGGGCAAGCGAGGATCTCCAGCATTCGGGAATCCATGGCGACTCTAACCTCCGAGCACGTGCTCGAGCACCCGGGCGCAGAGGCTGCGTGCCTCCGGCTCGCTGAATGCGGCGCCGACCGGCACGTACCACAGCCGCGCGTTGGCGAACGGGACACATTTTACGGCATCCTTCTCCGTCATCAGCACCGGAAGCTCGTCGGCGAAGGCCAGCTCGCGAGCGGTAAAGGGGTGATGGTCCGGGAAGGCATGCGCGATCACCTCGATTCCCCGCGAGCGCAGCATGCCGAAGAAGCGCTCCGGATTGCCGATTCCGGCTACGGCGTGCACGCGCTGACCGCGAAACGCACCGAGCTCGGCGGGGCCGGCACGCCCGTCGAGCCGCACGGCTTCCCGGCCGATGAGCTGCATGCGCAGTGCACCCTCCGGCAGCGCGCCACCGCCCAGCGATCCGTGGGACGGCTCGCCGTTGACCACCACGATATCGGCTCTCCGCAGGGCTCCGGCGGGCTCGCGCAGCGGGCCTGCCGGCAGGAGTCTGCCGTTGCCGAAACCACGGCTGCCGTCGACGACCACGATGCTGCAATCGCGGCCGAGCCGCAGATGCTGCAGCCCGTCGTCGGCGAGGATCACCTGCGCGCCGCGCGCGATCAGGGTGCGCGCCGCCGCCACCCGGTCCGCGGCGACCATGGTGGGACAGCCGGTGCGCCGCGCGAGAATTACCGGTTCGTCGCCCACATCGCGCCAGTCCGAGTCCCCCTGGACGCTGCGCGCGCCCGAGCCCCGGCGCCCGTAGCCGCGTGACACGATGCCGACCTGAAGGCGCGCGGCAGTCAATTGCTGCGCCAGCCAGATGGCGAGCGGCGTCTTGCCGGTTCCGCCCACCGTCAGGTTGCCGACCACGACGACGGGGCGGCTCAGGCGCCGGGGTCGCAGCAGGCGAGAGCGATAAGCCTGGCGGCGCAGGCCGCTCGCCGCTCCGTAGACCCACGCGAGCGGCAGCAGCAGCGCAGCGCCCGCGCCGTCCCCGTACCAGAGTCGCTCGAGCTGCTCGCGCACGCCGCGGCGCCGTCAGTCGGAGAACTGCAGCTGGTGCAGCTTGCCGTAGAGGCCGCCGCGCGCCAGCAGCTGCGCATGCGTGCCCTGCTCGGCGATCCTCCCGGCGTCCAGCACGATGATGCGGTCGGCCTGCTCGACGGTCGAGAGGCGGTGCGCGATCACGAAGGTGGTGCGGTGGAGCACGAGCTCGGCCAGCGCCTCCTGTATATGGCGCTCCGACTCGGTGTCGAGCGCGGAGGTCGCCTCGTCGAGGATCAGGATGGGCGCATTCTTCAGAATGGCGCGGGCGATCGCGATTCGCTGACGTTCGCCGCCGGAAAGGCGAACACCGCGTTCGCCGATAACCGTCTCATATCCCTCGGGAAGTGCGGCGATG
>DASQGK010000103.1:0-13016 GCA_035632655.1 Steroidobacteraceae bacterium | reverse complement strand
ACGAGCGCAAGGGGCAGGAAGTTCGGATTCCCTCGGCCAGGCTTCATGTGGGAGAGCCAACCGTGTAGGTGTGCGGAATCGAATGGCGCGGTGCGCGCTGCGGTGTGAGCCGCATGCATTCCACCACTTTGCGTTACGGGTCCACCACGCGCGGGGGCTCAACTGATAAGAAAGCTGGATGAAACGACCCAGGGAGAGGACGAAACGACGCCGGTCGTGACAACGCGTTGATCACATGCTGGCTGTTGCCGCGCTTTCTCGATGCAGCCTGCGCGCGTAGCATAGTCAGCTGCGCTGGTGCAAAGGGAGTCCTCAGCCTGAATGCTCTTGCTCGTATGCTTGTGTCCGCATTCTGCGCCGTAGCGGCGCTGAACGCCTGGGCGCTCAATCCGCCGGCAGACCCGGGTCCATCGTCGAGTGCCGCTGCGCCGCCGAGCTCGACGCCGGCTCCGACCGAGCAGGCCGCAGCCGCGACTCCTGCGACGACCGTCAGCACGAGCGCGCTGACCGCCTCCTCATCGTCCAAGGCCAAGCCCGTCGTGCTGGAGGACAAGGCCCTGACCCAGGAGGACGTGAAGCAGTTGTTGGCGCAGGGTTATCGGCCGCTGAACCGTAACGGCCAGATTTATTACTGCCGGAGCGAGACAGAGACCGGCTCGCGGTTTGCCACACTGCAGTGTCGCACCGGTGAGCGGGCGAAGCAGCGCGCCCGGGACGGCGCGGACTGGCTCAACAAGGTGCAGAGGCCAGGCGGGTGCAGGCCTGAGGGGCCCGCCTGTTAGGGTGACGCGTTCACGACGGTGAGGACGGCGTACGCGAGTCCCGCAAACGCTGTGGACCCCAGCGCCGCCGTCACCGCCGCACTAGCTGCGTACGCGCTGCATGTGCAGCGCGAAACCCTGCACCCATCGCCCCTGGACCTCAAACTCCGTAGTCACGTCGTAGGCGTCATCACCCGCGGGCTGCCAGCGCGCGCGGACGTTCATCGATTTGCCGTTCTCGATGTAGGCGGCAGCTGGAAAAATGAGCGCATCGCCCTCCGCGGTGACGGTGCCGCGGAGGATGCCGCCTCCACTCTCTATATAGACGTACTGGAGCTGTCCCGCCGCCGAATCCCAAAGATAGATCGATTCGCCAAACTGATCGGGCGTGCCGTCGCCTGGGTGGACGACGTGCTCGTCACGTACGAATCTGCCGCCGTATATGCGGCTGAAGCAGTGGGTGTCCGACTTGCCGGATGCGCCCGCAAACGTGCCCTGCCAGCAGTGGCCAATGAGAAACGCGAGGGGCCGGTACGGGTCGGAGGCCGTCGGAGGTACGGCGGCGGATGCCGCCTGAAACCAGGCGGTCAGCAGCACGCTGCAGACGAGCAGTATCTGTTTCATAGCCCCCCTTTGTTCCCGGGCGCGCGTCCTTACTCCAGCGCATACAGCTGACCGTCCCAGCTGCCAACGAATACCGTGTTGCCGTCGATCACGGGTGTGGACAGAACGGCGCCTACGCTCATGAAACGGTCAAATCCTACCACCAACTGATCGTAGAACGAGTCCTGGGCGACCGCGCGGTAATCCGGCGCGCCCTCGGGGTTGGTCAGGGCTGCGCTCTTTTTGCGGGCGTCTTCGCTCTGGAATTCCCATGCGACCTTTCGGGCCTTGAGATCAACCGCCAATACCTTGCCGGTGTAAGAGCCGATGTAGAGGAAGTCACCCGCGAGTGAGGGCGAGGAGAAGAACGGCCAATGCTTGAAGTCGAGCGAGAAAATGTAGGCACCACTCTTTGCATCGAGTGCCTCCACGAGCCCTGAGTCGGAGGTGCCGAAGTAGACCGCACCGTCGCGCACCGCAGGCGAGCTGACCACCCAGTTGCCATCGGTCGGATAGGCCCAGCGCTTCGCACCCGTGGCCGCATCGAGCGCATAAAGGTGCGAGTCGCGACAGCCGAAGTAGACCATGCCGTCCGCTATCACCGCGGACGATGAGATCCCCACCTGGTTGTTGATGGCTGGATCGACGCCTGTCTTGAAGCGCCATACCTCTTTGCCGCTGGCGGCATCCAGGGCATAGAAATAGCTGTCCCAGCTCCCGACGTAGAGGATGCCCTGGGCGATCGCCGGGGAAGCGTGCACGACGTTGCCGGTGTGGAACTTCCAGCGCAGCGCACCGCTGGCGGCATCGAGCGCGTAGATATTCCCATCGCCGCTGCCGAAGTACACGATGCCGCTGGCAATTGCGGGCGAGGAGAGGAACACGTCGAAAGGATCGGGCATCACCTCGGTGGCAGGTTCCGCGCCATGCAGGTGAGTGCCGCTGAAGCGCCGCTCGCCCTCGGTTGCGAACTTCCATGCCAGCGCGCCGGTGGCGGCGTTCACCGCATAGAAGTTGCCGTCGTAACTGCCGAAGTAGACGCGCCCGTCGGCCACGGCGGGTGAGGAGGTGATGCGTCCCCGGGAGCGAAACTTCCAGCGCTGCGTGCCGGAGGCAGCATCGACCGCGTAGAGATACTGATCGTTGCTGCCAAAGTACAACGTACCTCCGGCCGCGGCTGGCGAGGACACGATGCCGCCTCCGGTCCGAAAGGTCCACTTGACCCGGTGGAACGCCGGCACCGGTGCCGTCTCATAGATTCCACTGTGGCGGGCATCGCCGCGGAACATGGTGTCCGCAGCGGCCGGCACCGTCACTCCCAACATCAAGACCGCAAGAGTCACTTTCATGGCTTTTCTCTCAGAGGTTGCCGAGTGACCGCGATCGTAGCCGGACGCTGCTGCGCTTCGGCCGTGCAGATGCTTCGTGCGTCGCACCGGCAAGTCGCGTGGCCTCATCGCCCTGACATCGTGTCCGGATTTGACGGACGGATGTCCGAAGCCGGCCAGGAGCCCCGCGGTGCTTCCTGCAGCGGTTATTCGCCGACGCGCGCGCGCAGGAGCCGTGATTCGAGATCCGGATACTGCACCGCGGGGTTGTGCTGCCTGCAGAACCCTTCCAGCCAGGTTCCATGTTGCGCAAAAGGTTTGCGATGGCAGTGATCTACCAGCAGATCGCGAAATTCGGTATTGAACGACAGCCGAGGGAAAGCCCCGAGAACCGCTCGAACACGCTCCTGGGGCAGAGTATCGAGCTCTGAGCCAAAGACGTCTGCGCCGGCGCCGTCGCCAACCAGACCGACCTGCGCCGGCTGATGATCGACCAGCATCGAGGCATGCATGGCCACCGCGTTCCACACGAGCTCCGCCCGGCCGTCACTCACGCCGCGGGACACCAGGAATGCCTTGGCCGCATCCGCGCCGTCCATCTCGAAGGGCTGCTCGGCGCTGGCGTACTTCCTGGTCAAGCCCAGGTCGTGGAGGGCCGCGGCGATAAAAATCATTTCATGGTCGTAAGGGATGCGGTCGCGCTCGGCAAGCAAACCGCCGAACAGGTAGGTGCGCATGCAATGGTTGAAGAGGAAGGGCGGGCACGCCGAGCGCGCCAGGTCCACCGCTGCGCCCGCCAAAGCCGAGTCCGGCAATGGGACGCCGGCCACTCGGGGAGGAATTCGGGGCGCCGGCTGAGCGACGACCCGGGCGAGCGCCGCAGCGCTCACCGACACCGCACATCCGCCGAGCGTGGCTACCACGAAGCGGCGGACCAGGTCGGGCATGAGTGGCACGTTGCCGGAGGCTCTTCTCACGGCAGTATCTTGGTGCAGATTCGATCGACCCGGTCATCCAGATATGGCCGAGCATCGATCACTATGCGAACGTCCGCCGCTCTCGAGCCGGTGCACTCCTCCGTCCGAAGAAGGACGCTCCTTGGCCAAATCTGATGTCGCCGCTCCCCTAGCCTGTGAGCATGTCTGAGCGTAGCTTGAATGGAATCGGCGGCGGTGAAGCGAGCCTCGAGGCGCGCGCTGCGCCGCGCAGGACTCAGCCGTCAGCGGCCGGGACACTGAGTGGCGAGCAGCGGGACGCCGACCGGACACTCGAGAGTCTGCGTCGGAGGCGCGCTTTGGAGAATTTACGCCCGGCGGCCGGCCCACGCGCCGCAACCGTGCTGGTGGGAGAGCGCGAACGGCGCCTGTATCCGCTCTCGCCCGGCGAGGTCGACTATATCGAGTCCCGCGGCAACTACGTCGAATTCCACATCGGAGAGTTGGTCTTTATCAGCCGTGATTCCATCAAGCGACTGACGCGGGCATTGGCGGCCAGCGGCTACGTACGCATCCAGCGCACGCTGTTGCTGAACGTTCAATCCATCGTCTACGCCCAACGCGTCGGCCATGGAACCTTCGCATTTACTCTGCGCTCGGGAGCGCGTGTGACGTCCGGCGCCCGCTACCGCGAGGAAATACTGAGGATTCTGCCGCTGACGCGCGCCCGCCGCCTCGGGGGCAGCTGATCGCGTCACCCTCGGGGCCGGGCTTCCTGCCTCATCGACTCGCGGAAGGCGCTCGGCGGCTTCGTCTCCCAGTGCGACCACACACGGCGCAGATGCTGCGCTGAATGGAAGCCCGCTCGTTTGGCAACCCGTTCGAGGTCGAGCCGCGTCTGCACGACGAGCTCCTTGGCGAGTGCGAAGCGGATCAGGTGCACGTACTCGAGCGGCGAACAGCCGGCATGCTCGGCAAACAAGCGCGAGAGATTGCGCGCGCTGGTACACGCCACATCCGAGAGGTCCGCCAGCCGCCAGCGCCCGGCCGGCTCGCGGCTCACGGCGTCCTGCACGCGATGCACCGCGGGGTGCAAATGGTTTCGAAACATCACCCATGGTGACAACGCAGGGTCGCTCCCGGCACGACGCATGTAGACGACCAGGTCGCGTGCGATGTCGGCGGCCACGCGCGCGTTGACCTGATCGCTGATCAGGTGCAAAGCGAGGTCGATTCCGGCGGTGACACCGGCGCTGGTGAACACCGGTCCATCCTGTACGAAGATGCGATTCTCGAGCACCTTCGCGAGCGGTTCGGCGCGCCGCAGCTCCTCGATGAAGCAGTGATGCGTGGTGCATTCACGCCGGGCCAGGAGCCCCGCGTGTGCCGCGAGGACCGCGCCCGCGCACACGCTCATCAAGAGCGTCGAGGTGGCGGTGCGCCGCAGCCAGTCGATGATCTGTCGTGTGGCGGGATCCTCAAGATCGATCCCATCGGCGGTCCCCATGACGACCAACACGGTTCCCGGTTTGAGACGCGGGGGCAGCGGCTCGCAGCCTGAGAAGACCAATCCCCCGGCGAGGGACACGCTCGCTTCTGGCGCGATGAAGCGCAGCCGATAGCTCCCGGGCGCACGACTGTTGGCGTTGCGAAAGGCATCGACCGGGCCTGCGAGGTCCAGCAGGACCAGGTTTCGCATGAGCAGGAAGACCACCTCACGCGTCTGCGCGGGGGTCGTCGGGTGTGTATCGGGCGCGCCTGGCGTGTCCGTCGGGACGGTGGCGTCCGAGGACCGGGATGTGGTGAGGGCGCTCATGATCCGCGCAAATGGTAGCCGATGCCTCTCGCGCGCTGCCGTCGCGGCCCTCTCAGTCATCGCGTGCAGACGTCGCATCGTCTCATCGGTTGCGAGCTCGCTCGTGGCCCATCGGTCAGAATCGGCCAAACAGCGGTCATCTTCGGCCACTGCGCGTCGGCAGTTCTCATGCGATGCTCCGGGCGCTGCGCCCGCAGGTCGTACTCCTCGCAGTATTGAATGCCTCAGGCGGCAAATTCGGACGGCGCACGCTCAGTTTGCGCCGTGTTAGCGCGAGCAGATCAGGGGAGCGTGCTGGCAGGCTGTACGCTTCGGCGGTTGCGGACTAAGACCACGATCAAGATCGGCCCGAAACCGAGTCGACGTGAGTTTCTGGCTTCGGCCGGTAGCGTCGCGGCCGGCGCCTTGCTCGGATTTCGCTTCAATCTCGCGCGGGCGAGCCGACCGGCGAGCCTGCCACCCTTCGATGCCTGGATCGGGCTCGAGCCTCGGGGACAGGTCGTGCTCTGGGTGGCGAAAGCCGAAATGGGGCAGGGCGTCCTCACCGCACTGCCAATGCTGCTGGCGGAGGAGCTGGATGTGAGCTTGAGTCAGGTACGGGTTCAGCA
This sequence comes from Steroidobacteraceae bacterium, assembly GCA_035632655.1. Taxonomy (GTDB): domain Bacteria; phylum Pseudomonadota; class Gammaproteobacteria; order Steroidobacterales; family Steroidobacteraceae; genus 13-2-20CM-66-19. The sequence goes on along the minus strand of DASQGK010000103.1, from coordinate 6,965 downwards.
GTGCCCGATCGATCCGGCTCGATACGACCACCTGACCGTCGGCAGCAACAGCGTTGAGTCTCTTTGGCGTCCGTTGCGGGTTGCAGGGGCCCGCGCTCGCGTGAGCTTGATGTGGGCCGCCGCTCAACGCTGGCGCGTGTCGAGGGATGCTTGTCGCACGGAGTCAGGAAGCGTACTGGGGCCCGCCGATGAGCGCGTTGCGTACTACGAGCTGCTGGCGGATGCCAGAGGTCTTCTTCCGAGCATCGGTGATGACGTCACCCTCAAGTCGACCGAGGCCTTGGGCCTCATCGGTCGGCCGCAACGGCGGCTCGAGTCGCCCGGCAAGGTCGACGGATCCGCGATCTATGGGATCGACGTGCGGGTACCGGGGATGCTCTACGCCGTGATCGCACGTTGTCCCATGTTCGGTGGGCGGTTGCGCTCCTGCGATGACATCGCCTGCAGGTCAATGCGGGGCGTGCACGGGGTCTTTGCCGTGCCCCCGCAGGGGCGCGACGCGTTTACGCGCGGCGGAGTCGCGGTGGTGGCCGCCGATTCATGGACTGCCATGGAGGGGCGACGGCGGCTCAAGCTCGAATGGGACGAGCCGGGGTCGGAGGCGCTCAGCACCCAGGCCCTCGCCCGGGACCTGGTGCGTAACGTATCCGGACCGGGTGCTTTGATCGCAGAGCGCGGTGACATGGCGACCGCTTCGGACCAGGCGGCGCCGGTCATCGAATCGACGTACCAGCTGCCCTTTCTCGCTCACGCAACCCTGGAGCCCATGAACGCCGCGGTGTCCGTTCAACCGACTAAAGTCGAGGCGTGGCTTGCCACGCAAAACGCCGAGGATGCGCGCAATGCCATTGCGCGAGTGCTCGGGCGTCCGAGTGACTCCATCCTTGTCCATCAGACTCTGCTCGGCGGTGGCTTCGGCCGACGGGATGCCACCGACTTCGTCGTCGAGGCCGCACAGGTTGCCGCCCGCGTCGGCAAGCCCGTGCAGCTTCTCTGGTCACGTGAAGACGATCTGCGCTTCGACCGGTATCGGCCCGCCGCGGCCCACCGCATCCGCGCATCACTCGATGCAAGGGGGTACCCGCGAACCTGGCTCGATCGGATGTCCTCGACCTCGATCGCAGCGTTTCTCGAGCCACCCGGGACTGCCAGGGCTGCGGAGACCGAAACCGAAGGTGCCGTCGAGCTGGCTTACGATATTCCCGCTTTCCGCATGGAGTACACCGCCGCTGCCTGCACCACTCCGGTCGGATGGTGGCGCTCGGTTGCCGATTCGATCAACGCGTTCGCAGTCGAGTCATTCGTGGATGAGCTGGCGGGCGCGGCGCACGTCGATCCGCTCGCCTATCGCCTCGAGCTGTTAGCGAAGCCGCGCCGCATTCCCCTGCGCGACGGAGGCTCTCTGGAGACGGAGCGCCTCAGGCAGGTTCTCCTCGCAGCGACGCGCATGTCTGGATGGTCGAGCCGGCCACCGCCCGGACATGCCCGCGGCCTCGCCTGTCATTCCTGTCGTGGGTCTTACGTTGCGCTGGTGGCGGAAGTCTCTCTGCAAGCGGGACGTGCGGTGGTTCATCGCCTCAGCGCCGCGGTCGATTGCGGCACGGTCGTCAATCCGCTGGGCGCCGAGGCTCAGGTCTCGGGAGGCCTGCTGTTCGGAACTTCGGCTGCGCTCTACGAAGCCGTTGCGATGGAGCGCGGCTGCGCCACCCAAAGCAATTTCGATGACTACCCGCTGCTGCGGTTCCCCGCCAGCCCGGTCACGGATGTGCAGATGATGCCGAGCACCGCCCCGCCCTCGGGCGTCGGAGAGATTGCAGTCCCCCCGGTCGCCCCGGCGTTGGCGAACGCGCTGGCGCAGCTCACCGGCCGCCGCCTGCGCAAGCTCCCGATTGAATCCCAGCTATCCTAGTGCCCTCGGGCAATCAGTGTGCGCGCGCTCGCAGAGTCCGCAGCGCCGTCTCGATCGCCGCCGCCGTGCCGGTATCCGCGCTCAAGTCTGCGCCCAGCGCATTGAGGGCATTGAGTTGCGTCTGCAGTGCGACGTAGCGTGGCGGCTCGAACGCTCCGGACCAGACAGCCTGGTGCTCTTCGGCGATTCGCTTGAACCAGGCGTCGAAGGGGGCGGGATCGGCATCCGCACGCCGCGCCAGCGATGCGAGCGTGGCGGCGAGGCGTGAGTCCTCGCCCCACACGAAAACCTGTCCGGCAGTACGCAGCCGTTCGGCCACCGCCTCGACGATGCGACGCTGCTGCGCCGCCTTGAGCCAGTGGTTGCGGGCGAGGAACTTGAGCAGATCCGCTGTGTGCGCCGTAGCGTGGCCCCAGCCCTTTCCCCCGACATAGCCGCGCAGATCCCGTTCGCCGCCGAGCTCGGCGCACGCCACATCCACGAGCTCATCAAATTGCGCTTGGTTGAGGAACGGGCGCTTCAGGTCCGTGGCTGCCAGCACCGACAGTGCAAGCATCGAGAAGGAGCGCAGGAAGAGCCCATCGTTCTCGTCCTCACCCAGACCGCGCTTCGCGTTGTGGACCAGCGTGGTGCGCAACTGTTCGAGTCCCGCTGCATCGAGGCGCGGCTCCTCGTAGACCCAGGCAACGAGTGCCTCGTAGGCCACTCCATCGCGCAGCTCCGGATCCGTCGACCCGAGCAGTGTTGAGGCCTCGAGGGCCAGAGACAGCGCCGCCTCGCGCCGTGCCAGGCTGAAATGATTCGTCCGCAGCGCCAGCCAGTAGGGCTTGTCGTGCGCAGCCGCACTCTCGGCGGGAGCCATGAAGAGGGCAAGGAGGACGATGAAGGGGAGGGAGCGCCACGGCGGCGGTCCGCGGGCGGGGATGAGCGATTGCATGTTGTCTCGGCTTATTTGCGGATGCGCGAATTCCAGCGCATGACCTCAATGCCGCTGGGTCAAGCCGCCGGCGCGCAATGCTCGGTGCTGCTCGGATCGGAAGTCGCTCGGTGGACGGCTTTCCCACAGTGACCAGACTCTGCGCAGGTGTTGCGCGGACCGAAAGCCTGCATGGGCGGCGACGCTCTTCAGGTCGAGTCGGCTCTGCATCATGATTTCTTTCGCGCGGCGCAGGCGAACCTGTTGCACGTACTGAAGCGGCGGACACCCGGCCGCTTCATGAAACAACCTGGAGAGATGGCGGGAGCTGGTGCAGGCAGTGGCCGCCAGATCGGCAGCCGTCCACCGCGCGGTTGGGTCACGGCTGACGGCATCCTGGACGCGACGCACGGCCGGATGCAGGGGCTCGCGAGGTGGAATCGGCGGCGCCGAACGGGACGCGCCGGCACGCGGCGGAACTGAGAGCAGCCGTCGGGCGATCTTGGCCGCCGTGCCGGCGCCCAGCTGGCGTCCGATGAGACGCAGCGCGAGATCGACTCCACCCGAGACGCCGGCGCTCGTAAGCACCCGCCCATCTTCGACCACACTGCGACTCGCAAGCACGCGCGCGCTCGGCTCCGCCCGGCGCAGCTCCGCAACGTGTTCGGTATCCGTCGTACACTCGCGATGCGACAGGAGTCCGGCGTGAGCGGCGAGCACGGCGCCGCTCGAGACGCACACCAGGTGCCGCGCGCGCCCGGCGCTGTGCAGCCAATCGATGATCCGGCGCACGGCTGGATCGCGCGGATCGCAACGGCAGTCGCCGGCGGCGCCGCCCGGCACCACCAGGATCGCTTCGGCAGGCAGCTCCTCGGGCAGTGACTCGCAACCGCTCACGGTCAGTCCGTCGATGACCGGCACGTTCTGGGTCAGTGCCGCGAACCGCAGCCTATAGCTGCCGGGGAGCTCCGCATTGGCGCAGCGAAACGTATCCACCAGTCTCGCCAGGTCAAGGAGCATGAAGTCCCGCAGCAGCAGGAAGAGCACGTCCTGCGCTCGCGGTGCGCGCGCAGCCTCGAGCGCCCCATCGAGCGCTGTTTCGGGGTTCGACGCGTGCGAATCGATCATGTAATCGGACCGCCGGTAGCTTGTCCCTACGATACGGTCCGCGCGCTGATCGTTTGACTTTCTGGGACGATACCCGTCCCTTAGGGACCAAGAAGCTCTGATAAGGGACGAAGCGAGGGCCGGATGCGCCGGAATCCCGTGGTTTGCGGCAGACTCTCTGGCAAGCTCGCACGCACACGGTTCGCAACATGAAACGCTTCGCACAGCTCTTTGGAATCGTCGTCGGCGTATGGACGCTGGTCGCCCTCGCCAACTCCGCGGCCCTCTATCTGCTGAATGCGCTGGTGGAGGGTAAGGAGCACCTGTCCACCATCCTGCGCGGACAGTTCACCGATTGCTGGACCTGGGGTGCGTTGACACCGCTCGTGTTCCTGATCTCGAAGCGCTTCCCTTTGAATCGCCGGCCGATCGCGCTCTCGGCCCTGGTCCACGCAGGGTGCTTCCTCGCGCTCTGCGGCCTGCATTGCCTGATCGCCGAGGTGGTTCGCGGGCCGTTGCAGTGGGTCCCGCCTCACTTCCACGGATCGATGTTCGCGCTGCGCTTTCTGGAGAACTTCTATTCCGACATCTGGATGTACTGGCCGCTGGTCTGTATCCAGGCGCTCCTCGATTCACAGGCGCGCACCCGCGAGCGGGATCGCCTCGCCGCGAAACTCGGAATGGAGCTGGCCGGCGCCCGACTCGAGCTGCTGCGCGCGCAGATCCACCCGCACTTCCTCTTCAATACTCTGCATTCGATCGCGGCTCTCATTCGCATCGATCGGGCTGCGGCCGAGGACATGGTGGCGGACCTCGCCGAAGTACTGCGCGCGTCCTTTGCCCATCCGGCCCTGCAGGAGACGACACTGCGCCGCGAGCTCGAGCTCGTACGGTGCTACATGCGCATCCAGAGCAGGCGCTTCAGCGACCGGCTGACCGTAAGGTTCCATGTGGCCGGGCAAACGCTGGAGGCAGCAGTTCCCGTGCTGGTGCTGCAGCCGCTCGTCGAGAACGCGGTCGTTCACGGCGTCTCGCCCGCGGAACGCCCCTGCACCATAGAGATCAGCTCCCGCCGCAGCGAAGATCAGCTGGTGCTGCGGGTCACGGATGATGGAGTGGGTCTGACGGGGCCACATGCCCGGGGCGTCGGCTTATCTAACATCGAGCGGCGTCTGTCGGCCCTTTACGGCGGGAATCACTCCTTTGAGCTCGCGCGGCGCGAGGGCGGGGGCGCGGTGGCAACCGTGCGTATTCCTTACCGGCGACTCGAATCCGACGTTACGCCAGCTCCGGTCTACGATGAAGATCCGATCTTTGATCGTGGATGACGAGGCGCTCGGCCGGCGGCGCCTGTCCTATTTACTGGGCCTCGAGGCAGACTTCGAGGTAGCCGGGCAGTGTGCGGACGGTCGATCCGCGGTCGAGGCGATCGTGCAACTGCAGCCGGACCTCGTGTTCCTCGACGTGCAGATGCCTGGGATGAACGGCTTCGAGGTGCTCGAGGCAGTGGGCACCCGCTGGGCGCCGGCGGTGATCTTCGTCACCGCCTTCGATCGCTTCGCCGTCAAGGCCTTCGAGGCACATGCGATCGACTATCTTCTGAAGCCTTTTCGTCGCGCACGTTTTCAGGACGCTCTCGATCGCGTACGGCAGGGCCGGCTCGCCCGGGCGCCTCAGGTACTGGCGTCATTCGGGGCGGGGTCGGACCGCATGGTGGTCAAGTCCGGCGGTCGGCTGTTGTTCGTGCCGTTCGAGGAGCTCGAATACCTCCGTGCGGCTGCGAACTACGTACAGCTGCATGTCGGGCGGGAAGTCTCCCTGGTCAGAGAGACCATCAGCGCGATGCAGGCGCGCCTGCCGCAGGACCGCTTCGTGCGCATTCACCGCTCCTTCATCGTGAACCTGTCGGCCGTGCGTGAGCTTTCACACATCGGCGGCGGCGAGTATCTGCTCGTGCTGCGCAGCGGGCGGACTCTTCCGGTGGGCCCGAGCTATCCGGCCGTCATTCGCGACACCCTGGCGCGGGTCAACATGCCGAGGATCGGCAGCATCGGCGGAATCTGACCGGCACCTGGCCTCCTGCTGCCCGCTCTGCCGTGCCAGGGAGCGGCGACGCCGCATTGCGGATGCTGGGTCACGCGCGTGCGGCCGCGGGCCACGTCGTCAATGAGCCACACGTTCGCGGCACCCGTCGTAACCGACTGAAGCGAACGCCGCAGCCTCACTCTTTGCGCAGGAGGCTGCGTATACCGCGTTCCCCTGCTCGGACGCGTTCCCGCGCTTCGCTCAACCGTGATGCGTCCGGAATCGGATCACTATTGGCGCGATCTGAAGCATGAGCAAGTTCGAAGCGAGCCTAGAATTCCAAAAAATCTGGGACTGCGTTCGCCTCATCTGGACGTTGGTTTGATACAACAAGTTAGGGGAGTCTGCATGACGGTGCATAGAGCGTTTCGAGCGCTGGGCGTGATCGCCATCGCGCAAGTTTTGATCAATGGCACGGCTTACTCCCAGGAAGCACCCAAGGAGGCGAACAAGTCGGAGCAACTGGCCGAAGTCGTCATCACCGGATCGCGCATTGCCCGACCTGAGCTCGATCGCCTCCAGCCGACGGTGGTGGTGGGTTCCGAGACCTTCGACCAGCGCGGCTACACGGACGTGGGCCAGGCGCTGAGTGAGCTGCCTGCCTTCGGCATCCAGCCATCGAGCGCCGTCAACACGCAGTCGACCTTCGGCATTGCGCAGAGCTTCGTCGACCTCTATTCGCTCGGCTCGCAGCGCACCCTGGTGCTGGTCAACGGCCGCCGCTTCGTGTCCTCCAACACTTCGAGCCTGTTCGGGCCGGCGGCGCCCGGGCAGCAGGTCGACCTCAACATCGTCCCGACCAAGCTGATCGATCGCGTCGAGACGATATCGGTGGGCGGCGCGCCGATCTACGGCGCGGACGCGATCGCGGGCACCGTCAACATCATCATGAAGAAGAACTACGAAGGGATCGACGTGGATGGCCAGGTCGGCGTGTCCGACGACAAG
>DASQGK010000102.1:0-5187 GCA_035632655.1 Steroidobacteraceae bacterium | reverse complement strand
GGCTGATACACGAGGAACAGCTGCTCCGCCGCGATGGCCGCGCGCAGCTCGATACCCATCGCGACCCGCGCACGCACGTCGGCTTCCATGGCGGGACTGAAGAAGCGGTAGCTGCCGCGGGCCTCCGACTTCGCCCGATACAAGGCCACGTCTGCGTGCGACAGCATGGTCTCCGCGTCGGTCGAATCGGAGCCGAAAACCGCGATGCCGATGCTGGTGCCCGAGTGAATCTCCCGGCCCTCGATCGTGAACGGTTCGCCGACCGCCCGCAGCAGATTCTCCGCCGCCGCGCCGGCCGCGGCGGCCGCCCGGCGAACGGTGACGGTGTTTTCCAACACCTCCCGCACCCGGTCGGCTATTGCCGCCACGTCCATGGGGTCGTCTACGTCCGCGACCAGGACCGCAAACTCATCGCCGCCGAAGCGCGCGACGCTATCCCCCTCGCGCACTGCCGCACGGAGGCGGTCGGCCACCGCCTGCAGCAGCAGGTCCCCGACCGGATGACCGAGCGTGTCGTTGACGTCCTTGAAGTGGTCGAGATCCAGATACAGGACTGCAAAGCTCCGGCCATTGCGCCGGGCCCGCGCGATCGACTGATTGAGAGCCTCGACGAAAATCCGGCGGTTACCGAGACCGGTGAGGAGATCGTAGCGCGCCAGCCTGCGCATCTGCTCTTCCGCGCGGTTGCGGTCGGTGACGTCACGGAAACAGGCGACCATGAGCGTGCGTCCGTCGAGGGACATCGGCGATGCCGAGAGGTCGGCGAGGAATACGGAGCCGTCCTTGCGTCTGACCGGAAGATTGGCAACGACGTGCGCCTCACCCTGCAGTTGCTTCTGAAACTGGCGCCAGACCTCGGGAAGCGCCTCAGACGGGTGGATGTCGGCGATGCCGAGGGTGCGCAGCTCCTCGGCACTGTAGCCGAGCAGATTGCAGAGCGACCGGTTCACGAACAGCAGCCGCTTCGTCTCGACGTCCGCCGCGGCGATGCCGTCGACGGCGGTGTCGAGCACGGTGCGCAGCCTGATCTCCGAGCGCGCCAGCTCCTGCTCCGCCCGCTTGCGGGCGCTGATGTCGCGCGCGAAAACCAGGAAGCGGCTCCCGTTTCGCCAGAAAGACACGCTGGCTTCGATGTCGATGAGGCTTCCGTCCTTGCAACGGTGCCGCGATTCGAAATGGCCGAAGCCGTCGGCCATGATCGCCGCCATGTGGCGTTCGACCTGCTCGGGCGACTCGTTCGCCTCGAGATCGGCGATGCGCAGCTGCAGCAGCTCCTCGCGCGAGTAGCCGGTCATGCGGCAATAGGCGTCGTTCACCTCGATGAATCTGCCCTGCGTGTCGAGAACCCAGTACCCCGATATCGTTGTCGCAAGCATGGTCGCGTACTGATCCGCCTGAAGACGGATGGTTTCCGTGGCACGTTTGCGCTCGGCGACGTCGCGCACGGTTGCGTAGATCACGGCCCGCCCTTCGTGTTCCACTCGCGTCAGCAGCACGTCCGCCGGGAATTCCGTGCCATCGTGCCGCTGGTGAGTCCATTCGAAGAAATGCGTGCCCGCGCGCAGTGCCGTCTCGAGCATTTCCACCTGCTTCTCGGCGGACGCACGCCCGTCGGGCTGCCGCTCGGGCGAGTAATCCGAGGGTCTGCGACCCAGGAACTCCGCCGCATCCTTCGCCCCGAACAGCCTCACCGTCCCGGCGTTCGCCGAGGTATAGGCCGCGCTCGAGGGATCGATGGTCAGGATGGCATCGAGTGTGTGCTCGAAGAGGTCGCGGTACTTCGTCTCGCTTGCCCGCAGGGCGCGCTCGGCATCCTTACGCTGCGATACGTCGCGGGCCGCCGACAGCAGCACGTCCCGGCCGCCAAACCGCGCCCGCCGCAGCGAGACCTCGATCCAGAGCTGACGGCCTTCCTTGGTCCGGCACAGCCACTCGAACAGGACGGGCGCCCCCGATCTGGCGCGCTGCAACAGTGGGACCGCCTCCGCCATCGTATACGGAGCAATCCCCGCTGAGAGATCTGCCAGCTGCAGCCGCAGCATCTCTTCCCGCGCGTAGCCGAACATCGTGCACAGCCGCAGGTTGACGTCGATGAATGCGCCCGTGTCGATGTCGTGGACGATGATGCCGTCGTTGAGCGCGTCGAAGATCGCACGCAGTCGCTCTTCGTTCTCGCGCAGTCCGGTGGCGGCGGAAAGAGACGCATTCATCCGTTGACTATGGAGATCCGCGGCACGGGGGTCGCTGCATGGTCTCACACTAATCGCGTCACGCGACCCCGGACGGAGCGCAGCGGCGGCCCTGCCATATAGGTATTTGCCGCAATCGCGACCTGCTTCAGACGGCAGCGGGTCCGCGGGCGATCTCTCGGTCCGACAACTCCGTGGGAGGCACGCGCCACACCCGGATGTCATTGGCGATGGCGGTCACACCCGCTATCCGCTTTACGACATCTTCGGCTCCGTACCTGTGGAAATACTTGTCGACCCAGCCCGTCAGCGTAACCGCTCCGCCGATCACCCTCACGGCGATGTGAGCCTCGGTCTTCATGCAGCGTCGCAGCTCGGTCTCGATGCTGCGTCTGATGTCGATGTCAGGTCTGCTCGTCATCACCTGGCTCCGGGTCGGCGGCACGCACGCGCCGGCCGTCACGCATCGGAGTGACACCCGGGTCCGCCCGCGACATCAATTCTGCGAGCACGAGCGTAAATGCGAGCTCGACTCCCTGGGCATCATCGTCGCTCGCAACCTGACGCAGGGCGGCCGCGACGGCCTCCACATGGCAGCGCGAACCCGCCGGCAGGCTCGCGATGAGCTTCCTCACGACCCAGACTTCCGACGCTGAGTGGCTTCCCATGCGCTTGCTACCTGCGGTGCCTCTGCTGCCAGTCCGACAGGCTGCCTCAGTCGTCGCAGCGGCACCATTTGCCGCTTCGATCGGGAATCCAGGGTGCAGAATCCTGCAGCCCCCCGTCGGTGTAACGGTTTACCTGCAGGACCGGGGCCCCCCGCTCGCGAGACAAAGGCAGCGACATCTCGCCGGTGAACAGCCAGGTACGAAAGGTGTGGCTCCAGCACGACCACGCCTGGCCCTTCTGGGCCGCCCGCGCCGCGATCCCTCGCAATTCCCGCGGCACCGACGAGCGATCGCTGATTTCGTAAGCGCCAGGCGGCAGGACGTCGCTGTCCAGCACCAGCGCCTTGAGGAGTCTCGCAATGTGGCAAGGCTGCTGCAGCTTGCGCAGGCGATTCGTTTCCATGTGTCGGTGTTAGCTCCGTTTACGCCTATGCCCGAGGTTAGTAGGAACCGCCCGCGTAACTAATGCGGACTATCCACTACAGGTGTTGCATAACGCCGGCACGAACGTGAGTTGCGTCGCATCCGGCGCAGATGGCTTCACGCCCACTGAAGTACCGAAGCATCCATTGCTCCGGGACGCGCAGCGAGACCGCAGCGCGATTCTTCAGAAGCGGGGAAGCTGATGAGCTCATATGCAAGTTGCATGGACTTCGCATACACACCCGCGACCCGGCTGTGCCACGAGGTCTCCGTGACTGCCGGCATGGCTGACGCAATCGCCGGATACTCGGCAGTCAGGCGTTGCGTCAGTTCTGCGGGCGATGCAAACGGTAAGTCGGGCTTCCTGAACAGCACCACACTCAGCACGTCGGCCCACTGAACCATCTGAATCAGGTCCGGCGCCTTGCCAGAGGCAGATGGAAGGCGATCGTGGTGGCGGCGAACTACTTCGCCGACCGCGGCCGGCAGCCGCCACCTCTTGCAGGCCTTCCAGCCCAGCAGGACGTGGTCATACCCGAGCGCTTCTCGCTCCATCTCGAGCAACTCGGGGGATGCCCACCTTCTATCGTCCACCTTGCACATGTGCTCGGGCGCGCCCTCGAACTGCGCGAATCGGCCGATGTCGTGCAACAGGCCGCAAGCGAAGGCCTGCGTGGCGATCCGCGAGAGGGCCGGAACCCCTTCGCAAAACATCCGCGCGAACAACGCGGTCTGCAGCGAGTGGATCAACAGGAAGCGTTGCGGCTCAGAGTGCGGAATGAAAGTCCTGGCTACGGCCAGTCCCAGCACGAGCGCGGCAGTCTGCTGCGGACCGAGTCGCAGCACCGCCTCGTGCAGGGACGTGATGGGTGTCGCCGGCGGATTGAAGGCGGAGTTGGCGCACCTGATCGCGTGACGCGCGAAGACCGGGTCGCGCTCGGCTACGTGCCTGAGACCGCCGATATAGCCGGCCTCCGCGGGGTCGAGAGCAAGGACTTCGCTTACGGCCGCAGGCAGCGGCGGCAGGTCCGCGAGCTTGCGCTCCAGGTCCGTCGCCGGTTCAGGGCAGGCTGGCGGCGGCCTCATTCGCGACGTCCTGCGATGAAGCTGTCGAGGAACCGCTTTGGGCGGTGTCGTCAGCTATCTCGCGACTCGGTAACCGGTAGCCTTTTTGCCGAAAGAGCCGCAGGCAGGCATCGACGACCAGCGGCTCGAACAACCTGGCTCTGCCTGCCTCGATTTCTGCAAGCGCCGCGTCCAGGCCGAGCCCGGCACGATAGGGACGATGCGAAGCCACGGCTTCCACCGTGTCCGCAACGGCGAGGATTTTCGCCTCCAGCAGGATCTCGTGGTCCTTCAAGCCCCGCGGGTAGCCGCTCCCGTCGAGCCGTTCATGGTGCTGCCGTGCGATCTCGGCAATGGGCCAGGGAAACCGCAGCGGCTTCAGGATCTCATAGCTTGCTTGCGGATGAGCCTTGACGAGATTGAACTCCTCCTGTGTCAGGCGGGTGGGCTTGGCGAGGATTTCCGCGGGTACGCGTATCTTGCCCAGATCGTGCAGGTACCCGGCGATGCGAACCCCCTCGATGCGATCGGCCTCCAGACCCGGATGAAGATCACCGGGATCACCGCTCCGCGACGGTTAAGCTCATCCTGCAGTTCGAGACCGCTCATCCCGGGCATGAAGACATCCAGCACCAGGCAACCGGGTTGCCGTGGGTCGTAATGCTCCAGGAACTTGTCCGCTGACGGAAACGTCCGCGAATTGACCCCGATCGAATGCACCAGCGCGCGCACCAACGAGCGTAGCGCTGCGTCGTCCTCGACCACGAAAACAACCGGCTCTGGCGCGCTCATGCGATCGCAGGTCCTTCGATGAGACCGGCCGCGAACCCCGGGCTGGAGCC
>DASQGK010000101.1:0-2549 GCA_035632655.1 Steroidobacteraceae bacterium | reverse complement strand
CCTCTGGCGTGCGTAGGTAGCGCGGCGGCAAGCCTGCGAGATTGGTGGACATGGGATAGCTCCGTGATCGCGTCAGGGGCTGCCGAAGGGCGGCGGCCGTCGCGGATCACGGTGGCGGAGAGATTGCGCTGAGGGGGATGGTGATGTCGCTGGGTGGTGAGATCGCCACCCCTACCGAACGTGGCGCGGTCAGGCGCGGCCGCGGAAGGGATAGAGCAACAGACGGCGATAGCCGCCCTGCATCATGGCGTGGCCGAGGCGCGCCAGCCGCACGGTCCGATCGCGAAGATCGTAGGTTTTCCAGCCGCGCTCCGGCATGCGGCCGGTGCCGAAGAGCGCCTCGGCGATGTCACGGTAGCTCGCCTTCTCGAGCCGGCCATCCAGCGCGCGCAACGCGAGCACCAGGCGTTCGCGCCGGCTGGCCGGCAGCGCCGCCGGGTCGCGCCCCGGCGAGCGGGCCGTCAAGCCGCGCCACAGTCGCAGCGCCGCCGCCGCGCGGATCTCGAAGAGCCGATCGAGCGGCAGGACAACGCAAGGCGTTTCCTCGCCTGGCGCTTCGATGATGTGAAGGCGGAACAGGTTGTCCCGCCGATCTATCAGCCGCTCGGCGCCTTGCTCCGCGATGGTCGGGCCGAGCGACCAGGCATCACGTTTGAGGTTCGGGTCTGCGAGATCGGGTGGAAGCCGGGTTATCGGGATCACACTCGGCAGGCTCGCCGGCGTCCAAAGAGCAGGATGGCCGCGAAGCTCGGGCCTTACGAAATCGCACCCCCCAGCGCCGCGCGAAGTTGTCCTGTTCGCCGGCGCTGTGGGGGTCCTGGTCGTCGGCGTGTTCGAGCCTCTTGCAGTCGCGTTCGAAGGCGGGGTTGCGGCTGAGAAATTCCCAGGCGAACCCAGGGGCATCGAGCGAACGCAAGTCCTCATAAGCTGCCTGTGAACGCCATTCGGCACGAGGCATAAGCGATCACTCCTCCGATCGACACGCTCCCCGGCGTCTCTGGGAAGATTCGGTTGAGAGAAGCGGAATCGCTACCGCCCGGACCTGCAATGGGCGTTGCCGCTGCGGCAAGGAACCAAATTCAGTGAGGGGCGCCACCGCGCAGCAGATGGCGGTAGCCGTGCTCCGTCATCCAGCGGGCGCGCGCCAGATGGCTTTCCCAGGCGCGTCGCGCCCGGGCCGGCTCGGATGCTGGATCGATGTGCAGCACAAGCTTCGCGACTTCCTGCCAATCTGCTCCGTCGGTCTCGGCGTCCAACAGGCGAAGGTAGGTTACGAGGTGCTGCTCGTCATAACCGGTGAGGGCGCGGTCCGTCGGCGCCGTGTCTGCAACGGGTGGATCGAGCGGTGGAGCTTGCATCAGTGGCGAATCCATCGAAGTCGGTCGGTGTTCATGTCCTGTAAGCGTAGCCGCGTTCAAGCCCGAGCGCGTGACGCTCTCCGCACCGAACTGGCAGGTGCTTCGTTCAGGAGCATAACGCCGCGACCGCGGTCGGACTCGACGAACAGGATGCCGACGGCTTCCAGCGCTCGGCGGACCTGGTCGCGCGTGCCCTCATGCACCGGGAGACCGCGTTCGGACTCCAGGCGCTTGAGGGCGGTCAATGCCACCAGGGCTTTCTCCGCGAGCATTTCCTGCTTCCAGTTCAGCAAGGCTCGCGCCGCCCGAACTTGTCGGCCGGTGATCATCCATGATCACCTCCGACAGTCGATCCGCGCGCACCAGAAAAACGACTATAATAGTCGCTTTAAGGTCCTTCAACGGCGCTGAGGCCCCTGTTTGGGTGTCCGGGAGGGTCGCTCTGGCAGGATCTCCGGCCCGACTGATTCGGTCGTCCGAAAGCGCCCGATCCCGAGGCACTGCGGAGGTATTAGACCCGTTCAGGGCATGTTTTCGACGCGGGTTGTCGCAAGAGAGCACCCCTTGATGCGCTCGGCGATGGCGCGAATGACAGCTTCATAGGGTGATGGCTTGAGGATGACCGGCATGTCCGGGTGCGATCGTTGCAGCTCGGAGGGAAGGCCCAGGCCCGTAAACACCACCAGCGGAACGGATCTGTCGCACAGGGCGCGGGCAACCGGTGTGATCGGGCCGTCGAGAAGATTGCCGTCGAGGATCGCGCCGTCGGGACGTTCGCCGATCAGAGCAAGAGCTCCGACGTTCGTCTGCGCCGGGCCAAGAGCGATCCCGCGATAGTCGGTAATCGTCTGGACGAGCGCGGCTGCGATCCATTCATTGTCCTCGGCGACGAGGATTCGTTTTCCGCTCAGCATGGCTATCGTCTCGTGCAAGGCAGGACCGTGGAACTGCTCGGCAACGCGAAAGCCCCGCCCGGCGGAGCCGGACGGGGCGTTGGCGGAACGAGCTCAGTCGTTGTTCTTGCGCGGACGCGACCAGATGAGGGTGTAGCCTTCGCCGTCCTCGTCGTTGAACAGGTTCGCGTAGATCGGCGCGTTGAAGGAGGGATCGTCGAGCTTGAGCGAGAGGTAGTCGCGGCCCTCTTCGGAGCGCTTCGACCAGGCGGCTCCGATCTCGGCCCGGCCCACATAG
>DASQGK010000100.1:0-2561 GCA_035632655.1 Steroidobacteraceae bacterium | reverse complement strand
GGTCGCATAAGTCGTGTGCGTGGCGGCCGTCCGCATTGCCATCGATGCCCGTGACTGCTAGCGACTCATCCCCGGCAGCGGCGCCGGCGGCGCCGGCCGGGCAGGCGTCGATGGCGTAGCGGGCTTTCTGACGATGCTGGTCGCCATGGCGACCACCGAGGCGAGATCGGACAGCTCGCCCGGAATGACGAGCGTCGTGCTCTCCTTGGCGAGCTTGCCGAACTGGCGCACGTACTCCTCGCCGATGCGCAGCTGCATGGCTTCGATCCCGCCCTGCTCGGAGAGCGCCGAGCCGACGCGGCGCAGGCCCTCGGCGGTCGCGGTGGCGACGGCCAGTATGGCCTGCGCCTGGCCGTCGGCCTCGTTGATCTGCTGCTGCTTGTTCGCCTCGGAGGCCTTGATGACGCGCTGCTTGTCGCCCTCGGCCTGATTGATCTTGGCGTCGCGCTCGCCCTCGGAGGTCAGCACGACGGCGCGCTTCTCGCGCTCGGCGCGCATCTGCTTCTCCATCGCCGAGAGCACGTCCTTCGGCGGGGTAATGTTCTTGATCTCGTAGCGCATCACCTTGACGCCCCAGGCCACGGAGGCCTTGTCGAGCTCCGCGACCACGTTGGCGTTGATGACGCCACGCGCCTCGAAAGTCCGGTCGAGCTCGATCTTGCCGATCTCGCTGCGCAGAGTCGTTTGCGCGAGCTGCCCGATGGCGAAGCCGTAGTTGGTGATGCCGTAGGAGGCGAGGTGCGGGTCGAGCACCTGCATGTAGAGCACGGCGTCCACAGCCACCTGCACGTTGTCCTTGGTGATGCAGATCTGCTCCGGGACGTCGAGCGCCTGCTCCTTCAGGCTGTGCTTGTAGGCGACCCGCTCGACGAACGGAATCAGGATGTGAAAGCCGGCCTGCAGGGTGCGGCTGTACTTGCCGAGATTCTCGACCACGTAAGCGCTTTGCTGCGGGACCACGGTCGCGGTGCGGAACACCACGATCACGGCGATCAGGGCAAGCGCGATGAAGACATATGAGGTGTACATGGCTGCTTTCTGCTAGTGGTCCGGCCGTACCAGGAGCGTCAGGTTCTGCACGCTGACGATGCGGGCGCGGCTGCCCGAGGGGAGCGGGGTCTTGCTGTCGTTGCGCACCGTCCAGAAGGTGCCGCCGAACTCCGCCTGGCAGCTGTCGCCAGCCTCGAGCGCGACCGGCAGCGTGATGAGGCCGCCCTGCGGACCGGTCTTGACCGCGGGCATGGCGCCGCGGAAGCGCCGGTAGATGCGGCTGCGGAAGGTCACCATGGAGATGACGGCGAGCGCTGCGAACAGAGCCCATTGCAGCCACTCGGCGAGCGGCAGCGCGAGGCTCGCGAGGCCGACCAGGATCGCCGCGCTGCCGATGAACACCAGGTAGAACTGCGCGTTGACGAGCATGAGCTCGGCGCCGAACAGTATCGTGCCGGCGATTACCCAGCCCCACCAGGTCATCTCGTCACCCCCGTGCACCTGAGTCCGGCCCGCGGACGGCGGGCCCCGCAAATTATACGTCCGATACGGCTGCGGGTCTGAAATGCAGCGAACGCGCGGCTTTTGGCGGATCGCCACCCGGCTCGCTATCTGGTCCCATCTCTCCACGTCTATGTCCCCGACCGAATCTGCGGCCCTCGATGCGCCGCTCGAGAGTGTGCTGGCGCTGGCGCGCGAGCGCATCCGCACGCGCCATCTGTCGCTGCGCACCGAGCAGGTGTACCTGCGCTGGATGCGCCGGTACGCCGCCTTTCACGACGGCCGGCGGCTGCGCGAGCTCGGTCCGGCCGAGGTCGAGGCGTTCCTCACGCACCTGGCGGTGCGCGAGCGCGTCGGCTCCGCCACGCAGAATCAGGCGCTGCAGGCGTTACTGTTCCTCTACCGTCAGGTGCTCGGGATCGAGCTGCCGTGGCTCGGGAAGGTGACGCGCGCCGAGCGGGAGAAGCGCCTGCCGGTGGTGCTGAGCCGCGCCGAAGTGCGCTCGCTGCTGGCGCATCTCGATGGCACCTCGTGGTTGATCGCGAGCCTGCTCTACGGCAGCGGCCTGCGCCTCATGGAGGGGATGCGTCTGCGCGTCAAGGACCTGGTCCTCGAGCGCGGCGAGCTCATCGTCCGCGAGGGCAAGGGCGGCAAGGATCGGGTCACGATGCTGCCCGCGGCGCTGGTGACGCCGTTGCGCGCCCACCTCTCGCGCCTGCGCGCCTGGTTCGAGGAGGAGCGGCGGCGCAACCAGCCGGGCGTGTCGCTTCCCTACGCGCTTGCGCGCAAGTACCCGCAGGCCGCCACGCAGTGGGGCTGGCAGTACCTGTTCCCGGCGCCCGGCCTGTGCCGCGATCCCTATCTCGGCGTGCCGGTGCGCAACCATCTGTACGAGAAGCGCGTGCAACGCGCCGTTCAGCAGGCGGTGCGCCGCGCGGGGCTGACGCAGCCGGCGAGCTGCCACACGCTGCGCCACTGCTTCGCGACGCACCTGCTCGAGGACGGCTACGACATTCGCACCGTGCAGGAGCTGCTCGGCCACTCGGACCTGAAGACCACCATGATCTACA
>DASQGK010000099.1:0-32911 GCA_035632655.1 Steroidobacteraceae bacterium | reverse complement strand
CGCCCCTACACAGGCCTGCCTGCGCTTGAATATCCCTTCCACGATCGCACCGTGATCGTCACGCAATGCGGTCGCCTATGCTTCGGCGGACGCAAGATCAACCTCAGCCAGGTCTTCGCCGGTCAGGCCGTCGGCGTCAGGGAAGTCACCGATCACATCTGGCTGATCAGCTTCATGCACTACGATCTGGGCTTCTTCGACGATCAGTGCACTCGCGTCGAATGTGCCCCCAATCCCTTCAGTGCTAAGGTGTCAGCGATGTCCCCGGTATAAATCGTCAGCGATGTGACCGGAATAGACCAAGGCTTAGTCTGCGCGCCCGGAGAGATTCGAACTCCCGACCCTCAGGTTCGAAGCCTGATGCTCTATCCAACTGAGCTACGGGCGCGGAGCGCGGATTCTACTGCGCGCGGGCGCGAGGCGCCTCGGAAGGTCTAGTGACCCGCGTTGGGTCCGGGACCCGGCGCCTGATTGGTGACGTGCACCGAGGGAGCCGCGGGCGCCGGTGCGCCGAGCGCTGCCTCCCATTCACTCTCGCTCAGGCACATCGACCCGATGTGGGAGCCGGTCGGGGGTGCCGTGGGACAGAACACCACGCGATCGCCGTAGTGGATGACCTTGTAGCCGGCCGACTCCGCCGCAGCTATGTTGGCCGCGCGTCGCTCCGGAGTCCTGGTGACCGGGTGCGCAGCACAGCCTGCCGCAAGCACCGCGACGAGCATCATGGAAGATAGGCGCATGGCTGGATTGTACCGCGGCGCTCGCGGCAGCGCCTGTCGCGGTTCCCTGGATGCGCCACGCGGAGCAGAATGCGCGGCAAAGTGCCCCTCGAGGAGCTGCATTCATGTCCTTATTTGACCTGTCGGGTAAGGTCGCCCTGGTCACCGGCTCGAGCCGCGGCATCGGCAAAGCCATCGCGCTGCACATGGCCGCCCACGGCGCGCGCGTGGTCGTCTCGAGCCGCAAGCAGGAAAGTTGCGCGGCGGTGGTGGCGGAGATCACCGCCGCGGGCGGCATTGCCATGGCGCACGCCTGTCACGTCGGCCACAAGGAGGAGCTCAAGGGCCTCGTCGATGCCACGGTGGCTGCCTTCGGCCGCATCGACGTCCTGGTGTGCAACGCGGCCACCAATCCGCACTTCGGACCCTCGGCGACGATGTCCGACGAGGCCTTCGACAAGCTGATCCACACGAACCTCTACAGCAACATGTGGCTGTGCAACCTGACGTTGCCGGCGATGGCCGAGCGCAAGGACGGTGCGGTGATCATCGTGTCCTCGGTGAGCGGCTTCATGGGCAGTGCGCTGCTCGGTGGCTACGGCATCACGAAGGCGGCGGACATGCAGCTGGCGCGCAATCTGGCGGTCGAGTGGGGCGCGCATAACATCCGGGTCAACTGCATCGCGCCCGGTGTGATCAAGACCAAGTTCTCACAGGCGCTGTGGGCGGATGCGGCGCGCGCCGCGGCACTGGCGCGGGGCTACCCGTTGAAACGCCTCGGGGAGCCCGACGACGTCGCCGGTGTCGCGGTGATGCTGGCCGCGCGCGCCGGCAGCTTCATCACCGGCCAGACGATCGTCATCGACGGCGGCGGTCTGATCGGCGGCGGAGAGCGGCTGCTGTAAGGCTCACGGCGCGCGCTGCGCGCTCTGTCTGGCACGCATCGAGGCGTAGCCGATGCCGAGCAGGCCGAACCACACCGGCGCCACGTAGAGCGCAACCCGCTGGTCGGCATCGAGCGCGAGCAGCGCGCTCACTCCCACGAGGAACGCCAGTACGACCCAGTTGGCGATCGGCGCGCCAGGCATGCGGAACGGCGCCGCGGCCGCCTTGCCGGCAGCGACGGCGCGGCGGTAATTGCGGTGCGACACCAGGATGATTCCCCACGTCCAGAACGTGCCGACCAGCGCGATGCTCGTGACCCAGGTGAAGACCTGCTCGGGGACGAACTTGTTGAGCGCTACGCCGATCAGCAGCAGCACCGCCGTGGCGTGGATGGCGCGCCCGGGCACGCGCCCGCGATTGAGCGTCGCGAAGGCCTTCGGCGCCTGGCCGCGCTGCGCCAGCGCCCACAGCATGCGCCCGGTGCTGAAGATTCCACTGTTGCAGGAGGACGAGGCGGCGGTGATCACGACCAGGTTGATGAGCGCGGCTGCCGCCGGAATCCGCATCTTCTCGAACACGAATACGAAGGGACTGACCTGGGGGCTCAACTGCGTCCACGGCACCAGCGACATGATGATGATGACCGCGCCGATATAGAAGATGAGAATCCTGACGATGATGCCGTTGGTGGCGCGCGGCAGCACCACCGCCGGGTCGCGCGCCTCGCCCGCGGTGACGCCGATGAGCTCCACCCCCTCGTAGGCAAACATGACGATCTGCATCGTGAGGAGCACCCCGAGGATGCCGTGGGGCAGGAGCCCGCCGTGCGACCAGAGATTCGAGAAGCTGGCGGTCGCTCCGAGATCGCCGACGTGGAAGACGATCACGGCGACTCCCGCGACGATCAAACCGACGATGGTCACCACCTTGATGAGCGCGAACCAGAACTCGAGCTCGCCGTACACGCGCACCGCAAGCAGATTGGTGCCGTACAACACCAGCAGCGCAATGAGACCCGGCAGCCACTGCGGCACGTCCGGAAGCCAGAAGCGTATGTAGATGCCGATGGCGGTGAGCTCGGCCATCGCCGTCACCACCCACGCGAACCAGTAGGACCAGCCGGTGATGAAACCCGCGAGCGGTCCGCAGAACTCGTCGGCGTAGGTGGCGAAGGAGCCGGCGACCGGGCGGTAGGTGAGGAGCTCGCCGAGTGCGCGCATGATGAAGAAGATGGCGACGCCGCCGATCGCATACGCGATGATCAGCGACGGCCCTGCCGAATGGATGGCCTTGGCGGAGCCGAGGAACAGCCCCACGCCGATCGTGCCTCCGAAGGCGATCAGCTGGATGTGGCGATTGCGCAGGTTGCGTGACAGGTCGGTCATCTCGTCTCCCTAGTGCATTGCCGCCGGTGCCAGTAGCGCATAGCGCCGGCCCTCGGGCAACTCATAACGCCGGATCAGTGTCGCGGTCCCCTCAGCCGCCAGAGCTCCCGCGACACCGTCGCCGGGCGCAGACCGCGGGTGATAGCGCGCCAGCAGCTCCGTGACCGCACCGCCCGCATGGCCGGGGAGCAGGACCAGCACGCGTGCCGTCGGCCCGCGGACTGCGAACCACCCGGACACCGCGGCGCGCGGCGTTGCAGCGCTCGCCAGTACGGTAAAGGGGGTTTGCAGCCCGTGGTCCAGCATGGCGATCGTGGTCTCGTCGGGGTCGAGCAGGGCGAGAGCCTGGTGCGCCGTGTCGGCGTGAATTCGGGCGGCAAGTGCCGGCAGGTCCTGCCAGCGATCGATGACCGGCAGAATGGGACGCGCCGCGAGACACAGCGCCACTGCGTAGGCCCCGTAGGCGAAGGCAAGGCTCCTGGCAAGTGCACCCTGGCGCAGCGCACGCCACGCAAACCCAAGCGTCACCGCGACGACGAGCAGCACACCGCTCGCCGCCGCCACGCACGAGCGCCACTCAGCCGCGCCCGAAGCGGCGAAGATGCCGAGCGCCGCGGTCCACGAGAGCGCCATGAGAAGGATCAGGCCAAGCGTTGCCAGCACGGCGAGGCGGTCGAGCCGGGCGGGCGCACGCTGCGCGGCTTCAGCCCAAAGACCCACGAGCAACCCGAAGCCGAGGAGCGCGGGCGCCGCGTAGATGTCGCGCGCCGTGGCGGCGAGCGACAGCAGCAGGAGGAACGGAATGCTGGCCGAAAGCGCGAAGCGCCAGGCGCTGGCGTGCAAAGCGCCTGCGCGTATTCCCCTCCAGGCGCCTGCCAGAGCCGCAGCCGCCACCAGCGTCCAGGGCAGCAGGTACAGAGGGAGCTCCAGCAGGTACTTGCCGGGAGTGTTGTGATGACCGGTTGTGTAGTCGAGGCCGGCGGGCGCTGCGACCTGGGTGAAGCGGCCGACGAGGTTGTGCCAGAACAGCGTGACGAGCGCATCGCTCCCGTGCGCGGTGCGCGCGACGGCGAGGAGCCATGGACCGATGATCAGTGCCTGCAGCGCGAGTCCCGCGTACAGCTCCCAGCGGCGCAGCTCACCCCAGCGCCGCTCCCACACGATGAAAGTCAGCAGCGCGAGCGCCGGCACGATCCAGCCGGGGGCGCTCTTGGCCATGAAGCCGACGGCTGCACCGAAATGCAGCAGCGTGAAGCCTGCGAGCTTGGCGAGGCCTGCGGGCGCTTCGAGTCCGCGCCAGGCACCGAGCAGCGCCACGGCGCAGGCGGCGAACAGGCACGCATCGGGCGCCAGCCATATCTCGACCCGGTAGGCGGTGAGCGCGCTCGCGGCCACGAGGGCTGCGATCAGCGCCGGCAGGGTGGGGAGCTGCATGGCGAGCGCCAGCGCCCCGATCGCCAGCGCCGCGACCATGGCGTAGAGCAGATTGGGCGCGCGCGCGGCGGCCGGGGAGTCGCCCAGCGCCGAGATGGCGCCGGCCGCCATCCAGTAAGCAAGCGGCGGCTTTTCGAGAAACGGAACGCCGGCGAGCTGCGGCAGCACGCGCTCTTGCTGCCAGCTCATGCGCCAGGCGATGTCGGCCTCGCGCGGCTCATCGGGGGTCCAGAGACCGCGATCGAAGAGCCCGACGAGCCACAGCGGGGCGAGGGCCAGCACCAGAGCCAGGGACAGGGAGCGCGCAGACAATGGCGGCGATGAGCTCAACGGTACCCCCGGAGGCTCCGCAGCCTCACGGGAGCATTATGCGGAAGGAAGGGCCTAGAGTGTGTAGCGCACGATCATGCGCACGGCGCGGGCGTGCTCGCTGGACCAGTGCGCAAAGGCCTGACACACCTGACGTGTGCCGTTCTCGGGTGCGGTCTCGGAATACTTGTCGGCAAAGCGGGCCTGGCCGGCCTCCTGTCCGGGCAGGAGGCGGCTCGCGCTCCAGGGCGTGTCCGCGTCGGCGGCCCGGCTGAAGAGCGCGACCTCCGTGATGGAGGCTTTCTCGGGGACCGTCGCACACAGAGTGACCGGGGCGGCTTCGGCCTCGGTGCACCCGCTCCCGCCGGCCGGCGAATGGCAGGCGGCCACCGTCGCCGACACCAGCACACCGTCGGTTCCGATCCGGCGCAGCACGCCGGTCTCGATGGCGGCGCGCTCGGCAGACTGCGTGGCGGCGAGCTCCTGGGCAGTGTGGCTGACTTCGGCGATCCGGGCCTGCAGCTCGCGCTGCAGCGAAACCTGCGCGGCGCGCTCGCCCTCGGCGAGCCATTGCGAGATCGCGAAACCCGAGGCCGCCGCGCCGCCGACGATGACGAAGAAGATGATCCGCTGCAGACGGCTCTTGCGCCGCGCGGCACTCGCAGACTGGCCGCGCCCAGCGTCGCGCAGCAGCGCGGAGCGTAGCTGCAGGAACGACGCGGACAGCGTCGCGGTGCCCGCGATCAGGGCGGCGAGTACAGAATCGGACATGGGCATCTGCAAGCGGCGGACTCTCCGGCGCCACGCTACACGGTCGCCGCGGTTCGAGGCCGGGGAGAAGCGAGAAAACGCGACGCTGGTCACATGGCGGATGCCGGTGCGGAGCCTGGCCCCCGCGCTGCGGGCCCGTGGGCCGCAAGCCAGCGCTCCAGAGGCGCCCGATCCGCGCCGAGCAGGCGCAAACCGACCTTGGTCCGCCTCCAGAGGATGTCGTCGGCGCTGCGCGCGAACTCTTCCCGGCACAGATACTCGACTTCGCGCTCGTAGAGACCCGGCAGGAGCTCGCGTCCCAGATCCCCGAGCGCCACGACGGACCCGAGCATGCGCTCCAGCCGCGTTCCGTAGGCATGGGCGTAGCGCTGCTGCAGGCGCGCCGGGAGCCAGGGGTAGCGCCGCTCGACGGTGCGCAGGAACCTGGCGAAACTCCCCTCCGGCAGGTCCCCGCCGGGGAGGACGGCGCGCGCGGTCCAGCCGTGCGCCCTGGTGCCGAGCAGCGGCGCGAGAGCATCCACGGCATCCTCCGCGAGGCGCCGGTAGGTAGTGATCTTGCCGCCGAACACCGAGAGCAGCGGTGCGGGATGGCGCTCGAGCTCGAGGGCGTAGTCGCGCGTGACGCTCATCGGGTCGCGCGACTCGTCGGCGAGCAGCGGCCGCACGCCCGAATAGCTCCACACCACCTCGTCTGCCGTGATCTGCCGCCGGAAGTAGCGATTGGCGAGCGTGCACAGGTAGGCGACTTCCTCATCCTCTATGTGCACCGCGGCCGGATCCCCGGCGTAATCCACATCGGTCGTGCCGAGCAGCGTGAAGTCGTGCTCGTAGGGGATCGCAAAAACGATGCGCCGGTCCTCGTTCTGGAAGATGTAGGCGAAGCGGTGCTCGAAGAGTCGCGGTACCACGATGTGGCTGCCTTTCACCAGCCGCACACGGTGTTGGGTCCTGACCGGCGTGGCGGCGTCCACGAAGCGGTCGACCCACGGTCCGCTGGCATTGACGGCGGCGCGTGCCGTAACGGCTCGCGTGCCCTGCGCATCCCTCAGGGTCGCCGTCCAGCCTTGCGGCTGCGCACTCAGGCGCTCGCAGCGCGTGCGTGTCAGGATGGTGGCGCCGCGCTGTTCGGCGTCGAGCGCATTGAGCACGACCAGCCGCGCATCGTCCGCCCATCCGTCGGAATAGACGAAACCGCGGCGGTAACCGCTCTTGAGCGCGCTGCCGGCGATGTGCTTGCGCAGGTCGATCGACCCGGAGGCGGCGAGGCGTTCGCGATGTGCGAGGTGATCGTAGAGAAACAACCCGGCGCGGATCATCCACGCCGGCCGCAGGTGCGGCGCGTGGGGCATGACGAAGTGCAGCGGCCGCATGATGTGCGGCGCCGAGCGCAACAGCACCTCGCGCTCGATCAGGGCCTTGCGCACCAGCGCAAAGTGAAACTCCTCGAGATAGCGCAGGCCGCCATGGATCAGCTTGGTGCTGGCGGAAGAGGTGTGGGCGGCGAGGTCATCCTGCTCGACCAGCAGCACCGAGAGGCCGCGCCCTGCGGCATCGCGCGCGATGCCGCTGCCGTTGATGCCGCCGCCGACGATCAACAGGTCGAAGCTTGCGCCCGCGGAAGCACTCATGCGCGGCGCGGCGGCACCTGCCGGCCGTAGTAGTCCGGGTCGTCCGCGGTGAGTCCCTTGAAGCGGCGGTGGATCCACAGATATTGCTCGGGGGCGAGGCGCACCTGTGCTTCGACCATGTGGTTGTAGCGCTCGGTGTCGGCGACCGGATCCTCGCTCGGGAAATTCTCGAAGGGCGGGTGGATGACCGCCCGGTAGCCCTGGGTCCCCGGCAGCCGCTGAATGAAATACGGCAGCACCGGCGCGCCGGTCACGCCGGCGAGGCGCGAGGTGAGGGTGTTGGTGGCCGCCGGGATGCCGAACAGCGGCACCATCTGCGCGCCCTTCTTGCGGTAACTCTGGTCCGGCGCGTACCACACGCACTCGTTGTTGCGCACTGCGCTGATGAAGCCGCGGATATCATCGCGCGGGATGCCGCGCCCGCCGTAGTTCTGGCGAAAGCGCTCGAGGGCGTAGGCCAGCACCGCATTGCTGGTCGGGCGGTAGAGAAATCCGACACGCCCGGTCGCCGAGGCGAGTGCACGGCCAGCCATCTCCATCGGCGTGAAATGCGCGGTGAGGAGGATCGCGCCGTGCCCGCGCGCGAGCGCAGCCTCGAGGTGCTCGCGCCCCTCGAAACGCACCAGCCGCGCGACCCGGGCCGGCGATCCCCACCAGGCGAGTGGAATCTCCAGCAGCGCGATCCCCAAGCTGGCGAAATGGCGGTCGAGCAGGCGCTCGCGCTCCCGGGCGTCGAGCTGCGGAAAACACAGCTCGAGATTGCGCCGCGCGATCCTCACGAAGCTGACAGGCAGATGACGCAGCAGCGCGCCGAGCAGCCGCCCGAGATGCAGCATCAGCGGAAACGGCAGCAGCGCGAGCAGGCGTAACAGGCCGAGCCCGGCCCACGTCGGCCAGTAACGGGGCGCCAGCAGCCGCCATCGCATCGAAACCCCCTGAGCAGGATGTGCATGTCACGCATCGGCACACGAGAATACCCCATTCGCGGCGTGCACGATCTGTGCTCCAATGTTGGCGATGAGCGCGCATCACGAGCGATACCTCAGCGTGGAGCTCAACCACGCCAGCGTGCGCCGCGGCGGACGGCGCGTGCTGCGCGACCTCAGCTGGCGCATCCGGCCGGGTGAGCGCTGGGTGCTCGCCGGCGGCAACGGCGCGGGCAAGACGCAGCTGCTGAAGCTGATCGCCGGCAGCGTCTGGCCCGAGCCGGCCGCGTCACCGGTTCGCAGCTATGTCCGTGGTACGCAGCGTTGGCTCACGCCTCAGGAGGTGAAGGAGGACGTCGCCTATCTCGGCGCCGAGCGCCAGGACAAGTACCAGCGCTATGGCTGGGATACCAGTGTCGAGCGCATCGTCGGCACCGGGATCCATCGCAGCGACATTCCGCTCGATGCCCTGACGCCGGGCGAGCGCCGGCAGGTGCTGCGCGTACTGCGCTCGCTCTCGGCGGCGCACCTCGCGCGGCGGTCGTTTCTGTCGCTGTCCTACGGCGAGCGACGTGTGGTGCTGCTGGCGCGTGCGCTCGCCTCGCGACCCCGGCTGCTGCTGCTCGATGAGGTGTTGAACGGGCTCGACGGCGACAACCGTACGCGCGTGCTCGGCTGGCTGGCGCAGCGCAGTGCGCGTCTGCCCTGGGTGCTCGCCACTCACCGCCTGGCGGACGTGCCGCCCGGCGCGACGCGCGCCTTGCTGCTCGATCGCGGACGCATCGCCTACTGCGGCCCGCGGCGCGGCGCACCGCTGGCACGCTGGCTCGAGGCACCGCGTTCCCGGCCGCGCAGCCGGGCAGACCGTGCGGCAACGAGCGGCCGGCGCCTGGTGCGGTTGAGCCGCGCCCGGGTGTATCTCGATGGCAGCCAGGCCCTGGCGGATGTCTCCCTGACGGTGCGGGCGGGGGAGTGTTGGGTGGTACACGGCAGCAACGGCTCGGGCAAGACGACGCTGCTGCGGACTCTCTACGGCGATCATGGCGTAGCAGTGGGCGGCAGTCTCGAGCGGGCGGGTGTGTCTGCGGGCGTGCCGCTCGAGCGTTTCAAACGCCGTGTGGGCCTGGTCGCGCCGCATCTGCAGGCCGATCACCCGCGTGACCTCACGGTGACCGAGGTCGTGCAGTCCGGACGCTACGCGAGCGTCGGGCTCAACGATGCACCGAACAGGGCGGACCGGCTGGCGGCACGGCGGAGCCTGGCTCTCCTCGGCCTGACGAGGCTTGCACGGCGGCCGCTGCGCGAGCTCTCCTACGGGCAGTCGCGACGGGTGCTGTTTGCGCGCGCCCTGGTGCACGAGCCCCGGCTCCTCCTGCTCGATGAACCCTTCGCCGGTGTCGATGCTCCGACGCGCCGCGCTCTGATGAAGCGCCTGGGATCCCTGGCGGCGGACGGCACCGCCCTGGTGGTGACCGCGCACCGGCTCGGTGACTGGCCGGGCTGCGCCACCCACGAGCTCGAGCTCGCCGCCGGCCGGACGCGCTACTGCGGTCCGTTGCGCCGGCAGGCGCGCCCCCAAACGGCACGACGGGCGGCGCGGAGTCTGCGGTGAGGCGGCGCGCGGCGCTGGCGGTCCTGACGGGATGCGTACTCGCCGTCGCGCTCGGCGCGCTCGCGCTGCGGGTGGGGTCGCCGCTTTTCTGGGAACGTTACCTGCGCGCGCAGCTCGGCGCGGCTACGGCGCTGCCCGCCTGGTACGAGCCGCGCGAGCTGGTGGCAGGCGGCAATGAGGCGCCGGCCCCGCGCGTCGCACCCGAGCTCGAAGCGCTCGACGGCCGCGCTCTCGAGACCGCCGCCGCCTACGCTGCCGCCCACGACTCGCTGTCACTGATCGTCGAGCGCAACGACCACATCGTCTTCGAGCGCTACTGGCAGGGCAGCCGCTTCGACACGCTGACCGATGCCCGCGCATTCGCGCGACTGCTGCCCGCACTGCTCACCGGCGGCGCCATCGCGCATCGCAAGATCGCCTGGGCGGACGAGCCGCTGCGCTACCTGCTGCGCGAGTGGAAGAGCGATGCCCGCGGTGCCATCACGGTGCGCAGCCTCCTGCAGATGTCGAGCGGCCTCATGCCGCCGGCGGCGAGCCGCGCGCCATGGAGCGCAGAGTCGCAGCAGCTGTTCGGCACGGATGTCACGGCTGCCGTCCTGGCGGAGCCGCTGGTGGCCGACTCGGGTCACAGCTGGCTGGTGCAGCGCGCGGACCCGCAGCTCATGTCGCTGGTGCTCGAGCGGGCCACCGGTGAGCGCTATGCCGCCTACCTGTCGCAGGAGCTGTGGCGGCGCATCGGGGCCGCGGACGCCTGGCTGTACCTCGACCGCCCGGGGGGCTCGGCCCATGCCGACTGCTGCATGCTCGCGCAGCAGGGCGATTGGATCCGTGTCGCCGAGCTGCTGCTCGGAGACGGGAACTACCGTGGCTACGAGATCATCCGTCCGGGCTGGGTCAAGGCCATGCGCGCGCCCGCGGCCGCCAACAGCGACTACGGTACGGCGTTGCGCCTCAGCGCCCGGGCGGGAGGCGGCCAGGCGCCCTACGTCGCCGGCGATACCTATGCGGTGGACGGCGGCGATGGCAACTTCCTGTGGCTGGTCCCGTCGCTCCACCTGGCGGTGCTGCGCACCGCGTACCGCGGGCACCCCGATTTCGACGAATCGCGCATACCGAACCTCATCGTGAGCGGCGCACGCGACTTCGTCCCGGCAACGGCCCGGCCCGGGAGCGACCTCTCACGGATCGTCCCGGGGCATTGATGCGTAGCCGGCAAAAACCGCGCTTTTTGCCGGCGGCCAACGGAG
Organism: Steroidobacteraceae bacterium; assembly: GCA_035632655.1. GTDB lineage: Bacteria > Pseudomonadota > Gammaproteobacteria > Steroidobacterales > Steroidobacteraceae > 13-2-20CM-66-19. The sequence goes on along the minus strand of DASQGK010000099.1, from coordinate 21,995 downwards.
TAATGTCCGCTGAAATCGCCTTGGCGATTTCAGCCAATAAACCTAGAGGCTGATCTCGGTCTGAAATATCGACACGGCCTGACCGCGGATCCACACCCCGTCGAGGCGTCCCTCACGGAACTCGAGCTCCACCTCGACACGTCCGGGGCGATTGAGGAAATGCCCCTGCACGCCCGCGAAGCGCACGCGCTCGCTCACCGGACTCAGGAGGCCGAGCTGCGACAGGTAAGCGCCGAGCAGTCCGTGTGCATTGCCGCTCACGGGGTCCTCGGCGATGCCGAGCGCCGGGCAGAACATGCGCGACTCGACCTGGTGGTCCGGCCCATCGCGCGTGAAGGCGAACACGAAGTAGCCGGCCGCGCCCAGCTGCGCCGACAGCGTCGTGAGGCGCGCAAGGTCGGGTTTGAGGTGGCGCAGGGGCTCGGCACCCCGCACTCCGATCAGCAGCCGCGCGCCGCTGCCGCCGGCGATGCGGGGCGTAATGCGCGTGTCGAGGCCCTCCGTGGCGAGCGCCAGCGCATCGAGCACCGCGAGGCGCTCGCGGTCGTTGAGCTCGCGGCCGATGGGCGGCGGGGTGCGGCGGATGGCGATGCTGCGGTCCTCGCCCGTGCCGTGCACTTCGACGTCGACGATGCCCGCCTTGGACTTCTGCCGCCCGCGGCGCGGCGCATCCGCTCGCCGCGACAGCACGTACTGCGCGGCGACGGTCGCATGGCCGACGAAGCCGATCTCGGTGCGCGGGGTGAAGAAGCGCGCCCGGACACTGTGATCGTCGCCGTCGGCGGACAGAAGGAAAGCGGTCTCCGCGTTGTTGAGCTCGCGTGCCACGGCCAGCATCTGCGCGTCGCTGAGCCAGTCGGCATTGAGCACCACGCCGGTGGGATTGCCCGTGAAGGGTTGGCGGGTGAAGGCATCGACCTGGTGTATTTCGATCGTTCGCGTCATCGTTCCGGTCCGCCGGCGGCTGCCGCGGTCAATTCTAGACCTATCGCGCGGCGTGTGGCTCCTGCCGCACCGGGCTGACGGGCCCGGCCCGCGGGCGGCGTGCAATACTGCGCACCTGAAACGGCGGAGGACGCTCATGGACATCGGCGTCGAAATCAGTCTCTATCCCCTCAAGGCCGACTACATAGCGCAGGTGCACGCGTTCATAGACCGTCTGAGCACGGCCAAGCAGCTGCGGCTCGTCACCAACAGCATGAGCACCCAGGTTTTCGGCGGCTTCGAGGAAGTCATGGACGCGCTGCGCGACGCCCTCGGCGCCAGCCTCACCGGCATGGCCGCAGGCGCGGAACGAGCCGTGTTCGTACTGAAGGTGATCGGGCCGCTGCCGGGCGCATGAAGACTGTCGTGTGGGTCTGGCGGTAGCGACACGCAAGCGGCAAACTAACGGGAAACCGCCGCACAGCATGCCGCGGTGACCGAGGAGCTGCATGGCGCTGTTGCGGGTCGTGGATCGCGACGGGATCGAGCACGAGGTGGAGGCGACGACGGGTCTCAAGCTGATGGAGAATCTGCGCGAGCTCGATTATGGAGTGGCTGCCATTTGCGGCGGCATGTGCTCGTGCGCCACCTGCCACGTCTATGTGGACCCCGAGTGGCAGGCGAAGCTGCCGGCGATGATGTCGGACGAGCGCGAGCTGCTCACGGAGCTCGGCCACTATCGCGAGAACTCGCGCCTCTCCTGCCAGGTCGAATTCACGCCGGCGCTGGCCGGGCTGCGCGTCACCATCGCGCCCGACGAATAGGCGCGGCGATGTCCGCAGCCAGCGTTCAGGTGGAGACCCACGGCGCGGTGGCGCTGGTGCGGCTCAATCGGCCCGAGCATGCCAACACCCTCAATCTGCAGATGGCCATGGATCTGCTGGCCGCCGCCATGACCTGTGCGCGCAACCCCGCGGTGCGCGCCGTGGTGCTGACCGGCGCCGGCTCCCACTTCTGCTTCGGCGGGGATCTGCGCGCCGTGCCCGCGCGCGAGCTCTCGCTCGATGACCACATTCGTGAGCTCACCACCTACCTGCACGCGGCCATCTCGCACTTCGTGCGCATGGACGCACCGGTAATCGCGGCGGTCAACGGTACCGCCGCCGGAGCCGGCGTCGGCCTGGTCGCGATGGCGGACCTGGCGCTGGCGGCGCGCGGCGCGAAGTTCAACCTGGCATATACCGGCGTCGGCCTCAGCCCCGACGCGGGCACCTCCTTCCTGCTGCCGCGCATCGTCGGCCTCAAGCGCACCATGGAGCTGCTGCTGCTCAATCGCGCGCTCAGCGCCGATGAGGCGCTTTCCTGGGGGCTGGTGAACGAGGTGGTCGCGGACGGGGAGCTGCTCGAGCGCGCGGTGGAGCTCGCCGAGCGCCTGGCGCGCGGTCCTGCCACCGCCTACGGTGCGACCAAGCGCCTGATCGCGCACTCGCTCGGCGCCTTCGAGTCGCAGATGGTGCTCGAAAGCGAGACCATCGCCGCACAGGCGGCGAGCGCGGATGCCGTCGAGGGGGTGGGCGCGTTTCTCGACAAGCGCAAACCGCGTTTTCCCGGCAAGACGCCGCGCTGAAGGGACGCGGGGCGCATGTCGTCTTTCATCGCAGTCCTGGTGGTGGCCCTGCTGCTGATCGTGGTGCGCGTGTACTTCAAGCTGCGCGCCGCGCAGCGCGCGCGCGTCGCGAGCTGGGACGCGCAGCTCATCGAGCGGCTGCGCGGGCGCGGCTACATTCCCTTCAACGACTACGCCGTCGATTTCTTCATCGCGCTGCCCGATGCGGGCGCCTGCCAGGGTGTACGCGCGCGCCTCGAGCCCGAGTTCAGCGTCGACATCAAGCCGCTGCAGGACGAGACCGATCTTCCCTTCAGTCTGCACGCGACCAAGAGCATGCGGCTGATACTGCCGGACATGCAGGCGCTGAGCGCGCGCATGACGACGCTCGCGGAAGAATTCAAGGGACGCTACGACGGCTGGGCCGCCTAGGCGCGCCGCGCGCGCTCAACGCTTTTCGGTCTGGCGCCTGACGGCCTCGGCGGCGGCCGCGATCGCGGCCGGGTCGCCGAGATAGCGGCGGGCGCGGGGCTTGAGCCCGGCGTCGAGCTCGTACAGCAGCGGCACGCCGGTTGGAATGTTGAGCTCGACGATCTCGCTCTCGCTCATGTCGTCCAGCATCTTCACCATGGCGCGCAGGCTGTTGCCGTGCGCCACCACCAGCACGTTGTGCCCGGTGCGCAGCTCGGGTGCGACCCGGGCGTGCCAGCAGGGCAGGACGCGCGCCAGCGTATCCTTGAGCGACTCGGCGGCCGGCAGCTCCTGCGCTGGCACGGCGGCGTAGCGCGGATCGTTGCGCGGGTGGCGCGGATCCTCGGCGGCGAGCGGCGGTGGCGCGATGTCGTAACTGCGCCGCCAGATCTTCACCTGGGCCTCGCCGTGCCGGGCGACGGTCTGCGCCTTGTCGAGTCCCTGCAGCGCGCCGTAGTGCCGCTCATTGAGGCGCCAGGAGCGCTCGACCGGCACCCACATGCGGTCCATCTCATCGAGCATGATCCAGAGCGTACGGATGGCGCGCTTCAGCACCGAAGTGAACGCCACGCCGACTTCGAGCCGCTCCCTGAGCAGCTCGCGGCCGGCCTGCGCCGCTTCGCTGCGCCCCTGCCCGGTGAGATCGACGTCGGTCCAGCCGGTGAAGAGATTCTCGAGGTTCCAGAGACTCTGGCCGTGACGCACCAGGATCAGCTTTCCAACCATACTAGTTAGCCAGCTTCCGCAGTGCTTCCAGGCCCACGGTGAGCGTGGCGAAGTCGCTGGCATCCGCGGCGCGCATGTCCGCAATCGTGCGATGCGAATGCGCGAGCTCCTTGCCGCCGGACTCGATCCAGGCGGTGACGCGGGCCGGAGCGGCGCCACGGTCCTTGCGCGCCAGCACCCGTTCCGCCAGGCGGCGGTGCACCCTGAGCGCCGCATCCCGCAGGCCGCTGCGGGCGACCGCCTGCCACTGGCCCTCGACGGTGAGTCCTTCGATGCGCGACTGCAGCCAGTCGCACCCAATGCGGGCGCCCACCTCGAAATACACGCGCGCCGTCTCGGCTACGCTGACCTTGTGACTGGCGGCGACCGCGACGATGTCGAGTGCAGCATTGAGCGCCTCGAGCGCGGCAATACGTGTCGCGAGCGGCGGCGGCAGCCCCGCTTCGCCGTAGTGCTTGCGCGCCTCCTCGAAGCGCACCAGCTCGGTCCCGGTCAGCACGCCCGGTGTCTCCGCCTCGAGCTGACGAACCCCTTCGCGGAAGGTACGTACGGCGGAATCGACCTGCAGGGCGCCGCCCGCGGCGAGCAGCCAATAGGTGGCGTGGCGCAGCAGCCGGCTCGTCTGAAAGGCGGCCTCGTACTGCAGCTTCGCCGGCACCTTGTTATCGAGCGCTTCGATCTGTTCCCACACCGCGCGCATCGAGAAGATCTCGCGTGCTGCGGTGTAGGCCCGGGCGATCTGCGCGGGCTCGGAGCCGGTGTCTCCCTGCACTCGCGGCACGAAAGTCGGGCCCATGCGGTTGACCAGGCTGTTGGTGGTCGCGGTGGCGATGATCTCGCGGCGCAGGCGGTGATGGGCGATGGCCCGGCGGAAGCGCTCGGGCATCGGCGCGGGGAAGTAGCGCTCCAGCTCCGCCGAAAGATACGGGTCCTCGGGGACGTCGGAGGCGAGCAGGTGGTTGCTGAGCCAGATCTTGCTGTAGGCGAGCAGGATCGCGAGCTCGGGGCGTGTCAGCCCCATGCCGCTCTTGCGGCGATCGGTGAGCTCGTCATCGCTCGGCAGGAACTCCAGTGCGCGGTTGAGGACGCCCTCGCGCTCGAGCGAGCGGATGAGGGACTGGAACTCCATCAGCCGCGCGACTCCCTGCAGCTCCATTGTGCTGAGGGCCTGGCTCTGCAGGTAGTTGTTGCGCAGCACCAGCGCCGCCACCTCCTGGGTCATGCGCACCAGCAGGCGGTTGCGATCGGCGCGCGACAGCTTGTCCTCGGCCACCAGCGGATTCAGGACGATCTTGACGTTGACCTCGACGTCGGAGGTGTTGACGCCGGCGGAGTTGTCGATGAAGTCGGTGTTGAGGCGCCCGCGGGCCAGGGCGTATTCGATGCGGCCGCGCTGCGTGAGCCCGAGGTTGCCGCCCTCGCCGACCACTTTCGCAAGCAGCGCCTGGCCGTTGATGCGCAGCGCGTCGTTGGCGCGATCGCCGACCTCGGCATTGCGTTCGTCGCTCGCCTTCACGTAGGTGCCGATGCCGCCGTTCCACAGCAGGTCGACCGGCAGCGTCAGAATGGCGCGGATGATCTCGTTCGGCGCGGCGCTGGCGCCTTCCAGGCCGAGCAGCGCGCGCACCTCCGCCGACAAGGCGATGGATTTCACCGAGCGCGCAAACACTCCGCCGCCGCGCGAGATCTTCCTGCGGTCGTAGTCGTCCCAGCTGGAGCGCGGCAGGTCGAACAGCCGTGCCCGCTCGGCGAAGCTCACCGCCGGGTCCGGATCGGGGTCGAGAAAAATGTGGCGATGATCGAAAGCGGCCTGCAGCCGGATGTGGCGCGAGAGCAGCATGCCGTTGCCGAACACGTCGCCCGACATGTCGCCGATGCCGACGACCGTGAAGTCCTTCCTCTGTATGTCGATGCCCATCTCGCGGAAGTGCCGCTTGACGCACTCCCAGGCTCCCCGCGCCGTGATGCCCATCTTCTTGTGGTCGTAGCCGGCCGAGCCGCCGGAGGCGAAGGCATCCCCGAGCCAGAAGCGGTACTCGGCCGAGATGGCGTTGGCGAGGTCGGAGAACGTGGCGGTGCCCTTGTCGGCGGCCACCACCAGGTAGGGGTCGTCAGCGTCGCGGCGCACGACCTGCGACGGCGGCGCGATGCGCCCGGCGACGATGTTGTCGGTCAGGTCGAGGAGGCCGTGAATGAATGTCTGGTAGCAGCGCACCACCTCCGCCTGGATCTCCTCGCGGCTGCCGCCGAGTCGTTTCGGTACGAATCCGCCCTTGGCGCCCACCGGAACGATCAGCGTGTTCTTGACGTTCTGCGCCTTCATGAGGCCGAGCACTTCCGTGCGGAAGTCCTCGCGCCGGTCGGACCAGCGGATGCCGCCGCGCGCGACATCGCCCATGCGCAGGTGTACGCCCTCGACGCGCGGGCTGTACACGAAGATCTCGAACTTGGGTTTGGGGAGCGGCAGGTCCGGGATCTGCGCAGGATCGAACTTGAACGACAGATAGCTCTTCGGCTGCCCGTCCGCGGTCGTCTGGTAGAAATTGGTGCGCAGCGTCGCGCGCACCAGATTCAGATAGGCACGCAGGATCCGGTCGTCGTCGAGGCTGGCGACGCCGTCGAGGGCGTTGCGGATCTGCTTCACCACATTTTCGGCGGCGCGCTCTCCGGCGGAGCCTTTGCGCACCAGGGCCGGATCGAAGCGCAGAGCGAACAGGCGCACCAGACTGCGGGTGATGCCCGTGTTGCCGGCCAGCGTCCGCTCCATATAGACCTGGCTGAAGGGGACGCCGGTCTGCAGCAGGTAACGACAGTAGGCACGCAGCACCACTATCTGCCGCGTTTGCAGGTCCGCGCCGAGAGTCAGGCGGTTGAAGCCATCGTTCTCGATCACGCCGGTCCAGGCGGCGAGGAACGCCTCGCGGAAGTTGGCCTCGGAACGGGCAATGTCGACGATCACGCTGTCGCGGTGCTCGAGCTCGAAATCCTGGATCCAGGCGGCACCGCCGTCGGGCCAGGCGAGCTGGTAGGGACGTTCGGAAATGACCCGCAGACCGAAGTTCTCCAGCATCGGCAGGATGTCGGAGATCGGCACCGGGTCGCCGCGCTTGACGATCTTGAGATGCACCCGCTGCGCTTTCTGCGCAGCGGGTCGGTACAGCTTGAGCCGCAGCGCCTGCGGCTCGCTGCGCAGCGCCTCGAGATCGGCCAGGTCGTCGAGCACGGCGTTCGGGGTCACATCGTCCCGGTAGGCGATGGGGAAGGCCTGGCGATAGCGCGCGAGCAGCTCGAGCCCCACGGCCTCGCCGCGCTGAGTGATCAGCACCTCGCGCAGCCGGTCTGCCCAGGTGAGGGCGGCATCGGCGATCCGCCGCTCGAGCGCGGCGAAGTCCGGCTTGTGGTGCCTGCCGGGATCGGTGCGCACCACCACATGCACGCGCGCATGGCTCGCGCCCGAGATCTGCGCCTGGCTCTCGACGCTCACGCCATCCAGACCCTCGGCCGCGATGCGCTCGATGCGCTGGCGCACTTCGGTGTTGTAGCGATCGCGCGGCACGTAGATCAGGCACGAGTAAAAGCGCTGGTACGGGTCGCGGCGCACCAGCAGCCGCACGGTGCGCCGCTCGTAGAGATTCACCACCCCGCGCACGATGCGGATCAGATCGGGCACGCCCGCCTGGAACAGCTCGTCGCGCGGATAAGTCTCGAGAACGTTGAGCACTTCCTTGCCGTCGTGGCTGGCCGGATCGAGCCCGAAATGCTCGATGACGCGCTCGACTTTGCGGCGCAGCACCGGGATGTCGCGCGGGCTGCCGTGATAGGCGGTCGAGGTCCACAGTCCGAGGAAGCGGTGCTCGCCGTCGACGAGTCCCCGGCCGTCGAAGGTTTTCACGCCGACGTAGTCGAGGTATTCGGCGCGATGCACGGTGGCCGCGGAGTTGGCCTTGGTGACGATCAGCAGCTCCGGCTCGCGCGCGCGGGCCCGCACCGCGCCGCGCAGCACGGTCGCGCCGGCGCGCGCACCCTGGCGGCGGCCGCGGGCCAGAACCCCGAGGCTCGAGAGCGTGTCCGGCACCAGGCGGTCCTCGCTGCGGCCGCGCTCGAGCCGGTAGTGGCGGTAGCCGAGGAACACGAAATGCCGGCCCTCCATCCACTCGAGCAGGTGGCGCGCCTCGCTGACCTCGCCCTCAGGCAGCGGCGGGGGATCGGCTTCCAGGCGCGCGACGATCTCGCGCACGCGCTCGCGCATCGGCATGAAGTCCCGCACCGCGGAGCGCACGTCGGCGAGAGTCGCCTCGAGCTCGTGCCGCAGCTTCTCCAGCTGTTTGCCATCGGTGACCCGATCGATCTCGTACAGCTGCCACGACTCGGGATGTGCCGCCTGGGTGCCGTTCGCACCGATGTCCAGCAGTCGTCCGCGGCCGTCGCGGCGCACCTGCAGCACCGGGTGCACGATCAGGTGCACGGCCAGCCCGGCGCGGCCGAGCGCTATGCCGAGGGAGTCGACCAGGAAGGGCATATCGTCGGTGACGGTGAGCACCAGCGTGTGCGGCGACTCGAAGCCCTCGTCCGCGCCCGGATTGAAGACGCGCACCAGCGTGCGTCCCGGGGCGCGCCGCGCGCCGAAGGCGAGATGAGCGAGGGCGGCTCTGGCGAGCAGCGCGGGCTGATGCTCCGCCAGATCCTCCTCGGCGACTCCGTGGAAATAGCTGCGCAGGAAGCGCTGTCTCAGGTCGCGGCGCGGGGCGCCGGCGGGGGCTGCGCGCGCGATACGCTCGATCAGCGCGACCCGCGCCGCGGGAATGCTGCGCAGCAGCCGGCTGTCTTCGGAGGCTTGGCTGTGCATGGAGGCGCGTGATTATACATAGGGGATGCTGCAGCGGCCCGCGCGCGGCCCGGCGGCGGACACGGCCGCCGCGGCGCCTATAATGCGCACGATGAGCGCCATCCCCGACAATCCCATGGGCACGGATGGATTCGAGTTCGTCGAATACACCGCCCCCGACCCACAGCTGCTGCGTAGCCTGTTCGAGCGGCTGGGTTTCCCTGCCGTGGCACGCCATCGCTCCAAGAACGTGACGCTCCACCGCCAGGGGGAAATCAACTTCATCATCAACGCGGAGCCGGAGTCCTTCGCACAGGCCTTCGCCCGTCAGCATGGCCCCTCGGCATGCGCCATGGCCTTCCGCGTGCGCGATGCCGCCGCCGCCTACCGGCGCGCACTCGAGCTCGGCGCCAAGCCTGGACCACAGAGCGCGGGCCCCATGGAGCTCAACATCCCGTGCATCGAGGGCATCGGCGGCTCGCTCATTTATCTGGTGGATCTCTACGGCGAGCGCTCGATTTACGACGTCGACTTCCGCAGCGTGGCGACGGCGCCGGGCGGCAGCGCGGGGCTGTCCGTGATCGACCACCTGACCCACAACGTCGGGCGCGGACGCATGGACCTGTGGGCGGGGTTCTACGAGAAGCTGTTCAACTTCCGCGAGATCCGCTACTTCGACATCGAGGGCAAGCTCACCGGACTCCTGTCGCGCGCGATGACCAGCCCCTGCGGCAAGATCCGCATTCCGATCAACGAGTCCCAGGACGACAAGAGCCAGATCGAGGAGTACCTGCGCGAGTACCGCGGCGAGGGCATCCAGCACATCGCGCTCGCCACCGCCGACATCTACCGCACCGTCGATGTGCTGCGCAGCCAGGGAGTTGCCTTCCAGGACACACCCGACAGCTACTACGAGGGGGTGGCGGCGCGCGTGCCCGGCCACCACGAGCAGCTTCAGGAGCTGCGCTCGCGGCGCATCCTGATCGATGGCAACCCCGCGCGCGGCGAGGGGGTGCTGCTGCAGATCTTCACGCGCAACGTCATCGGTCCGATCTTTTTCGAGATCATCCAGCGCAAGGGGAACGAGGGTTTCGGCGAGGGAAACTTCCGCGCGCTGTTCGAATCGATCGAGCAGGATCAGATCCGCAGAGGCGTGATCTAGTCCCGACCGTCCGCCGCGCCGGCCGCCTGGTCAGGGCCGGTGCTCGCGCGCCAGGTACTCGGCGCTCTGCATCTCGACCAGACGGCTCACGGTGCGCGCGAACGGCGCCTTGAGACGCTCGCCGCGATAGATCTCCGCGGGCGGGGCGGCCGCCGCCACGATCAGATTCACATTGCGGTCGTAGAGCTCATCGACCAGCTCGATGAAGCGCCGCGCGGCATCGTCGTCGGCAGCCTCGAGCACCGGCACGCCGGAGACGATCAGCGAGCCGTATTCGCGCGCAATCTCGATGTAATCGTCGGTACTGCGTGGTCCGGCGCACAAGTCCGTGAACTCGAACCAGGCAACGCCCGGGCCCTCGCGCACCACGGCGATCGGGCGTCCCTCGATGAGGATGTTGCCCCCGGCGCGCGCGGCGCGACCCCCGAGCCGGCCGAAGAGCTGCGCGAGGCGAGCCGGCGTATCCGGCGCCCCCGCCTGGAGGTAGACGCCCGCCCCGGTCAGCTCGCGCAGCCGGTAGTCCGTCGTGCCGCCGACACGCAGTACCTCGAGGCGGCGCTCGAGCAACTCGATCGCCGGCAGGAAGCGCGCGCGCTGCAGTCCATCCCGGTAGAGCCCCTGGGGCGGTGAGTTGGAGGTTGCGACCAGCGTGACGCCCCGCTCGAGCAGACCGCTGAAGAGTCCGCCGAGGATCATCGCGTCGGCGATGTCGCTGACCTGCAGCTCGTCGAAGCACAGGACCCGGATATCCTGCGCCAGCCTTGCCGCGAGCAGCTCGAGCGGGTCGCGCTCGTTTTTCAGCTGCGTGAGCTGCGCGTGCACGTCGTGCATGAAGTGGTGGAAATGCTGGCGGCGCCGCTCGGCGAACGGCAGGCTCGCAAAGAACAGGTCCATCAGAAAGGTCTTGCCGCGGCCGACGCCGCCCCACAGGTACAAGCCGCGCACGGGAGCCCGCGGCGCGCTGCGCCACAGCTTGCCGAGCCAGCGCGGCGAGCGCGTGGCGTGCGCGCGCAGCAGACGCCGTCGCAGCAGATCGAGCTGCGCCACCGCGATGAGCTGCTCGCGGTCGGCGCCGAAGCCGCGCTCGCGCAGCTCGCGGGCATAGAGCGCTCGCAGATCGTAGGTCGGAGCCACGCGTTACGGGTCAGCTCGCGAGCTCGGACCGGTTGCGGAAGTGCTCGAGCGCCTGCGGGTTCGCGAGGGCGTCGAGGTTCTTCACCGGCAGGCCATGGATCACGTTGCGCACGGCGAGCTCGGTGAGCTTGCCGGACAGCGTGCGCGGAATGTCCGGCACCGCGACGATGCGCGCCGGCACGTGCCGCGCGGTGGTGTGCTCGCGGATGGCGGTGCGGATCTGCCTCTGCAGCGCCTCATCGAGCTCCACCCCCGGGCGCAGCCTGACGAACAGCACGACGCGCACATCGCCCTGCCAGTCCTGGCCGACCGCCAGCGCCTCCAGGACCTGCGGCAGGCCCTCGACCGCGCCGTAGATCTCGGCGGTGCCGATGCGCACGCCGCCGGGATTGAGCACCGCGTCCGAGCGGCCATAGATGACGAGCCCATCATGCTCGGTGAGCGCGGCGTAATCGCCGTGGTGCCAGACACCCGGGAAGCGCTCGAAGTAGGCGGCGCGGTAGCGCGCGCCGTCCGCGTCGTTCCAGAAGCCGAGCGGCATCGAGGGGAAGGGCGCGGTGCACACCAGCTCGCCGCGCACGCCCCGTACCGGGCGGCCGTTGTCGTCGAAGATATCGACCGCCATCCCTAAGCCACGGCACTGGATCTCGCCCCGCCGCACCGGGAGGATGGGGCAGCCGAGCGCGAAGCACGAGACGATATCGGTGCCGCCGGAGATCGAGGCGAGCTGCAGGTCCGCCTTGATGCTCGAGTAGACGAAGTCGAAGCCGTCGGGCAGGAGCGGGGAGCCCGTCGAGAGCACGCTGCGCAGCGCCGTCAGGTCCACGGCACGAGCGGCGACGAAGCCGCTCTTCTCGAGCGATGCGAGATACCTGGCGCTGGTGCCGAACACGGTGATGCGCTCCTCCGCAGCCATGCGCCACAGCACCCCCGGGTCGGGGTGGAAGGGGCTGCCGTCATAGAGGATCAGGGTCGCTCCGGTCGCGAGCGCGCTCATCAGCCAGTTCCACATCATCCAGCCGCAGGTGGTGAAGTAGAACAGACGGTCGCGGCGCCCCAGATCGGTGTGCAGCAGGTGCTCTTTCTGATGCTGCAGCAGCGTTCCGCCGGCGCCGTGCACGATGCACTTCGGCACCCCCGTGGTGCCGGATGAATAGAGGATGTAGAGCGGATGATTGAAGGCTTGCGGCGTACAGCGCAGCTGCGCGCCGCGGCTGCCGAACTCCCCCCAGTGTGCGGCGCGCGCGCTTGCCGCCCCGAGTCGCGCGAGCTCGGGCTTCTGCGCCACGTACGCGATGACCACCACGCGCTCCACCGTGGCGAGCTTCTCCAGCACCTCCCTCATGGGGGCGAGTGAGTCGAGCGTCTTGCCGGCGTAGTAATAGCCGTCGGCGGTGAAGAGGACTTTGGGTGCGATCTGCCCGAAGCGGTCGAGCACCCCGTGCACGCCGAAGTCCGGCGAGCACGAAGACCAGGTGGCGCCGAGGCTCGCCGTCGCGAGCATCGCGATGGCCGCTTCCGGCAGGTTGGGCAGAAAGCCGGCGACGCGATCGCCGGCCACCACTCCGGCGGCGGCGAGCCCGGCTGCGACGCGTGCCACTTCCGCGTGCAGCTCGCGCCAGGAGAGCGAGCGCCGCGTGCCGCGCTCGTTGCGAAAGACGAGCGCTTCCGCCTCGTCGCTGAAGCGCAGCAGATTCGCGCTGAAGTTGAGTCGTGCGTCGGGGAAGTAGCGCGCCCCCGGCATGCGCTCCGGGCTCTCGATCACCGGGCCCGCGCCCCAGTCCGCACGCACGTCCGCGAAGCGGGCGAGCTCGGTCCAGAATTGCGCAGGCTCGGCGAGCGACCAGTCGTAGAGCTCGGCGTAAGAGCCGAGCGTCGTGCCGGTGCGTGCCGTGACGCACTTCATGAAGCGCGTCAGATTGGCGTCGGCGATGCGTGCGGGTGAGGGGCGCCAGAGTTCCGACATGGGCGGTGCGCGGCTCGCGGCCGCTACAGCGATTGATAGTTCGGTCCCGAGCCTCCCTCGGGGGTGGTCCAGGTGATTATCTCGTACGGGTCCTTGATGTCGCAGGCCTTGCAGTGCACGCAGTTGGCGGCATTGATCTGCAGGCGCCGGCCACCGGCGCCGTCGTCCACCATCTCGTAGACTCCCGCGGGGCAGAAGCGCTCGCAGGGATTGCCGAACTCGCGGGTGCAGCGCTCGACGCAGATGCTGGTGTCGGCGACCTTGAGATGCACCGGCTGACTCTCCTCGTGGGAGTTGCCGGCAAAGAAGACGAACGACACGCGGTCGCGCGGCGGCAGGGTGCGGGTGACCCAGTGACGTTCGGGCGAGGCGAAGTCTGCGAGCTTCTCGAGCCGCGACCAGTCGGCGGTGTTCTTCAGTGTCCAGGGAGAGTGGCCCGCGGTCAGCATCTCCCAGGCCGAATTCAGCAGCCCGATCCACATGCCGCGCTTGAAGGCCGGCTTGCAGTTGCGCACCTTGCGCAACTCGCGTCCGCCGGCGGAGGCGCGCCACAGGGCATCGAAGCCACGCGCGCCGCCGCTGGCGCTGACATGCCCGGCGGCGAGCGTCCCGGAGCGGATCGCCTGGTGCACGCCCTTGATCTTCGCGAAGTTGAGGGTGCCGCCGGCATCGCCGACGAGGATCGCACCCGGCATCTCGAGTGTCGGCGTCGATTGCCAGCCGCCGGCGGCGATGGTGCGTGCTCCGGCCGAGAGGATCTCGCCTCCCTCGAGCAGCGGTTTGACGGTCGGGTGGTTCTTGTACTGCTGGAATGCCTCGAAGGGCGCGAGACGCGGGTCGCGGTAGTCGAGGCCGACGATGTAACCGACGTACACCCGGTCGTTGTCGAGATGGTAGAGGAAGCTGCCCGCATAGGTGCGCGGGTCCGCCGGCCATCCGAGCGAGTGCTCGATGCGCCCCGCGCGCACCCGCCCCGGAGGCAGCTGCCACAGCTCCTTGTAGCCGAGCGCGAATGTCTGCGGGCAGTGACCGCGGGCGAGATCGAACTTCGCGATGAGCTGCTTGGCGAGCGAGCCGCGCGCGCCCTCCGCGAGCACCGTGACCGGTGCCCGAATCTCGACGCCGGCGGTGAAGTTGGGTCCCGGCTTGCCTTCGCGGTCGAGGCCCATGTCGCCGATGCGAACGCCGGCGACCGCGCCGTCGGGCGCGAACACCGGGTCGCTGGCTGCAAAGCCCGGGAAGATCTCGACGCCGAGCGCTTCGGCCTTGGAGGCGAGCCACGCAGTCAGCTGTCCGAGCGAGATGATGTAGTTGCCGTGATTGTTGAACGGGGTGCTGTAGGTGAGCGCGCGCGGCAGCAGCTTCACCAGCCAGTCGGGCACCGGTTTGAACGAGCCGCGCCTGGTGAGAATGCGGAAGTGGTCCTCCGTCGCCGGTACTTTCATCCCCGGATATTCGCTCGCCCAGCCCGGGAGCAGCGCCTCCAGAGGTCCGGGCTCGAACACGGCGCCGGAGAGCGAATGCGCGCCTACGGTGGAGGCCTTCTCCAGCACGCACACGCTCATCGCGGGCTTCAGCTGTTTCAGCCGGATCGCGCAGCTGAGGCCCGCGGGACCCGCGCCGACGATCACGACGTCATATTCCATACGCTCGCGCTGGATTTCCGCGGCCTCGCTGTTCACGGTAGGCGCCGCGCTACTTCGGCTGCAAGCGGATGGCGCCGTCCAGGCGCAGGGTCGTGCCGTTCAGCATCGGGATCTCGAACACCGTCGCGACGAGCTGCGCGAATTCCTCCGGTTTGCCGAGTCGCGCCGGGAAAGGCACCTGCGCGCCGAGGGATTCCTGCGCTTCCTGCGGCATGCCGTCCATCATCGGCGTGTGGAAGATCCCGGGCGCGATCGACACGCAGCGGATGCCGAAGCGCGCCAGCTCGCGCGCAATCGGCAGCGTCATGCCCGCGACCGCGGCCTTGGTGGCGGAATAGGCGACCTGGCCGATCTGCCCCTCGAAGGCGGCGACCGAGGAAGTATGGATCAGCACGCCGCGCTCCCCGTCGGGCCCGGGGGGATTATGCTGCATGCGAGCCGCCGCCGCCTTGTCGCACAGGAAGGTGCCGATCAGGTTGATGTGGATCACCTTGGTGAAGAACTCCCCCGCCATGGGTCCGTTCTTCCCCAGCACCCGCCCGGCGCCGATCACACCGGCGCAGTTCACCAGCAGATTGACGCCGCCGAGGCGCTCGGCAGCGGTGTCCATCGCAGCGTTCACCTCGGCCTCGGAGGTGACGTCGCAGCGAACGAAGCTGGCGCGCTCACCGAGCGCGGCAGCCGCGGCCCGCCCGGGCCCTTCCTGCACGTCGAGCAGCGCGGCCCTGCCGCCCGCGGCCACCACGTGCCGTGCGACCGCGTGGCCCAGCCCCGAGGCGCCGCCGGTGACGACGGCGCGAGCGTCCTGGATCTTCATGACTTACCCCCGCAGCGGGACCGCGGCTACTTCATCACCTCGACTGCGAGCGCCACCGCTTCGCCGCCGCCGATGCAGAGCGAGGCGATACCGCGCTTACCGCCACGCCGGTGCAAGGCGTGAATGAGCGTCGTGAGGATGCGCGCGCCGGTGGCCCCGATCGGGTGACCGAGTGCGCACGCGCCGCCATTGACGTTGACGCGCGCGTGATCGATATCGATATCGCGCATCGCCGCCATGGTGACGACCGCGAAGGCTTCGTTGATCTCGTAGAGATCGGCATCGTGCGGCTTCCAGCCGAGCTGCTTGAGCACCTTGGAGATGGCGCCGACGGGTGCCGTGGTGAACCACTCGGGCTCCTGCGCATGGCTCGCCCAGGCGAGTACCCGTGCGAGCGGCTTGAGGCCGCGCGCTGCGGCGGCCTCGCCTCTCATGAGCACCAGCGCCGCGGCGCCGTCGGAGATCGAGGAGGAGCTCGCGGCGGTCACGGTGCCGTCCTTGCTGAAGGCGGGCTTCATGGATGCGATCTTGGCTATATCGCAGGTGCCGGGAGTCTCGTCGCGCGCGATCACGGTATCGCCTTTGCGGCCCTTGACGGTAAGCGGTGTCACCTCGGTGTCGAACTCGCCCGCCTGCATGGCCGCCATGGCGCGCCGCACCGACTCGGTGGCGAAGGCATCCTGTTGCGCGCGGGTGAAGTTGTAGCGGGCCGCGGTCGCGTCGGCGAAGCAGCCCATCGACTTGCCGTCGAAGGGGCTCTGCAGCCCGTCGCGCATCATGTGATCGATTATCTCGCCCGAGCCCATACGGTAGCCGGTGCGCGCCTTCGGCAGCATGTAAGGTGCGTTGCTCATCGACTCGAGCCCCCCCGCGACGATGATGTCGGCGGTGCCGGAGCGGATCTGCTCGGCGGCCATCATCACGGACTTGAGCGCCGAGCCGCACATCTTGTTTATGGTGGTGGCGGGAACGCCCATCGGCACGCCGGCGCCGATCGCCGCCTGCCGCGCCGGCGCCTGGCCGAGGTTGCCGGGCAGTACGCACCCCATGATGACCTCCTGCAGGTCGCCGGGGGCGAGACGCGAGCTCTCGACGGCGGCCCTGATGGCGGCGCTGCCGAGCTGCACGGCGCTGAGCGGTGAGAGTGCGCCCAGGAACGCCCCGATCGGGGTGCGCCGGGCGGAAACGATGACGACTTCTTGCGCGGACATGATGACAGCCTCGTTCAGGTTCAGCGGGCGATACGCACCCGCCGCCGCAGCGGCGCGCGGGTGGCGGACTGGGAGGCGCTGCGCGGACGCAGGCCGCCCTCGAATATGGTGACGAATGCCTCGGCGATCTCTGCGCCGGTGAGCGACTGATCCTCACGATACCAGTGAGCGATCCAGTTGAGGGCGCCGGCAAGGGCGAAGGCGGTCATTTTCGGGTCGCAGGGCGCGATCGAGCCGTCCTGGACACCCTCACGGATCAGCCTGCGGATCCCCTGATCGATTTCCGACTTCAGCGTCTTGATGTGCCGGCTCATGGCAGGGGAGAGGTCCTGATCCTCCGCCCGCACCATGCTCCAGCCGAACTCGGACGCGACCGCCGTCCCGTAATGACGCAGCACGGCATTGAGGCGCGCGCGCGCCGGCAGGGCGAGGTCCTGCACCTCGCGGAAGGCGGCGCGGATCGGCTCGAGGCCGGCAAGGAAGCACTGGAACAGCAGCTGCTCCTTGTTGCTGACGTAGTAGTAGACCGTCGGCTTGGTGACCTCGAGCGTGGCGGCGATGTCGTCGAGGGAGGTGTTGTGGTAGCCCTTGCGGTTGAAGGCGCGCGCCGCCGCGCGGATCACGGCTTCGCGTTTGATTTCGCGGTCGCGCCGGCGCTCGCGGCTCGCCCGCCAGGGGGAGTCGCTCGCGGGCGGCCTCTTGCCGGCCGCCAGGGGGAGGGGGCGGCGGCCGCTCATGCGCCCGCCGGGAGTATGATAGCCGCGGCGGACGCGGCGCCCGCGGGCGGCGAGGCCGCGGCCGAGGCTGCCGCAGCAGCGCCCGGCGTGCATTGACCGTCCGCGCAGGTCTCAATCATACTCATGAGTAGGTATTCTACCCGAGAGTAAATAAGACGTGAACGCCCCCCTCAAGGGTAGCGCCGCCGCCGACAGCGAGCTCGCTGCCCGGCCGCCGCTGCGGTTCGTGTCCGCCGCCTCGCTGTTCGACGGCCATGACGCCGCCATCAACATGATCCGGCGACTGCTGCAGGCGCGCGGCGCCGAGGTGGTGCACCTCGGCCACAACCGCAGCGTCGCGGATATCGTGCGTGCGGCCATCGATGAGGACGCGGACGCCATCGCGGTGAGCTCCTATCAGGGTGGCCACAACGAATACTTCACCTACATGGTGGACATGCTGCGCGAGCGGGGCTATCCGCATATTCGCGTAGTCGTCGGCGGGGGCGGCACCATCGCGCCGCCGGAGATCGAGGCGCTCGAGCGCTACGGCGTGGAGAAGATCTACACGCCCGAGGACGGCCGGCGCCTGGGCCTGGCCGGCATGATCGACGATGTCTTCCGCCGGGTCGCCGCGGCGCGCCGGCCGGCCTATGAGTTCCGGCCGCTGAATGCGCGCGATCACGGCCAGGTGGCGCGGACGATCTCGGTACTGGAGGGCGCCGGCAGCGATGCTGCGGCGGGCGAGCAGATCCGCCGCGCGCTCGCGCGCTCACGCCACCGGGCACCGGTGATCGGCATCACCGGCACGGGAGGTGCCGGCAAGTCGAGCCTCACGGACGAGCTGCTCTCACGCCTGACACGGGCGTTCCCGCAGGCGCAGATTGCGGTGGTGGCGATGGATCCGACGCGCCGCCGCAGCGGCGGCGCGCTGCTCGGCGACCGCATCCGCATGAACAGCCTGTCGTCGGACCGGATCTTCATGCGCTCGCTCGCCACGCGCCGCGCGCACATGGCCACGGCGGCGGTGCTCAAGGAGGTCATCCAGCTCTACCAGGCATGCGGCTTCGACCTGGTACTGGTCGAGACCGCGGGTATCGGCCAGTCCGACAGCGAGATCGTCGACCTCGTGGACCTGTCGCTGTACGTGATGACGAGCGAGTACGGCGCCGCCAGCCAGCTCGAGAAGATCGACATGCTCGACTTCGCCGACTTCATCGTGCTCAACAAGGCCGAGAAGCGCGGAGCGGACGACAGCCTGCGCGACGTGCGCAAGCAGTGGCGGCGCAACCACCCCGACCGCGCCCGGCTGGCCGACGCCGAGCTGCCGGTGTATCCCACCATCGCGAGCCGCTTCAACGACCCGGGCGTCAACCGCCTGTTCGCGGGCCTGTGCGCGGCGCTCACGGCCAGGCAGGTCGGCGCGGGCGACTGGCGGCTCGCCGACGCAGGTCCCACCGAGCTCATCACGCGCACCCCGCTCATCCCGGGCGCGCGCACCCGCTATCTCGCCGATATCGCCCACGCCGGCCGCGCCGCGCGCGCCCGCATCGAGAGCCAGTGCCAGGCCGCGCGCCGTGCCTACGGCTTGTACGAGTCACTCAGGGCTTTGCACGAGGCGCGGCTGCCGGCGCCGCTCGAGCCGTTCGCCGACGACGCGCTCGATGAGCGCGCCGCGGATGCGACCCGGCGCGAGCTGCGCGCCGCCTACAATCGGGCGCTGGTCGAGATCGGCGCCGAGGGGGTGGGCGAGCTCAAGGCCTGGCCGGGACGCGTGCGCTCGGCCACCGATACCAACTATTCCTACAAGGTGCGCGAGCGGACGGTGAAAGGGGAGAACTACACCGAAACGCTGTCGCGCTCGGCAATACCGAAGCTGGCGGTGCCGAGGTTGCGCGACTGGGGCGAGGTGCTGCACTTCATCCTCAACGAGAATCTTCCCGGCGCCTATCCCTACACCGGCGGGGTCTATCCCTACCGCCGCGAGGAAGAGGATCCGACGCGCATGTTCGCGGGCGAGGGCGGGCCTGAGCGCACCAACCGGCGCTTTCATTACCTGGCGCACGGCCACGGCGCGGCGCGTCTCTCGACCGCCTTCGACTCGACCACCCTCTACGGCGAGGATCCGGATCCGCGTCCCGACATCTACGGCCGCATCGGCAATTCAGGGGTCTCGATCGCGACGCTCGATGACATGAAGAAGCTCTACTCGGGCTTCGACCTGTGCGCCCCGACGACTTCGGTCTCGATGACCATCAACGGGCCGGCGCCGATGCTGCTCGCCATGTTCATGAACACCGCCGTCGACCAGCAGGTCGAGCGCCACCTGCGAAGCGAAGGCCGCTGGAGCGAGGCCGAGCGGCGCATCGCGCAGCTGCACGCGGCGAGCGCGGCGCGCGGCGTGGCGCCTCCCGTCTACCAGGGCCCGCTGCCGCCGCACCACGACGGCTCGGGGCTGGCGCTGCTCGGCGTGACCGGCGAGCAGCTCCTCGAGCGCGAGGCCTACGAGCGCATCCGCGCGGCGGCACTCGAGGCGGTGCGCGGGACGGTGCAGGCCGACATCCTCAAGGAGGATCAGGCGCAGAACACCTGCATCTTCTCCACCGAGTTCGCGCTGCGCATGATGGGCGACGTGCAGCAGTATTTCACCGAGCGGCGGGTGCGGAACTTCTACTCCGTGTCGATCTCCGGGTACCACATCGCGGAGGCCGGCGCCAATCCGGTCTCGCAGCTCGCCTTCACTCTCGCCAACGGCTTCACCATCGCCGAGTACTACCTGGCGCGCGGCATGAAGATCGATGACTTTGCGCCCAACCTGTCGTTCTTCTTCTCCAACGGCATGGATCCGGAGTACGTGGTCATCGGCCGCGTGGCGCGCCGCATCTGGGCGCGTGCCATGCGCGAGCGCTACCACGCCGGTCCGCGCAGCCAGATGCTCAAGTATCACGTGCAGACGTCGGGCCGCAGTCTCCACGCGCGCGAGATCTCCTTCAATGACATCCGCACCACGCTGCAGGCGCTCTATGCGCTGTTCGACAACTGCAACAGCCTGCATACCAATGCCTACGATGAGGCACTCACCACTCCGACCGAGGAGAGCGTGCGCCGCGCGGTCGCCATCCAGCTCATCATCAACCGTGAGCTCGGGCTCAACAAGATCCAGAACCCGTGGCAGGGTTCTTTCGCCATCGACTATCTCACCGACCTGGTGGAAGAGGCCGTCTACAAGGAGTTCGAGGCGCTGGCCGAGCGCGGTGGCGTACTCGGCGCGATGGAGACCATGTACCAGCGCGGCAAGATCCAGGAGGAGTCGCTCTACTACGAAACGCGCAAGCACGACGGCTCGCTGCCGATCGTCGGCGTCAACACCTTCCTGTCCTCGCAGGACGCGGCCGAGGAGCACAAGGGGACCGAGCTGATCCGCTCGACGGAAGAGGAGAAGCAGTCGCAGGTCGCGGCGGTGCGCGCTTTTCAGGCACGCAACGCCGAACGCTCGGGTGCCGCTCTGAGTGCGCTGCAGGCCAGCGCCGCGGGCGGCGGCAACGTGTTCGCCGAGCTCATGGAGTGCGTCAAGGTCAGCTCGCTCGGGCAGATCTCGCAGGCTCTGTATCAGGTGGGCGGGCAGTATCGCCGGAACATGTGAGGTCAGGTTCGCCGAGCGCGGCGAGGATGGCCGCGCGCGCCTGATCGCGCAGCCCCGGCACGGCATCGCTCCCGGCGCCGGGCGCAACCGGCAGCGGCGCCAGGATCTCGAGCTCGATCGGCCCCGGCAGCGGCCAGCCGCTGCGCGGCGCCAGCGCGCGGCGTGTGCCGCGCACCACCGCCGGCACTATCGGACAGCCGGCGCGCACCG
This sequence comes from Steroidobacteraceae bacterium, assembly GCA_035632655.1. GTDB lineage: Bacteria > Pseudomonadota > Gammaproteobacteria > Steroidobacterales > Steroidobacteraceae > 13-2-20CM-66-19. Next base: position 938 of record DASQGK010000099.1, on the reverse strand, counting down.
CGCTGGCGAACGCCCCGGTGTGAAACTTGAGCAGGCCGGGCACGGGGGTGAATGTGCCTTCGGGGAAGAACACCAGCGAGTGTCCCTGCGCGGCGTTGCGGATCACGCGGCGCGCATCGGCGGCGACCTGGGTGCGGTCGAAGCGCTCGACGAACTCCGAGCCGAGCCGCCGCAGCGCCCGCCCCGCAAAGGGCACCGTGGACATCTCCCGCTTGATGACGAAGCCGAAGCGCGGCGGCAGGGCGGCGGTGAGCACCAGCCCGTCGAGGTAGCTGGCGTGGTTGCACACGACGACGCACTGGCCGGCCGGCAGGCGTTCGCCGTGCAGCACCCTGAGGGGCATGGCGGCGAACCACAGGAACGCACGCGCGCAGGCGCGCGCGGCCGCGCGCCGCCGGGCGATACCGGGCAGCACCATGAGCAGCGCCGCCGAGACACCCACCCCCAGGAACACCAGGATCGCCCACAGGGCGTACGCAAGCCTGAGCGGGGCCAGGAGCAGCTGCGTCACCAACGTCGGGTGTGAACTGGTTCTCTTTATGTTAATGCCGGAATCCAGATGTGAAGGTCATCACGTCGGTCCATTGGCCGCGCTCACCATACTGCGTTACCACATTACCCGGAACTCGGGGCCGCTACACGACGCTTCGCGCCGCGCGTGCCCCGGGAACCAGCGAGACAAGTCTTGTCAAACCACGCTGCGGCTGTTGCCATGACCTCGAACGCCGATTCCGCCGACCCGGCGGTCTCCCGCTTCCTGGACGCGGTGTGGATGGAGCGCGGCCTGTCGCCCAACACTCTGGCCGCCTACCGGGCCGATCTTACCGCCCTCGCCCGCTGGCTCGCCGAGCGCAGCGTACCGATCATGCGCACTTCGCGCGCCGACCTGCAGGAGTTCATCGCCTCCCGGGTGCGCGGCGGGTCGCGGCCGCGCTCGA
>DASQGK010000098.1:0-73807 GCA_035632655.1 Steroidobacteraceae bacterium | reverse complement strand
GTGGCCCACGGCACCACGCAGCTGGTCGCCGGCGATCCGCCGCGCGCGGCGCTGCTGACGCGCGCCGAGCCGCTGGTACGTTCGGCGCCCGCCGCCAGCCTCACCCTCCTCGGCTGGTTCCGCGGCGCGCGCTGCGTGCTCATCAGCCTGCCGGCGCCGCGCGAGGCCGCGGCGCCCGGCGGTACGCGCTTCGAGGAGCTGCGGCCTCTGTCGGCGCTGCTGCCGGCGGACGAGGCGGGGCTGCTGGCCTACGCGCGGGCGCTCTCGATATGGCGCACGCGCCACCATCATTGCGGCGTGTGCGGCGCGCCCACCGCGCCGATCCGCGCCGGGCACTGCCTGGTCTGCAGCAACGCCGGCTGCGCCGAGGAATTCTTCCCGCGCATCGACCCGGCCATCATCGTGCTGGTCTCGGACGGCGAGCGGGCGCTCCTCGGCCGACAGGCAAGCTGGCCGCCGCGCCGCTACTCGACCATCGCCGGCTTCGTCGAGCCGGGCGAGAGTCTCGAGGATGCGGTGGTGCGCGAGGTCGAGGAGGAGACCGGCGTGCGTATCCTGAGCGCCCGCTACCACTCCTCTCAGCCCTGGCCCTTCCCCTCATCGCTCATGCTGGGTTTTCGCGCGCAGGCGGCTCCCGGGAGCCCGGTGCTCGTGACCGGCGAGCTCGAGGACGCACGCTGGTTCACACGGGCGCAGCTCGCCGCCGGCGAAGCGCTCGCGCCCCCCTCGCACTCGATCTCCTGGCGGCTGATCTCGAGCTGGCTCGAGGAAGGCTGAGGGCCATGTGCCTGCTGGTGCTCGCGTGGCAGGTGCACCCGCGCTTCCGACTGGTGGTCGCTGCCAACCGCGATGAGTACCACGAGCGCCCGGCGGCCGCGCTGGGAAAGTGGCCGCAGGCGCCCGGCATCCTCGGCGGACGGGATCTGCGGGCGGGCGGCGCCTGGCTGGCGCTCGATCGGGCGCGGCGCTTCGGCGTGGTCACGAACTTCCGCGAGCTGCAGGCCGCCCAGGCGGGGGCGCCCTCGCGCGGTAGCCTGATCCCGGCCTACCTCGCCGGGGCGGCGCCCCCGCGGGAATTCTTCCGGCAGCTGGAGCCGGCGGCCGGGAGCTACTCCGGATTCAACCTGCTGCTCGCCGACCATGGCTCCCTCTGGTACGGCTCGAACCGCGCCCAACCGTTCGCCCGCGAGTTACCGCCGGGAGTCTACGGGCTCTCCAACGAGCTGCTCGACACTCCATGGCCTAAGCTCACCCGCGTGAAGCAGCACTTTCGCCAGTGGCTCGAGGAGGGGCAGTCAACCGCGGCGGGGCTGTTCGCGTTGCTGGGAGATCGCACCCAGGCGCCGCCCAGCCACACGCTCCCGCCGGGCGGGCTGCCGCCCGAGTGGGAACGGATCCTGTCGGCTCCCTTCGTGGCGCATCCGCAATACGGCACGCGCTGCTCGACCGTGATGCTGCTCGGGGGCGCCGACGAGCTCTATCTCGCCGAGCGGCGCTTCGACGCCGCGGGCGTCGCGAGCGGGGATAGTGAATATCAGCTGAACGCCGGCGACTGGCCGTGAGCTTGGTCGCGAGTTATGTCGGCGGCGGTGCGGAACCCGCGCGGCGCGCCGTGCTCTCATCCAAAGAGCGCCGAGCAGGTGCGCTCGCGAGGCTCTAGAATTCCCGGATCGAGATGGCGCAGCGCACCGTCAATCCTCGGGCTCGCCCGCGGCACCGGCGAGGCCCGGTGTTCGGTGCGGCCCTGCTCATGGCGGCGCTCGGCGCAGGCCTCGCCACGCCGGCCGGTGCCGCCGGCGTCAACGTCGAGGTGCACGGAGTCGATGAGGCGCTGCGCACCAACGTGCTCGCGTACCTGAGCTTCGATCGCTACAAGAAAGGCGGCGTCGACCTCAACGCCGACATGGTGGAGCGGCTGCACAACCGGGTGGAGCGCGAGGTGCAGGAAGCGCTGCGCCCCTTCGGCTACTACGAGCCGCAGGTGAGCTCCACCGTCACCGACCTCGGGCGCAACGAGTGGCGCGTGGTGGTCGACGTCAGGCCCGGCCGGCCGGTGCTGGTGACCAGCATGGAGCTGAAAGTCACCGGCCCCGGGGAGAGCGACCCGCTCTTCAAACGCATCCTCGCGCACCCGCTGCTGAGCGAGGGCGTGCGTCTCAATCACGCCGCCTACGAAGCCCTCAAGTCCGACCTGCAGCGCACCGCCGCGACTTACGGCTACTTCGACGCCAAGCTGACGCGCAGCGAGCTGCTGGTCGATCCGCCCAGCTACTCGGCGCGCATCGCCCTCGAGATGGAGACCGGGGCGCGCTACCGTTTCGGCGCGACCACCATCCGCCAGAGCGTGATCAAGGAAAGCCTGGTGCGCCGTTACCTGCGCTACCACGAAGGCGACCTGTTCGATCTGACGCAGGTGCTGCGCACGCAGTTCGCGCTCGATGACGCGCAGTATTTCGCCAACCTCGAGGTGCGGCCGGGCACTCCGGACCCCGACACGCACCGGGTGCCGGTCGACATCCAGGCCGATCCCGGCCGCCGCCACCGCTATTCGATCGGTGCCGGCTACGCCACCGACACCGGGGCACGCGCCACACTCGGCTTCGAGGATCATCGGATCAATGACAGCGGCCAGAGCTTCAGCACCGCGCTGCAGTTCGCCCGCATCACCCGCTACGCGCTGCAGACTGCCTATGTGTTCCCGGTCGGCGACCCGGCGCTCGAGCACTTCGCGCTCAACGCCAGCATCGTGCAGCAGACGCTCGCCGACGTGACCGCCTACACGCAATCGGCGGGCCCGAGCTTCACGGTGGTGTCGGGCGGGTGGCAGCACGTGTGGAAGCTGTTCGTGGTGCGCACCAGAAGCGAGGATGTGAACGGCACCACCACCGACCGCCTGCTGGTTCCGGAGCTCGATCTCGCGTCGGTCCCCAAGGATTATCTCGGCGAACCGCTGTTCCAGTACCCCTTCGTCGCCACGCTGCGCGGCTCCGACAACGTGCTCGGCTCGGACTCCAATTTCATTCAGCTGCACCTGCAGCTCGAGAACGTCTTTCACCTCGGGGGACCGTGGCACCTGCTGCTGCGCGAGGAGGCGGGCGGAAGCCTGGTGTCGCGCTTCTCGCAGCTGCCCGCCATCTATCGCTTCTTCGCCGGCGGCGACAACAGCGTGCGCGGCTTCTATTTCAACCAGCTGTCGCCGACCGATCCGGTGTGCACCCTGGGTCCGAACGGTCAGTTCCTGCGCACCGCCGACGGCAGCTGCCAGACCGTGGCCGGCTACATCAAGGTGGGCGGCAAGGACGTGATCACCGGCACCGTCGAGGTGATCCACGATCTGCCGCGCAACCTCGGCTGGGCGACCTTCGTCGACTACGGCAACGCCTTCGATCACTTCGGCACCAAGCTGTTCTATTCGGCGGGTGTGGGCATCCGCTTCCGCACGCCGGTGCTGACGCTCGGCATCGACGTGGCGCAGCCCATCAACAACCCCGGCGCGGGCCCGCGCCTGCACATCAATTTCTCGCCCAAGCTGTGAGCGGCGCTCCCACCATGCGCCGCATACTGATCCTCGCCGCCGCCTGCCTGCTGGTGCTGGTGATCGTCGTGGTACCGCTGACGCTCGCCGGGCTGGCGCTGTTCACCGAGTCGGGGCTGCAGTTCGTGGTCCGGCACCTCCCCGAGCGCTTAGGCCCCGTGCGCCTCACCATCGTCGGCGTGAGAGGCACGATCGCCAGCGGTGTGCACGCCGATCGCGTCGAGATCGACCATGAGCTGGTGCACCTGAAGTTCGAGGGAATCGACGGCCGCGTGGCGCTGGCGCCGCTGCTGCTGCAGACCATCCGCGCGCGCGACGCCACGGTGCACAGCGCGCTCATCGAGGTGAAGCGGCGCACGCACCCCTCGACCCCCGGACCGCCGATCTTCCTGCCGCGCTGGCTGCTGATCAGCGTCGAGCACGCCACGGTCGACGATACGGTGATCTCGGTCTTCAACGGAGTGCGGCTCGAGTTCACTCACGTCAGCGGCGCGGCGGTGCTCCGTCACCGCTCGATCCGCGTCTTCCAGTCCCAGGGCATGTTCGGCGACGCACGGCTCGATGCGACCGGCACGCTCACGGCGCGCGAGCCACTCGGGATCGAAGGCCAGGGGCGCCTGCAATGGACGCCGGGCGGGCAACCGCCCTGGAGCGTGGACGGCTCCGCCAGCGGCGACCTCGATGCGCTCAAGCTCACCGGCCACTCATTGAGCCCGTTCCGCGCCGACTTCACGGGTGAGGCGCTCGATCTCACCCGCCGGTGGCGCATCGTCGGCAAGGCGCTGGTGGAGAACTTCGACCTGCGGGCGTGGGGCGTGTCGAGCCCGCTCGGGGTCATGACGGCGCGTCTCGGGGTCAGCTGGGATGCGCGGGGATTCGAAGGCCGGGGCGTCATCGATTCGTCCGGCCTGCATGCCGGCCCGTTCGAGGGGCGCTTCGAGGGCTCCTACGCCGACCGGGTGCTGACGGCGAGGCACATGGAGCTGCGCCACCCCGCCTCGGGCGCCCACGCGACCGGTTCCGGCACCTTCACCATTGTGCCCAACGGACCGAGGCTCGACCTCACCGGCGAGTGGCAGGACTTCCGCTGGCCGCTCAATGCACGCGAGCCGGCGGTGAAGAGCGCCTCCGGCAGCTTCACGCTCCAGGGACAGCTGCCCGACTACCACGTGCAGGCGCAAGGCACGGCGAGCGTCGGCGATACGGCAGCGAGCCGGGTCGAGCTCCGGGGCACGCTGGGCAAGGACAGCTTCGGCATCGAGCAGGCGGACCTCGACCTGCTCGACGGACACGCGCGCATGAGCGGCGCGCTCGCCTGGTCGCCACGCGACAGCTGGTCGCTGACCGGGCAGCTCAGCGGCATCAATCCCGGCGCGCTGCGCGCCGACCTTCCCGGGAGCCTCAACTTCTCGCTGGCCGCCGCCGGCAGCGGCTTCGACGCGCGTGGCGACCTGAGCGTCACCGTGCAGAGCTTGAGCGGCAAATTGCGCGGCGCGCGCGCCAGCGGCGGCGGCACCGTGACCCGCACCGCCGGCGTCCTGGGGTTCGAGCGGATGCGGCTGGCTGTCGGCGGTACGACTCTCGGCCTCGACGGCCGCGCCGGAAGTGCGCTCGATCTGCGCTTCACGCTCGCAAGCTCGGACCTGAGCCTGCTCGACCCGGAGCTGCACGGCGAGCTCAATGCCGCAGGTCAGGTGCGCGGCACCGCCGCCGACCCGGCCATCGTGGCGAGCGCCCACGGCCGTACGCTGAGTTATGACGGCATCGGGATCGGGCGGCTCGACGCCGACATCGACTTCAATCCTGCCGAGGCGCAGCGTCCCTCGAAGATCGATGCGCACCTGACGCAGCTCAGCTACGCGAGCCACGCGCTCGAAAGTGCGGCATTCACGCTGACGGGTCCGCCCGCGGACTATCGTGTCCACGCGGAAGGCCACGCCACCGGACTGGCGCTCGCCGCGGACGCCGCCGGCGCGTACGCGCACGGACTCTTCCAGGGCGAGCTTCGGGGCCTCACCGTGAAGGGCCGCGACCAGCTCAATCTCGCACTCGAGCACCCCGTGGGACTCAGCGCCTCGCGGCAGCGGCTGCACGTCGAGTGGCTGTGTCTGGCCGGAACCCCGGGCGCGCTGTGCGCGGATGCCGACTGGAGCCCGGAGCACTGGACCGCAACGCTCATGAGCAACCAGCTGCCCCTGAGTGCGCTGACCGCGGGCATGACCCCCGCGGTGCAGTATCAGGGCACGGTCGACCTGCTGGCGCGCGCAGCCGGCGGCGCGCACCTGCCCGTGACGGGAAGCGTGCGCGCACAGCTGGCCGATGCGGCACTGTCGCACCGCCTGGCAAGCAAGAAGATCGAGCACACCCGCATCGGCTCGGGCACGATCACCGCAAGCGCCACGCCCGAGCTCCTCAGCCTCGCCGCGGTGCTCGAGAACGGCGACGTCGGCTCGATCCGCGCCCAGGTCGATGCCCGGCGGGGCGTCAGCCGCTGGCAGGACATGCCGCTCAGCGGCGCCCTGCACGCCGAAACGTCGAACCTCGGCCTGCTGTCCGTCTACCTCCCCGATATCGATCGCGCCTCGGGCCAGCTGCACGCCGACGTGAACTTCGGCGGCACGCTGGGTGCGCCGCTCCTCGACGGAGCGGTGAACCTCGCCGACGGGGAGCTCGATCTCTATCAGGTGAACCTGGGGCTGCGCCGGATGGCGCTGGCCGCCACGCTCAGCGAACGCGGCCTCGATTTTACCGGCAGCGCGCAGGCCGGCGCCGGCAGCGCCGCCGCCAACGGCCACCTCGAATGGCGCAACCTCCTGCCCTACGGCAAGGTGCATCTCGAGGGCACGAGCCTGCGCGTGGTGGATACTCCCGAGGCGCAGATCGACGCTTCGCCCGACCTCGCCTTCGACGTCTCCGGCAGGCGCATCGAGGTGACGGGCAAGGTGGCGGTGCCGTATGCCAACATCGCACCGAAGGACATCACCAACGCGGTGCGCGCCTCACCGGACGAGGTGATTCTCGGGAGCGAGCCGGAGAATCCGGCGGAGCGCTTCGAGGTGATGAGCACCATCACGCTCACGCTCGGTGACAAGGTCTCGGTCGACACGTCGGGACTCACCGGCCGCCTCACCGGCAGCGTCACCATCAGGAGCGGTTATGACGCGATAACCCGCGCGAGCGGCGAGCTGTCGGTCGCGGACGGCAAGTACCTCGCCTACGCGCGCAAGCTCGACATCCAGCGCGGCCGGCTCATCTTCACGGGCGGCCCGATCGAGGATCCCGGCGTGGAGCTGCGCGCCGTCAAGGAGTTCCCCGACGTGACCGCAGGCATCAACGTGCGCGGCACGCTGCAGCAGCCGCGCATGTCATTCTTCTCCGACCCGCCGCTGCCGCAGTCGCAGATCGTGTCGCTGATCCTCGCGGGCGGCTCGACGCAGGGGACCGCGGGCAACGCGGCCCTGGGGCAGGGAGCGGCGCTGCTCGCCGCCCAGGTGGGCTCGCGCGTCGGCCTGCCCGACGTGAGCCTCGAGACCGACCCGATCGCCAACGAGACCTCGCTCGTGGTCGGGCGCTACCTCTCGCCGCGGCTGTACGTGAGTTACGGCGTGAGCCTCACCGAGACCCTGAATACGCTCAAGCTGCGTTACACGCTCGGCGATCACTGGGTGATCAAGACCGAGCTCGGCACGGCGCGCGGCGCGGACCTGGTCTTCTCGATCACCAAGTAAGCGCGGCGGGGCCTTGCCGGCCCGCGGCCGCGCGCTCTTGACTCGTATGCATGAATATGCACAATGCCCGCATATTTATGCCCAAGGAAACCCGCTGGTGGTGAGCGAAGCGCAGCAGCTGCAGCGGCGCGGCGCCATCATGCGCCTGCTGCGCACCGGTGCCGTGCGCCGGCAGCAGGAGCTGGTGCGCCTGCTGAAGAAAGCGGGACACGACGCCACCCAGTCCTCGATCAGCCGCGACCTGCGCGACCTCGGCGTGCTGAAAGCCAGCGGCCGCTATGTGCTGCCGCCCGACGAGGTGACTCGGGCCAACGGCGACTTCGAGTCGCTGGCGCAGTTCGTACGCGAGCTGCGCCGCGCCGGGCCTTCGATCACGGTGCTGCGCACCACCATCGGCGCGGCGCAGTCGGTCGCCGTCGCCATCGACAAGGCCGCATGGCCCGAGGTCGCCGGCACGATCTCCGGCGACGACACCATCTTCATCGCCACCGCCAGCGCCCGCGCGCAGGAGGAGCTCGTGTCCCGCCTGCGCAGCCTCTTCGGAATCTGAAAGCCATGCCTACTCCGATCGTCCTCGCCTACTCGGGCGGACTCGACACCTCGTTCCTGGTGCCGTGGATCGCCGAAACCCACCGCCGTCCGGTCATCACCGTGACGGTCGACACCGGCGGTATCGATGCCGCGGCCGCGCGCACCCTCGCCGAGCGCTCGCGCTCGCTCGGCGCCGTCGCGCACCACCAGGTGGATGCGCGCGCCGCCTATTTCGAGCAGGTACTGCGTTTTCTCATCATGGGGAACGTGCGCCGCGGAGCGCTCTACCCGCTGTGCGTCGGCGCCGAGCGCGTCATGCAGGCGCAGACCGTCGCGCGCATGGCGCGCGAGCTTGCGTCCGACACCGTGGCGCACGGCTGCACCGCCGCCGGCAACGATCAGGTGCGCTTCGAAGTGGCGCTGCGCACACTGGCGCCGGACCTGACCGTGCTCGCGCCGGTACGCGACCGGGCGTTCAAGCGTCAGGAGGAGCTCGAGTACCTCACCTCCCGCGGCCTGCCGGTCCCGCCGACGGGAGCGGCGTACTCGGTGAACCGGGGTCTGTGGGGCGTCACCATCGGCGGCAAGGAGACCCTCACCTCCAGCGGCAGTATCCCGGAGGAGGCCTGGCTGCTCACGCGCGAGGCCTTCACCCGGCCGCGCGCGGCGCAGCGCCACGTGCTCTCGTTCCGGCAGGGGCTGCCGGCCGCGCTCGACGGCCGCGCGAGCTCTCCGGTCGAGATCATCGAGCAGCTCGAGGCGCTCGCCGCTCCTTTCGGCATCGGACGCGGCATCCACCTGGGCGACACCATCATCGGCACCAAGGGGCGCGTCGCCTTCGAGGCGCCGGCCGCGGAGGTCCTGCTGACCGCGCACCGCGAGCTCGAGAAGCTCACCCTCACCGCACGGCAGCAGCGCATCAAGGAGCAGCTGGCACAGCCCTATGGCGACCTGGTGCACGAAGGCCAGCTGCTCGATCCGGTGTGCCGCGACATCGAAGCGCTGCTGCTGTCGTCCCAGCAGCGCGTCACCGGCGAGGTGCTGTTGCAGCTCCAGACCGGCGGGCTGTTCGTCGAGGGCGTGGAGTCGCCCTACTCGCTCATGGCCGCCTCGCGCGGTGTCTATGGGGAGGCGGCGGGCGAGTGGTCGCCCACGGATGCGCTCGGCTTCTCGCGCATCGCCGCGCTCCCGGGCGTCTTCTATACACGAGCCGGCGAGCGCGCCGCGCGTGCGGCACGGGAGGGCTGACATGGTCGGCATGCGCAGCGTCCTGGTCGACAAGCTCGCCTCGGTCACGCAGGCCTGCGGCCTGTCCCACGAGGTGCGCATCGCCACCGACATTCCGGCGGAAGAAGGCGTAGTGATCGTGGTCGAGGTGCTCAACAACAAATCGACCTACAACACCCTCGAGCTGGTGAGCGGCCGCATGGCCAAGGTCGGCAAGGGCGATATCGTCGCCGGCGCGCTCGGCCACCGGCAGGCGCTGTTCGGCTATTCCGGGCACGTGCCGGCCGCGGTGCAGCCCGGCGACGTGCTGCAGATGCTCAACATCGGCGGTGTGCTGGGGGTGTGCGACTCGATCAACCCGGAGAAGGGCAAGCCCTTCGACTGCCGTGTGCTCGGCGTGGCGCTCAACTTTCCCTACCTCGGCGAGCGCATCGGCGTGCCGGCGCGCGCCGGGCACAAGCGGCTCGATGCGAATGCCGCGCTCGACACGCGCGGTGTGCCGGTGGTGGCGCTCGCCGGCACCTGCATGGAGGCCGGCAAGACCGCCGCCGCCTGCGCCATCGTGTCGCGCATGCGTCATCGGGGGCTCACCGTCGATGCATTCAAGGCGACCGGCGTGTCGCTGCGCCGCGATATTCTCGCGATGGAGGACGCGGGCGCGCGCCGCTGCGCGATTTTCACCGACCTCGGCATCGTCACCACCACACGCGCCAACGGTCCGGCGCTGACGCGCACCATGTTGACCGAGCTCGCTGCAGCCAAGCCCGACGTCGTCGTGTTCGAGCTCGGCGACGGCATTCTCGGCAACTACGGGGTGGACGCCATCCTCGAGTGTGCCGACATTCGCAGCGCACTCACCGGCGTGGTCCTGTCGGCCAACGACCCGGTGGCCGCCTGGGGCGGCGTCAAGCTGCTGCGCGATCGCTTCCGCATCGAGCCGTGCGCCGTCACCGGCCCGTGCACCGACAACCAGGTCGGCGTCGAGATCATCACGACGCAGCTCAACGTGCCGGCCTTCAACGCCATCAGCAACGCGGCAGCCCTCGGCGACCGGGTGATCGAGGCGCTGGGGCTCGCCGCAGCCGCCGCCGCATGAGCGCGCGCGCAGCCAACGGCGCGGGCGGGCGCCTCCCCGCGGTGGTTCTCGGCGGAACCGGCTACGTCGCCGGCGAACTGCTGCGGCTGATTGCCGGCCATCCGCAGCTGAGCCTGGCCGGCGTGATGTCGGAGAGCTCGCCGGGGGAAACGCTGGCCAGCGCCTTTCCGCACCTGGTCTCCGCGTACCCCGAGACGCGCTTCGGCACCCTCGCGGAGGTGACGCGCCAGCTCGCCGGGGCGCCGACCCTGGCCGTGTTCTCGGCCGCGCCCCACGGCGTCTCGGCCGGCCTGATCGACACGGTGCTCGCCGCCGCGGCGCGCGCCGGAAGCAACGCGCGGGTGGTGGATATCTCCGCCGATTTCCGCTACGCCTCGGGCGAGGAATACGCCGCAGTCTACGGACACGCGCATGGGGCCGCGGCGCGGCTCGAGGAGTTCAGCTGCGCCCTGCCCGAGCATCTCGAGACGCTGACGACGCCGCACGTCGGGCATCCCGGGTGCTTTGCCACCGCGGTGCTGCTCGCCGCGGTGCCGCTGCTCGCGCTCGGCCTCAGCGAGCCGCTGCTGTTCGTGAGCGGCGTCACCGGCAGCACCGGCTCGGGCCGCAAGCCCGTCGAGGGCACGCACCATCCGCTGCGTCACGCAGATCTCTACGGCTACAACGTGCTCAGGCACCGCCATGCGCCGGAGATCATCGCCTGTGCGCGGGCGGCGACCGGCGTCGAGGCGCAGCTCGCCTTCGTGCCGCACTCGGGCCCCTTCGCCCGCGGCATCCATGTCACGGTGCAGGCGCGGCTCACCCGGCCGCTCGACGGCGCCGCGGCCTGCGGCGCGCTGCGCGAGTACTACGCGCGCGCGCCTTTCGTGCGCGTGGCCGAGCGCTCTCCGCATCTCAAGGAAGTGGTGGCGAGCAACTACGCCCACCTCGCCGCGGCAGCCGACGGCCGCACCATCGCCGTCATGTGCGCGATCGACAACCTGGTGAAGGGCGCCGCCGGCGGCGCCGTGCAGTGGATGAACCGCATGCTGGGCTTCAGTGAGACCGCCGGTCTCACCCAGCCCGCGCCCGGCTGGACCTGAAGAGGCGCACCGATGGCCAAGAGATCGCCGACCGCGACCGCCGCGCGCACCACGATGAAAGCGCCGCAGCGGGATTTCCAGGCGCAGGTGTTCGCACAATACCCGCTCGAGATTGCCGCCGCAGAGGGCGTCTGGCTCACCAACAGCCGCGGCGAGCGGCTGCTCGATCTCTACGGCGGACACGCGGTCGTGGCGCTCGGCTACGCACATCCCGGGTGGACCGCGGCCCTCGCGGCCCAGGCCGCGCAGTGTCAGTTCCAGAGCAACGCGGTGGCCATGCAGGTGCGCGCCAAGGCGGCGCGCCGGCTGGTGCGCTTCTCCAAGCTGCCCTTCGGCAGCGTCTTCTTCGTCAACAGCGGCGCCGAGGCGAACGAGAATGCGCTCAAGGTGGCGCTGCGCATGACCGGCCGCGCGCACGTCGCCGCCATCGAGGGCGCCTTCCACGGGCGCACCGCGGCCGCCGGCGCCGTCACCTGGGGTGCGCAGGCGAAGTGGTACGGCTATCCGCGCACGCCCTTCGACGTGAGCTTCATTCCGCGCGGCGACACCGCGGCGATCGGCGCGCAGGTGACCCGCGACACCGCGGCGGTGATCGTCGAGCCGGTGCAGGGGCTCGCGGGCGCGGTAGTGCTCGGCAAGCCCTTTCTCGCAGCGCTGCGTGCACGCTGCGATGAGGTCGGAGCGCTGCTGATATTCGACGAGGTGCAGTGCGGGATGGGGCGCCTGGGTGAGCCCTTCGCCGCCAACCTCTACGGCGTGCGGCCCGACATGCTCACCACGGCCAAGGCGCTCGGCAACGGCTTCCCGGTGGCGGCGCTGATGCTGTCGCCGCTGGTCGCCGCCTCGCTCAAAGTGGAGTCACTCGGTACCACCTTCGGCGGCGGCCCGATGGCGTGCGCCGCCATCAACGCGGTGCTCGCCGCCTTGCGCGAGGAGAAGCTTCTCGAGCGGGTGCGGCGCCTGGGCAGCTACATCCGCCGCACCTGCCTGGTGGGGCCGGTTACCGGCATGCAGGGCACGGGACTGCTGGTGGGACTGCGCACCCGCAGGCCGGCGAAGGAGATCCACGCCGAGCTCATCGAGTGCGGCATCCTCGCCGGCACCTCCGCCGACAGCCACGTGCTGCGCCTGCTCCCGCCCTACATCCTCGAGGAGCAGCACGTCGATGCGCTGCGCGATGCGCTCAAGGATCTCGATCCGTGAAGCGCTTCGTATCCTTAAGCGAGCTCGGGCGCGAGGAGGTGCTGTCGCTCCTCGAGCTGGCGCGCCGACTGGAGCGGACCGGCGAGCCGCGCGCGCTCGCCGGCAAGATCCTCGGGCTGCTGATGTTCAACCCCTCGCTGCGCACGCTCGCCTCGTTCCAGGCGGCGATGGCGCGCCTCGGCGGCAGCTCCTTCGTGATCCACCCGGGGCACGGCAGCTGGCAGCTCGAGACTCGCCCGGGGGCGGTGATGGACGGTGCGGCCGCCGAGCACGTGCGTGAGGCGATCCCGGTCCTGTGCTCCTACTGCGATGCGCTCGGCATCCGCGTATTCGCGGAAGGCAGGAGTCTCGACAGCGATCTCGCCGAGAGCAGCTTCGGCCCGATGGCGGAGCTCGCCGACAAGCCGCTCATCAATCTCGAGTCCGCGCTCGATCACCCCTGCCAGGCGCTCGCCGACTGGAAGACGCTGGACGATCTCGGGGTGCCGCGCGGGGGGCGCTTCGTGCTCTCCTGGGCCTGGCATCCGCGCGCGCTGCCGCTGGCGGTGCCGGCCGCGGCGCTGCACATGGCGGCACTGCGCGGCATGCAAGTCACCGTGCTGCGCCCGGAAGGGTTCGCCCTCCCGCCTGCCGTCATGGAACGGGCGCGGCGCGCGGCCGCCGCCGCCGGCGGGTCGCTGCGCGAAACCGCGGAGCGCGCGGAAGCCCTCGAGGGGGCGGACGTCGTCTACGTGAAGGAGTGGGGCGCTACGGCGAGCTACGGCGATGCGGCCGGCGATGCCCGACTGCGCAGCGCCCTCAAGGACTGGTGCGTGCGCAACGACTGGCTGGCGCGCGCCGCGCCCGAATGCCGCGTCATGCACTGCCTGCCGGTGCGGCGCAACACCGCCATCGCCGACGAAGTGCTCGACGGCCCGCGCAGCGCCGTGCAGCGCGAGGCCGCCAACCGTCTCACCGTGCAGATGGCCGTGCTCCACTCACTGCTCAAGTCCTGACCTCCGGAAAGCAAGCGCACCATGATCATGCATCGCAGCGACCAGGCCCTGGCGATCCGCGCCCTGAAGAGCGCCGCACCCTACATCCGCATGTACAAGGGCAAGACCTTCGTGGTGAAGGCCGGCGGCGGAGTGTTCGCCGAGCCCGAGCTGACCCGCGCGCTGGTCGAGCAGATCGGCATCCTGCATTACTTCGGAGTGCGGGTAGTGCTGGTGCACGGCGGGGGCCCGCAGCTCACCGAGCTCTCGACCGCCCTCGGCGTGCCCACGCAGATGATCGAGGGCCGCCGGGTGACGGACGCGCGCTCGATCGATGTCACGGCGATGGTGCTCAACGGGCTCATCAACACGCGCCTGCTGGCGATGTGCCGCGATCTCAACGTGGACGCGGTCGGCATCAGCGGCGTGGACGCCGGACTGGTGCGTGCGCACAAACGCCCGCCGGTGCGCGTGAGCGAGGGCGGCGAGCCGGTCGACTTCGGCTTCGTGGGAGACATCGATGCGGTCGACACCACGGTGCTGAAGAAGCTCCTCGACAACGCCCTGATGCCCGTGGTGAGCCCGCTGTCGGCGGACGCGACCGGGACGCTGCTCAACATCAACGCCGACACCGTCGCGGCGGCCCTCGGCGCGGCGCTCGGGGCGGAGAAGCTGATCCTGTGCACCGGCACGCCGGGGATCCTGGGTCAGGTCTCCGATCCGGGCTCGCTCATCTCCTATACGGACCTGGCGGGACTGAAGCGCCTGCGCGAATCGGGCCAGATCGCCGACGGCATGCTGCCCAAAGCCAAGGCGATCGAGGACGCGATCCGCGGCGGCGTACGACGGGTGCACGTGGTCTCGTATCGCTCGCCCGAGGGGATTCTCGGCGAGGTATTCACCAACGAGGGCACCGGCACCCTGATCGTGGCCGACGTCAACGCGCTCAGCCCGGCCGAGCAGCAGGCGACGCCATGACGCGCCTGTGGGACAAGGGCGCGCCGCTCGATGAGCGCGTGCTGCGCTACACGGCGGGGGACGACTACGCGATCGACGATCGGCTGGTGCGCTACGACGTGCGTGCCTCGATCGCCCATGCCGAGATGCTCAACGCGCAGGGGCTGCTGTCGCTCGCCGATCTCGATGCCATCCGCGACGGCCTGACCGCGCTTGCCGCCGAGCACGAGCGCGGCGCATGGCGCGTCGAGCTTGAGGATGAGGACGGGCAGACCGCGCTCGAGCGGCGCCTCACCGAGCGCATCGGCATCGCCGGGCAGCGCATTCATCTCGGGCGCTCGCGCAACGACCAGGTGCTCACCGCAATCCGCCTGTGCCTGCGGGAGGCCATCGAGGACCTGAGCAGCGGCGCGCTGCAGGTGGCGGACGCGCTCGATGAGCTTGCGGTACGCGAGGGCGGCACGGCGCTGCCCGGCTACACGCACATGCAGCAGGCGATGCCGAGCTCGGTGCCGCTGTGGGCCGGCGGCTTCGCCGCGGAGCTGCGCGATGACGCCCAGGGCCTTGGCGAGGTGGGGCGCCGTCTGGCGCGCAGCCCGCTGGGTTCCGCGGCCGGCTACGGCACACCGGGACTGCCCATCGATCGCGATGCGACGCGCGCGGCGCTCGGCTTCGCCTCGGTACACGAGCCGGTCACGGCCGTGCAGCTGTCGCGCGGCAAAGCCGAAGCGCAGCTGCTCTTCGAGATCGCGCTGCTCATGCAGGACCTCGCGCGCTTCGCCTCCGACGTGCTGCTGTTCACCACGCGGGAATTCGGCTTCGTGCGGCTGCCGCAAGCCTTCACCACCGGCTCCTCGATCATGCCGCAGAAGCGCAACCCGGACGTGTTCGAGCTGATCCGCGGCCGCTCGGGGAGCGCGCTCGGCTGCCTGACGGAGGCGCTCGCCGTGTGCGCCAAGCTCCCCTCCGGTTACAACCGCGACCTGCAGCTCATCAAGGCGCCGCTGTTCCGTGCCGTCGACCTGGCGCTCGCTACGCTGGCGATCCTGCCGCCGGCGATCGCGGCGATGCAATTCAACCGCGAAGCGATCAAACTGGATCCGGCGATCCACGCGGCCGAGGAAGCCAACCGGCTCGCGGTGCGCGAGGGCATTCCGTTCCGCGAGGCCTATCGGCGCGTGGCAGCCGGCCTCAGGGAATGAGGGAGGCGCGATGGTCAAACTGCTCGGTATCTCCGGGAGCCTGCGCCGTGCCTCCTACAACTCGGCGCTGCTGCGGGCGGCGACCCGTCTCATGCCGCCGGACTCGACGCTCGAAGTGGCCAGCATCCGCGGCATTCCGCTCTACGACGGCGACGTCGAGGCGCAGGGCATCCCGCCCGCAGTGAGTGCGCTGAAGGAGGCCGTGGTCGCGGCGGCCGGCGTGCTGCTGGTCACTCCCGAATACAACAACAGCATCCCGGGAGTCTTCAAGAACGCCATCGACTGGCTGTCGCGTCCCAACTCCGATGCCAGGCGCGTCTTCGGCGGCAAGCCCTTCGCCGTGATGGGAGCATCGCCCGGCGGCTTCGGCACGATCCTCTCGCAGGTCGCATGGCTGCCGGTGCTGCGCACGCTCGGCACGCAGCTCTGGACCGGCGGTCGGCTGCAGGTGTCGCGCGCCGCAGCCGTGTTCGACGAGGCGGGCAACCTCAAAGACGCAGGGGTCGAGGAGCAGCTGAAGCAGTTCCTCGCGGGCTACGTGGGGTTCGTGCGGCGGCCTTGAGGCCGAGCCGGCCGCGTCCCGCTACTGTGCTCCCGGCTGCGCCGCAGGCGCGGCGCGCGCGAACTCGGGAAGCGACTCGAGATGCGCCGAGATCGCCTGCAGCTGCGGGTAGGAGCGCAGCTCGCAGTGGTAACGGCGCGCGTTGTACATCTGCGGCACCAGCAGTACGTCGGCGAGCGTCACCGAGCTGCCGAACATGTGCCGGCCGTCGCCGCTGGTGGTGCTCACCTCCTTCTCGAGCGCGTCGAAGCCGCGCGCGATCCACTTTGCGTACCAGGCGTTCACTGCGTCCTCGCCGGCTCGCAGCGGGCCGCCCCTGAGGTAGTCGAGGACGCCGGAGTTGTTGAGCGGAGCCATCTCGCAGGCGATGGCGAGCGCCAGGGCGCGCACCCGCGCACGACTCACCGGCTCGCGCGGCAGCAGCGGCGGCTGCGGATGGGTCTCGTCCAGGTACTCGATGATGGCGAGCGATTGCGTGAGCGCGTTGGCTCCATCGACCAGCGAGGGCACGAGCCCCAGCGGGTTGATGGCCAGGTACTCCGCCGTGCGCTGCGCGCTTGCCGGCGGGCGCACATCGATGGTTACGGACTCGTAGGGGAGCTGCTTCAGGCTCAGCGCAATGCGCACCCGGTAGGAAGCCGAGCTGCGGAAGTAGTGATACAGCCTCATTGTGGCGCGACGATGGTGTTGGTGAGCACTTCGAGCCCCTCGATGCCGCCCTCGATGGCATCGCCGGGCTGCAACGGTCCCACCCCCGAGGGCGTGCCGGTGAAGATCAGGTCACCCGGCTGCAGCGTATAGAGCGTCGAGAGCTCGGCGATGAGATGGGGGACGTCGAAGATCATCTGACTCAGGTCCGCCTCCTGCCGGCGCTCGCCGTTGACCGTGAGCCAGATGCGCCCCCGTGACAGGTGCCCGCGGCTCGCCGGGCGAATCGCGGCGACCGGAGCCGAGTGATCGAATCCCTTGGCGATATCCCAGGGGTTGCCGCGCTCCTTGGCCGCCTTCTGCAGATCGCGCCGCGTCAGGTCATTACCGGCGGCGTAGCCGAACACGTGGCCGAGCGCTGCGGCGGGCTCGATGCGTGCGCCGCCGCGCCCGATCGCCACCACCAGCTCGATCTCGTAGTGGAAGTTGGCCGTGCGGGGCGGATAGGGGACGGCCACGCCGTTGGCGACCACCGCGTCGGCGGGCTTCATGAAGAACACCGCAGGCGAGGCCGCGGGATCGCGGCCGAACTCGCGGATGTGGTCGACGTAGTTCAGGCCAACGCAGTAGATGCGATGCACGGGGAAGCGCCCGCCGCCCTCGACCGCGACGGCCGGCGTGCCCGGAGGCTGCAGGACGAACTCGCTCATGGGGAGAGATTGCCACCCCCGCAGCAGTCAGGCCAGTCCCGGATGTCCCAAGCCGAGTCAGATAATTCATACTACTTCCATGAGCATCTGGCGCACCCCCGCTACCCCCGAGCAGCTCACCGAGCGCGGCAGCCGCGGGCTCGCCGGCCACCTCGGCATCCGCGTGACCGAGGTGGGCCCGGATTTCCTGCGGGCGACCATGCCGGTGAACGAGCGTACCCACCAGCCCTACGGGGTGCTCCACGGCGGCGCCTCGGTCGCGCTCGCGGAGACGGTCGGCAGCATGGCGGCCACGCTGTGCGTCGATCCGCCGTACCTGGTGCTTGGTCAGGACATCAATGCCAATCACCTGCGCAAGGTCACCTCGGGCCTCGTCACCGCCACCGCCCGTCCGTTCCATATCGGCAGGTCGAGTCACGTGTGGCATATTGAGATTCGCGACGAGCAGGACCGGCTGGTGTGCGTGTCGCGGCTGACGATGGCCGTGGTCGAGCGCGCGCCCGCGTGAGCGGCCACCGAGTGCCAGGAGCCACCCATGCAAGATAGCGTCACCCCGCCGATGAGCAGCGATCCGCCGCACGTCGATGAATCGCTGGTCACCTACACCAACGTCATCTACGCGCTCCACTCGCTCTCGGTGCTGATCGGCTTCACCACCTTTCACACCGTGATTCTCAGCTTCGTCGGCGGCCTGCCCTCCATCATCGCCGTGATCATGAACTATGCGCGCCGCTCCGCGACCCGCGGCACCTACCTCGAGTCCCACTTCCGCTGGCAGATCCGCACCTTCTGGTACGCGGTGCTCTGGGTGTGCGCCATTGCGTTCTCCGTGATCACGATCATCGGCATTCCGTTCGCCTTGCTCGGTGCGCTGGCGCTCGCGGTGTGGATCATCTATCGCATCGCGCGCGGCTGGCTGGCACTGCGCGACAAGCGGGCGATGTACATCCCGTGAAGCTGTCGCCTGCGGCCTCGATCGCGGCGGCCGTCGTGCTGCTCGCCGCCGGCTGCGGTCAGAAAGGACCGCTGTATCTCCCCGACAAGGGGGCGGTGGTGGTGAAACCTCCGCCGGCCGCCACGAGTCCCGCGAAGCCAAAGCCCGACGACAAGGACCCGGATCAGAGCTCGCCGCCGAAGCCTTAAGCCCTGATGAGGCCTGTCAGCGGTCGGGCAGCCTCGCTTCCGGGGAAGACGCTCGCATCGAGCGCGCGCGCCGGCACCGACAGGTGCTCGTCCAGCAGGCCCTTCAGAACGCAGCGCAGATCGAGCGTCGGCGCGAGATCCCGCGCCTGATAGAGCGAGCGCGAGGCGAGGCCCGGCCAGTCGGCGATGACCCGCCCGCCCGCGACCGCACCGCCGAGCAGAAAAGCCATGGTGGCGGTCCCGTGGTCGGTGCCGCGTGTCCCGTTGATGGCAGCCGTGCGGCCGAACTCCGTAACCAGCAGCACCGCGGTGTCCTGCCATGCGGACCCGAGCTCCTCGCGCAGCGTCGCGAGTCCCTTGTCGAGACCGGCTAGGCGCGCGGCGAGCTGGCCTTCGGCCGCGCCTTCGTTCGCGTGCGTGTCCCAGCCGGTGGTGTCGAATACCGCAACCTGCGGGCCATCCTCACGGCGCAGAAACCCGGCGGCGGCGCGCACGATCTCGGCGTAGCGGTCGGCGCCGGCAGCGACTGCCTTAGGCGCCGGCGCAGCCGTGGGCAGCACCGCACCCGAGTCCGTCGCTGCAGCCATCTCCTGTGCCATCGCGTCCAGGCGGCTGTTTTCCGCGACCATGGCATCCGCCGCCAAAGCGTCCGCGAGGCGCACCGACAGCAGCGGGTCGCGCGCGTACAGGTCGGTGACGCGCGCCAGCGTGTCCTCATCGAGGCCCGCGAGTCTCGAGGGCGACCAGGAGGTCACTTCCGCGGGTCCGCGCATGACGAGTGGCACGTTCTGCCCGAGAGCGACGCCGGCCTCGCGTCCGGCGCCGGCCGCAGCGCCCAGCGCGCGGGTCAGCCAGCCGCTCTGCAGCGCGTGCGGAAGCGTCGTGCCATTCTCCAGCACATCCTGACCGTCGAAGTGCGAGCGCTCGCGATAGGGACTCGCAACCGCGTGGAAGACGACGAGCTCGCGGGCCCCGTAGGAGGAGTGCAGAAAGCGCAACGACGGATGCAGCCCGAAGAAGCCGTCGAGCGGCAGCGCTGCCTGCGGCTGCCCCGGCGCTCGCAGCGCGAACTCGCCGCGCAGCCGCGCGTAGTCGCGGTCGCCGAGCGGGGGGACGGCGGCGAGCCCGTCGAGCGCGCCGCGCAGGATCACCAGCACGAAGCGCGCCCGTCGCCGGGTCGCCGGCGCCGCGCTCCCGAGACAGAGCCGCGAGGTGAGGAAGCCGGCGGCGAGCGCCCCGCTGCCGAGGAAGTCGCGCCGTCTCATGGCTGACATACGTATCTCCGAATCAGGCACAGGGATGTGCCCGCCGCCGCAGGCGGCGAGCGGCGCGCCGAAACCGCGCTCTTGGCGCGCCGCCGCGAGCATCGTGACAGGATGTCCGATGCGAGCCTCATATTAGCGGCGCAGGAATTCGGGCGAGGCGATGAGCAGCGTGAGCGCCTGCGAGGCGCTCGCGGCGCGGCTGATGGCGGTGCTGGTGGCCTCGCTCAGGGAGGCGCCGAGCAGCTGCGGGGCGAGTGCGGCGGCCTCGCGCCGGCTGCCGAGGCGCGCGCCGACGGCATCGGCCCACTCGATGCGCTTCAGCAGCGCCGAGGCGCCGTCCCAGTCGCTGCTGCGGTCGGGCCAGCCCGCCGGCGAGCCGGGCTGCCAGGTACGTTGTCCGAGGAGCTCGAAGGGGGCGAGCGGGCCGTGCCCGGCGTCGACCGGCAAAGAGAGGCCGCGGTAGCTCGAGACGATGAAGTCGCTGGGCGTCTTGTACTTCGCCTGCGGCTGCTCCCAGGCTTCGGGCGAATCGAGCAGCGCGCGGTACACCGGGCGCAGATCGCCGCCGTGCTCGCTGAAGGCCTGCGCGAGCCGGGCAACCGCCGCGGCGGGCGGCTGGTCCGCGATGAAATGCCGCGCGAGCTTCGTCGCGATGTGGCGCGCGGTGGACGGATGCTGAGCCAGATCGCTCAGCACCCCGACACCCTGCTCGTAACCATTGTCCGCATAACGCCGTCCGAGCACCGTCTTGGGTCCGGGCTCGTGCGTGTCGGGACGGAACACGAAACGCCCGGGGGGACCTGTGGCAAAGAGCCCGTTGCCGCCGCCCACGGACCAGCCGGTGATCACCGTTGCGAACGAAGTGACGTCGGCCTGGGTGTAGCCGCCGCCCACCCCCAGGGTATGAAGCTCGAGGATCTCGCGCCCGAGGTTCTCGTTGATGCCGATCTTCGCGGGACGGCGGCGGAATTCCGCCCTGCGAGCCGCGCCCGAGTGCGGGCCGACGGACAGGTGATTGTCGAGATAGAGCAGCATCGCGGGATGCATCTCGGCCGCGACCAGCAGGTCGGCGAAATTGCCGAGCACGTGCGGACGGATGGCCTCGCGCTCGAAGCTCCCGGCAAGGCCGGCAAGGTATTGCTTGTCGACCGATACCGCGAAGTGATTGCTCCAGAACTGCGTCAGGCGCTCGACGAACGGCCGGTCGGTGAGTACCGCCTGGCGCAGGCGCGCGGTCGCCTCGGTGACGTAGACGGGCTTGAGAAACTGCGGCAGCCTCTGCTGCACCTCGGCTCCGGAACGGCGCTCGCGCTGGATCTGGCGCTGCAGCGCGAACGCCTCACCGAGCACCGCGGACGAGGAGCTCAGGCCCGCATCGGCGAGCACCGGCGCTGCGGCAGGGAGCTGCGAGCGCAGCCAGTCCCGCCCATCGGCGCCGATGGCGGCGAGATCTCCCGGCCGGGCGCCGAGACCGAAGCGATTGGCCGCAATGATGGAGCCGGGCTGCTGCATGCGTGCATAGCGCGCCAGACCCGGCCGCGGTTGACGCAAGGCCACGAGGCGGGACGCCTGCCGCCGTCCGTTATACTCGCGGCCCCCCGCGCATCGCACCTCTTCATGCCACCCACCCCCGATCTGGTCCTCGTCGACGCCTCCTCTTATGTCTACCGGGCGTTCCACGCGCTGCCGCCGCTCTCGAACTCGCGCGGCGAGCCGACGGGGGCGCTGCTCGGCGTGCTCAACATGCTGCAGAAGTTCATGAAGGACTTTCACCCGCAGCACATCGGCGTGGTGTTCGATGCCCCCGGCCGCACCTTCCGCGACGATCTGTTCACCGAGTACAAGGCGCAGCGAGCCGCGATGCCCGACGACCTGCGCGCACAGGTGGGGCCGCTTCTGCAGATCATCGAGGCGCAGGGCCTGCCGCTGCTGCGGGTGCCCGGCGTCGAGGCCGACGACGTCATCGGCACCCTCGCGTGTCGCGCCGCCCGGGCCGGCCAGCGAGTGCTGATCTCGACGGGCGACAAGGACATGGCGCAGCTGGTCGACGGCTCGATCACGCTCATCAACACCATGAGCAACACGCTGCTGGACCGCGACGGCGTGAAATCGAAGTTCGATGTCTACCCCGAGCAGATCGTCGACTACCTGGCACTCATCGGCGACAGCATCGACAACATCCCGGGAATCGACAAGGTCGGACCCAAGACGGCCGCCCGGCTGCTGCAGCAGTTCGGCAACCTCGACAATCTCATCGCGCACGTCGCGGAGGTGCCGGGCAAGGTGGGCGAGAACCTGCGCGCCGGGCTCGAGACCCTCGAGCTGTCGCGGCGGCTCGCGACCATCCATACCGATCTCGAGCTGCCGCTGTCGGTCGCGGAGCTCAGGCCCGGCACGCCCGATAGTCAGCGCCTGCGCGAGCTCTACACACGCTTCGAGCTGCGCGCGCTGCTGCGCGCCCTCGAGGGAAGCGAGGCAGCCCCGGCCGGCGCGCCGCCCGCCGCTGCGGCAGCAGCTGCGGCAGCAGCCGCGGCGCCTCCCGCGCCGGCAGGCGCCGCGGCGCCCCAGACGATCGAGCGCCGCTACCAGACCATCACGCGCTGGGAAGACTTCGAGCCCTGGCTCGAAGCGCTGCGCCAGGCCGATCTCTTCTCTTTCGATACCGAGACGACCAGTCTCGATTACATGCGCGCCGAGATCGTCGGCGTCTCCTTCGCGGTCGAGCCCGGCAGCGCCGCCTACGTGCCGCTCGCACATGTCTATCCGGGCGCTCCCGAGCAGCTCGACCGCGCGCGGGTGCTCGCGGCGCTCAAGCCGCTGCTCGAGGATCCGGCACGCGGCAAGGTCGGTCATAACCTCAAGTACAACGCGCACGTCCTGCTCAACGCCGGCATCGCGCTCGCCGGCATGCGCTTCGACACCATGCTCGAGTCCTACGTGTGGAACAGCGTGGCGACCAACCACGACATGGACTCGGACGCCAGGCGCTACCTCGGGCTCACCGCGGTCACCTTCGAGGACGTGGCGGGCAAAGGCGCGAAGCAGCTGACTTTCGACCAGGTGCCGGTGGAGAAAGCCGGGGCGTACGCCGCGGAGGATGCGGACCTGACGCTGCGCCTGCACCGGGCGCTGTGGCCGCAGCTCGAATCGCTGCCGGCGCTGGCGCGCCTCTACGAGGAATGCGAGCAGCCGCTCCTGCCGGTGCTGCTCGCCATGGAGCATCGCGGCGTGCTGGTCGACCGCGAGCGGCTGCGCGCGCAGAGCCGCGAGTTCGCACGGCAGTTGCAGGAGCTGCTGCTCGCCGCGCACCGCGAGGCCGGCCACGAGTTCAACATCGAGTCGCCGCGACAACTGCAGCAGATACTCTTCGAGAGGCTGCAGCTGCCGGTGCGGCGCAAGACCCCGACGGGCCAGCCCTCCACCGCCGAGGACGTCCTCGAGGAGCTCGCCGAAAGCTACCCGCTGCCGCGCATCGTTCTCGACTACCGCGCGCTGGCCAAGCTCAAGTCCACCTACACCGACAAGCTCCCCGAGCAGGTGAACGAGCGCACCGGGCGCATCCATACCAACTATGCGCAGGCGGTCGCCGCCACCGGCAGGCTGTCCTCGGTCGATCCCAACCTGCAGAACATCCCGATCCGGCGTGCCGAGGGCCGCCGCATCCGCCAGGCGTTCGTCGCGCCGGCCGGCTACGTGCTGCTGGCGGCGGACTACTCACAGATCGAGCTGCGCATCATGGCGCACCTCTCGGGGGACGAGAGCCTGCGGGCCGCGTTCGCCGACGATCGCGACGTACATCAGGCGACCGCCGCCGAGGTTTTCGGCGTCAGCCCCGATGCCGTGACCTCCGATCAGCGGCGCACCGCCAAGGTGATCAACTTCGGACTGATCTACGGCATGTCGCCCTTCGGCCTGGCGCGCAACCTGGGGATCGAGCGCAGCGCCGCGCATCAGTACGTGGAGCGCTACTTCCAGCGCTACCCGGGAGTGCGACGCTTCATGGACGACACGCGGCTTCGGGCGCGTGAGCTGGGCTACGTCGAGACGGTCTTCGGGCGGCGCCTGTACCTGCCCGACATCCGCTCCGGCAACCCGCAGCTGCGGCAGTACGCCGAGCGCAGCGCCATCAATGCGCCCATGCAGGGAACCGCGGCCGACATCATCAAGCGCGCCATGATTGCCGTGCACGCCTGGTGCAGCCGCGCCGACTCTCCCGCGCACCTCATCATGCAGGTGCACGACGAGCTGGTGCTGGAAGTGCGCGCCGAGGCGATCGAGGAAGTCACGCAGGTGGTGCGCGAGCGCATGGTGGATGCCGCCACACTCAGTGTGCCGCTCAGAGTGGACGCCGGGACGGGCGCCAACTGGGACGAGGCTCACTGAGGCGCCGCGCACCGTTCGATTTCCGCAACTGTCGCCGCCTTGCAACAGTCAACGCGTCCGCCGCGAGTGTGTTAGTTAGGAAGCGTCCCGGAACAGGAGGTTTGGACAGAATGCGCACCCTGCTGCTCGCCATGGCGCTGGTGCTCGGTGCGGGCGCCGCCCGTGCCGACAATGGCTATGTCTATTTCGGCGCCGGAATCTCCAGGGACAAGGTCAGCGACATCGTCCACGGCGGCACGGCCTTCGCCGACATCGACGGCACGTCGTGGAAGCTCTACGGGGGGTTCCGGCCGCTGCGCCTGCTCGCCGTCGAGACCGACTACATCGATCTCGGCGGTCAGACCCGGAATTTCCTCACCACCACCAGCAACCATTCGGACGCCAATGCGTTCGCCGCCTACGCGGTGGGATTCCTGCCGCTGCCGCTGCCGCTGGTCGACGTCTTCGGCAAGGCGGGGCTGGCCCGCTGGACTCTCAACGGCAGCTCGATCTCAGCGCTCGTGCCGGGATCCTTCTCGACCAACGGCAACTCCTTCGCCTGGGGTGTCGGGACCCAGGTCCACGCCGGAAACTTCGGTGCGCGACTCGAGTACGAGAGCTTCAGGATCCCGGGCACCAACGGCGCGAATGTCGTGTCGCTCGAGGTGTTCGTGAACATTGCCTAGGAGGCGAAGAGGGCGGCTGCATGTCAACGCAGGCGCCGCAAGTGTGTTATCAGGACGTCACGATCCTCAGGAGAGCCGGTATGCGCAGACTTCTCTTCGCACTCATGGTGGCGCTCGCTGCGAGCGTCGCTCAGGCCGACAACGGCATGCTCTATCTCGGCGCCGGCCTCTCCAACGACAACCTCAGGGACATCGCGGCGACCAATTCCAGCCTGAACAGCACCAGCTGGAAGGCGTGGGCCGGAGTGCGGCCCATCAGTCTGTTCGCCGTCGAGGCCGACTACATCAATCTCGGCAGCCAGTCGGTCAATTTCATGGGGGTCGACACCTTCAGCCACACGCACGTTCATTACAAGGCTCTTGCCGGCTACGCGGTCGGTTTCGTGCCGATCCCGATCCCCTTTCTCGACGTCTTCGGTAAGGTGGGGCTGGCGCGCTGGAAGCTGAGCGGCGACGGCAGTCTGGCGGGCTTCATCGGTTCTCCCCAGTTCTTCTCCCTGTCGGACAACGGTACGCAGTTCGCGTGGGGCGTCGGCACCCAGGCGCACATCGGCAACTTCGGCGCACGGCTCGAGTACGAGAACTTCAGCGTTCGCAACACCAGCGGGGCGAACATCGTGTCGCTGAGCGTGTTCTTCAATTTCCTCTGAACGTCGTAGAGAAAGGAAGCGTATGCGTATCCACAGACTGCTCCTCGCCCTGGTGCTCGCGCTCGGTGCGGGCCTCGCCCACGCCGACAACGGGATCCTCTACCTCGGGGCCGGTCTCTCCAACGACAATCTGCGCGACGTTGCCGCGACCAACTCCAACCTCAACAGCACCAGCTGGAAGGTCTGGGCGGGGGTGCGGCCGATAAGCCTGTTCGCCGTGGAGGCGGATTACATCGACCTCGGCAGCCAGTCGGTGGCCTCTCCCGGCGGCGGCACCACGCACCTCAGCTACAAGGCCTTCGCGGGATACGCGGTCGGCTTCCTGCCAATCCCAGTCCCCTGGGTGGACGTGTTCGGCAAGGCTGGCCTGGCGCGCTGGAACTCGAGCGGCAGCACCGGCCCCGGCGCGCCTCCGGGACTCTTTTCTCTCTCGGACAACGGCACCGAATTCGCCTGGGGCATCGGCGGCCAGGCGCACCTGGGCAACTTCGGCGCGCGCCTGGAGTACGAGAGCTTCAGCATCCGCAACACGAGCGGCGCGAATATCGTCTCGCTCGGCGTCTTCTTCAATTTCTTCTAGCTCCCGTTGCCGGGCGCCAAAGGCGTGGCTTTGGCGCCCTGCGCGGTAGTAGTCCGTGTGGCGCAGGCGATACAACTCGTTGACCAAACTTATGATTTGAATGGATTATTTTTTCTGGGCCGGACCGGAACTCCGGGCGCACGTGCTTTGTCTCATCCAGCGAGTGCTTAGCACTCCCCGCTTCCCTCCCTGAGCGGGTACATGACCCGGTTCAACGAGACCTGTGCCGGGTTGGTCTGCCCCGGCGGCCCTCAAAGTCGCCGGGGCTTTTTATTGTGCGAGGCAATTCTCGAGCGTGTCCTGAGCCTGCTTGAGGCCGGTCCCGTCGAATGCCGAGAAGAGCTGCACCGTCGCCCGGCCGGCGAGCTGTCCGCCGGCCGTACGCAGGGCGCTCTGGGCCTCCCCCCGGGACAGTTTGTCAGCCTTGGCGAGCAGCACGTGCACGCGCTGCGCCGGCGAAACCCACTCGAGGAGCCCCTCATCGCCGTCCGTGAGACCGCGGCGGGCATCGACGATCAGGAACAGGGCCTTCAACGAGGCGCGCTCACCGAGCGCTTCGATGAGCGCGTGCCAGGTGCGGCGGTCGGCCTCGGGTCCCCCCGCGTAGCCATAGCCCGGAAGGTCCACCAGGCGCTTCGACGGGGCCAGCTCGAAGAAATTGAGCAGGCGGGTGCGTCCCGGGGTCTTGCTGGTGCGGGCGAGACCGTGGCGCTGGACGATGGCGTTGATGGCGCTCGACTTGCCCGCGTTCGAGCGCCCGGCAAAGGCGACTTCGGCGCCCGTATCCGCGGGGAATTGCGCGGGTTGTGCGGCGCTCAGGAGAAAGTGCACCTGCTGAAAGCGGCTCATTTTCGTAGTGTACAATCGCGGCCCTCGCTTCGCGGACGCCGCACCGGAATGAGAAAAATGCCGCAGACGCTCAGGGTCGCCCCGATCGTATTCACCGCCCTCTCGTTCACACTGACCGGAGCCGTCGCTTTCTCGCAAACAGCTCCGGCACCCGCGGCGAGCGCGGCACCCGCGGCCAGCGCGGCACCCGCGAGCTCGCCCTTCGACACCGGCAAGGCCGCGAGCGGCGAGAGCAAGGCGGCGTTGTGCGCGTCCTGCCATGGTCAGGCCGGCAACAGCGCGAATCCCGAGTGGCCGCGGCTCGCCGGCCAGAGCGCGGTCTACATCGCCGAGCAGCTGCGGCTGTTCCGCGCCGGCGTGCGCAACAACCCCATCATGAAGCCGCTGGCGGCGACCCTGAACGACCAGGACATCAGCGATCTCGCCGTCTACTACCAGGCCCAGACCCCGACCGGGCTCGAGGCGGACCCCTCCTACTGGAAGGCGGGCGAGCAGGTGTATCTGTCCGGCGATGCGGCACGCGAAGTGCCGGCGTGTGTCGCCTGCCACGGCCCCCTGGGGCGCGGCAATCTGGCGGCCGGCTATCCGGCGCTGCGCGCGCAACAGTCGGTGTATGTCGTGAAGCAGCTGAACGACTACGCGAGCGGCGCCCGCTACACGGGCCCCAACCCGGAGCAGGCGAGCCCGAACGGCGTGATGATGCTCACCCTCGCCAAGCGGATGACTCCGGAGGAAATCCGCGACGTCGCCTCCTACGTGCAGGGCATGCGTTGAAGCGCTGTCTTGCCCTGCTCGCCCTGATCGCCCTCGGGGGCTGCGGCCACGAGCAGGCACCGCCGCCGGCAGCTGCTCCCGCCCCGCCCGTCGCCGCGCCGAGCGAGCCGGCAGCCCAGCCGCCGCCCGCCGCCACGACCGCGGCGCAGAGCGAGGCCGAGCAGGCGCGCGCCTCGCAGGAATCCGCCGACGGCGCGGCAAGTGAAAAAACCGAGAGCAGCGACGCCTCGCTCGAGCGCATGACGCCGCTCCCGGCCGATGCGCAGCTGCCCAGCGGCCGCTGGAAGCCCGGCGTCAACTACGACCCGAAGGTGCCGGCGCAACCGACCAGCGTCGAGCCCGGCAAGGTGGAGGTGCTCGAAGTCATGTGGCTCGGCTGCCCGCACTGCTACGCGCTCGAGCCCTACATCCTCACCTGGCTGAAGAGCAAGCCCGCCTACATCCAGTTCGTGCGCGTGCCGGTGATCTGGGGTCCGCCGCAGCGCTCACACGCCAGGCTGTTCTACACGCTCGAGGCGCTGGGGCGCCCCGACCTCATCGAGAAGGCCTTCGACACCATCCAGCAGCAGCGCAATCCTCTCATCGGCAAGTCGGACGAGGAGTCGCTGAAGATGGAGCAGGGCTGGGTGGCGCAGTACGGTGTCAGCGCCGCCGACTACGCCGGCGCCTTCAATTCCTTCTCGGTGAACTCCGATCTGCAGCGCGCCGAGGAGATCACCAACCGCTACGGCGTGCAGAATGTTCCCCTGGTCGTCATCAACGGCAAGTACACGACGGATGTCGCCAAGGCCGGAGGTGCCGGCCAGCTCATTCAGCTGATCGACGACCTCGCGGCGTACGAGCACCGTCATTGAAGGAATGGCGCGCCCGACTGGATTCGAACCAGCGACCTGCAGCTTCGGAGGCTGCCACTCTATCCAACTGAGCTACGGGCGCGTTCGGGGCGGGCGATGATACGCGCGGCGGGAAATGCCGTCTATTTGCCGAGCGGCTATACTGCGCGGCCAATCGGCGCGACGCGGACCGGTGACCCGTGAGCAAACAGGATACGCATTTCTTCAACGTCTTCAGCATGGTGATCGGTCTGCTCGTGACCATCACCGTGGTGCTGTTCGCCTTCGCACGCATCGTCGCGAGCCGCACGCAGGAAGCGCAGATTCTCAGCGAGCCCGACTACGGCAAGAGCGTCGCCGCACGCGTCGAGCCGCTCGCGCACGTGGCCGTCGCCGGCCAGGACAATTCCGCCCTCGCCATCAAGCCGACGACCCCGCCCGGAGAGGGCTCCGCGGCGGCCGCTCCGGCGGCGCCGCCGAAGGACGGCAAGGCGCTGTTCGCTGAGGTGTGCAGCACCTGCCACGGACAGGGCATCGCGGGGGCGCCGAAGGCCGGCGACAAGGCCGCCTGGGCACCGCGCATCGCGCAGGGCAAGGCGACTCTCTACCAGCACGCGCTCAATGGCTATCAGGGCGGACCCGGCGGCGGCGTCATGCCTCCCAAGGGTGGCCGCACCGATCTGCCCGACGATCTCGTCAAGCAGGCGGTGGACTACATGGTGTCGATGGCGCAGCACTAGCGCCGCCTGCGGCGCGATCCAGACAGCGCAGCATGAGCGCCTCGCTCAGCTGGGCGATCCCCACTGTCGCATGGCCGTCGAGATCGGCGATGGTGCGCGCTACCTTGAGCACGCGCACGCGCGAACGCCCCGAGAGCCCGAAGCGCCGCACGGCCGTCTCGAGCAGCCGCCGGCCGAGCGCATCCGGCATGCAGCAGCGCGGCAACGCGGTATCGGCGAGACGCGCATTGCAGATTCCCTGACGTGCGAGCTGCAGCTCGCGCGCACGCCGCACGGCGTCGGCGGCCGCGGCGCTGCCCTCCGCCGACGGGAGGTCGAACTCGCCTGCCGGAACCGGCGGCACCTCCACCTGCATGTCGAGCCGGTCGAGCAGGGGTCCGGAGATGCGTCCGAGATAACGCCGCACGGCGTGGGGCGAGCAGCGGCAGCTCCCGGTCGGGTCGCCGAGGCGGCCGCAGGGACAGGGATTCATCGCCGCAATCAGCTGAAAGGCGGCGGGGTAGCGGGTCTCGCGCGCCGCGCGTGCGACCGCGACCATGCCGGTCTCGAGCGGCTCACGCAGCGCCTCGAGCGTCGCCCGACCGAATTCGGGGAGCTCATCGAGAAACAGCACGCCGTGATGCGCGAGGCTGATCTCACCGGGGCGGGCGCGCGCGCCGCCGCCGACCAGGGCCGGTACCGTGGCGCTGTGATGGGGCGAGCGGAAGGGACGCTCGCTGAGTGCCTGGCAGCGAAAGTCCGCGCCGCTCACCGAGGCGATCGCCGCCACCTCGAGTGCCTCGGACGCCTCGAGCGGCGGCAGCAGGCCGGGCAGCCGCTGCGCCAGCATGCTCTTTCCGCATCCGGGCGGGCCGATCAGCAGCAGGCTGTGGGAGCCGGCGGCGGCGATGGTGAGAGCGCGCTTGGCGTGCGCCTGGCCGCGCACGTCGGCGAGATCGAGCGGGAGCGCGGGCGGCTGCGGCAGAAGCGCGCTGCTCGCCCGTGGGTCACGAGCGGGTGGGAGCGGGGCGGTGCCGGCCACGTGCGCGCAGACCTCGAGGAGGTGATCCGCCGCGCGGGTGAGCGCTGGCGCAACCGCGCAGGCCTCGAGCGCATTGGCGCGCGGCACGATCAGCTCGTGATCGCTGCGGCGGGCGGCGACGGCCGCCGGCAGGAGGCCCGGCACCGCCTTCAGCTCGCCGGTGAGTCCGAGCTCCCCGTAGAACTCGCGCGCCACTGCGCGCCCGGCGGGAAGGACGCTGCGCACCTGGCGGGAGGCGAGCAGCAGTCCTAAGGCAATCGGCAGGTCGAAGCGGCCGCCCTCCTTGGGTAAGTCCGCGGGCGCAAGATTCACGGTGATTCGCCCGGCCGGAAAGTCGAAGTGGGAGTTGAGGAGCGCCGCGCGTACCCGTTCCTTGCTCTCGCGCACCACCATCGCCGGCAAGCCGACGATGCAGAACGCAGGCAACCCGCTCGTCAGACTTACCTCGACGGTGACGAGCGGGGCCGCCAGGCCGACCTGCGCCCGGCACGCGACCCTCGCGAAAGGCATGGACCTCCCTGTCGGCGCGGCTGGTTAAACCGGCGGTGCCCCTTCTCCGGCGGAGCCTTCGAGGGCGGCGAGCCGCGCCTCGAGAGCCTCGAGTCGTGCGCGCGTACGTTCCAGCACCCGCGACTGTGCCTCGAACTCATCGCGGGTGATGAGATCGAGCTGGCTCAGGCGCTCGCGCAGCACGGCGCGGAAGCCGGCCTCGAGATCCTGCTGCACTGCGCGCAGTGCGGGGGGCACCCGCTCAAGCAGGCGCCGCGCCAGATCGTCTATTCGCAGTGACTCCATGAGTTTCGCTCCGGTTTGACGCAGCTGTTCGCGGTCAGGCCCCAAAACGGTGCAAAGCCGCGCCATGCCGTCGTGCAAATCCCGTGAAACACGCCCCATGGCCAGTGGCACGGAAACTGCACCGCGGCAGTCAGGGGCGAAAGCTTACGCGTCCCCGTGCACGCCTGCAGAACGTGTTCGCGGCGCGATTCACCCGATATGCCGCATCCGGAGAGACCATGCCGCACGCGAACGCTACCCGAACCGCCACCCGCCTCGGCGCCGCACTCATCGCCCTCGCTCCCGCGCTCGCCTGGGCGGATGCGGCCGTACCCAACAAGGGCGATACGGCATGGATGCTCACCTCGACCGCCTTCGTGCTGCTGATGTCGGTACCGGCGCTGGCACTCTTCTACGGCGGCCTGGTGCGCACCAAGAACATGCTGTCGGTGCTCATGCAGGTGTTCGTCGGGTTCTCGCTCATCACGGTCCTGTGGTGCATCTACGGCTATTCGCTCGCCTTCACCGAGGGCAATGCCGTGATCGGCGGCTTCAGCCGGCTGTTTCTCGCCGGCACCTTCAATGCCCGCACGGGCCAGTTCTCGTACGCCGCCACCTTCAGTCGCAACACCCCGCTCTATGAGCTCGTGTACGTCGCTTTTCAGGCGACCTTCGCCGCCATCACCTGCTGCCTGATCCTCGGCTCCCTCGTCGAGCGCATGCGCTTCCCGGCGATGCTGCTGTTCCTGGTGCTGTGGTTCACCTTCAGCTATGTGCCGATCGCGCACATGGTGTGGTACTGGCCGGGACCCGACGCCTTCACCTCGGCGGCGACGGCCGGCGCCGTGAGCGCCAAGGGCGGCCTCATCTGGCGATGGGGGGCCCTCGATTTCGCGGGCGGCACGGTGGTGCACATCAACGCCGGTGTCGCGGGACTGGTCGGTGCCTTCGTGCTCGGCAAGCGCGTCGGTTTTGGCAGGGAGCCCATGGCGCCGCACAACCTCACGCTCACCATGGTGGGAGCGTCGCTCCTGTGGTTCGGGTGGTTCGGATTCAATGCGGGCTCGGCGCTCGAGGCCAACGGCACTGCCGCTCTCGCCTTCATGAACACCTACCTCGCGACCGCCTGCGCGGTGCTGTCCTGGATGACCGCCGAGTGGGCGCTCAAGGGCAAGCCCTCGATGCTCGGCGCGGCCTCCGGAGCCGTCGCAGGACTCGTGGCCATCACTCCGGCGGCGGGCAATGTCGGCATTCCCGGCGCCTTCGCCATCGGCCTCGGCGTCGGGGTCGTGTGCCTGTGGGGCGTCACGGGACTGAAGCGCCTCATCAGGGCGGACGACTCTCTCGATGTCTTCGGGGTACACGCCCTCGGCGGGATCTTCGGAGCGCTCATGACCGGCATCTTCAATGCCCCGGTGCTGGGGGGCCCCGGCTCCACAGCCGACTACGTCACCGGTGCGACCGGCTACCCCGGTATCGCCACTCAATTCCTCATCCAGCTGAAGGCGGTGCTGCTGGTCCTGGTATGGACCGCGGTGGTCTCCTGCGCCGCCTTCTACATCGTGAAGCTGGTGATCGGCCTGCGGGTGCCGGAGGAAGAGGAGCGCGAGGGCCTCGATATCACGGCCCACGGCGAGCGGGCCTACGACCTGTAGAAACTGGCGCACGGGCGTCAGGCTTTGTATGGTGTGACCCGCGGCGGCGCTCGCCCGGCGGCGGTGTGACGCACTTCAAAGGCCGGCGGGGCTCGAGCCGCCATACTGCTGCGGCGGAGGCCCCCTTATGTTGCGACTCGTAGCGATTACCGCCCTGATCCTGGCCGGAGTGAGCCCCCTGGCCCGCGCCGACGTTTTCCGTTGGGTCGACAAGGACGGGGTCGTGCATTACAGCGACGAGTGGGTGCCGGGATCGGAGCTCATCAGGGGCGTCGGCAAGCCCCGCCCCGACTCGGGTGCGTCCGCGGCCTCGCGCTCCAGCGCCTCCAACAGTTTCGGCCAGGCCTCGAACGATCAGGACAACGCCCGCGCAGTGCAGGAAGACAAGGCGCGCGCGCGCGATGCGCAGTGCAAGTTCGCCAGAGAGCGTTACATGCGGTCGATCCAGTCGCGGCGCGTCTACAAGGAAGGCAAGGACGGCGAGCGCGAGTACATGTCGGATACCGAAGCGGATGCCTACCGCGCCGAGGCCCGCAAGGATGTGCAGGCCGCCTGTGGCAGCGTGCCGGAGTGGAAGCCCGACCAGCCGATCCCCGAGCCGCAGCCGATCCCCGAGCCCAAGGCCAAACCGTAAGAGTCGACCTCGCCTTAAGCTATAGTCGCATCCGGGGCGCGTAACTCGCGCCAGGTGTCAGGAATGCGCGCAGGCTTCGTCGGACTCGGCGCCATGGGAATGGGCATGGCGCGCAATCTCCATCGTGCAGGAATGCTGGCCGCGGTGTGGAACCGCACCCGCGCCAAGGCGGACTCGCTTGCCTCCGAGCTCAAGGTGGCAGCTCCCGCAACTCTCGCCGAGCTCGCCACCCAGGTCGATGCCGTCGTGTCGTGCGTCTCGGCGGACGCCGACGTGCTCGAGGTCGCAAGCGCCCTCGCCCCGGCGCTGAAGTCCGGCACTCTCATGCTCGACTGCTCGACGGTGAGCTCCGAGACCGCGCGTCAGGCCGCCGAGCTCCTCGAGCCGAAGGGGGTCGAGTTCCTCGACTGTCCGGTATCGGGCGGGGTCGAAGGGGCGCGCGATGGCACCCTCGCCATCATGGTGGGCGGGACGCCGGCGGCCTTCGAGCGCGCCAGTCCCGTGCTCAATGCGCTCGGCAAGACCGTCAGCCACTTCGGCCCCGTCGGCAGCGGTCAGGCGGCCAAGGCAACCAACCAGATCATGTGCGCCGGGATCATCGAAGCGGTCGCCGAGGCCATGGCGTTCGCGCGCGCCCAGGGGCTGCCGCTGCCGACGCTCATCGACACACTGGGCAAGGGCGCCGGCTCTTCCTGGTACTTCGTGCATCGCGCTCCCAACATGGCGAAGGGCGCTTACCCGGCCGGATTCCGCGTGCGGCTGCATGCCAAGGATCTCGGCATCTGTCATGACATGGCGGCGCGCTTCGGCGTCTCGCTGCCGGTGGTCGAGCGCATGCTGGCCGAGTACGCCGAGCTCACCGCCCGCGGCTACGGGGACGAGGACATCTCGGCCACTTTCCGCCTCAAGGCCGAGCTCTTCGAGCGCACCAACATCATGGGCGTGCCGCCACCGCCCCGAGCCAAATGAACGCCGACTCAGGCGAAGAACGCTCCCTCTACCTGCCGAACTTCTGCACCTCGCGCGCCACGCTCGCGGTGGTGCTCATCGTCGAGCTCACCGCGCTCATTCTGACGCTGGCACGGCAGAGCGCAGCGGTCGATCTGTGGACCGACCTGGTGCGCACCTCGCTGTTCATGCTGTGGATCGGCCTGACCGGGTCGGCACTCCTGTGCGTGCTGCTGCCCCGGCTCACGCGGCTCAGCGTCGCGGCGGGGTCGGCCGCGGTGCTGGGACTGCTGACGCTGCTCGTGGCCGCGATCTCGCTATGCGCCTACTACCTCGGCCGCACGCGCTTCGTCGTCGAGTCGGGCGGCGCCACCTTGTTCCCGGACGCCCCGGTCGGCTTCGTGCTGCGCAACGTCTGGATCGGGCTGGTGGTGAGCGGACTGGCCTTGCGCTATTTCTACGTGGCGCACGAGTGGCGCCGCAGCATCGAGCTGCGCGCCGCGGCGCGCGTGCATGCGCTGCAGGCGCGCATCCGCCCGCATTTCCTCTTCAACAGCATGAATACCATCGCCGCTCTCACCCGCACCGATCCGCCGCGCGCCGAGAGTGCGGTGCAGGATCTCGCCGACCTCTTCCGCGCAACCCTCTCCGAGAAGCATCACACCATCACGCTGGCGGAGGAGCTCGAGGTGGCGCGTACTTACCAGCGGATGGAGCAGCTGCGCCTCGGCGCGCGGCTGCGGGTCGAGTGGAAGACCGACTCTCTCCCCGGACAGGCGCTGGTGCCGGGGCTCATGATCCAGCCGCTGCTCGAGAACGCCATCTA
This sequence comes from Steroidobacteraceae bacterium, assembly GCA_035632655.1. Taxonomy (GTDB): domain Bacteria; phylum Pseudomonadota; class Gammaproteobacteria; order Steroidobacterales; family Steroidobacteraceae; genus 13-2-20CM-66-19. The sequence continues at coordinate 38,612 of DASQGK010000098.1, read as the reverse complement.
CCACGGCATCGAGCCGCGCTCCGAAGGCGGTACCGTGACCATCACCGGCGAGATCAACGGCGGCCTGATCACCGTCGTGGTACGCAATCCGCTCGGCGCCGGCCCGCAACAGCGCGACGGCAACCGCCTGGCCCTCGCCAATATCCGCGAGCGCCTCGACCTCATGTACGGCGAACGGGCGCTGATGAAATCGGGGACCTTCGACGGGGAGTACATCGTCACGCTGCGCTTCCCGCTCATCGAAAAGCCGGCGGTGCCGGGAGCCGCGCCGCCGGCGGCCGCCTGAAGCGCGCATGCACGCCGCCGTCCGCCTCAAGGTGCTGATCGTCGACGACGAGCCGCCGGCACGTGAACGGCTGCGGAGCCTGCTCGCGGAGATCCCCGACGTCACCGTGGTCGGCGAGGCGATGGGCGGGGCCGAGGCGCTGGCGCAGACCCACGACCTTGCCCCCGACATCGTGCTGCTGGATGTGCGCATGCCCGGCATGGATGGACTCGAGACGGCGCGGCATCTCGCCGTGCTGGAGGAGCCGCCGGCCGTGATCTTCACCACTGCGTACGATGAGTACGCGGTCGAGGCCTTCGCGGCGCACGCGGTCGGGTACCTGCTGAAGCCCGTGCGCAAGGAGCAGCTGGCCGCCTCGCTCGCGCGCGCCGGACGGCTGACGCGTGCCCAGCTGCAGAAGCTCGCCGCCGCGGGCGATCAGGGGCGGCGCACCCACATCGCGGCGCGCCACCGCGAGGGCCTGAAGCTGGTCCCGATCGAGGAGGTGCAGTACTTCCTCGCCGACCAGAAATACACCACCGTGCGACACCTGAACGGCGAGGAGCTGATCGAGGACTCGCTGCGGCTGCTGGAAGGGGAGTTCGGCGCCGCCTTCGTACGCATCCACCGCAACGCGCTGGTCGCGGTGAAGTACCTCGAGGCCATCGAGCGTGGCGCCGACGGGCAGTACTTCGTGCGGCTGCGCGGCTGCCCCGCCCCGCTCGCGGTGAGCCGCCGCATGGCCGGGGAGCTCAAGGAGCGGTTCAGAATCTGAAGCCGGGCTCAGCGCGCCCCTGGCAGCAGCCCCTGGTCCGCGAGCACGGGCGGATGCCGGTGGTGCGTCCCCTGCTCCCAGGCATAGGCGAAGCCGAGCAGGTCGCCGTCCCGGAAGGGGCGACCCGAGAGCTCCATGCCGAAGGGCAGGCCGCTGTCGTAGAAGCCTCCGACCACGACGACCGCGGGAACGCCCAGCATGTTGACCCAGCTGGTCGCGGAATGCGGGCCGTCGGTCACCTGGCCGTCCTGCGGCATGGTCTCGTCGACCGGCGGCATCTGGCTCGAGGGGTAGATATAGCCGTCGAGGTGCAGACGGTCCATGGTGTCGAGGTAATCCTTGAGCACGCGGCGGCGCGGACCGAAGAAGTTGCGCTCCGCGTCCGGGTCCGTCTCGAGCGTACGCTGATTGATCCTGATATCGCCGTACTCGAACTGCGACTTCAGGGGCTCGGTGCCGATCATGGGCGCCCCGAGCGGAGCGCCCATCACGCGCTCGTAATCGGCGCTCGAGTGGTACTCCGCCGGCCCGAAATTCCTGAGAAACAGGTCCGTGCCCTCGCGTCCGTACGGGTAGGTGGCGATGCGGCCCGCCGCCCGCGCGAAGCTCTCCGGCAGCACCGAGTCGTCCATGACGACCGTGGCGCCGAGCGCGCGCAGCTCGGCGAGCGCTTTCATGAAAGCGGCACGCGTGCGCGGATCGAGCGCCCAGGCCTCCTCGTCCGCATGCTTCTCCGCCGCCATGTCCGGCACCACGGCCGGCGTGCCGCGGAACGGAATGCCGATGCCTGCGAGGATGAAGGCGGGCACGCCGAAGCGGCGGCCCCTGAGCGCGTCGCTCTTCAGGTATTGCGTGTACGGTCCGTGCTGCGCCTTCGCGGCCGAGCCCTGGGTCACCGGATCGAGCGGGTCCTCTCCGGCCATCACATCGAGCGCGATCGCCGCGTCGGTGACATTGCGGGCGATGGGCCCGGTGTTGTCGAGCAGCCAGTCGAGCGGGGCGATGCCGGCGATGCTCACCAGGCCACGGGTCGGGAATACGCCGATCAGCGCGCTGGTCCCCGACGGCATGCGGATGGAATTGCCGGTATCCGTACCGCTGCCGAACACGGCCATGTTGCCCGTCACCGCGGTCACGGTCCCTCCGGAGGACCCGCCGGGCGAGAAGCGAATGTCGTAGGCATTGCCGGTGCGGCCGAAGGAGCTGCTGCGCGTGGTATCGGAGTTGGCAAAATCCGGCATATTGCTGTGCCCGAGGATGATCGCACCCGCGGCGCGCAGCCTGGCGACGATCGTGGCGTCGCGCGGTGCGATGAGCTCGTGGCCGGGCACGACGAAGCCTTCCCAGCCGTTGGTCGTCACCTCGCCCGCGATGCTGGTGTTGGCCTTGATGACGATCGGCACGCCCCACAGCGGGCCGCGCGCGGCGGCCGGCTCGGCGTCTGCGCGCGCGGCGAGCGCGCGCGCCTCCGCCTCGAACACCTGCTCGAGCGGCTTGTAAGTGCCGTTGTAACGCGCGATGCGCGCGAGATACCAGTCGACCACCTGTGACACGGTGTAGCGGCGCTGCTCGTAGTAGCGGTGCAGCTGCGGGATGGTGACCTCGAGGAGGTCGCGGTCCATGCCGGCTGGCGTGGCGGCCGCCTGCGCCGCGGGCAGGAGTGCCGGAGTGAGCGCCAGCAGCGCGATCGCAAGCCGCAGGGTTACTGTTCGCAACACGGGGAGCTCCCGGCCCAAAAGTGGGCAGAGCATAGTGGATACGAAAAAAAAGCGCCCGGCCGGAGAGGCCGGGCGCTTCATGCGAGGTGCGGGTCTAGAAGCTGTAGCTGCCGTACAGCCCGACGGTGCGCGGCTGGTTGGTCAGGTAGCCGACCCGGGCGCTGCGGCCGCGCTCGTAGTCGAGCGCCAGCTCCGCACTCTTGTCGGTAAGGTTGTTGACGTAGATAGCCGCCTGCCAGCGATCGGTCTTGAAGCCGAAGCGCAGGTTGGCGAGCGTGTAGCTCGGCAGCAGGGTATTGAAGGGGATCACCGTCCCGGCGGGCACGCCGCCGTAGGTGATCAGCCGCGCCGCATTGGGATCGCCGGCACCACCGATCTGGCCCCAGCCCGGCTCCTCGTTCTCGAACTGCGAGTAGGAGGAGCCGACGTACTGGACGGTGAGGTTGGCGAAGAAGTCCGAGGACCCCGCAGCCGCTGGCAGCGTGAAGCCGGCGCTGCCCGCCGCCTGCGCCTTGGGCGCGGTTGGCATGCGGTTGCCGTCCTGCAGGCCGCCCACGACGCCGAGCGAGGAGATGACCGAGGAGGTCAGCTTGGCATCGAGAACGGTGGCCGAGATGCCGAAGTCCCAATTGACGTTCGGATGCGCAAACAACTCGGCCTCCACACCCTCGCTGCGCGCGGTCGGCACATTGATGACGAGGCGCGAAGAACAGGTGCCGGCGGTAGCCGTGGCCTGCAGGTTGTCGATGTTCTCGTAGAACGCCGCCACGTTGAGGGTGAGGCGGTGGTCGAGCCATTGCGACTTGATGCCAGCCTCATAGTCCCAGAGCTTCTCGTCCTTCCAGTTGCTGTAACCGCCGAAGATGATCTTGTCCTGCGCGGAGCACAGCGGCAGGTTGATCGGGTCGTTGATGCCGCCCAGGCGGAAGCCGCGCGACGCCTGAGCATAGAGCTCGACGTCCTGATCCGGCTTGTAGGAAAGGATCAGCCGGGGTGAGGTGCCGTTCGAATCGACCGACCCGGGAATGCCGCCCGGCGGCGTGTCGGATGCGAACACGCCGTTGAAGTTGAGCACGCGGTCCTCGCTGTACTTGTAGTAGCGCAGGCCGGCGGTGACCGAGAACTGGTCGGTCGCGTGCCAGGTCACCTCGCCGAAGGCGGCGTATTGCTTCAGCGTGTAGAAGAGATTCGAGTAGAAGGGCGTGTCGGGCAGCCCCACCGGGTTCGGGCCGAGCGGGAAGCCGAACTCGGCATTCAGGGCGTCGTAGCCCGGAGTCGGCAGATCCTGCCCGTAGTGTCGGCCGACGTGCTGGAAGAAGGCCCCCGCCAGCCAGTCGACCGTCTGCTTGCCGTTGGAGGCCAGCCGCAGCTCCTCCGAGAACACGTTGAGATGCGTGCGGTCATAGAGCGGCGAGCTGGTGCGCACGCCGGCGAAATCCGGCGGCACCGAGGCGTCGCCGAACACATCGAAGGTCACGCTGCCGGTGAGCTGCGTGGCATCGCGCAGCACCTGCACATTGCGATGCGTGTAGGAGGTCACCGAGGTGAGGGTCGCGGGCCCCGCATCGTAGTCGACCTTGACGTCCGCGAGCGTGAAGTCGTCGGTGAGCCCGTCGGGCTGCTGCCGGTACTGCGTGAGATCGCCCATGGTCACGGCCGGCTGGGTGGTCGTGTAGGGGTTCGCGAGGATGTTGTAGAGGTCGACGCGCGGGTAGCCGTTGGTCTCGAGCTTCTGGAACACGATGCGCGGCGTGATCGACAGCGCGTCGTTGGGCTTGAAGAGCACGGCGAGGCGCGCGCCGCCGCGGTCACCGGAGTTGATCGCCCGATTGACCGTGAAGCTGGACGGCGTGTCGGCGCCGGCGGGTCCGTAGGGCGAGATGGCGTCGATGAATCCGGGGAGGTGATGCCAGTAGGCCACGAAGCGCACGGCCACATCGTCGGACAGCGGTACGTTCATCGCCATGCGCGCGAAGCCGCCCTCGTCGCCGTGTGCGACGTCCTCCAGGGAGGCGTCCATCAGCACTTCGCTCTTGCCGAGCTTGGGCTGGGTCGTGATGTAGCGCACCGTGCCCGCCTCGGAGCCTGCGCCGAAGAGTGTCCCCTGCGGCCCGCGCAGTACTTCGAAGCGGTCGAGATCGAAGAGCTCGAGATCGGGAGTGAAGAGGGCCACCGAGATGGGCGATTCATCGAGATAGACACCCACCTGCTCCTTCACGCCCGGCTGGTCGCGGATGACCTGGCCGGAGCTGATGCCGCGGATGGCCATCTGGCTCTGGCCGGGACCTAAGTCCGCGATCGCAAGTCCCGCCACGTTGCGGGCCAGGTCGACGATGTCCATGGCGCCCGCATTGCGGATCTGCTCTTCGCTGGTCGCGGAGACCGAGAAGGGCACGTCCTGCAGGTTCTGTGAGCGCTTGGTGGCCGTGACGATGACTTCCTGGAGGCCACCCGGCTGCTCGGCTGCCGCAGTCTGCTGTTGCGCTGAGGCAACAGAGGGCAACGCCAGTGCCGCGAGAACAAGGGGAGCGATCAGACTCTGAACGAGAATCGGCCGAATGCCGCCCATGATGACTTCCTCCTGAAAAATAGGGGCGCGGGCCCGTGGCGCGCGCCTCATTGCTTTTCTCGATACCGCCCGACGGTCGGCAGCTTAACGTAATGATACAAGGCCGTGAGTTTATTCTGACAGTCCGCAACAGTACGTAACGCGCGCGGCGCCGGGCTTGTATCCGGGCGACAGGAGGACAGCGCGCCGCCACCCTCGCGGCGGGGCGGGCGGGAGAGTCAGAGGATGTAGCGGGTCAGGTCCTCGTCCTTGACGAGCTTCCCTAAGTGATCGTCGACGTATCCGGCGTCTACGGTGACCTGCCCCTTGCCGTCGTAAGAAGCGTCCCCGGAGACGGCCTCGTACGAAACAGTCTCGAGCAGGCGCTCCATGACGGTGTGCAGGCGGCGCGCGCCGATGTTCTCGGTGCGCTCATTCACCTCGAAGGCGATCTCGGCGATGCGCTGCACGCCGCTCGCCGCGAACTCCACCGTGACACCCTCGGTCGCCATGAGCGCCTGATACTGCGCCGTGAGCGAGGCATCGGGCTCGGTGAGGATACGCACGAAGTCGCCGACCTTGAGGGAGTCGAGCTCGACGCGGATGGGCAGGCGCCCCTGGAGCTCCGGGATCAGGTCGGAGGGTTTGGCGAGACTGAAGGCGCCCGAGGCGATGAACAGCACGTGGTCGGTCTTCACCGGACCATACTTGGTCGCGACGGTGGAGCCCTCGACCAGCGGCAGCAGATCGCGCTGCACACCCTCGCGCGAGACGTCGGCACCGAGTGTCTCCTGGCGACGCGTCACCTTGTCGATCTCGTCGATGAATACGATGCCGTTCTGCTCGGCGTTGGCGAGGGCGCGGACCTTGAGCTCATCCTCGTTGATGAGCTTGCCGGCCTCCTCGTCGGTCAGGAGCTTGAGCGCCTCGCTCACCTTCACCTTGCGGGTGCGGGTGCGGTTGCCGCCCAGGTTCTGGAACATCGACTGCAGCTGCTGCTGCATCTCCTCCATTCCCGGCGGGGCCATGATCTCGACGCCGACCGGAAGCGCACGCAGCTCGATCTCGACCTCGCGCTCGTCGAGCTCGTGCTCACGCAGCATCTTGCGGAATTTCTGGCGCGTCTCGGAGTCGCGCGCGGGCGCGGGCTCATCGGTCGAGAATCCCATCATGCGCGGCTTGGGCAGCAGGGTGTCGAGTACGCGCTCCTCGGCGGCATCGAGGGCCCGCTCACGCACCTTGGCCATTTCCTGCTCGCGCGTGATCTTGACCGCGACGTCCGCGAGCTCCTTGACGATCGAGTCGACGTCGCGCCCGACGTAACCGACCTCGGTGAACTTGGTCGCCTCGACCTTGACGAATGGAGCGTTGGCGAGCTTGGCGAGACGGCGCGCGATCTCGGTCTTGCCTACGCCGGTGGGGCCGATCATGAGGATGTTCTTGGGCGTGATCTCCTGGCGCAGCGGCTCTTTCACCTGCATACGGCGCCAGCGGTTGCGCAGCGCAATGGCGACGGCGCGCTTGGCCGCCTGCTGGCCGACGATGTGCTTGTCCAGCTCCTGAACGATCTGCCGGGGCGTGAGCTCCGAGGACATGCTACTTCGACCCCCCGCTCCTGCCGCCGAGTTCCTCGATGGCGATATTGCGATTGGTGTAGATGCAGATGTCGGCGGCTATGTTGAGGGAACGCTCGACGATCTCGCGCGCGCTCAAGTCCGAGCCACCGAGCAGCGCCCGCGCCGCGGCGAGTGCGTACTGGCCGCCCGAGCCGATGGCGGCTACGTCGTGGTCCGGCTCGATCACGTCGCCGTTGCCGGAGATCACGAACAGCTTGTCGGCGTCGCCGACCAGCAGCAACGCCTCGAGACGGCGCAGGTAGCGGTCCGAACGCCAGTCCTTGGCGAGCTCGATGGCCGCGCGCGTCAGGTTGCCGTATTTCTCCAGCTTGCCCTCGAAGCGCTCGAACAGAGTGAAGGCATCGGCCGTACCGCCGGCGAAACCGGCCAGCACCTTGTCGCCGAAGAGCCGCCGCACCTTGCGGGCATTGCCCTTCATGACGGTGCTGCCGAGAGTCACCTGGCCGTCGCCGCCGAGCGCGACGGCGCCGTTCCGGCGAACGCCGAGGATGGTGGTGCCGTGGGGATTAAAGAGGTTGGGATCGCTCATGGGCTCCTCGGGGGAAGACCCCGGGGCGCCTTCACGCCTTGCGGCGCGCCCGCGGGTGTGCAGCGTCGTAGATACGGGCGAGGTGCTGGAAATCAAGGTGGGTATAGATCTGGGTCGTCGAGATATCCGCATGGCCCAGCAGCTCCTGCACGCCGCGCAGCTCCCCGCCCGATTCCAGCAGGTGCGAGGCGAAGGAATGGCGGAAAAGGTGCGGGTGCACGTGCAGACCCAGCCCCTGGCGCTTCGCCCAGTAATCGACGCGCTGCTGGATCGCCCGCGGACCGAGCCGCCGCCCGCCGCGCCCCACGAACAGCGCCGTCTCAGCCGCAGGTGCCAGCGCGGCGCGCTCCCTGAGCCAGGCGCGCAGCGCCGCCAGCGCGAGTCGCCCCACCGGCACGATGCGCGACTTGCGGCCCTTGCCGAGCACCTGCACGGTGCGGTCCCTGAGATCGAGGTCGCTCAGGTTGAGGCCGACGAGCTCGGCGAGCCGCAGGCCCGAGGAGTACAGGAGCTCCATCAGCGCGCGGTCACGCGCCGTGAGGCCACCGCCGGGCGGAATTTCCAGCAGGCGCGCCATCTGATCGGCATCCAGCGTCTGCGGCAGCCGCCGGGGGGCCTTGGGCGCCCGCACCTCGAGGGCGGGGTTCAGCCTGACGCGCTTGCCGCCGCGCAGCGATTGCGCGGGGGCTTCGCGCAGCAGGAACTCGTAGAAGCTGCGCACCGCCGACAGCCGCCGCTGGATGCTGCGCGGGGAGAGCCCCCCGGCATGCGAATGGGCGGCGAAGCTGCGAATGTGCGCGCTGTCGAGCGCGCTCCAGTCCTTGAGCCGGGCAGCGTCGCAGAATCCGACCAGCGCCTTGAGGTCGCGGGTGTAGCTTACGTCAGTGTGCGCCGACAGCCGGCGCTCGGACTGGAGGTAGCGGCGGAAGCGGGCGAGCCACTCGAGAGCCGCCGGACTCACACGCTCAGCGCGTCCGCGATGAGATCCGCCATGCGCGCGAGGAATTCGGTGCTCATGCCGGGGTGAAAGCGATCGCGGTCGGGGCTGCCGAGAGCGAGCAGGCCGATCGAGCCCTTCTCCCCGAGCGGCACCAGGGCGACCGAGCCCATCTCGGGCCCCTCGGGCCCGAACAGGAACTCGCGCTGCGAATCGCGCGCCTGGCCGCAACGCGGTTTGCCGCTCGCGAACAGCGTTTCGAAGGACTTGAGATTGGGGTCGTCGGCCGACACGGCGCGCACGAAGCGCTGCGGCGAGAGCTCAGGGTGCGTGCCGACCAGCACCAGTACCGCGTGGAAAGCGTCGAAGTCCTCGCGCAGGCCTGCCTCGATGCGCGCGATGGCTTCCGAGCGGGGAACCGCGCGCAGCAGCCGCCGCGTGAACCGATGCAGCCGATCGGCGATGGCGTCGTTGGCGCGTGCGGTGCGCAGCAGCTCGGCGAGCTTGCCTTCGAGGCCCGCGAGCTTCTCGCGCAGCACCTCGATCTGCCGCTCGACCAGGGAGATCGCCGCGCCGCCGCGCGCGTGCGGCAGCTTCAGGCGCGCCAGCACCGCCTGATGGCGCTCGAAGAATTCGGGGTTGCGCTGCAGGTAGGCGGCGATGGTCTCCTCTTCGGACTCGACTGCCGACAGACCGCGAGCTTCTCTTGTTGTCATGGATTACTGACCTCGACTTGCCCTTCGAATGAAACCTGTGCCGGACCGCTCAGCCAGATGTGCTCCCCCGGGCCCGCCCAGTTTACGCGCAACTCGCCGCCGCGTACGCCGATGCGCACTTCGGCCTCGACCAGCCCGCGCCGGCGGGCGATCGCGGCGGCCGCGCACGCACCCGTGCCGCAGCTGCGGGTCTCACCGGCGCCGCGCTCGTAGACGCGCAGCTTCAGATGCGTGCGATCGACGATCTCGAGGAAGCCGGCATTGACCCGCCGCGGGAAACGCGGGTGATGCTCGATCGCGGGGCCGAGGCTGGCGACGGGCGCCGCATCGACCGAGGCGACCATGAGCACCGCGTGCGGATTGCCCAGCGAGACCACGCCGATCTCGAGGCTTTGGCCGCCCACCTCGAGCGGGTAACTGTCGGCCGCGCCGGGAGCGGCAAAAGGCAGTGCCGCGGGATCGAAATCGGGAATGCCCATGTCGACCGAGACACCGGTCATGCCATTTACGCGTGCCTCGACCACGCCGGCGGGACTCTCGAGCCGCACGCCGCCCTGGTGCGTGCGGCCGCGGCGGTGCAGGAGCGCGGCGATGCAGCGCGCGCCGTTGCCGCACTGCTCGACCTCATCGCCGTCGGCGTTGAAGACCCGATAGAAGACCGCGGTGTCGGCGCGCCGCGGCGACTCGAGGAGCAGCGCCTGATCGAAGCCGATGCCGGTGCGGCGGTCGGCGAGGCGCCTCAGGCTCGCGGGCTCGAGCAGCGCCGGCGCCACGGGTGCATCGAATACGACGAAATCGTTGCCCACCCCGTGCATCTTCGTGAATGCGACGCGCATCGGAGGCTGAGGATGCCGTGATGGTGCGCGGCCGGCAAGAGTCACCCGCTAACGCAGCATCGCCCGGTCGCGGAACAGACAGCGGTTCATCACGGTGAAGATGCCCGCCTCCTGCGCACGCTCCGCTGCGGCGATGTCGATCACGCCATCCTGCAGCCACAGCGCCGGCATCCTCAGGCGAATGCAATCGGCGACGATTGCGGCGACGTGCTGCGGGCGACGGAATACGTCGACGATGTCGACCTGCTCGCCGGGTCCGAGGACCTCGGGCAGCTGCCCGAGAGTGGGCACCGCCGGCTGGCCGAGGACGGTCTCGGCGTAGGGGTTGACCGGAATGATGCGATAGCCGAAACGCTGCAGGGCCCGCGCCACCCCGTGACTGGGGCGGGTGCGGTCGGGCGACAGCCCGACCACCGCGATCGTGTGGGCAGCGCGCAGCAGCTGCCCGATCTCGTCCGCGGAGGGGTTCGCGAACATGACTGATAGTCTATAGGGAACATGTCAAAGGTGGATTACAGCGTACGGATCGAGCCGCACGGGCGCACCCTGAGCGTGCCCGCCGCCGAGCCGATCCTGCAGGCGGCGCTGGATGCCGGACTCAACCTGCCGCACAGCTGCAAGTCCGGCCACTGCAGCTCCTGCCGGGCCCGGCTCCTCGAGGGCGTGATCGATTATCCGGGCGGCCTGCCGCTCGGCATCACCGCCGAGGAAGCGCGGGCCGGACTGATCCTCCTCTGTCAGGCGCGCCCGCGCTCAAATCTGCGGGTCGAGGCGCGCCTCATCGCCAGCGTCACGGACGTCGAGATCAAGACCTTGCCGTGCCGGATCGCGCGCCTCACGCCGCTCGCCCCGGACGTTCTCGAGGTCATGCTGCGCCTGCCGGCGGTGGAGCAGCTGTCCTTTCACCCCGGGCAGTACCTCGATGTGCTGCTGGACGGTGGGCGGCGACGCAGCTTCTCCATCGCCTGCCCGCCCCACGATGCAGGGCTGCTGGAGCTGCACGTGCGGCGCGTGAGCGGCGGGGGCTTCACCGAACGGCTGTTCGGGGGCGGGCTCGCGGTCGGCTCGCTGCTGCGAATCGAGGGCCCCATAGGGCAATTCAGCTATCGGGACGGCACGGGGCCGGTCATCATGGTCGCCGGCGGTACCGGTTTTGCACCTCTCAAGTCGATGCTGCGGCACATGCTCGAGACCGGCATCCGGCGCGAGGTCCACTTCTACTGGGGCGCCCGCCGGCTCGTCGACGTTTACGAAGCGCAGCGGCTGCTCGAGTGGCAGCGAGCGCGCCCGCAACTCAAATTCACCGCGGTGCTCTCGGAGGCGCCGCGCGCGGAGGCCGCGCACCACCGCACCGGCTGGGTGCACGCGGCCGTGCTGGCCGATCACCCGGACCTGAGCGGCTTCGAGGTCTACGCCGCGGGACCTCCGGCGATGATCGAGGCGATGCGGGCGGGTTTCCCGCGGCATGGTTTAGCCACGGAACGCCTCTATTTCGACTCGTTCGACTACGCGCCGGACGGCGCGCCCCTGCTATCCTAGCCGCGCCAATGAGCGCCTCAGCGCCAGCGACCTACGCGGCGATCACCGGCTGGGGGAAATGCCTGCCTCCGGCGGTGCTCACGAATCACGACCTGTCCACCATTCTCGATACGTCCGACGAATGGATCGTCACGCGCACCGGTATCCGTGAGCGGCGCATCTCGCACGTGCCGCTCGGTGAGCTCGCTTACGTCGCCGCGGCGCGTGCCCTGAGCTGCGCCGGCCTGGCCGGCGAGGGCGTCGAGCTCATCGTGTTCGGCAGCTGCAGCTACGACGATCAGGTGCCGAACATGGCCTCAGGCATCCAGGCGCGCATCGGCGCCCGCGGCGCGGCGGCCTACGACATCAACACCGCTTGCACCAGCTTTCTCTATGGGCTGTCGACCGCCACCGCGCTGATCCGCACAGGAGTGGTCCGCAATGCACTGGTGATTGGCGCGGAGCTGATCTCTCCCTTCATGGACTGGAGCGACCGCGATGTCGCGGTGCTGTTCGGTGATGGAGCCGCCGCAGTGGTGCTGGAGGCGAGCGAGCGCGCAGAGGGGGTGCTGTCGGAGAAGCTCGGCTGTTACGGCGAGGCGCGCGAGATCCTCAGGGTCCATGGCATGGGCGGACACTACGCCAACCGCGGCGTGCTCTACGGCATCACCCGCTGGCAGTTCGAGGGGCAGGAGATCTTCAAGCGCGCCGTGCAGGGTATGGCGATGGCGAGCGAGGTGGCGCTCCAGCGCATCCAGGCCGGGCCCGAGGCCGTCGACCTGGTGGTGCCGCATCAGGCGAACCTGCGCATCATCGAGGCGGTCGCCAGGCGCGCGCACGTGCCGATGGAGCGGGTGTTCGTGACGGTGCAGCGCTACGGCAACATGTCGGCCGCCACCGTGCCGGTGGCGCTGTGCGAGGCGCTCGAGGCCGGCCGGGTGCGGCCCGGCTCGCTGCTGCTCATGCCCGGTTTCGGCGGCGGCCTCTCGTTCTGCGCCCATGCGGTGCGCTGGGGCGAGCGCGCGACGCCCCTGGGGGTGAGCGCGGCGGATCTGCCGCCCAACGACCGCAGCGCCCTCGAGCTGATCCGCGACTGCCTGGCCCGCAAGACGCGCCCGGCAGCGCCAGTCGAATTGTGGAGCTGAGGCTCTCGCGAACCCTCAGCGCTTAGCGGCCTTGGCGGCCTTCTTCTTTCTCTTCGCCGGGTCCTTGGCGCGCGACTTGCCAAACGATCCCTGGTAGATCTTGCCGCGGCGGGTTCTCGGATCGCCCTTACCCATCAGACTTGCTCCTATGCAAAGGGCCGGCCGCCGATGCCGCGAGGCACTGGCGACCGGCCCTTAAGGCAAAGCTGGAAGCTTACCAGCGCTTCGGCGCGCCGCCGCCACGGTTGCCGCCACCGCCGCCGCCGCCACCACGCTCCTGGGCCTCGTTGACCCGCAGCGGGCGTCCGCCGAGGTCCTTGCCGTTGAGATTCTGGATCGCGCGCGAGGCATCGGCGCGCGACATCTCGACGAACCCGAAACCGCGCGGCCGGCCGGTGTCGCGATCGGTGATGAGGCTCACCGACTCGACGGTGCCGTGCTGGGCAAACAGCTCGCGGACTTCGGCATCAGTGGCAGAGAAGGGCAGATTGCCCACGTAGATCTTCGTCATGCAGTCAGACTCCTGAAACAAACACAGTCACGGCAGGAATGCTGACCACGGTCGGAAAAGACTCGTCGGTGCGCGCATGCTGCCACCTGGTCGGGAACGATTCGGCTTTTCAGACTCGGAAGCCGACTCGCAAACAGGCGGGCGGCAAGCGGCAGGAAAGGGAAAGGTCACGATCCGGCGCGGACGATACCCTAACGCCGGGTTGGGGCACAAGCGAACCTTGTCAAACTGCCGACGGGAGCGCAGCCGCGGGTGCGAGCGGCGCGCTCTAGAGGAACGCGGCCGCCCATACGAGCAGGAAGGCAACACCGAGGGCGGCGAGGACCGGCAGGAGCGAGCGCTGGAAGATGAACATAGTGCGAGCCTCCGTGCCGCAGCCGGTGTTGGCTTCCGTTGCGGCGCGGGAGGCACTGTAAGCCGGCTGACCGTCTGTAAAAACAAGCTAATGCCTAATTCATTGTCTTTAAATGCCATACAATAAGGGCCATGGACCAGCTGGTGTGCATGCGCAGCTTCGCGCGCGTCGCCGAGCTCCACTCCTTCACGCGCGCCGCCGATGCGCTCGGGGTGTCGCGCGCGGTGGTGAGCACGCACGTCGCCGAGCTCGAGCGCCATCTCAAGTGTCAGCTGTTCCATCGGACGACACGGCGCGTGGGACTCACGAGCGACGGCGCGGAATACCTGGCCCGGTGCCTGAGGATCCTCGCCGAGCTCGAGGCAGCCGATGAGGCGGTGCGCGGCACGCGTCTGGCGGTGTCGGGAAGGCTGCGCGTGGATGTGCCGGTGGTCTTCGGCCGTGCGCTGCTGATCCCGGCGCTGCCGCGCTTCACCGCGCGCTATCCGGATCTGCAGCTCGAGGTACAACTCAACGACCGCGTGATCGACCTGATCGAGGAGGAAGTCGACCTGACGATCCGCGGCGGGACAGTGAAGGAGCCGCACCTCGTCGCGCGGCGCATCGTCACCACCCGCCTCCTGACCTGCGCCTCACCCGAGTACCTGCGCGAGCACGGCGAGCCCGCCGAGCCTGACGACCTGCGCCGCCACAAGCTCATCGGTCACTTCTCGAGCAGGGGGCGCCGCCCCTACAAGTGGCTGTTTCAGCGCGCCGGGAAAGCCAGGCAGCTCGCCCTCCCCTTCAGCGTCGCCTTCAACACTCCCGAGGCACAGATGCTGGCGGCGGTGCGCGGCGGCGGCATCACCCAGACGATGGACCTGCTGGCCGCGGAAGCTCTGGCCGTCGGCAAGCTCGAGCTCGTTCTGAGGGAGTGGTCGGCACCGGGGCCGCCGCTGTCGGTGGTGTGCCGCACGGCGGTGCGCCACTCACCCAAGATCCGGGTGTTCGCCGATTTCGCGGCGGAGCTGCTGCTCAAGTACCGGCAGCGCGTGGATGCGCTGCTGGAGGGGGGCGACTAGCGCTTGGTGCGGCCCGCGAGCTGGTCGAGGGCGCGGATCTGCAGCACGGTGGCATCGGAGGCCGGCAGCAGCTGATTCGCCTGCCGCACGAACGGCGCCACCTGCGACACGGGCATGGGCGGGCTGATGAGATAGCCCTGCGCGAAGTCGCAGCCGAGGCGCCGCATCAGGCTCCAGGCTTCCGCATCCTCTACACCCTCCGCCACTACCTTGAGGCCCATGCCGTGGCCGAGCTCGATGGTCGAGGTGACGATCATCGGCGCCCCGTTCGCCGCCTGGGTGACGAGCGAGCGGTCGATCTTGAGCTCATCGACCGGCAGCAGGCTCAGCTGCGAGAGCGAGGAGTGGCCGGTGCCGAAGTCGTCGATGGCGAAGCGCACGCCGGCGATGCGCAGCAGCTGCATGTTGCGGGCCGCCCGCTGCGGATCGCGCATCACCGCGCTCTCGGTGATCTCGAGCAGCAGAGAGGTCGGGTGCACCGAGTGCTGACGCAGCAGCGCCAGGATCTCATCGCCGAGGTGCGGATCGAGAATGTCCGGTGCGGAGAGGTTGACGGCGAGCTGCAGGTCCAGCCCCTCCTCGCGCCAGCGGGCCATCTGGCGGATGGCGGTCTTCAGCACCCACTGGGTGAGGCGGCCCGAGCCGCCGGTGCTTTCGGCGAGCGGCACGAACTCGCCGGGAGTCACGGCGCCGAGCTGCGGATGCGTCCAGCGCACCAGCGCCTCGAGTGTGCGCACCGAGCGCGTCGCCATGGTGACGAGCGGCTGATACACGAGATGCAGCTGGTCACCGTCGATCGCCGCGCGCAGGTCGGTGATCAGGGTCAGGCGGCGGCGGTACACATCGTCCTGTCCCGGGCGATAGCTGGCGACGCCGCTGTGCGCGTCGCGCGCGCGCGCCTCCTCGATGGCGATCTGCGCGTGCTGCAGCAGCTCGTCAGCCGTCCTGCCGTGCTCGGGCACCAGGCACAAGCCACCGGAGACGCGCAGATCGAGGCCGAGGCCGGCGAGGTGGAAGCCGGTGCGCACCAGGCCAATGAGCTGCTCGGCATAGAGCAGGGCGCGCTCCGGCGAGCAGCCGGGACAGATGACGACAAACTGCGCCTCGCCGAGGCGCGCCACCGTGTCGGTTTCCCCGATGTTCTGCCGCAGGCGATGCGCCACCTCGCGCAGCACGTCATCGCCTACGGAGAGCCCGAGGGATGCGTTGATATCGCGCAGATTGCGGATGCCGATCAGGATCAGCGCCCCGCGCGCCGCCTGTTGGACACCGTCGGCGGCCAGCCGCTCGAGCACCTGGGTGGCGAACCAGCGGTTCGGCAGCTGGGTGAGCGGGTCGTGCTGCGCGTGGAAGGTGATGGCGGCCTCGCGCTCCGCGATGTTTCGCTGCATCGCGTTGAAGGTCTGCGCCAGGCTTTCGAACTCGTCGCCCCCCGAGACGTTGACGGCGGTGTCGTAATGTCCCTTCTGGATGCGCTGGGCGGCGCGCGCCAGCTCACCGATCGGGCGGGTAGCGCCGCGCCCGAGGACCGCACCGACCAGGGCCGCCATCAGCAGCGCCACGCCGGCGATCACGAGCATGGCATCGCGCAGCTGGTGGAAGGGCTCGAGCACGTCGCTCTGCAGCTTCAGCAGCCGCACTTCGGCGGGGTCGCCGAGCGCATCGAGCCGCTGCGCGACCGCCAGGTACTCCTTGCCCGCGATGCTCACGAGATGGGGGGCATCGCCTCCGGCGGCAGGTGCCGTGGCCAGCAGCCCGTCGCGCTGCGGCTGAGGCAGCGTGGTCCCCACACGGGTCACGCCGTCGTGGCCGTGCAGGATGAGCGCGACCTCCGAGCCGACCAGGTTGTGGATGTCCGTTGCCTGCTTGTCTTCGGCGAGAAATCCCATCGCGACCCAGGCGATGGTCTCGGGAGTGCGCACCGGCGCGAGCACCAGCTGATAGGAATCGGCCCCGAGGGCCAGGAATGCCGGCGCCCCGCGCGCTTCCGGGTCGCGCAGCAGCGCGCGGACGGAGGCGGCCGCGTCCTCGTCCACGGGAACGGTGCTCGCCAGCACCTTGCCGCGGGTATCGAGCACCATCACCACGTCGGCGCCGATGCGCCCCGCGTTGTTCTGGGCGGCGGAAAGGATGGTGGCCCGGTCCCCGGTGGCGACCGCCTCGCGGAAGCCGAAGTCGGCTGCCGTCACAGCCACGCCGCTCGCCAGCTGGATGGCACGGTCCCGGGTCAGTCGCTGCGCCAGATCGCCGCCCTTGGAGAGCTGCTCGGCGGCCCGCTCCTCCACGGCGTTCCGGGTGCTGACGAGCACTGCGGCAAGCGTCACAGTTTGAGTGACGACCACCAGGCCGATAATCAGCACGAGAAGCCGTTTGCGGAAACTGCCCATAAAATGCATTCGAATCCCTGACCCATCGTAGGCGGCCCACCTCGCCCTGAGCGAGGAAACGAGTGCGGGAATGAGACCTCCGGCACGAACCGGACTGATCCTGGCTCTCCTCGGCGTGTTCGCCGGGGCGGCAGCAGATGCGGCTACCCTGGTCATCTCGGTGCACACCTCTGACGGCCGTCCCCTTCAGGGCGCCGTCGTCACGGCGACGCCCCTGGACGGTGCCCCGCACAAGCTGGCGCCCATCAAGGCGGTGATGGACCAGGTGAACCGCGCCTTTCAGCCGGATCTGCTGGTCATCCCGGTCGGCTCGACCGTGACCTTCCCCAACAGCGACACGGTGAGCCATCAGATCTACTCGTTCTCGCCGGCCAAGCGCTTTCAGCTGCCGCTCTATCGCGGCACGCCTTATCCGCCGGTGCACTTCGACCAGGCAGGGGTCGTCACCCTCGGCTGCAACATCCACGACGAGATGGTCGGCTACCTGCTGGTCACCGATGCGCCCTTCTACGGCCGCACCAATGCGGCGGGTGCGTGGACGGTCGAGGTGGCACGCGGCCGTTACCGGATCTCGATCTGGCACCCGCGGATGCGCGACACAGACACCGACCTCGAGCGCGAGCTCACGGTCGGGGAAGGGGATCATGCGGAG
This sequence comes from Steroidobacteraceae bacterium, assembly GCA_035632655.1. GTDB lineage: Bacteria > Pseudomonadota > Gammaproteobacteria > Steroidobacterales > Steroidobacteraceae > 13-2-20CM-66-19. The sequence goes on along the minus strand of DASQGK010000098.1, from coordinate 21,022 downwards.
CTGACGCTGCGACTCCTCAAATCCCTGGAGCCGGCGCCGATCGCCCGGCAGCATTCGTGGGATTACTGATGCGCGCCGCGGTCGCACTGTTGTCTCTCGCCGCGCTCACCCTCGCCGCCGGCGCGCACGCCGATGGCTGGGAGCTCGATCTCGATGGGCGGCTGGTGAGCTCGAACGCCGATCCTTCCTACACGCAGGGTGGCATCAGCGGCGTGCGCTTCGACCAGGACCAATCGGGCCTGAGGCTCGGCCGCGCGCGCTTTGCGCTCACCGAGTCACTCGGTGAAGTGTGGAGCGTGCACCTCGACGCTTCGGCGTGGGGCGACCACGACCGCATCCCCTTCGGGCTCACCGAGGGCTACCTGCAGTTCCGGCCCTATCCCTTCGCCGGTTACCGCCTGCGCATCAAGGCGGGCGCCTTCTATCCACCGATATCTCTCGAGAACCGGGCCTCGGGATGGGAGTCTCCCTACACACTCACATCCTCGGCGATCGACAGCTGGCTTGCGATCGAGGTGCGCACGATCGGTATCGAGGCGCAGCTCGACTGGCTCGGCACGCGGCAGGGACATGACTTCGATCTCAGCGTGACCGGCGGCGCCTTCGGCTGGAACGAGGGCGCGGGCACCTTCATCGCGGGCGATGGCTTCACGCTCACCGACCGGCAGACCCCGCTGGGTGGTCGTGTCGGGCTGCCCGGCGATCCGGTGCTCTTCAACCTGGAGCCCTTCCGCCAGCTCGACGGCCGTGTCGGCGTGTACGGGGGGCTCGAGATGCGCTGGTTCAATCGCCTGGTGGTGCGGGCCCTGCGCTATGACAACCGCGCCGATCCCACCGTGGAGAACTTCGTCTCCGGCGCCATGCCCTGGGAAACCACCTTCGATGCGGTGGGGGCGCGCTTTGAAAGCGGCGACGGCTGGACGGCGATCGTGCAGAGCCTCAAGGGCGAGACCAGCATCGTGCCCGGCGGCTTCGTGCTCGACTGGCCTTTCAAAGCGCAGTACGCCCTCATCGCCAGGCAGTTCGGCCGTAACACCGTCAGCGCCCGCTACGACCGCTTCGAGGTCGATCCCAACACCACCGACGGCGCCGAGACCGGTCACGCGTGGACGGCGGCCTGGGTTTTCATCCCCGACGACCACTGGCGCTTCACGCTCGAGTGGCTGCGGGTGACGAGCAATTCCTATCTGCGCGCGGACGCCTTCGGCCTTGCGGCACTCGCCCGCGAGACGCAGGTGCAGCTCGCGGTGCGCTACGCGTTCGGCTCGGCGGTGCGTTAGCCCGGTGCGCCCCGGTGGGGCGCGTGCGCGCAGATGCCGGAGCGCGCGCGGAATGTCCCCCGGGCTGATGGTGAAGCCGTCACTTCAGTGTAGCTTTTTCGCCGCGAATAGCGGCCCTCTGGAGGGGCCTCAACGTCGATGGTGAAGTGACGACTTCACCATGACGCCTTGAGCCCTCAGGGAGGGCCCCCCGCACGCATTGTGAAGTCAAGACTTCACTAACACCCGGTTGACCCTCGTGTGAGCAGGGTGTCAGCTGGCGGCGTGTTCGACCGTCAGCTCAACCGTGTATTTCGCGCCCTGGCCAATACCAACAGCCGCTGGATCATCGAGCGTCTCGCGGAAGGCGACGTGACGGTGACCGAGCTGGCCGAGGCCTTCGCAATTTCATTCAGAGGGGTCCTGGATCACGTCCAGGTTCTGGAGCGCTGCGGGCTGGTGCGGACATCGAAAGAGCGGGGTACCCGCACCTGCCAGCTCGATCCCGATACGCTGCTCGCCGTGGAAAAATGGATGAGGCAAACGCTGTGGCGGAGCCGACGCGACCGGCTGGGCTCCCTGCCGCAGGACTGGCACTGGCGTTCGCCGCCGGAGCGCCCCGAGGGCCTCTAGCTCAGCGCGGCATCCCGCGCTGCACCCTAGCGATAACGGGCGAGAATTTTCTCCAGGCCCTTCGACCCGGGTGACAGTTGCTCGTAGGGAATGCTGTTGAGCGGCGCCGCGGGGGTCGAGTTCACCTGGTGAAATTCATGCTGCGCCCCCTCATCGAGGAACAGCAGTCCCGTCAGGTACTCGCCCGCCTTCATGCGCTCCTGAATCTGCGCGGCGGCCAGGGTGCGATTCGTCGGGTCGTAGCCCGAGTCGAGCTTGCGCAGCACGATGCGGCTGCCGTCGTGCATCACCACCGGCAGCGCCTCGCCTTGCCGGTAAGCGGCGGTAATCTCCCGCTCGAGCGGGATGAAGTCGGTGTGCACCGCGGGCTCGTAGTGCTCGCGGGTGTAGGCGTAGCTCTTGGTCGAGCCCTCGTGGTCGTTGAAGGTGACACAGGGCGAGAGCACGTCGATCAGCGCGAAGCCGCGGTGCTTGAGGCCCGCCTGGATCAGCGGCACCAGCTGCTCCTTGTCGCCGGAGAAGCTGCGCGCCACGAACGATGCCCCGAGGGTCATCGCGAGCAGCACGGGGTCGATCGGCGGCTGCACGTTGGTCTCGCCCTTCTTCGCGCGGGTGCCGATGTCGGCGGAGGCGGAGAACTGTCCCTTGGTGAGCCCGTAAACGCCGTTGTTCTCGATGATGTAGAGCATGTCGAGGTTGCGGCGGATGGCGTGGCAGAACTGCCCCAGGCCGATCGACAGGGTGTCACCGTCGCCCGAGACACCGATGTAGGTGAGGTTGCGGTTGGCGGCATTCGCCCCCATGGCGATCGAGGGCATGCGGCCGTGCACGGAGTTGAAGCCGTGACCGCCGGAGACGAAATAGGCGGTGGTCTTGGAAGAGCAACCGATCCCCGACAGCTTCACGACGTTCTGCGGCTGGAGCGACAGTCCCCAGCTCGCCTCGACGATCGCCGCGGTGATCGAGTCGTGGCCGCAGCCGGCGCACAGCGTCGAGAGCGCTCCCTCGTAGTCGCGGCGCGTCAGCCCGAGCGTGTTGCGGGGGAGCGAGGGGTGGGCGACCTTCGGCTTGGCGATGAAAGTCATGACGAAGCCCCCTGCGCGGTGCGCTCCCTGACCGGTCCGGCCGCGCGCTCGTGCTGCAGCTCGCCGAGCACTCCGTCGACGATGAAGGCCGAGGAGATCGGCAGCCCCGAGTAATGCAGCAGCGAGCGGAGCTTCGACTTATCGACCGGCGTCTCCAGCGTCAGGAGCGAGCGCAGCTGCGCGTCGCGGTTCTGCTCGACGATGAACAGCAGCTCATGTGCCGCCAGGAACTTCTCGACGTCCTCGCTGAAGGGGAAGGAGCGCACGCGCATATAGTCCACCGCGATGCCGCGGCGGCCGAGTACGTCGCGTGCCTCGCGGATCGCGCCATCGCAGCTGCCGAGAGAAACGATGCCGATCTTCGAGTCCGTGGTGGCATCGATCACCGCGCGCGGCACCAGCCGCTTCGCGGTCGCCCACTTGCGCATCAGCCGGTCGAGGACGACCTGGTACTCGGCCGAGTCCTCGGTGTAGACGCCGTACTGGTTGTGGCCCGAGCCGCGGGCGAAGTAGGCGGCCTTGGGGTCGACCCCCGGCAGCGTGCGGTAGGCGATGCCGTCGTCGTCCACGTCGAGGAAGCGGTAGAACTTCTTGAGCTTCTGGACCTCTTCCTTGCCGAGCACCTTGCCGCGATCGGGCCGGTAGGTGTCGTCCCACTTCAAATCCCGGCACATCCAGTCGTTCATGCCGATGTCGAGATCCGACAGCACCAGCACCGGGGTCTGTAGTCGCTCGGCGAGATCGAAGGCCTGCGCCGCCATGTAGAAGCACTCCTCGGGGTTGGCCGGATAGAGGCACACATGACGGGTGTCGCCGTGCGAGGCGTAGGCGGCCAGCATGAGGTCGCCCTGCTGGGTGCGGGTCGGCATGCCGGTCGAGGGGCCGACGCGCTGGATGTCGAAAATTACCGCCGGCACTTCGGCGTAATACGCGAGCCCGAGAAACTCGTTCATGAGCGAGATGCCGGGGCCGGAGGTGGCGGTGAAGGCGCGCGCACCGTTCCACATGGCGCCGATCACCATGCCGACCGCAGCGAGCTCGTCCTCGGCCTGGATGAAAGCGAAGTTCCTCGCGCCGCTCTCCTTATCGACGCGGCTGCGATCGGCGAACATCTTGAATGCGTCCATGAGCGAGGTGGACGGGGTGATCGGATACCACGCCGCCACCGTCGCGCCGGCGAACACGCACCCCAAAGCCGCGGCGGTGTTGCCGTCGATCATGATGTGGCCGGCCGTGCGGTCCATCTGCTCGACGCGCAGCGGCAGCGGACAGGTGAAGTGCTCGCGCGCGTAGTCGTAGCCGAGCTGGATCGCCTTCATGTTGCTGTCGACCAGCTGCGGCTTCTTCGCGTAGGTCTCGGCGAGGAGCTCGCGGATGCGCGCCAGGTCGAGGTCGAGCAGCGCCGCCAGGACCCCCGCGTAGCAGATGTTCTTCATCAGGATGCGGGTGCGCACCCCGTTGAAATTCTCGTTGCAGAGTTTCGCCAGCGGCACGCCCAGCACCGTGATGTCGTCGCGCTTCAGCAGCGCGGGCCGCGGCCAGGTGGAGTCGTACACCAGGTAGCCGCCGGCGGCGACCTCGCGCACATCGCGCGCGTAGGTCTCCGCATTCATCGCCACCATCAGGTCGACCTGTCCGGAACGGGCCACGTAGCCTTCGCGGGTCACGCGGATCTCGTACCAGGTGGGCAGCCCCTGGATATTCGAGGGAAAGTAATTCTTGCCCATCACCGGGATGCCGCTCCTGAAGATCGACTTCATGAGCAGGGTGTTGGCGCTGGCCGAGCCGGTGCCGTTCACCGTGGCGATCTTGATGGTGAAGTCGTTGACGCGTGTGGCGGTCGGAGACATGTCAGGCGATCCTGGCGGCGCGCTTCACCGGCGGCGCGGGCTCATCCGCGGCATGCGGCCAGCGGATCTCGGACTTCTGCATGTCCCAGGCCGCGGTGGGACAGCGCTCGGCGCACAGCCCGCAGTGCACACACAGGTCCTCGTCCTTCACCATGACACGTCCGGTCTGCGGGAGCGCGGCGGACACGTACAGCGGCTGCGTCAGGTTCAACGCCTTGGCCTTGAGCCGGGTGCGCAGCTCGCCCTCCTCCCCGTTGTGCGTGATGGTGAGACAGTCCACCGGGCAGATGTCGAGGCAGGCGTCGCACTCGATGCACAGCTTCGCCGTGAACACCGTCTGCACGTCGCAGTTGAGGCAGCGCTGCACCTCCTGCTCGACCTGCTCGGCGGTGAAGCCGAGCTCGACTTCGATGTTGAGTTTCTTGAAGCGTTCCTTGATCGACACGTGCGGCATGAGGCGCCGTTCGACCGGCGTGTAGTCGTTCGAGTACGACCACTCGTGCATGCCCATCTTGCGGCTCTGCAGATTGACGCCCGGCGGCAAGCGCTCGGCCACCGCCTCACCCTGGCAATGCCGGTGGATGGAGATGGCAGCCTGATGCCCGTGCTCGACCGCCCAGATGATGTTCTTCGGCCCGAAGGCCGCATCGCCGCCGAAGAACACCTGCGGCAGACTCGACTGGAAGGTCGTCTTGTCGATGACCGGCACGTCCCACTTGTCGAACTCGATGCCGAGGTCGCGTTCGATCCAGGGGAAAGCGTTCTCCTGGCCGATGGCGAGGATCACGTCGTCCGCCGGCAGAAATTCCTCGCCGGTGCTGCGCTCGCGCACGATGCGGCCCTGTGCATCGAGGTCGTACTCCATCTTCTCGAACAGCATGCCGGTGAGCCGGCCGCCCTCCAAGCAGAAGGCCTTGGGCGCGCGGTTGACCACGATCTCGACGCTTTCTTCCTCGGCGTCCTCGAGCTCCCAGGCGGACGCCTTGAAGAAGCCGCGCGGCTTGCGCGCCATGACCTTGACGCTGTCGGCGCCGAGGCGAAGGCTGGTGCGGCAGCAGTCCATCGCCGTGTTGCCGACGCCGATGATGAGGACGCGCTTGCCGATCTTGTCGATGTGACCGAAGGCCACCGACTCGAGCCAGGCGATGCCGATGTGAATGTTGGCGGCGCCGGCCTCGCGCCCGGGGAGAGTCAGCTCCTTGCCCTTCGGTGCGCCGGAGCCGACGAACACCGCATCGAAACCGCCCGAGCGCAGCAGCTCGCGCAGACTCTTCACCGGCGTATTGAGCCTGAGGTCGACGCCCATGCCGGTGATCTGCGCGATCTCCTCGTTCAATACCGTCGCCGGCAGGCGGAACGAGGGGATGTTGGTGCGCATCAGGCCGCCAGGCTCGCCATACTGCTCGAAAATCGTCACCTGATAGCCGAGCGGCATCAGATCGTTGGCCACCGTGAGGGAAGCGCAGCCGGCACCGATGCAGGCGATGCGCTTGCCGTTCTTCAGCTTCGGTATCGGGGGGAGCCTGGAGGTGATGTCGTCACGGTGATCGGCGGCGACGCGCTTCAGGCGGCAGATGGCCACCGGCTTCTGCTCGATGCGCCCGCGGCGGCAGGCCGGCTCGCACGGACGATCGCACACGCGCCCGAGGATGCCCGGGAAGACGTTCGAGTGCCGGTTCACCATGTAGGCGTCGGTGAAGCGGCCCTGCGCAATCAGGCGGATGTACTCGGGAACATCGGTGTGGGCCGGGCAGGCCCACTGGCAGTCCACAACTCGATGATAGTAATCGGGGTGGGAAGTATCGGTAGGTTCCATCACTCACTCAGGCTCGAGCTTGCCCTCACGGCCGCCAAGGCGAGGCAGAGTATAGAGGCGCACACCCGGTTGTCATCGTTGCAAATCGTGATCCTGGCGCTATTGCTGCAACGCAGCATATCACCACTGCCACGCCTGCCTATACTGCGCGTCCACCATGCCAGACCCCATCGCTACCGAGCTGCGGTTGCGGCGCGCCTCGCGTGTGCTCGAGGTGAGCTTCGATGACGGCAGCCGCTTCGACCTGCCATTCGAGTACCTGCGCGTGCACTCCCCGTCCGCGGAAGTGAAAGGCCACGGGCCCGGCCAGGAGGTGCTGGTCCTCGGCAAGGAAAATGTCGGCATCAGGGCGGTCGAGCCGGTGGGACAGTACGCGGTGAAGCTCGTGTTCGACGACGGGCACGACACGGGGCTCTACACCTGGAAATACCTGCACGAGCTCGGGCGCTGCTTCGAGAGTAACTGGGCGCGCTATCTCGAGCGCCGCGCGCGCGCATAAAGCAAAGCGGGCCGGACATTTCTGCCCGGCCCGCCCCTTGCAAGACCCCCCTGAACGGGCGCGATTCTAGCGCATCAGCGCGAGGAAGATGCAATGCCCTATCGACTAGAATGCGTCTCATAAGCATGAGCGAGGAGCACTCCACCGACTTTGGCTTCCAGCGCGTGTCCCCGGAGGACAAGACGCGACGGGTGCGGGCGGTATTCGACTCGGTCGCAGAGCGCTACGACCTCATGAACGATCTCATGTCGGCGGGCGCACATCGACTCTGGAAGCGCTATACGCTGGCACTCGCCAACCTGCACGCCGGGCAGCGCGCGCTCGATGTGGCCGGCGGCACCGGCGACCTGGCCGCGGGTCTCGCCCGCCAGGTAGGCGAGCGTGGTCTCGTGGTCCTCACCGACATCAACGCCGCGATGCTCGCGCGCGGCCGCGACCGGCTGATCGATGCGGGGAACGCCGGCAACGTCGCCTGCGTGCAGGCCGATGCCGAGCGCTTGCCGTTTGCCGACGGCGCCTTCGACTGCATCACCATCGGCTTCGGGTTGCGCAATGTCACCGACAAGGCCGCAGCGCTGATGAGCATGCGCCGCGTGCTCAAGCCTGGCGGTCAGCTGATCATCCTCGAGTTCTCGAAGCCGCAGCTGGCCGCGCTCAAGCCGCTCTACGATGCCTACTCCTTCCGCGTGCTGCCGGCACTCGGGCGCTGGGTCGCGGGAGATGAGGCGAGCTACCGTTACCTCGCCGAATCGATCCGCATGCACCCGGACCAGGAGAAGCTCCTCTCGATGATGCGCGAGGCGGGCCTGGAAGGCTGTCGCTATCAGAACCTCTCCGGCGGCATCGTCGCCGTGCATCGCGGCTACCGGTACTGAGTCTGCAGCCTCAGTGACCGGGATTCTCGGCAACCTCCTGAATCGCGGCTTGCCCCGCTCGGGACGCGCGCGTCAGCTGTGCGCGGAGCTCGCCGGCCGCAGCCTCGCGCTCGAGGTGCGCGGCTTCGTCACGCTGCGTATCGAATCGAACGGCGCGACGCTCAGCGTGACCGAGAGCGCCGCGGATGCGGATGCGCGCCTCGAAGTCGGACCGCTCGGCCTGCTGGCGCTCATGGGGGCCGATGCGCAGCAGGCGCTGCAACGCGGCGACGCGAACATTACGGGCGATGCGGAGATCGCCGCCAAATTCCGCGAGCTCACGCGGCTGCTGCGGCCCGATCCCGAAGAGGAGCTGTCGCTGGTACTCGGCGACGTGCCGGCCCATCAGCTCGGGCGGCTCGCGCGCGGCGCGCTCGAATGGGGTCGCGGCGCCGCACGCAGCGCCTGGCGCAACGGCGCCGACTACCTCGCGCACGAGCGCGCGGACCTGGTGCCGCGCCGCGAGGGCGAACAGTTCCTGCGCGGCGTGGACGCGCTGCGCGAGGACGTGGATCGCGCGGCCGCACGCATCGAGCTGCTCACCACCCGCCGCGCCGCGGCTCGCGGCGGAACGCGTGCGCCGTGAAGGCACGGGTGTTGCTGCGGCTGCTCGAGATCCAGCGCGTGCTGCTGCGGCACGGCCTCGACGATTACGTCCGCGCCACTCATCTATATAGGCCGCTGCGCTTTCTCCTGTACTGCTCGCCGGACGTGTGGCTCGCGCGGCGCCGCGGCGGCGGGCGCGGCGAGCGGCTGCGGCTCGCGCTCGAGGAGCTCGGCCCGATCTTCGTGAAGTTCGGGCAGGCGGTGTCGACACGCCGCGACCTGCTGCCCGCGGATATCGCCGACGAGCTGGCGAAGCTCCAGGACCGCGTGCCGCCCTTCCCCGGGAGCCTGGCGCGCGCGCAGATAGAGTCGAGCTACGGTCGCGCGCTGAGCGAGGTGTTCGCGTTCTTCGACGAGAACCCGCTGGCCGCCGCCTCCATCGCCCAGGTGCACGCCGCGCGACTGCCGGCGGGCACCGAGGTGGTGGTCAAGGTGCTGCGGCCCGGCATGCGCGCGGTCATCGAGCGCGACCTCGAGGTGCTGCACGCGCTGGCCGACCTCGCGCAGCGCTACTGGCGCGAGGGCCGGCGGCTGCGCCCGCGCGAGCTCGTGGCGGAGTATCACAAGACGGTGCTGGACGAGCTCGACCTGATGCGCGAGGCGGGCAACGCCGCCCAGCTCAAGCGCAACTTCGCCGGCACCGACCTGCTCTACGTTCCGGAAGTGTACTGGGACTATTGCCGCACCGACGTCATGGTGATGGAGCGCATCCACGGCGTCCCGATCAGCGACATGGCGGCGCTCAGGGGCGCCGGCACCAACATCGCGCGCCTCGCCGAGAACGGTGTGCGCATCTTCTTCACCCAGGTGTTCCGCCATAATTTCTTCCATGCGGACATGCACCCCGGGAACATCTTCGTTCTGGTCCAGGATCCGCAGCATCCGCGCTACGCGGCCGTGGACTTCGGCATCGTGGGCACGCTCGATCCGGGCGATCAGCGCTATCTCGCCGAGAACTTCCTCGCCGTGTTCGACCGCGACTACCGCCGCGTCGCACAGCTGCACCTCGAGTCGGGCTGGGTGCCGCCCGGCACACGGATCGACGAGATGGAGTCGGCGGTCCGCACCGTGTGCGAGCCGATCTTCGACCGGCCGCTGAAGGACATCTCCTTCGGGCGGATCCTGCTGCGCCTGTTCGAGATCTCGCGCCGCTTCGACATGCAGATCCAGCCGCAGCTGCTGCTGCTGCAGAAGACGCTGCTCAACGTCGAGGGCTTAGGCAGAGAGCTCTACCCCGAGCTCGATATCTGGAGCACCGCGAGTCCCATCCTGCGCGAGTGGATGCGCGAGCGCACCAGCGTCGGCGCGCTGATCAAGAGCCTGCGCGCGGGCGCCCCCGAGCTGCTCGAGGCGCTGCGGGGACTCCCGGCGCTCATCGCCACGCGTCTGCGGCGCGACGCGGCGCCGGCGGCGCCGCCGCCCGCGGCACCCGGGCTCGAGGAGCTGCGCGAGGAGCTGCGCGGCGAGCTGCGGCAGGAGCTGCGCGCCGAGCGCCGCGCTCGCGACCTGGTCACGGTCGGGGCGGCGCTGCTGCTCGGCGGGCTCGTATGGCTCGCCATCGACGGCGGCGGCACCTGGCCGGGCTGGGTGCTGGCCGCGGCGGGCGCCCTGGCCGCACTCGCCGGCTCAAGGCGCTAGTGCAGCGTAACCTCACCGAGGGGGCGATCCCCGCCGTGCTGTTCAGGTTCGCGCTGCCGATCCTGTTCGCGAACGTGCTGCAGTCGCTCAATGGCTCGGTCAACTCCGTGTGGGTCGGGCGATACCTCGGTGAGGCGGCCCTCACCGCTACTTCCAACGCCAACACGGTGATGTTCCTCCTGATCGGAGCCGCCTTCGGCGTGGCGCTCGCCGCCACCATCCTGGTCGGCCAGTGCATCGGCTCCAACGACATCCCCGAAACCAAGCGCGTCGTCGGCACCAGCGCCACCTTCTTCACCGGCATCTCGATGGCGATGGCGGTGACCGGGCTGGTGCTGTGCCGGCCGCTGCTGATCGCCATGAGCACGCCCGCGGCTTCGCTCGATCTCGCCGTGGCCTACATGCGGGTGATCTTCCTGGCGCTGCCGTTCCTCTATCTCTATGCGTACGTCGGCGCGATGCTGCGCGGCGCCGGCGACTCGAAGACCCCGTTTTATTTCATGCTGCTGTCGGTGGGGCTCGACATCGCGCTCAACCCGGTCTTCATCTTCGGCGTCGGACCGATCCCGCGCCTGGGGATAGCGGGCTCCGCTCTCGCAACCTTCGTCGCGCAGGCGGTGAGCCTCACCGCGCTCATCAATCACCTCTACCGCCGCCGCCACCTGCTGGTGCTGCACAAGGACGAGCTCGCGCTGCTCAAGGTCGACTGGTCGGTGGTCGGGACGCTGGTGAAGAAGGGCATCCCGATGAGCGCGCAGATGCTGGTGCTGTCGCTCTCCGGCGTGCTGATGATCACCCTCGTCAACCGTTTCGGTGTCGACACCACCGCGGCCTTCGGCGCGGCGCTGCAGCTGTGGAACTACATCCAGATGCCGGCCTTCGCGGTCGCCATGGCGATGTCGGCCATGACGGCGCAGAACGTCGGCGCGGGGAAATGGCTGCGCGTACGCAGCATCGCCCGCTGGGGCGTCGTCTACAACGTGGCGCTGACGGGCGCGATCGCGCTCGCCATGGAGCTGCTCGACGACCGGCTGTTCGCGCTTTTCCTGCCGTCGGCATCGGCGGCGCTGCCGATCGCCTCGCACCTCAATCGCGTGGTCACGGGCTCGTTCATATTCTTCGGGGTGGCGGTCGCCCTGTTCGGCGTGGTGCGCGCGACCGGAGCGGTCATCGCGCCGCTCGTGATTCTGACAGTGACGCTGCTGGTGGTGCGCTTCCCGGTCGCCGAGCTGTTCCTCGGCCGCTACGGGGCGGATGCCGTGTGGTGGAGCTTCCCCGTCTCCTCGGGACTCACGGCGCTGCTTGCGGTGCTCTACTACAAGTACGGCGGCTGGCGCCACGCGCACATGATGCCGGCGGGCGCGGCGCGGACCTGAGTCGTCACAGCGCCTGGGCGGTCTCCACCGCGGCGCGCGGCTCGATCCACAGCGCGCGGGCCCGCCCGCACAGCTCTCCCTTGCCGTCGAAGAGCGCGGTGCCCGCCTCGTGCTTGCGTCCGCTCGAGCCGATCGCCCAACCCACCACCGTGCAGGATTCTCCGACGTGCACGCGCCGGTCGACGTGCGCCGTGAAGGCGGCGAGCAGCATCATCCGGTCATCGGGCGCCACCGCGTAGTAGCCGGGACAGTCGAGCGCCGCCGACATGAATTCGGCGTGCACCTTGCCATCGCCTGCATCGAGCGATGCGTCGGGGACCCACGGCGCGGCGACGATGCCGCGATCGCCGACCGGGCCGGCGAAAATGCGCATGCCGTCGCCGCGCACCCGCTGCGTGCCGCACACGAAGCAGGTCGGGAAGCGGTGATAGCGAAAGCCGGCGTAGTGACGCGAAGCCTCCACCGCCTCGAGGTAGTCCGGCACGGGCCTGACGTCGAGAGTGAGCAGGGCGGGCTGCGCCTCGCCCACCGGCTCCGCTCCCGCGAGCACGCGCAGCGCGCCGCCCTCGAGCTCCTCCACGCTGAGCTCGGTGTCGAGCGGCGGCGGCTTCAGCAGCCGCACCGTGACCGTGCGCGTCGCCAGCGCCGCCACGCGGCCGGCGAAATAGCCGCCGTTGGAGGAGCTCGCCGGGCCGCAGAAGCGCGCCGCGATGGTAAGCGTCTTCATGCGCGCAGCTCCTTCAGCCAGCGGGCCGGATCCTCGTCGCGCTCGAGGACCTCGACCAGCGCCGAGCCCACGACGACCCCATCCACGTGCCCGCGCAGCCGCTCCACCTGGGCACGCGTGCGGATGCCGAAGCCCGCGCACACCGGAACCGAGGCGGCGCGGCGCACCCGCTCGAGATAGGCGATCACCTCATCGGGCACCGCGACGTTGCGACCCGTGGTGCCGGTCATGGTGACGGCGTACACGAATCCCTGGCTGTTGGCGCAGAGCGCCGCAAGCCGCTCAGGATGCGTGACCGGCGTGACCATCTGTACCAGCGCGATGCCGTGCGCCGCGAGTGCCGTGCGCAGCTCGCTGCTCTCATCGAGCGGCAGGTCCGGCACGATGAAGCCGCAGACACCTGCGTGCGCTGCGCGCTCGGCGAGCTCGGCGACGCCGAGCGCCAGCAGCGGGTTGAGGTAGCTCATGAGCAGGAGCGGCGTCCCGATGCCCAGCGCCGCCACCTCCTCCAGTATCCAGCGCAGCGTCACGCCCTGTGCGAGCGCGGCGAGGCTCGCGCGCTGGATGGTGACGCCGTCGGCCATCGGATCGGTGAACGGCACCCCGATCTCGACCACGTCGGATGCTCCCGCGACCGCCGCCAGGTGCCTCGCGAACTGCTCGCGTTTGGGAAATCCCGCCGTCAGGTAAGCGACCAGGGCGGGCTCGCCCTTAAGCGCAGCGGAGCGGATCGCGCCGCTGATGCGCTCGTGGGGTCTCATCGCGCCTCCGCGCCGAGCAGTGTCTGCTGCAGCGTCGACATGTCCTTGTCGCCGCGTCCCGAGAGACACACGAGGACCGTGCCGCCGGGGTGTGCACGCGCCCAGCGCTCGGCTCCGGCGAGCGCGTGCGCACTCTCGAGCGCGGGGAGTATGCCCTCGCTCTCACTCAGCGCCTTGACGCCCGCCAGCGCCTCCGCATCGCTCGCGGTCTGGTAGCTCACGCGCCCCACGGCGGCGAGCAGTGCGTGCTCGGGTCCCACGCCCGGGTAGTCGAGGCCGGCGGAGACGGAGTGGGTTTCCTGGATCTGCCCGTTCTCATCCTGCAGCAGCATCGAGTAGGTTCCGTGCAGCACTCCCGGCCGGCCGAAGGCCACGGTCGCCGCATTATCGCCGAGGCCCGCGCCGCGGCCGCCCGCCTCGATACCGATGATCTCCACGGCCGCGTCCGGAATAAATGCATGGAAGGCGCCGATCGAGTTGGAGCCGCCGCCGACGCAGGCGATGAGCGCATCCGGCAGCTTCCCCGCGGCGCCGAGCATCTGCGCACGCGCCTCGCGCCCGATGACCGCCTGGAGCTCGCGCACCAGGTACGGATAGGGGTGCGGACCGACCACGGAGCCGAGGAGGTAATAGGTTTCGAGCGGATCGGACACCCAGGCACGCAGTGCCTCATCGATCGCGGCCCGCAGCGTGCGGTCGCCGCTCGTGACCGGTACGACTTCGGCGCCGAGCAGGCGCATGCGGCCGACGTTCGGTGCCTGGCGCTCCATGTCGATGGCGCCCATGTAGACGGTGCAGGGAAGCCCGAAACGCGCACAGGCCGCGGCGCTCGCCACGCCGTGCTGACCCGCGCCGGTTTCCGCCACCACGCGCCGCGCACCCAGCCGCCGGGCGAGCAGCGCCTGGCCGGTGGCGTTGTTGATCTTGTGGGCGCCGGTGTGTGCAAGATCCTCGCGCTTGAGCCAGACCGAGGCGCCCCAACGCGCCGACAGCCGCCGGGCATGAGTGAGCGCGGTGGGTCGCCCGACCCAGGAGCTAAGCTCGCGGGCGAGCTCTTCCTGGAAATCCGGTGCCGGCAGGTGCTCGCGCACGCCGCGCTCGAGGCGCTCGAGCGCCGGGATCAGGGTCTCGGGAACGTAACGCCCGCCGAAAGGGCCGAAACGCCCGCGCGTGTCGGGGAATCTGCCGGCGAGGAGCTCACTCAACAAACGCGGCGCGTCGGGAAGGGCGGCAGTCATGACTGGTCCTCGCTCAGCATTGTGGCCGCGGCGGCGCGCGCCGCGGAAACGAACTCAAGAATCTTCAGCGGATTCTTCACGCCCGGACGTGCTTCGACGCCGCTCGAGACGTCGACCCCGAAAGGCCTCACGGCGGCGACCGCCGCCGCGACGTTTGCGCCATCGAGTCCGCCCGCCAGAACGAGCTCGGTGCGGGAGGCGAGGCGGCGCGCCGCCGCCCAGTCGCTCGCAACGCCCGTGCCGCTCTCCGGCCCCTCGAACAGGATGCGCCGCGGCAGCGGCGCCGGTGCTGCGGGGCCCGAGCGGACCACGGGCAGCAGCTCGAGCGTGGCCGGAAGAGTGAGCGGTTCGAGATCGGCGGCGTCCGTCTGCAGCACGTCGGGTCTGAATACCTGCAGAACCTCATCCACGGCGCGCTGCGTCGGATGGCGCGTCACCGCCACGCAGCGCAGGCGCCCGCGCACCGGGCGCGCGAGCTGCGCTGCGGCCTCGGGAGTCAGCTGCCGCGGCGATGCGGCGAACACGAAACCGACGGCATCGGCGCCGGCCTCGACCGCCGCCGCGATGGCATCGGGTGTGGTCATGCCGCAGATCTTGATCCACATGGCCGTCAACCGCTGCGGCGGGCGGCGCGCCCCGCGGCAATCAGCGACCCGGCGAGCCGCTGCGCATCGCCGCCGCGCATCAGGGCGCTGCCGACCAGCGCCAGCGAGTAACCGGCGGCTGCGACCGCGCGCGCATCCTCGGCCGAGGTCACGCCACTCTCGGCGACCCGGGGCACGCGCCGGGGAAGCAGCGAGCCGAGCTCGATGAGCCGCGCCGGCACCACCGCGAGCGTGTCGAGATCACGGCAGTTGAGCCCGGCGAGCAGCGTATTGGATCCGCGATGCGCCTCGACGAGCTCGTGCATGAGCTCGATGTCCTGCGCATCGAAGGCCTCGAGCAGCACGAAGAGGCCGAGAGCGCGGGCGCACTCGAGCAGCGCGCGAACTTCCGCGGCGGGCAGCATGCGCAGGATCACCAGCACACCGCCCGCGCCCGCCGCGCGCGCTTCGTAGAGCTGGTAAGGGTCGACGACGAAATCCTTGCGCAGCGCCGGCACGCCCAGGGGCGTCAGCACCTGGGTGGCCGCAGCCAGGTGGGTGAGCGAGCCTTCGAAACGACTCGGCTCGGTGAGCACCGAGACGGCGGCGGCGCCGGCGCGCGCGTAGGCAGCGACGCGCGCCGCCAGGTCCTCATCCGCAGCGGCGAGGCGCCCTGCGGCCGGCGAGCGCAGCTTGAGCTCCGCGATGAGATCGAAGCCGCGCGCATCGAGGCGCAGCGGCGGCGGTGTGGCCAGCGCGCGGACCGCCGACTCGAGGGCGGCGAGCGGGCGGGCGGCCCGGGCCTCGCGCACCCGCGCGCGGCTGCCGACGGCCATCTCCTCGAGAAAGGCGCTCACGCCGGGCGCCCCGGACTGCGGCGGCGCAGATTCTCGAGGAGCGAGCGGGCCGCGCCGCTGTCGATGGCGGCGGCGGCGCGCGCGATACCTGCGCGCGGCTCGGCTGCGACCCCGGCCACCTCGAGCGCGAGCGCCGTGCCGAGCAGGAGACAGTCACGATGCGCGCCGCGGTCCTCACCCGCGAGCACCGCCTCGAGCGCGCGGGCATTGTGGAGGGCGTCGCCGCCGGCGAGGCTCGAGGGCTGACACGTGGCGAGGCCGTACTCCGCCGGCCCGCGCTTCCCGACCGACACCTTCCCCGGCCGCACGTCGAACACCGTGAAAGGGCCCACCGGCGTCGGCTCGTCCCAGCCTTCGGCGCCGTGCACTACGAAGCTGCGCTCGATCGGCAACCCCGCGAGCGTCTCGGCCATCAGCTGCGCAACACTCAGGCTGTAGGCACCGATCAGGTGCAGGGGCGGCTGCGCGGGGTTGACCAGGGGCCCGAGGATATTGAACACGGTGCGCACGCCGAGCGCGGCGCGGATCGGCGCCACGCGCGCGGTCGCCGGGTGGTAGTGCGGCGCGAAGAGATAGGTAAAGCCGGTGGCGGAGAGGCAGGCGGCGGCGCTCGCGCCGTCGGCGGGAATGGCGACCCCCAGCGCCGCGAGCACATCGGCGCTGCCGCTGCGGCTCGAGACCGAGCGGTTCCCGTGCTTGACCACCGGCACGCCACAGGCGGCGGTGAGCAGCGCCGTGCCGGTGGAGATATTGAAGCTGCCGGAGGCATCCCCTCCGGTTCCAACGATGTCGATGGCCCGGAGGTCCGGCGGAAGGTCCGGCCGGCGCGCGAGACGTCGCATGGCGAGCGCAAAGCCGCGGACCTCGTCGGCCACGACGCCCTTGGTGGTGAGCGCCGCGAGGATCGCGCCCGCCATGGCGGGCTCGAGCTCAGCGGCGGTGAGGTGCGCGAGCAGCTCCTCCGCCTGAGCCTGCGCGAGATCGCGCCGCTCGAGCAGCTGTTGCAGCAGCTCACGCGGCGCCGGCATCGCGCTCTCCGGTGCTGTACTTGAGGAAATTCCCGAGGAGCCTGGGACCCTCGGGTGTCAAGATGCTCTCGGGGTGGAACTGCACCCCTTCCACGGTGAGCGTGCGATGGCGCACGCCCATGATCTCGTCCTGGTCGGTCCGGGCAGTCACGCTGAGCACCGCCGGCAGGCTCTCGGGCGCTGCGATGAGGGAGTGGTAGCGGCCGACCTCGCAGGGTTGCGGCAGCCCCGCGAACAGATGCACGCCGTCATGGCGCACCAGCGAGGTCTTGCCGTGCATGAGGCGCGCGGCGCGCACCACCTTGCCGCCGAATACCTCGACGATCGACTGATGCCCGAGGCACACGCCCAGCACCGGAATGCGGCCCGCAAAGGCGCGGATCATGTCCATCGACACGCCGGCGTCGTACGGGGTGCCGGGTCCGGGGGAGATGCACAGATGCGAGGGCGCAAGGGTGAGCGCTGCCTCCGGCGTCAGGGCATCGTTGCGGTAGACGCTCACTTCGGCACCGAGCACCAGAAACGCCTGCACCAGGTTGTAGGTGAAGGAGTCGTAGTTGTCGATGAGCAGCAGCCGCGGCGCGCTCACAGGCCCTCCTCCGCGAGCTCGAGCGCGCGCACCATGGCGGCGCTCTTGGCGAGCACTTCCTCGTGCTCGGTGCCCGGCACACTGTCGGCGACGATGCCGGCGCCGGCCTGGTAACTGTACTCGTCGCCCCTGAAGACCAGCGTGCGGATGGTGATGGCATGGTCCATATCGCCGCGCGCCCCGAAATAGCCGACGGTGCCGCCGTAGAGTCCGCGGCTCACGGGCTCGAGCTCGTCGATGATCTGCATGGCGCGCACCTTCGGGGCTCCCACCAGCGTCCCGGCAGGAAAGGCAGCCGCAAACAGATCGAAAGCGTCGCGCCCGGTCGCGAGCTCGCCGCACACCCCGCTCACCATGTGCATGACGTGACTGTAGCGCTCGATCGCACGGTAGGGGTCGACCGTGACGCTGCCGGCGCTCGCGACCCTCCCCAGGTCGTTGCGCGCGAGGTCGACGAGCATCACGTGCTCGGCGTTCTCCTTGGGATCGGCGCGCAGCTCCGCCGCGCGTGCCTCGTCGACCGCCGCATCGGCCGCGCGTGGACGTGTGCCGGCGATCGGCCGCAGCTGCGCGCGGCGGCCGCTGAGCTTCACCAGTGCCTCGGGAGAGGAGCCCACCACCGACACGTCCCCGAGGGCGCAGTAGTACATATAAGGAGACGGGTTGATGAGGCGCAGCGCGCGGTAGGCCTGGAATGGGTCGAGCTCGTGCCGCCCGGCGAAGCGGCTCGCGAGCACCAGCTGATACACATCGCCCGCGGCGATGTATTCCTGCGTGCGCCGGACGCCCGCCATATAGGACTCGCGCGAGTAGGCGGCGGTCGGGGGCGCATAGCGGCCGGCGCGGCTGCCGTTGGGCAGCGCGCCCCGCAGCGCGCGGATCACCTCGCGGCGCAGCGCGCGGCGCTCGTCCTCGTCCCCCGCGTGCAGCAGCGCGATCCCGCGCGTCAGGTGATCGAACACCAGCACCGAGCGCGGCGCCATGTAGTGCAGCGCCGGCACCCCGGAATCGCCGCGGCCGCGCGCCGGCAGGCGCTCGAAGTAGCGCACCACGTCGTAGGCGGCGTAACCGACCAGGCCGCCGGCGAGCGGCATGCCGGCAAGGTCCGGCTGCGGCTGTGGCGCAGCCGCGAGGGCCGTGCGCAGCGCGTCGAGGAGCCCGGCACCGTCGGCGGGAACGGGGTGCTTGCGTCCCCCGATGCTGAGGCCCGCCGCATCGAGCCGCACCTCGAGTCCGTCGCCGAAGCCGATGAAGGAGTAGCGTCCGAGCCGCTCCCCGCCCTCGACGCTCTCGAGAAGAAAGCGCGGAGCGAAGGCGCCGAGCTTCATGAAAGCCGAGACCGGGGTGTCGAGATCACCGGTAATGTCGAAGGCGGTCTGCAAGACGTGCGCGCTCCTCAGGAAAGTCGCTCAAAAAAGCAAAAAACCCATTCCGGGGTCAGCCGGAGATGGGTTTCTGGTGCGGTGATACGCGTTAAGTCGCGGGGAAAAAGCTAACCGTCTGCCCACTCCGTTATGAAGTGCGCCACCACCAACGAGTGCCGACGGGCCGCTGCGCCATGTTGGAGGCAGTATGGCCGGCGCGAACACCGGGGGTCAAGGCCTGCATTTCCGTTAGAATGCGCGCCCGTGAGCCTCAAAGAGCTGCTCGAGAGCTGGCGCGAAACGGCGGCCGCGCCGCGTACGGCGCGCAAGTTCGCCGTGCACCTGCCGCTCGACGAGGCCGCGCAGCTGCAGGCGCTGGCGCAGATGTTCCCGGGGCGCACGCCCGAGCAGCTGATCACCGAGCTGCTCGGGGCAGCGCTCAAAGAGCTCGCTGCCGCCATGCCCTATGTCGCAGGCCAGCGCGTCATCTCGACCGACGAGCAGGGCGACCCGATCTACGAGGACGTGGGTCCCACTCCGCGCTTCATGCTGCTCGCGCGCACCTACCGTCAACGGCTCGAGAAGGAGGCGCCGGTGAAAACCGCGAAGCGCGCAGCAGTACCGAGGCCGGCCGGGAAGCGCCGCGCGCGCCGCGCGTCGCGCTGAGCGGCCATGCCCTCCTTCGACGCGGTCTCCGAGCTCAACGCCCACGAGGTGGCCAACGCCGTCGACCAGGCCAATCGCGAGCTCGGGCAACGCTTCGACTTCAAGGACACCGGCGCGCGCTTCGAGCTCACGGACTTCACCGTGACGCTGCACGCGCAGGTCGATTTTCAGCTGAAGCAGATGCTCGAGATCGTGAAGCTGCGCCTCTCCAAGCGCGGCGTCGACCTGAGCTGTCTCGACGTGCAGGAGCCGCAGACCAACCTCGCCGCCGCGCGCCAGGAGGTGTCGCTGCGCCACGGTATCGATGCGGAGACCGGCAAGAAGCTCACCCGGCTCATCAAGGACTCGAGGCTCAGGGTGCAGGCGAGCATCCAGGGCGACAAAGTGCGCGTCACCGGCAAGCAGCGCGACGACCTGCAGGCGGCGATCGCGCTGCTGCGCGGCGCCAAGCTCGACCGGCCGCTGCAGTTCAGCAATTTCAGGGACTGAGCCCGCCAGCTTCAGCGTGCCTCTCGCAGGCCGGCGATCGCCCGGCACAGCGCCTCGTTCGCATCGAGGAAGCTCGGGCCCAGGCGGCTCAAGGCCTGATCCTCGAACGCCAGCAGCCGCCCGTTGCGCACCGCCGCGAGGGTGGTGAAGCGTCGCCAGTCGGTGAGCCAGGCAGCGCTCTCACCGGGCGGGCCCGCCGCGATGATGATGTCGGGATCGCGGGCGATGACCGCCTCGACGTCGACTACCGGCCCCGGCTCGGGAAGATCGGCGAACACGTTGCGCGCGCCGCACAGGGCAAGCGCATCGCTCATGAGGTGACGCCCCCCGATCGTGTAGATCGGGCGGTTCCACACCTGCAGCAACACCGTGGGATGCCGCCCCTTGCCCCACGCACCGGTCGCGTATTCGCGCTCGAGAGCCGCAAGTCGCGCATCGATGGCGCGCGCCGCCTGGCTGGCGGCCGCCTCCGTTCCCGCGAGGGCGCCGAGGCGGCGTACCGAGGGAGCGAGCTCCGCGAGCCGTGAGGTCTGCTGCTGGTAGAGCGGGATCCCTAAGCGCGCGATCTTCTCGCGCTGCGCGGGATTGCCGCCGGCGGGCCAGGCGACCACCACGTCCGGGCGCAGCAGTATCAGCCGCTCCATGTCTATGCCTGAGGCGTCGCCGATGCGCGCTACGCTCCTGGCCGCCGCCGGCACGTCGGAGTACTCGACCGTCGCTACCACCTGCGCACCGGCGCCCGCGGCAAACAGCATCTCCGTGCCGCCCGGCGAGAGGCTCACGATGCGCAGCGGCGGCGCCCCCACCGTCACGGCATTGCCGCCGTCGTCGCTCACGGTCCGCATGGCAGACGGCGCCGCGAGAGCCGCCAGGACGGGAGCGCCGAGCGCCAGGAAGAACGGGTACCGCACGGCCGGTACTGTACTCGCCTCCCGGGCTAGGCCGCGCGCGACTCGGCGCGCAGCGCTTCGCCGCCCGCCGTCTCCAGCACGCGCGCCACCGCGTGCACGGTAGCGGCGATGCGCACCGCGCTCTGCACCGCC
>DASQGK010000097.1:0-68377 GCA_035632655.1 Steroidobacteraceae bacterium | reverse complement strand
CCGCCACCACCGCCACCGCCACCGCCACCGCCACCGCCGCCGCCACCGCCACCATGGCCGCCGGAGCTGTGCTGCGCATAGCTCAACGCGGGCGCCCCTGCCACGGCAACGCCCAGCAGCAGGGCCCCGATGGTCCGGACGAGAGGTCGTACGCTCATTCTTTTCACAGCCCTCACCTCAGTTCGATTGCGGGCCTCAGCAGGCCCTCTTTCCGAGGTTTCTCCGTTACCCGATTAGACGCCCCCTCCATGGGGTCGTTCAAGCTCTTGCACATTAAAACGCAGTCACCCGGTGCGGCGTTGACGGTTTGTCAGAAGCCGCCCGCGGGTTCGTTCCCTGCGGAGCGCGAGCTTCCTTGAGGTTTCTTGAGACCGAAGCGCAGGGCTCAGAAGACCAGATTGATCGCCGCAGCCGGCGTGATGCTGGCCGAGGTATTGTGTCCGGCGACGAATATGCGCGCGCCGAAGATCACGCCGGCGCGACTGCTCCAGTTGAACTCCACCGCCGGAGCAACGGCGAAGTAATCGCTCCACCCCGATTGCAGGTTGACGGAAGTCGCCGCGCCCGCGGCCGGCACATTGCTGCCGGTGAGGCGCGTGCTGGCATTGTTCACATACACGAAATCGGTCGCCAGAACCCAGCGGCGCGTCAGGCTGTACTCCGCTGCGGCATCGGCCGTAAAGGTATCGCCCGGAGCGGCGCGGCCGCGGAATCCCGCGGCCGTGCCGTAGACACTCGAGTCCGCCACGCTTGCCGAGCTCGAGATCGCATAGGTGAGATCGAGTCGCACGCGCAGAATCCGGCCGTTGGGCAGCCACAGGAAGTCCTGCGAATACCACGAGAGCGAGGTGGTCCAGGCGCCTGCGCCGAAACCGTCGGCGGGCTGCGCGAGACGGTCGTAGCGTCCCGTCGGAAAAGTCTCGCCGAGCACCAGCGCGGTGGCCGGCACCAGGCTCCCCTCATGAAAGCTGGTGAGGCCATATTGCACCTGGGCCCCGACGTCGCCGATGCCGGGGCCGGAGCTGGGTGCCCCGGCCGGCTCGTTATAGATGAACCGCGGCAGCAGTCCGACCGCCACCCGATCGGTGAGACCGTAGATGAGATAGGTGAGGGAGCCTGGCGTATGGCCGCCGTCGAAAGGCTGCCACTTACCGCTCCTGTCGTAACTGCCGTTGGTGATCACGTCGAAGACGTAGGTCTCGACGAGGGCATGACCCGCCGGAAAGGTCGAGGCGTTGGGCGCGAGCAGCGGCCCGGTCCACCAGGCATCGTCGCGCGACTGCCGCGGCGCCGTCTCGGCGGGCGCCGGCGCGGGCGGATCGCTGTCGGCGAGCGCAGCGCCGCACGCCGCGAGCAGCAGCGCTGCGACCCACACCCGGCCGGCACTGCAGATCAGCCGCGCACGACCGGTCCGGCTCGTTGTGAACTGCGTCACAGCGCACGGCCGGTTAACTTTCCGTAACAAAGGTCAGCACCTCCGCAGCTGCGACGTTGTTAACGACCTGCAAGCCGGGCATTCCGGCTCAATACGAACCGCTCAACCGCACCGT
Source organism: Steroidobacteraceae bacterium (assembly GCA_035632655.1). Lineage (GTDB taxonomy): Bacteria > Pseudomonadota > Gammaproteobacteria > Steroidobacterales > Steroidobacteraceae > 13-2-20CM-66-19. The sequence continues at coordinate 66,827 of DASQGK010000097.1, read as the reverse complement.
TCAGGAGGTTATGTCCATGAGATTCCCGATCCGCACCGCACTCATGTCCGCGATCGTCGCCGTCACCCTGGGCGCCGTCGCGGCGCCGGCTCTCGCCGCCGACGCTGACAAGGACACCAAGTGGCAGAAGAGCCATCCGCGCCGCGAGCAGGTCAACAACCGCCTCGCCAACCAGAACAAGCGCATCAGGCAGGAGCGCAAGGAAGGCGAGATCAGCAAGGCGCAGGCGAGGCAGCTGCACGGCGAGGATCATGCGATCCGCCAGGAAGAGCGGACCATGGCCAGCACCAACGGCGGCCACGTCACCAAGGCCGAGCAGAAGTCGCTCAACCAGCAGGAGAACCAGGTCAGCAAGCAGATCGGCAAGTGAGCTGACGCCTCAGGTGTCACCGGGCGGAGCGTAGAGACAGACGCTCCGCCCGGCGACCCGTTACTTGCTGTCGAGTCGAGCCCACTCATGCCTTGAGCGAGAAAGGCGTGAAATTGGTGTGCCGGTCGTAGTAGTCCTCCTGCTCGGCACGCTTGAGAAAGGCGACGATCCGGTAGGTCGCCGGCGTCGCGATCACCTCCCACAGGACCTTGAGCACGTACTGATCGGTTGTCACCGCGATCAGGTCGCCAGCCGCCCACAGTCCGCCGAAGGCGATGGTGTAGAAGAGGCCGGTATCGATGAGCTCGCCGCAGATCGTCGAGCCGACCAGCCGGGTCCACAGCCAGCGTCCGCGTGTCCAGATCTTCATCTTCGCCAGCACGTAGCTGTTGACGAACGAGCCGCACCAGAACGCGATCATCGAGGCGCAGACGATGCGCGGAGTGTTGCCGAACATCTCCTCGACCGCCGGCTGGCGGCTGCGCCAGAAGCCGGCGGGCGGCAGATGCACGATCACCGCCGCCATGCAGGCGGCGAAGATGAGCGCTGCAAAACCGCTCCACACCGCGCGCCGGTCGCGGGCGTAACCGTAGACCTCGGTGAGAATGTCCCCGAAGAGATACGAGATCGGAAAGAACAGCACCCCGGCCATGTACTCGCGCGGCCCGAGCCAGGGCAGTGTCACCACCGACACCTTGGCCGCGCCGATCAGATTCGCGCACAGCAGCACGCACACGTAGGCGCCGAGGATCAGGTCGTAATAGCGATAGGCCTTCATCGGCGCCTCAAGCCGCCGGCCGCACGGTGCCGGTGAGCTCCCCGAAGCCGATGCGCGCAAATCCCTCCCTTTCGCACCAGGCGCGGAAAGTCACGCGATCGCCGTCCTCGAGAAAGGTGCGGCTCTCCCCGTTGCCGAGCGCGATCGGGCGCTTGCCGCCGGCCGAGAGCTCGAGCAGCGATCCCGCCTCCTCCGGCGCGGGCCCCGACTGGGTGCCGCTGCCGAGGAGATCGCCCGGGCACAGGTTGCAGCCGTTGACGGTGTGGTGGGTCACCATCTGCGACACCGTCCACCACGACTCGCGGAAGTTCGAGCGCGACACACGCCGGGCGGCGATGCCGCGGGCGCGCATCTGCGCGGTATCGAGCCATACCTCGAGCACGAGGTCGAAGCCGCCCGCGCTGCGCTGCTGCTCGTCGTCGAGATAAGGCAGCGGCGCCGGCTCGCCCGAGGGCCGTGTCCAGGGGGTGCGGTACGGGATGAGCGCCTCCAGGGTCACTACCCAGGGTGAGACCGTGGTGGCGAAGTTCTTGGCGAGAAAGGGGCCGAGCGGCTGGTATTCCCAGGACTGGATGTCACGCGCCGACCAGTCATTGAGGAGGCACAAGCCGAACACGTGCTCCTCGGCCTCCGCCAGAGGCACGGCAGCGCCCAGCGGATTCCCCCGGCCAATGAAGATCCCGACCTCGAGCTCGTAGTCGAGGCGGCGCGTCGGCCCGAGAACGGGCTGAGTGGCTCCCGGTGGCAGGATCTGCCCGAGGGGGCGCTGGGGCTCGAAGCCCGAGACCCGGATTGAGGAGGCACGCCCGTGATAGGCGATGGGCACCCACTTGTAGTTCGGCAGCAGCGGATTGTCCGGGCGGAACAGCCGGCCGACCGAGGTGGCGTGATAAATCGAGGCGTAGAAATCCGTGTAATCACCGATCTCGGCAGCGACGCGGTATTCGGCGGCGCGCTGCGGCACGAGCATGGAGCGCAAGCGGCTTTCGAGCGCGCTGCCTGAGCGCAGCGCGTCCGACAACGCGCCTCGCAACGCCGCCGCCGCGCTGTGGCCCTCGCTCATCAGTGCATTGAGCGCAGGTTGCGCAGCCGCCGCGAGCGCCCCCGCGGCGGCTCCCTTGAACGGCAGGGCGCCGTGCAACGCCCCGAGATCGAGCACCTCGTCGCCAATCGCCACACCGCCGCGATAGGGCTCATCGCTCCCGGCGCGCCGGAATTCCGCGAGCGGCAGATTCTGAATCGGAAAATCACACCCGGGCGCATTCGCAGACTGCACCCAGCTGCGCAGGGCGGGATCGTGGGTCACATCGACCGGGTGCATGCGGCTAGTGTGCCAGCCCGTCAGCTGCCGCGCCGCCGACGTGTCGCCCCGGGCGCACCGCCCGGCGCACGAGCCGGCTGCGGTGCCGGACGGCCGCCGCCGGCCGTGGGCGTGAAATTCCTCCTCAGCGCCGTCCAGGCGCGCTGGTAACCGCGCTGCAGCTGCGGGCAATCGAGCGCAAAGCGCGTCGGCCGAATCACCGCCCGCGTCTCGAACATGAAGGCCATGGTGTCGGTGACGTGCACCGGGCGCGAGGTGTCGGCGCGCACCGCCTTCTCGTAGGTGGCAGCGTCCGGGCCGTGGCCGCTCATGCAGTTGTGCAGCGAAGCGCCCCCGGGCGTGAAGCCCTCCGCCTTGGCGTCGTAGGTGCCGGTGATGAGGCCCATGAACTCGCTCGCGACGTTGCGGTGAAACCAGGGCGGCCGGAAAGTGTCCTGCATCGCAAGCCAGCGCGGCGGAAAGATCACGAAATCGATCGAGTCGACCCCCGGCGTATCGCTCGGCGACTGCAGCACCAGGAAGATCGACGGATCGGGGTGGTCGTAGCTCACCGAGCCCATGGCGTTGAAGCGACGCAGGTCATACTTGTAGGGCGCGTGATTGCCATGCCACCCGACCACGTCGAGGGGCGAGTGGCCGATCGGTGCGCGCCAGAGCGCACCGGCAAACTTCTCGACGAGCTCGAAGTCGCCTTCGCGGTCCTCATAGCACGCCACGGGCGTCAGAAAATCGCGCGGGTTGGCGAGCCCGTTGGAGCCGATCGGTCCCAGGTCGGGCAGCCGCAGCGGCGCCCCGAAGTTCTCGCACACGTAGCCGCGCGCGCTCCCGGAGAGCAGCTCCACGCGAAAGCGCAGTCCGCGCGGCAGCACGACGATCTCCTGCGGCTCCGCCTCGATCACCCCGAGCTCGGTCGCGAAACGCAGCGCCCCGAGCTGCGGCACGATCAGCAGCTCCCCGTCCGCATCGCAGAAGAAACGCCGCTCCATCGAGCGATTGGCGACGTACCAGTGAATGGCGCACCCGCTGCCGCCGTCCGGAGAGCCGTTGCCGGCCGCGGTGATCAGTCCCGCGACGAAGTCGGTCGGGGCGCGCGGCACCGGCAAGGGGTCCCAGCGCAGCTGATTGGGGGATGGCGCCACGGCATCGAAGCGGCTGAGGAGCCGCGGCGCCTTGAGCGGCACGAAAGGCCCGTGCACCGCCGCCGGCCGGATACGGTAGAGCCAGCTGCGCCGGTTGGCATGCCGCGGGGCGGTGAAGGCCGTACCCGAGTACTGCTCGGCATACAGACCGTAGGCGCAGCGCTGCGGCGAGTTGCGGCCCTGCGGCAGAGCGCCGGGCAGCGCCTCGGTGGCGAAGTGGTTGCCGAAGCCCGGGAGGTATTGAGGTGCCATGGGCTCATTCTAGCGCGGCCCGCTTCGCGCTCGAGATTCCGGCTGCTAACATCAAACTCGTGGAGGGATTTCCCGGTTGCATGGTCTCGCTGTTCGCGCTGGTCTCGCTGGCGTCGGCGCAGTCGCCTGCCGCCCCGGCGTACCTGCCGGTCGCGCACTCGGCGCTCCTCACGGTGGACGGGGCGGTGGCGGCGCAAACACTGCTGCTGCGCGTGCGCCGTGCGCAGGATCAGCAGCCCGTCGCCGGCGCCGAGCTCGCCGTCACGATCGACGGGCGCAGTGTGCGGGCAACGGCGCGGCCCGACGGCACCTGGGCAGCCACGCTGCCGGAGCTGCCCGCCGCATCGCCCGGCAGGATGGAGATCGTGGTGGCGCACGATGGCGTGCGCGAAGTGCTCGACGGTCAGCTGCCCCGCAGCGGCGCACCGCCCGCGAGCGCCGCGGACCAGGCGCCCAGCGGCGGCGCGGGCTTCCTCGCGACGCTCATGCACAAGCAGGCGTCCTGGTGGATCCTCAACGTCCTGATCGTGCTGATCGGCGTCATCGCCGTTTCACGCCGCATGTCCTAGTTGAATTGCCCGGGATCGGCACGTCCTTGTGCCTGGTTACTGCGCGGTGAGCTCGGTGACGTAGCGGAAAAAGAACCGGTTCCACTTGTAGAACTCCTCGACCGCAAGCCTCTCATCGCGCCCGTGAGCGCGCACCTCGTCACGGTCGACCGCAACCCCGCCGAATGTGTAGGTCGGCAGCCCCGCTGCGATCGTGTATTTGGCGTCCGAGGCGCCGGGATCGAGGAACGGGATTACCCGCGCCTGCGGCCACGCCTGCCGTGAGAGCGTCGTGAGAGCCTGCAGCACATCGGGACGCAGCGGCGCCGGAGCCACGGCCTGCTCGTCCGTGGCACGGTCGGATACGGAACCGTCGTCGGCGATATAACGCACGGTGATCTGCGGGTCGTTGATCGCCCTGATGAGGGTCTGGCGGATCTCTTCCTTGGAATGCCCCGGGAAGATGCGGCAGTTGACCACCGCTTCGGCGCGCTGCGGCAGGGCATTGTTGGCGTGGCCGCCGGCAAGGCGGGTGGCCACACAGGTCGTACGCGTCACCGACACGTTGTCCGGCTCGCGCGACAGGCGAGCGATCGCCTGCGCATCCGGCGGCTCCCTGAGCATGGCGCGCATGTCCTCGGCCTCCTGGCCCCTGGCCACCTCGCTCGCCATCCGCTCGAAGTAGCCGCGGTTGACGCTGTTGAGCTCGAACAGGAACTGGAAGCGGGCGAGCCGCGTGAGGGCACGTGCGAGCTGGTAGATGGCGTTGTCGGGCCGCGGCACCGAGCTGTGCCCGCCCGGATTAGTGACGCTCAGCTGATAGTCGGAGTAGAGCTTTTCGGTGGCGATGAGCCGCGCAACCCTCGGTACGCCATGCTCGGCCATCACCGACCAGTCGTCCTGGTTGAGCACGTACTCCGCGTCGATGAGATCGCGATCGTTCCTGAGGAGCCAGCTGACGCCGTTACAGCAACCGCCCTCCTCGTCCGCGGTGAACGCCGCAATGATGTCGCGGCTCGGCCGCACGCCCTCGTGCTTCATGCGGATGAGCGCGGCTGCCATCACCGCATCGCCATCCTTCATGTCGATGGCGCCGCGGCCGTAGAAGTAGCCGCCCTTCTCGACCAGCTGGTAGGGATCGGTGCTCCAGTCCTCGCGGCGGGCTTCGACGACGTCCAGATGTCCGATGAGCAGCAGCGGCTTGTGCTTACCCGTGCCGTGCAGGCGCACCACCAGGTTGTGCTTGTGGTCCTTCGGCCCGCCCAGAAACAAGTCCGCTTGCGGGAAGCCCGCCTCGAGGAAGCGCTGGCGCAGAGCCTCCGCGGCGCTGGTGACGTTGCCGGTCGAGTCGCTGGTGTCGATCCCGATCAGCTGCTGGAAGATCTCGTGGGCCAGCGCATCGCTGGCGCCATCGCCAGCCGGCGCCGCTGCGCCGCTCCCGGCAGCGATGCACCCGAGAGCCGCGAGGCACAGGCCTGTCAGGCGCGACCTCATGGATCAGGGCTCCAGCACCAGCAGGCGGAAACTCCCCGGCACCCGCGTGGGCCGCGGGTGCGGCTCGGCCGCGCTGGCCGGCGGCGGCGGGCCGAAGTCCGCCGTCACCAGGAACACGCGGTGCCTGGCCAGATCGAGCGCCATGGTGCGCGCACCGCGCTGGGTGGTCACCGACTCGAGCACTTCGGGACGTCCCGACTGCGCGGTGCGAACGACCGTGAGCTTGCCTTCGCCGCAGGAAGCGAACGCAAGTCCCGTGCCCGGATCGAAGGCCGCGGCGTCGGGGCCCGCGCCGATCGCGGCCTTGCCGAGCAGCTTGCCGGAAGTCGCATCGAGCACCGGCATCACCCGGTTATCGCACACCGGAAAGAGCCGCGCGTGCGCCCCATCGAGCGCAAGCCCCGAGGGCTCCTCGCACCCCGTGAGCGGCCATACCGACACCACCGACAGCTTCGCCGGGTCGATGACGGCGACGCTGTTCCGGTCCTCGAGGTTCACATAGATGCGACCCTTGCCGTCGGTCACCGCGAATTCGGGTTTGGCATCGAGCGGGATGGTGCCGAGCACCTCCCCGGTGCGCGCATCGATCGCCGTGGCGTTGCGGCCGCGGCCGTTGAAGGTGAATACGCGCTGGCTCGCAGGATCGTAGAGGATCGCGTCCGGGTTATCTCCCGTGACCTTGATCTCCTTGAGCCGCGCCAGCGACTTGAGGTCGAACACCACCACCGTACCGGAACCCCCGGCGCTCACGAAGCCGCGGTCGAGCTCCGGCGCGAGCGCGATGCCGTGCACCCCGGGGGTATCGGCGATCTCGCCGATGACGCTGAGCTTGTCCGCATCGACGACCAGCACCCGTGTGCCGTGCGACACGAACAGCCGTTGCCCGCCCTGCTCGAAGGTGAGGTAGTCCCAGCCTTCGTCTCCGGGCAGGGGCAGCTGCTGGGTGATGTGGTAGTGCGGCGCCGCCGCCTGGGCGGCAAGCGGCGCCAGGCACAGCAGACAAAGCGTCCGGGCCAGCTGTCTCATGGGTAGTCTCCTTGAACGAGTGTCGGGGAGCGGGCCCCGCTCAGTGAATCAGCTTTGCGCAGAGGTCGAGCAGCGGCCCCGGCAGCACGCCGAGGATGAGCACGGCGACCGCATTGAGGCCGAGCGCGAGGCGCGCGCCGCCGGAGCGCACGGTGGGCGGCAGTGACTGCGGCGCCGGATCGAAGTACATGAGCTTGATCACCCGCAGGTAGTAGAAGGCCCCGACCACCGACATGGCCGCGGCGATCACTACCAGCCACAGGTGCTGGCTCTCCCACAGCACCTGAAAGATGCGCAGCTTCGCCCAGAAGCCGACGAACGGCGGTACGCCCGCGGTCGAGAACATCAGCACCATCATGGCGGCGGCAAGCATGGGATCGCGCTGGTGCAGCCCGCGGTAGTCATCGAGCCGGTCCGCCTCGAAGCCCCTGGAAGCCGCGAGCACGATGACACCGAAGGATCCGAGCGCGACCAGAACGTAGACCAGCGTGTAATAGAGTGCCGCGCTGTAGCCCTCGGGCGTGCCGGCGACGAAGCCGAGCACGATGAAGCCGACGTTGGCGATGGTCGAGTAGGCGAGCATGCGCTTGAGGTTGCTTTGCACGATCGCAACGACGTTGCCCACCACCAGCGTCAACACCGCGAGCACCGCCAGCATCCGCGACCATTCGCCCACCGCGCCGCCGAGACCGTAGGCCAGCAGGCGCAGGGTGAGCGCGAAATAGCCGAGCTTGGGGGCCGTGCCGATGAACAGCGTCACGCTGGTGGGCGCACCCTCGTACACGTCGGGGAGCCACATGTGAAACGGCACCGCCCCGAGCTTGAAGGCGACCGCCACCACGATGAACGTCAGTCCGAGCAGCAGTCCGGGATTGACCGGCCCGTGCAGCCGCGCGGCGATCTCCGTGAGACCGAGAGTGCCCGTCAGGCCGTAGATGAGAGACATGCCGTAGAGCAGCGCCCCCGAAGCGAGCGCGCCGAGCACGAAGTACTTCATGGCCGCCTCGGCCGAGATGCCGGAGTCGCGGTCGAAGGCCACCATTGCGTACACCGACAGCGCCAGCAGCTCCACCCCCAGATACACGGTGAGCAGGCTGTTGGCCGAGGTCAGCACGAAGATGCCGAGGAGCGCGGTGAGTGCCAGCACGTAGTACTCGCCGCGCAGGATGCGGCGGTTCTCCAGGTAGCTGCGCGAATAGAGCAGCGCCACCGCGACGAAGAGGAATCCGGCGAGCTTCAGCGCCCAGGCGAGCTCGTCGGCCACGTACATGCCATCGAACAGCAGCGTGCGCTGCCCGACCGCGCCGTACTGCACGGTGAGCGCGGCGCCGAGCGCGAGCGCCAGCAGCGTCAGGGTCGGTGTCAGGCCGCGCCGCCGCTCGCCGGCGAAAACGTCCACCAGCAGCACGATGCACGCCGCCAGCGCCAGCCAGATCTCCGCGATCGCGGGCGCGAGGCTGGCAGGGCTCATGAGGGCATCCGGCATGGCGGGCTCACAGCTTGGTGGCGATCGCCTGCGTCAGCAGGTGGTGGATCGAGGGCTGCATCACCTTGAGGAGCGGGGCCGGCCACAGGCCTACCAGCAGCACCGCGGCCGCCAGGGCGCCGAGCACGACGAACTCGCGTGGATTGAGGTCCTCGAGGGCCGCGACCTTCGGGTTGGCGACGGCGCCGAACACGACCCGCTTCACCAGCCACAGCGTGTAGCAGGCGCCGAGGATCAGCGTCACCGCCGCGAGCGCCGCGTACCAGAAGCTCGCCCGGAAGCTCGCGATGATCACCAGGAACTCGCCCACGAAGCCGGAGGTGCCGGGGAGCCCCGTGTTGGCGAGCGCAAACAGCACCATGAAGGTGGCGAACACCGGCATGGTGTTCACCACGCCGCCGTAGTCGGCGATCTGGCGGCTGTGGATGCGGTCGTAGAGCACCCCGACGCACAGGAACAGCGCTCCCGAGATGAGCCCGTGGGAGATCATCTGCACCATCGCCCCGTCGAGCCCCATGCCGGCCCCCTGGATGCTCTTGGTGGCGGCCACGATCTCGTAGATGACGAAGGCACCGAGCGTGACGAAGCCCATGTGCGCGATCGAGGAATAGGCGATGAGCTTCTTCATGTCCTGCTGGACGAGCGCCACGAAGCCGATGTAGATGACCGCGATGAGCGACAGCGCGATCACCAGCAGGTCGAGCTCACGGCTCGCGTCCGGCGTGATGGGGAGCGAGAAGCGCAGGAAGCCGTAGCCGCCCATCTTGAGCATGATCGCCGCGAGGATCACCGAACCGCCGGTGGGCGCCTCGACGTGCGCATCCGGGAGCCAGGTGTGCACCGGGAACATGGGCACCTTGACCGCGAAGGCGAGCATCAGCGCGAGGAAGATCAGGCGCTGCTCGAGCAGCGTCAGCGGCAGCGCCTGGAGGCTGGCGATGGAATAGTCGCCGGCCTTGACGTACATGTAGATGAGCGCCGCCAGCATGAACACCGAGCCGAGGAAGGTGTAGAGGAAGAACTTGATGGTGGCGTAGACGCGGCGCGGACCACCCCAGATACCGATGATGAGGAACATCGGGATCAGCATGGCTTCCCAGAAGAAGTAGAACAGCAGCGCATCGCTCGCGCTGAATACGCCGATCATGAGCCCTTCCATGATGAGGAAGGCGGCGTAGTACTGCGCCGGTCGCGCCTCGATCACCGTCCAGGCGGCGATCACCACCGGGACCGTCATGAAGGCGGTGAGCACGATCAGGGGCAGCGAGATGCCGTCGACGCCGAGCGCGTAGTAGGCCTTGAAGCGCGGAATCCACGGCAGCTTCTCGACGAACTGCAGCGCCGCGGTGCCGGTATCGAACTGGCTCCACAGCGGCACCGTCAGGATGAGAGTTGCCAGCGAGGCCGCGAGCGCCAGCCAGCGCCCCGCGGCGATCCGGCGCTCACCCAGCGCGAGGACGCCGAGGCCCGCGGCGACTGGCAGCCAGATGAGCACGGACAGCAGGTATGACATGCGTGTACGGCCCCTACTGCAGGTGGGTCAGGAACCAGCCGAGCAGAACCACGAGGCCGATGACCATCCAGAAGGCGTAGGAATAGAGGTAGCCGCTCTGCACGCGCCGCAGCACGCCGCCGAACCAGCCGACGCCCTCGGCCGTGCCGTTGACCATGGCGCCGTCGATCAGCCCCTGGTCCCCCCCCTTCCACAAGGCCACCCCGACGCCGCGGCTGAGAGCTGCAAGGATCTTCTCGTTGAACCAGTCGAAGTAATACTTTTGCGTGAGGATGCGGTACAGCCAGTGATAACGCCGCGCGACCTCATCCGCCCATGCGGGCTGCCTGAGGAAGAACAGCCACGCGGTCGCAACCCCGGCGGCCGCGAACCAGAAAGGCGCGGACAGGAACCCGTGCAGGGCGAAGCTCACCGGACCTGCAAATTCCTCGCCGATCTTCGCCACCACGTCGTTCCGTCCCAGCACCAGGATCGAGTGGCCGAAATAGTCGCCGAACAGCACCGGCGCCACCGACAGCGCCCCGATCAGCAGAGAGGGAATCGCCAGCGCGATCAGCGGCACCGTCACCACCCACGGGCTCTCCTGCGGGTTGCCGCCGTGCGCGCCGTGATCGTGGTCGTGGTCGTCCTGCTCACCGTGCGCAGCGGCCTCGCGGAAGCGCTCGGGCCCGTGGAACGTCAGGAACATCATGCGGAAGGTGTAGAGCGCGGTGACGAACACTCCGAGCAGCACGCACCAGTAGGCGAAGCCGCTGCCGGAACGGTGCGATTGCCCGACCGCCTCGATGATCGCGTCCTTGGAGTAGAAGCCGGAGAAGAACGGGGTGCCGATGAGCGCCAGCGCGCCGATCCAGCAGGTCACGGCGGTGATCGGCATGTAGCGGGCGAGTCCGCCCATGCGGCGCATGTCCTGCTCGTGATGCATGGCGATGATCACCGAGCCCGCCGCGAGGAACAGCAGCGCCTTGAAGAAGGCGTGGGTCATGAGATGGAAAATCGCCGCGCCGTAGGCCGACACCCCGAGCGCCACCGTCATGTAGCCGAGCTGCGAGAGCGTCGAGTAGGCGATCACGCGCTTGATGTCGTTGTTGACGACGCCGAGCAGTCCCATGAAGAACGCGGTGATCGCGCCCACCACCATCACCACCGATAGAGCGGCGTCGGAGTACTCGAACAGCGGCGACATGCGCGCCACCATGAATATCCCCGCCGTCACCATGGTGGCGGCGTGGATCAGCGCCGAGATCGGCGTCGGACCTTCCATCGAATCCGGCAGCCACACGTGCAGCGGTACCTGGGCGGACTTGCCCATCGCGCCCACGAACAGGCATACGCAGATGAGCGTCAGAGCGTTCACGCTCACCGAGCCCGACAGCGGCACGCTGGCGAGCGCAATGTGCGGAGCGGCGGCGAAGGCGGCGCGATAGTCGAGCGAGAAGGTGTAGAAGGCAATGCCGGCGATCCCCAGCACGAAGCCGAAATCGCCGACGCGATTGACGATGAAGGCCTTGAGATTGGCGAAAATGGCGCTCGGGCGCGTGTACCAGAAGCCGATCAGCAGGTAGGAAACGAGACCCACCGCCTCCCAGCCGAAGAACAGCTGCATGAAGTTGTTCGCCATCACCAGCATCAGCATCGAGAAGGTGAACAGCGAGATGTAACTGAAGAAGCGCGTATAGCCCGGATCGTCCGCCATGTAACCGATGGTGTAGACATGCACGCACAGCGACACGAAGGTGACGACCGTGATCATGAGCGCGGTCAGCCGGTCCACCAGGAATCCGACCTGCATGTGCATCGAGTCGCTCACCAGCCAGGTGTAGACCGGGGCGTCGTAGACCGGCGCTCCCTCCCACCATATCTGCCTGAGCACGATCACCGACAGCACGCACGAGGCCCCCACGGCGAGGCAGGTGACGGTGTGGGCGCCGGCGCGCCCGATGAGGCGACCGCCGAGGCCCGCGACGATCGCCGCGATGAGCGGCAGCAGCGGAATGGCGAGCAGCAGAGTCGGGTTCATGGGCTCGCGCCTTCAGCCCTTCAGGGTATTCAGGTCTTCGACGTTGATGCTGCGGCGCTCGCGGAACAGCACCACGAGGATCGCCAGCCCGATCGCGGACTCGGCCGCCGCCACCGTCAGAACGAAGAACACGAATATCTGACCGTTGATGTCGTTGAGATAGCGCGAGAAGGCGATGAAGTTGAAATTGGCGGCGAGCAGCAGCAGTTCGACGCACATCAGCAGCAGTATCACGTTCTTGCGGTTGAGGAAGATTCCCGCGACCGCCAGCGAGAACACCACGGCCGAGAGCGTCAGCAGCTGGCCCAGGCTGATCACGGGCCCTGCTCCGCTTCCATCTTGACGATGCGCACGCGCTCCTCGGGCCGCACCGCCACCTGGCGGCTGATGTCCTGGTACCTGAGGCCGGCGCGGCGCCGCATGGTGAGCGAGATGGCGGCGACGATCGCCACCAGCAGCAGCATGGCGGCGAGCTCGAGCGGATAGGCGTAGCGCGTGTAGAGGACGCTGCCGAGCGCCAGCGTGTTGGTGTAGCTCTGGGGCTCGGGCACCGCCCCGCGGCTGGCGTCGACTCCGAGTCCACCCCGCGCCCACACGACGCCTGCGATCTCGACGATCACCGCGAGCGCGGTCAGCCAGCCGAGCCAGGCGAAGCGCGTGAAGCCGCGGCGCAGCTCCGCGAGGTTGATGTCGAGCATCATCACCACGAACAGGAACAGCACCATCACGGCGCCGACGTACACCAGCACCAGCACCACGGCGAGGAACTCCGCCTCGATGAGCAGCCAGATGGCGGCGGAGGTGACGAAGCACATCACCAGCGCCAGCGCTGAGTACACCGGATTGCGCGCGCTGATCACCCCCAGGGCGGACAACACCAGGATGGCGGCGAAGACATGAAACAGAACCTGGATCAGCATCGGGAGCTTCTCATCGGTAGGGGGCGTCCGCGGCCTTGTCGGCGGCGATCATGGCTTCGTAGCGCTCGCCGACCGCGAGCAGCTTGTCCTTGCTCATGATGTTCTCGCCGCGCCGCTCCATGTGGTACTCGTGGATGCGCGTCAGCACGATCGCGTCCACCGGGCAGGCCTCCTCGCAGAAGCCGCAATAGATGCACTTGAAGAGGTCGATGTCATAACGGCTGGTGCGCCGCGTGCCATCGGCGGCGACATCCGAGTCGATGGTGATGCACACCGCCGGACAAACGGCCTCGCACAGCTTGCAGGCGATGCAGCGCTCCTGGCCGTTGGTATAGCGGCGCAGCGCATGCAGCCCGCGGAAGCGCGGCGACTGCGGCGTCTTCTCCTCGGGATAGTTGAGGGTGTACTTGGGCGAGACCAGAGTCCGTGCAGTGACCAGCAGCCCCTTGATGAGCTCCGGCAGGAGGAAAGTCTTGAGCGGATTGAAAGCCATCAGTGATACCAGGGACGCGCCCAGGGGCCGATGCGACAGACCGCGAGCAGCATCTCCACGCCGATCCACACCAGCGTCACGGGAATGAGCGCCTTCCACCCGAGCCGCATGATCTGGTCGTAGCGATAGCGCGGGAAGGTGGCGCGGAACCACAGGAAGAAGAACAGCGCGATGAAGATCTTCAGCCCGAACCACAGGAAGCTGGGGTGACCCAGGAAGGTGCCACCGAGCAGCGGATAACCCTGGAACGGCCCCTGCCAGCCGCCGAAGAAGAACACCGCGGTGAGCGCCGAGATCAGGATCATGTTGGCGTACTCGGCGAGAAAGAACAGCGCGAAGGCGATCCCGGAGTACTCGACATGAAAGCCGGCGACGATCTCCGACTCACCCTCCGCGACATCGAAGGGTGCGCGGTTGGTCTCGGCGACACCGGAGATGAAGTACACCACCAGGAGCGGAAACAGCCAGAACCAGTTCCATGATCCGACGCCCCCGGACTGGGTCTGGACGATCGTGCCGAGGTTCATGCTGCCGGTGGCCATGAGCACGCCGACCAGCGCAAAGCCCATGGCGATCTCGTAAGCGACCATCTGCGCCGCGGAGCGCATCGCTCCGAGAAAAGCGTACTTGGAGTTGGCGGCCCAGCCGGCGACGATGACGCCGTAAACACCCATCGAGGTGAGCGACAGCAGGTACAGCAGTCCCGCGTCCGCCTTCGATACCACCACCTCCGGCGAGAGCGGGATGACCGCCCAGGCAGCGAAGGCCGGGATCAGCGCGATCATGGGAGCGATGCGGAACAGGAACTTGTTGGAGTTGGCCGGGATCACCACTTCCTTCAGCAGCAGCTTCACCACGTCCGCGAACGGCTGGCCGACGCCGGGCAGGAAACCGAAGATGCGCACCCGGTTGGGTCCGCGGCGCAGCTGCATCCAGCCGATCACCTTGCGCTCCCACAAGGTGAGCAGCGCCACGCTGATGATCAGCACCACCACGATGACGATGGTCCAGCCGGTCGATTCCCCGAGCGGCGAGCGCGCCAGGCCGAGGAAGATGGACCAGAGATTTGCCAGATGGGTCACGGTGCGATTCCGTCAGTAGGTCGCGGCCGCGGCGCGCCCCTCGCGCGTCTTCTGCAGGGCCGGTGCGCGCCGCACCAGCGCATCCAGCTGGTACATGGGCAGGTCGATGAGGCGCAGCTCGGAAGCAGCGCCCTCGCCCGCACCAGGCACGGCGTGCGCGCCGCCATAGCCCTGGGGGCTGAGCTGGCTGCAGCGCCCGCGCAGCTCTTCGCGCACCTCCTCGGAGGACTGGTAGTCGAATCCCGCCAGGCCGAGAAGATTGCCGAGCACGCGCAGCACCTTCCAGCCCGGCCGCGCCGCGCCTACCGGAGCCGCCGCGCCGGTCTGGCTCTGCCACAGTCCCTCGCAGTTGACGTAGGTGCCCGAGGTCTCGGCGAAAGTGCCGATCGGCAGCAGCACGTGCGCGATGCGCTTCACTTCGTCCCCGGCGAACGGCGTCAGTGCGACCACCAGCTCTGCCCGCGACAGCAAGCCGACGCTGTCGGGATCGAGCGCATCCACCGAGGGCTCGATGCCGCCGAAGAGCACGCAGGCCTTCGGCGGCTGCTGCAGCATCTCGCGCGCGGTGAGGCCCACCGGCTCCACCGCGCCGCCACCGGCCTCGCGGTGTGGCACCGCCCCGGCAAGATAGGCGCCGGCGGCGTTGCCGCCCTCTGCCACAACGCCAAAGGAGGCCCCGGCAAGCTGCGCGATGGCGGCCCCGAGGGCGCGCAGGTCGGCGAACTGCGGATGGCGTCCCGCAAGGGCACCGAGCCACACCGCACGCCGCTCCCCCGTGAGCAGCGCCCGGGCCGCGCCGCGATGCTCCTCGCCCACCCGTGCCGCGCCGGCTGCGCCCACAAGATGCGCGGGCACGGCCTTGCCGGCGGCCTCGGCCACGGCCGCGAGGATCGCGGCGAGCTCCGCCGGCAGCGCGCGCGCCGCGGCGGTGAGGTAGGCGGCGAGGGGAAACTGATAGGCGAAGCGCCCCGGATTCAGCATGGCAACCTGCGCGCCGCGCCGCGCCGCCTTGCGCACCCGGTGCGCCAGGATCGGCACCTCGCGGCGCAAATTGGCGCCGACCACGAGGAGCGAGCTCAGGTTATCGATATCCGCGATGCGCATCCCCAGGTTGGGAAAGAGCGGATCGGCCGCCTGGTCGCGGAAATCGCGCCGCCGCAGGCGGTGGTCGATGTTGTGAGTGCCGAGTCCGCGCGCGATGCGCCCGGCGAGGTACAGCTCCTCGAGCGTCGCCGAGCTGCTCACCAGGAAGCCGCACTCCCGGGCGCGTGCCTTGAGGCCCTGGGCGACGAGCGCCAGCGCGCTCTCCCAATCGCTCGGCACCCACTCCGCGCCGCGGCGCACCAGCGGCTGCTCGAGGCGGTCCGGGCTGTAGACGCCCTCGTAGCTGAAGCGGTCGCGATCGGCGATCCAGGTCTCGTTGATCGACTCGTTCTCGCGCGGCACAACCCGCATCAGATGGCCACGCAGCACGTGGCCGTAGAGGTTGCTGCCGACCGGGTCGTGGGGGGAGATCAGCGGCACGGCGCCCATCTCCCAGGCGCGCGCGCTGAAGCGGTAGGGCTTGGAAACCAGTGCTCCCACCGGGCACAGGTCGATGACGTTGCCGGCCAGCTCGTGGTTGACGACACTCTCTATATAGGTGCGCACCTTCATCTGCTCGCCGCGGCCGATCATGCCGAGCTCCTGGATGCCGGCGATCTCGTCGGTGAAGCGGATGCAGCGCGTGCAGTGGATGCAGCGCGTCATGTCGGTGGCGATCAGCGGACCCAGGTTCTCGTCGGCCACCACGCGCTTGCGCTCCTGATAACGCGAGCCGTCGCGACCGAAGCCCACCGCCAGGTCCTGCAGCTCGCACTCCCCGCCCTGATCGCAGATCGGGCAGTCGAGCGGATGATTGATGAGCAGGAACTCCATGGTGGCGCGCTGCGCACCGATGGCGCGCGGCGACTTGGTGAAGACCTTCATGCCCTCCATCACCGGGGTGGCGCAGGCCGGCATCGGCTTCGGCGCTTTCTCCACCTCCACCAGGCACATGCGGCAGTTGGCTGCGATCGTCAGCTTGTCGTGGTAGCAGAAGCGCGGCACGTACACGCCCTGCGCGTCCGTCACGCGGATGATCATCTCGCCCTTGCGTGCCTTGACCGGTACGCCGTCGATCTCGATGTTGACCAGTTCGTCCGCCATCGCTTAAGCCGCCCGCGCTCCCAGCGTCTCGGCCACCAGGCTCCGTCCGCCGTGATCGATCATGTATTCGAACTCGTGGCGGTAGTGCTTGAGGAAGCTCTGCACCGGCCAGGCGGAGGCATCGCCGAAGGCGCAGATCGTATGTCCCTCGATGCGATTGGCGACGTCGAGCAGCAGGTTGAGCTCCTCGCGGCGCGCCTCGCCCGCCAGCATGCGGCGCAGCAGCCGGTTCATCCATCCCGTGCCTTCGCGACACGGCGTGCACTGCCCGCAGGACTCCGCCATGTAGAAGCGCGAGATGCGCTCGAGCACGCGCACCATGCAGGTGGTCTCGTCCATGACGATGGCGGCGCCGGTGCCGAGCGCCGAGCCCGCCGCCTTGACGGAGTCGTAGTCCATGTTGGTCTTCATCATGATCTCGCCCGGCACGACCGGCACCGAGACACCGCCGGGAATCACGGCCTTGAGCCGGGCGCCCGCGCGCATGCCGCCATTCAGCTCGAGCAGATCGGCGAACGGGGTGCCGAGGGGTAGCTCGAGATTGCGGGGCTTCGCCACGTGACCGGAGAAGGAGAAGATCAGCGTGCCGCCCGAGTTCGCAGGCCCGAGGGCGGCGAACCACGCCGGACCCTTGCGCAGGATGGTCGGCACGGAGGCGAAGCTCAGCGTGTTGTTGATGGTGGTGGGGGCGCCGTACAGGCCGAAGTTGGCCGGAAAGGGCGGCTTGAAGCGCGGCTTGCCGGGCTTGCCCTCGAGCGATTCGAGCAGCCCGGTCTCCTCGCCGCAGATATAGGCGCCGGCGCCGATGAAGCTGTAGAGGTCGAAGTCGACGCCGGAGCCGCGAATGTTGCGGCCGAGCAGTCCCGCCTCGTAGGCTTCCGCCAGCGCCGCCTCGAAGCGCGGCGCCGGCTCTCCGAGGAACTCCCCGCGGATGTAGTTGTAGGCGACCGTCGAGTTGGTGGCGTAGCCGGCGATCGCCAGGCCCTCGATGAGGGCGTGCGGGTTGTAGCGCAGGATGTCGCGGTCGTGGCAGGTGCCGGGCTCGCTCTCGTCGGAATTGCACACCAGATACTTCTGCACCGGCGAGTTGCGCGGCATGAAGCTCCACTTGGTGCCGGTGGGGAAGCCGGCGCCGCCGCGGCCGCGCAGGCCCGAGGCCTTCACCTGGTCGATGATCGAGCCGCGCTCGGGCTTTTCCCTGAGGATCCGCTCCCACACCTCGTAGCCGCCGATGCCGCGATAGACGGGCAGCGTCCACGAGCGCTCGTGCTTCAGCGGCTCGAAGGCCACCAGATTCATCCGCTCGGCGTATTTGCTCTCGAGGTCGCTCACTTCAGCTCATCCAGGATCTTGTCGAGCTTCTCCGGCGTGAGATTCTCATGAAAGACGTGGTCCACCATCAGCATCGGCGCGCCGTTGCAGGCCGCCAGGCACTCCTCCTCGCGCTTGAGGAAGATGCGGCCGTCGGGCGTGCTCTCGTTCAGCCTGATGCCGAGCTTCTTTTCCGCATGCGCCACCAGCGCCTCGGCGCCGTTCAGCATGCAGGAAATGTTGGTGCAGATGCTGACGTGGTGGCGCCCGCAGGGGTGGGTCTCGAACATCGAGTAGAAGCTCGCGACCTCATACACCTGGATCGGCGGCAGCTTGAGGTGCTCGGCCACGGCGTCCATCAGGTCGGGGGTCAGGTAGCCGTGGTTCTGCTCCTGCGCCGCGCGCAGCGCCGCGAGGCACGCCGAGCGCTGCCGCCCGGGCGGGAACTTCGCCACCCAGTGGTCGATTTCGGCGCGCGTCTCCGCCGAGAGCAGCGAGATCTTGCTCATGAGCGCGGTGCCCGCCACGCCGATGTTGCTGCGCCCGTTGCTCACCGGTCGATCTCCCCGAAAACGATGTCCTGCGTGCCGATCACCGCCACGACGTCGGCCAGCATGTGGCCCTTGCACATCTCTTCCAGCGCCGCGAGGTGCGCGAAGCCCGGGGCGCGGCACTTGAGCCGGTAGGGCTTGTTGGCGCCGTCGGAAACCAGGTAGATGCCGAACTCGCCCTTCGGTGCCTCGACGGCCGCGTAGGTGTCGCCTTCGGGCACTTCGTAGCCCTCGGTGAAGAACTTGAAGTGATGAATGAGCGACTCCATGTCCTCCTTCATGCGCTCACGCCGTGGCGGGCGCACCTTGCGGTCATCGATCATCACCGGACCGGGGTGTGCACGCAGCCACTCGACGCACTGGCGGACGATGCGATTCGACTGGCGCATCTCCTCGATGCGCACCAGGTAACGGTCGTAGCAGTCGCCGTTGACGCCCACCGGCACATCGAAATCCATGGCCGCGTAGACCTCGTAGGGCTGCTTTTTGCGCAGGTCCCAGGCGATACCTGAGCCGCGCAGCATCGGCCCCGAGAAGCCGAGCTGCAGGGCACGCTCGGCGGTGACCACGCCGATGTTGACGGTGCGCTGCTTCCAGATGCGGTTGTCGGTGAGCAGCGCCTCGTAATCATCGATGGCCGCGGGGAACTGTTCGGTAAAGGCCTGAATGAAGTCCAGCATGGTCCCGCTGCGGGCTGCATTCAGGCGGGCGACATCCTTCGCCGAGTGCCAGCGCGTCACCTGGTACTTCGGCATGCTGTCCGGCAGATCGCGGTACACGCCGCCCGGGCGGTAGTAGGTGGCGTGCATGCGCGTGCCCGACACCGCCTCGTACACGTCCATGAGCTCCTCGCGCTGCTTGAAGGCGAGCAGGAACACCGTCATCGCGCCGATGTCGAGGCCGTGCGAGCCGAGCCACATCAGGTGGTTGAGGATGCGCGTGATCTCGTCGAACATGACACGGATGTACTGGGCGCGCTCGGGTGGCTTGATGCCGAGCAGCCGCTCGATGGCGAGCACATAGGCGTGCTCGCTGCACATCATGGAGACGTAGTCGAGTCGATCCATATAGCCGATCGACTGGTTGAAGGGCTTGGACTCGGCGAGCTTCTCGGTGGCACGGTGCAGCAGCCCGATGTGCGGATCGGCCTTGTGGATGACCTCGCCGTCCATCTCCAGCACCAGGCGCAGCACGCCGTGCGCGGCCGGATGCTGCGGCCCGAAGTTCATCGTGTAGTTGCGGATCTCCGCGACCGGCTCGCTGGCCATCAGCGTGGCGCTCCCGGATCGCGCAGCGCGGGCTCATAGCGGTGGTCGTGGCGGATGACCTTGGGTACGAGCACCCTGGGCACGATGCTCACCGGGCGATATACGACGCGCCGCCGGTCGGGGTCGTACTGCACCTCGACGTTGCCGCTCAGCGGGAAGTCCTTGCGGAACGGATGGCCGATGAAGCCGTAGTCGGTGAGGATGCGGCGCAGATCCGGATGGCCGCGGAAGACGATGCCGAAGAGATCGAAGGCCTCGCGCTCGAACCAGTTGGCGCTCGCCCAGATATCGATCACCGAGTCGACGCCCGGCTCGGCGCTGTCGGGACACTTGACCCTCAGACGCAGCCGGCGGTTGTGCGCGATCGACAGCAGGTTGTAGACCACCCCGAAACGGCCGGCGGCGCCCGGGTCGGGTGGCGCCTCCTGCGGGAAGCGGCCGCGGCTGAAGCCCGAGCGCGTCGAGTCCGTGGTCAGCCACTCGTCGCGCCCGTAGTGCAGGTAATCGATGCCGGCGAGGTCCATGAGCATCTCGAATTTGAGATCCGGCGCATCGCGCAGCGTCCGGCACACGGCGAGCAGCGTCCCCGGATCGGTCTCGTAGGCGATCTCGTGAGCGGGCGAGGCGACGCGGCGCACGCCGCCCTGCAGCTGCGCGTCGACCTTCCCCGCGAGTGCTTCGATCGCCTCGCTCACGTGTCAATCCCGTTCATCCGCCCTATCTCGCGATCGTGCTGGTGCGCGCGATCTTCTTCTGCAATTGCACGATGCCGTAAATCAGAGCCTCGGCCGTCGGCGGGCAACCGGGCACGTACACATCGACCGGTACGATGCGGTCGCAGCCGCGCACGACGGAATAGGAATAGTGATAGTAGCCGCCGCCATTGGCGCACGAGCCCATGGAGATCACCCAGCGCGGCTCGGCCATCTGGTCATAGACCTTGCGCAGCGCCGGCGCCATTTTGTTGACCAGGGTACCGGCGACGATCATGACGTCCGACTGGCGCGGGCTCGGGCGGAACACCACCCCGAAGCGGTCGAGGTCGTAGCGCGAGGCGCCGGCATGCATCATCTCGACGGCACAGCAGGCGAGCCCGAAGGTCATCGGCCACAGCGACCCGGTGCGCGCCCAATTGACCAGGCTGTCGAGCCGGGTCGTGACGAAGCCGCGCTGCGCGAATACTTCCGCTGCCTCGGGTGCCTGGGCCTCTAGTCCCATTCGAGGGCCCCCTTGCGCCACTCATAGATGAAGCCCACGACCAGGATGGCGAGGAAGATCGCCATGGCAACCAGCCCCGCCACTCCGATCTTTCCGAGCGCCACCGCCCATGGAAAGAGGAACGCGATCTCCAGGTCGAAGACGATGAAAAGGATCGCCACCAGGTAGTAGCGCACGTCGAACTTGGTGCGGGTGTCCTCGAAGGCCTCGAAACCGCACTCATAGGGGGACAGCTTGGCGCGGTCATCGTGGAAACGCGCGAAGTAGCGCCCGAGTCCGGTACCGAGCACGAGCAGCACCACGGCAAGCACCGCGGCCACCACCAGAAAGATTAGGATGGGCAGGTAATTCAGCAGCATAGCGAGGTCGTAAAAAAGGCAGATCGCACTCGACCTGCCCCCCGACAAGGGGCGTCATTGTAACAGCGCGGTCGTCGGATCGGCACCCTGCCCTGCCTAAAATTGCGGTGCCGCAGTCGTTACGGCACACTGAGTTACACCAGAACAAAACGCGACGCCGCGCTCGCCGGCGGAGCGACAAGGGGTCTTGCGGATTTGAACGCCAAGCCAGACGCGCATGCGGCGCGGCCGGGGGCTGCATGAGCGAAGCCTCAGCCGCCGCGCTCGCCGCAACCTCCCTTGATGACGATGCCTGGGACGACCTGCTGAGCTTCATCGAGGAACGGCGGGTGATCCCGATCGTGGGCCCGGAGCTGCTCATGGTGTCGACGGAGCGCGGGCCACGGCTGCTGTTCGACTGGGCGGCGGAGCGGCTGGCCGCGCGGCTCAGCGTGAATACCGCCGAGCTCCCCAGGCCCTACACGCTGAATGACGTTGCGTGCGTGTTCCTCGCACAGCGCGGCCGTCGCGAAGAAGCCTACGTGCGGCTGCGCAGCGTCATCAAGGAGGCCGATTTCGCGCCTCCCGCGACGCTGCGACACCTGGCGGCGATCACCGACTTCGACCTGTTCGTCTCGACCACGCCCGACTCACTGCTCGAGAACGCCCTCAACCTCGAGCGCTTTGCGGGTGCCCCGGGGACCGAGGTGCTCTCCTATGCGCCGAACCGGGTGGCAGACCTGCCCGCCGAGCGCGACCGCCTGGCGAGGCCCGTGGTCTATCACCTCTTCGGCAAGCTGGCAGCCTCCCCGACTTACGTCATCTCCGACGAGGATCTGCTGGAGTTCATCTGCGCGCTGCAAAGCGAGCACCTGGTGCCCGAGAAGCTGTTCCACGAGCTCGAGCACAGCCACCTGCTGTTCATCGGCAGCAACTTCACCAACTGGCTGGCGCGGCTCTTCCTGCGCATGGCCAAGCGCCAGCGTCTGTCCGACCCTCGCGACGTCGGCGAAGTGCTCGCCGACGATCACACCAGCGAGGACGACCGGCTCATCTCCTTCCTGCAGCAGGTGTCGGTGCGCACCCGCATCTACGTCGGCGCCGAGCGCTTCGTCGAGGAGCTCTCGCGGCGCTGGCAGGCGCGCCACAAGCCTGCCGCCTCCGCCGCATCGGCCGGCCCGACCCGCTTCCTGCCCCCGACCCGCGAGATGCCCGACAACGCCGTCTTCATCAGCTACGCGCGTGAGGATCTGCCGGCCGTGCAGCAGCTCAAGGCCGGGCTCGATGCGGCCGGCGTCACCACCTGGTTCGACATCGACCGCCTCGAGGCGGGCGATGACTACGACCGCAAGATCCGCGACAACATCGCGCGCTGCTCCTATTTCATCCCGGTGGTCTCGGCGACCACGCAGCGCCGCCTGGAAGGCTACTTCCGGCGCGAATGGAGCTATGCGATCGATCGCGCCCGCAACATGGCCGACGGTGCCCTCTTCATCCTGCCGGTGAGCATCGACGGCACCGGCGCGGCGGAGGCGCGGGTGCCGGACAAGTTCAAGGCGCTGCATTTCAGCGAGCTGCCGGGCGGACGCACGACGCCCGAGTTTGCGCAGCGGCTCTGCGACTTCATGCAGGCGCGCAGCCGATGAGCGCGGCGGTGGTCAGGTCCGATGTCCCGGATCCGGGCGCCATGGTCGATGAGCGCAACCCGTGGCTGGGCCTCGCCTCCTTCACCGAGGAGACGCGGCGGTATTTCTACGGACGCGACGAGGAGATTGCCGAGCTCGCACGGCGCGTGCAGAGAAAGCTCCTCACGGTGCTGTTCGGCCAGTCGGGCCTCGGCAAGACCTCGATCCTGCGTGCCGGGCTGGTGCCGCGCCTGCGCGCGCAGGGCTACTGCCCGATCTACGTGCGCATCGATTACTCGCGCGAGGCGCCGGAGCCCGCGGATCAGATCAAGGCTGCCATCCTCGTCAACGCCCGGCGCTCCGGGGAATGGACCCAGGCGGGCGTGGCCGTCGCCGGCGAGTCGCTGTGGGAATTCCTCCACCACCGCGACGACGTGCTGCGCGACCAGTCGGGGGCGACGCTCACGCCGCTGCTCATCTTCGATCAGTTCGAGGAGATCTTCACCCTGGCGCAGAGCGATGAGTTCGGCCGCGCGCGCGCCGCGCGCTTCGTCACCGAGCTCGCCGATCTGGTCGAGAACCGTCCGCCGCAGCAGCTCGAGGCGAAGTTCGACGAGGACGAGACCGCCGCCGGCCGCTTCGATTTCGCTCGCAGCGACTACCGGATCCTGATCGCGCTGCGCGAGGACTATCTCGCCCCTCTCGAGGGACTGAAGAAGGAGATCCCCAGCATCTCGCAGAACCGGCTGCGGCTTGCGCCCATGACCGGCACGCAGGCCCTGGCCGCCGTGCTGCACCCCGGCAAGGGACTGGTGACGCAGGAGGTCGCCGAGGCGATCGTGCGCTTCGTCGCCGGCGGCGCCGAGCTCGCCAATGCCGTGGTGGAGCCTTCGCTCCTCAGCCTCATCTGCCGGGAGCTCAACGACGCGCGCATCGCGCAGGGCCGCAGCGAGATCTCGCTCGACCTGCTCGCCGGCTCGCACGCCACGATCCTCGAGACCTTCTACGAGCGTGCGCTCGCCGACCAGCCGCCCGAGGTGCGCCGTATCATCGAGGACGATCTCCTCACGGACTCCGGTTTCCGCGAGAACGTCGCCGAGGAGAGCCTGGTCAAGCGTTTCACGGAGGCCGGCGCGGCGCCCGCAACGCTGCCCCTGCTCGTCAACCGGCGGCTGCTGCGCATCGAGGAGCGGCTCGACGTCCGGCGCGTCGAGCTCACGCACGACGTCCTTTGCGGCGTCGTCAAGGCGAGCCGCGACCGCCGCCAGGAGCGCGAGGCGCGCGAGGCCACCGAGCGCCTCCTCGCCGAGCAGCACGCACGCGAGCAGGCGGCGCACCGCGCCGCGGTGCGGGCACGCCAGGTCGCGGCAGGGTGCACGGTGCTGGCGGCGGTGGCGCTGGCCGCGGCCGTATTCGCCTACTTCAGCAGCCAGCGCGCCCATCGGCTGGAGCGCGAGGCACAGCAGAGCCGCGCCAACGCCGAGCAGCTGCTCGGCTATCTGAGCGATGACTTCGGACGCGAGCTCGAGAGCTTCGGCCAGCTCGACGTGCTGTCCGAGTTCTCGCAGCGCCAGATCGATTACTTCGACGCCCTGCCACCGGCCCAGCGCGGACCGGACACGGTGCGCAATGCCGCGCTCGCCCTGGTGATGCATTCGCGCGCCAAGCGCACCCTCGGCAAGCTCGACGTCGCCGGCGAGAATGCGGATGAGGCGGTAGAACTCCTCGGCAGGCTCCGCGCCGGGGGCGACAGCTCCGAGGCGACGACCATCGCATTGGCCCTGGCCTACGCCGCCAAGGGCCGGGTCCTCGAGGCCTCCTCCGACCCCGCGGACCTCGAAACCAGTCAGCGCGGCCTGACGCTGCTGGCGCCGCTGATGAAACCGTCCGACGCCTCCGTCGCGGCGCGGCGCGCCTACGTCGAGGTCGGCTACCGCATCGGCTTCCAGCAGAACGCCGCCAATCACATCCAGGAGGCCGTCGCCACCGAGGAAGACGTCATGCAGGTTGCAACCGGCCTGGGTGCACGCGACCTGCGCGACCTCGACATGGGGGCTTACTACGCCGAGGCGGCCGCCTGGAGGGTGACTGCTCTCGAGGGTCTCGGACGCTACGACGAGGCGCGCCGCATCGGTGAAGATGGCCTGAAGGTGGCGGAAGGCGTGCTCGAGCGCCGCCCGGGCTATCGCCTGGCGCTGCACGCCGAGGGGGTCACGATCAGCGTGCTCGAGCAGGTGGCACAGGACGAGCTCGACCCCGGGGAGGCGCTGCGAGCGGGCGTGCGGCAGGAAGAAGTGGCGCGCACGCTCCTCAAGCTCGACCCCGCCAACACGACCTCCATCAACAATCTCGCGGTCGCGGAGGCGCAGCTGTGGTACGCCCACTGGTCGGCCGGACGTTTGCACGAGGCAATGCCGCACCGGCAGAGGCAGTTCGAGATCGCCGAACGCGCCACGGCCGGAGGACCCACCTTTTATCTCAACTACGCAGGTGCGGCGTCGGCGCTGGTGTTCGCGCAGGCGGCACGCGGCGATGCGGCCGGCGCGCGCGCGACGATGGCGCGCTCGCAAGCCATGCTGCAGAAGCTCCTGAGCACCCAAAGCGAGGGCAGCACACTCGGCGCCCTGCTCGCCGCGGAGCACAAGGTGAACGAAGCCTACGCCGCCCTGGAGCGCGACGAACTGTCCCCGGCGTTGCGTTTCGCCACCGAAGCGGTAAGCGAGCTCGACAGCGTTGCGCCGCAGGGCGGTGAGCAGAAATTCATCAAGTCCTTCGTGCTCCACTTCGCCTACGACGCCGCAGGGGAAGCGCACTACCTCGCGGGAGACTTTGCCGCCGCGGAACATTCGGAGGCCGGGGCGGTTGAGCTGCGCAAGGAGCTCGGCGTCGACGCCATGGACGATCGCCGCCGCCTGAACGTGCTGCTCATGTGGGAGGCGATGGCTCAGGCGCGGCAGTCGGGGCGCTTAAATGACGCGGCTCGCACGATCGCGCCGGTGGTGAAGTTCGAGCGCGAGCTCGCCGCGAAGAATCATGGCGATCAGTGGGTGGCTCTCGACCTCGCCGGCGCGCTCTATGTGCAGGCCCTGGCCGAACCCGCCCACCGGGCCGCCCTGCTGGCCGAGGCGCTCTCGCTGATGAACGGCCTGGCGGCGGAGATGAAGCCGCTGCACGACACGCTGCAGTGGCGCAGCCGGATTCTCGAGGCCCGGGGCAGAGGCTGAGACAGCCGCCGCAGGGCGGTCCGACGTTCCGGCCTCTCGCGATCTGGTGCCCACGGGGAGATTCGAACTCCCACACCTTGCGGCGCTAGCCCCTCAAGCTAGTGTGTCTACCAATTCCACCACGTGGGCAACACTGGACTTCAATTCTCCGCGCCGCTGGCTACTTCGGCGGCTGCGCGGGAGCGGGCGCCGGCGTCTGCGTCGATGACGGAGCGGCCGTCGGGGCCTGAGCCGGCGGATTCTGCGCCGGCGCCGTCGTAACCGGCGCCGCATTGTCCTTCGTCTCGCCGGCCTCCTGAAGGATCGACTTCGGCTGCTGCGTGGTCCGCGTGCCCATGTACGCGAGCCCCAGGCTGTTGAGCATGAAGATGCCGGCCAGAATCGCCGTGGCGCGCGACAGCGCGGTAGTCGCACCGCGCGCACCGAACACCGTGCCGGACGCTCCGGCGCCGAAGCCTGCACCCGCATCCGCCCCCTTGCCGCGCTGAAGCAGCACGAGGCCGATTATCGCGAGCGATGTGAATACCTGAACCCCGGTCAGAATGATGCGTAGCATCGGATACCTGCTCAGCCTCGCCGCGCCGCGGCCAGGATTGTCAGAAATTCGTCGGCCTTGAGCGATGCCCCGCCGATCAGGCCGCCATCGACGTCCGGCATGCTGAAGATCTCGGCCGCGTTGCCGGCCTTGACGCTACCGCCATACAGGATGCGCGTCGCGGCCGCGATTTTAGCATCCCGGGTCGCGATCCGGCCCCGGATGAAGGAGTGCACGTCCTGTGCCTGCTCGGGCGTCGCATTGCGCCCGGTGCCGATTGCCCATACCGGCTCATAGGCGATCACCGCGCGCTCCAGCGTTCCGGCGCCGCACAGCTCCAGCACCACGTCCAGCTGCCGCGCGACGATCTCACGGGTGCGGCCCGCCTCGCGGTCGGCGAGCTGCTCGCCGACGCACAGGATCGGGACGAGCCCCCTGGAGTGGGCGGCGGCGAACTTGCGCGCCACCAGCTGATCGCTTTCCCGGTACAGGAGCCGGCGCTCCGAGTGCCCGACGATCACGTACAGGCAGCCCACGTCCTTCAGCATCGCGGCGGACACTTCGCCCGTGAAGGCGCCGTGCACGTCCGCGCACACGTCCTGCGCGCCGAGAACGAACAGCGAGTCGCGCAGCAAGCGGCCGACCTCCTGCAGGTACACGAGCGGCGGACACACCACGCAGTCGGCCGCCGCGGAGGCCGGCGCCTGTGCCAGCAGCTCCTCGACGAGTCGCGCGTTCTCGGAACGCGACCCGTGCATCTTCCAGTTCCCGGCGACGATCGGACGGCGCATGAAAATAAGCCTGGACTCGCTCTTGGATAAGGGGGCAACCCTCAGGGGCGCGCGATGATAGCGATGCAGGGGGGGTGGCGCAACGCTACCCGACCGCCAGGCGGCGGGGCGGAAATTCAGCCGGCGGCGGCCTTGACTATGTCCGCAAGCTCGGTCGCCGCCGCGCGGGTCGCGCCCTCGTCCCGGCCCTCGACCATGACCCGGATCACCGGCTCGGTTCCCGAGGGGCGCAGCACCACGCGGCCCTCCCCGCGCATCTCCCGTTCGATTCGGGCCATCGCGCTCTGGACCGCGGGCACGCCCGCCGGGTCGAAGCGCTTCGCCACCTTCACGTTCAGCAGCACCTGCGGGAACTTCTGCATCCCCGAGGTGAGCTCGGCGAGGGAGCGTCCGGTCTGCTTGATGACGGCCAGCACCTGCAGGGCGGAGACGATGCCGTCGCCGGTGGTGGTCTTGTCGAAACAAATGATGTGTCCCGAGGTCTCACCGCCCAGCACGCCCTGTGTCTCGCGCAGCATGGCGAGCACGTAGCGATCGCCCACCGCGGCGCGGCGGAACTCGATGCCGGCCGCGCGCAGCGCCGTCTCGAGGCCGAAGTTGCTCATCACGGTCCCGACCACCGGCCCGCGCAGCGTGCCGGCCTCCTTCGAGGCGCGGGCGATCACGTACAGCAGCTGATCGCCGTCGACGGTGCGCCCGAGGTGATCGACCATCACGACGCGGTCGCCGTCGCCGTCGAGGGCCAGGCCGACGTTGGCGCGCACCCCGGGCACCGTGAGCTGCAGCAGATCCGGTGCGGTCGATCCGCAGCCATCATTGATGTTGCGCCCGTTGGGCGAGCAACCGATGGGCACGATCTCGGCGCCGAGATCGGCGAGGATTCGCGGTGCCACCTTGTAGGCGGCGCCGTTGGCGCAATCGATGACGATCTTGAGCCCCGTCAGATCGAGCCCGGCAGCCAGAGTCGAGGCGCAGAATTCCTGGTAGACCGTGCGCGAGCGATCGACGCGGGTGGCGCGCCCGAGATTGCGCGAGGTGCGGGTCAGCGGCGGCTGCGCCAGCTGGCTCTCGATGCTCTCCTCGAGCTCATCCGACAGTTTGCCGCCCGAGCCGTCGAAGAACTTGATGCCGTTGTCGTCGTAGAGATTGTGCGAGGCGCTGATGACCACGCCGAAATCGCACTTGAAGCGGCGCGTCAGGTAAGCGATGCCGGGCGTCGGCAGCGGACCGATGAGCATGGCGTTGACGCCCGCCGCTACGAACCCCGCCTCCAGCGCCGCCTCGAACATGTAGCCCGAGAGGCGCGTGTCCTTGCCGATCAGCACCGTGCCGCCGTCGGGAACCAGCACGCGTGCCGCCGCGCTCGCCAGCTGCAACGCGAAGTCGACCGTCATCGGGTGCTCGCCCACCCGACCCCTGACGCCATCGGTTCCAAAGTACCGTCGACCCATTCAGACTCCCCCGCCGTCCGCCGCTGCGGCATGCCGGCCGTTAATTCGCCTCGCCCCTGACAGCCGCCACCACGCTGAGCGCCTCCACTGTGGCCGCCACGTCGTGTGCGCGCACCACCCGGGCCCCCGCCAGCGCGGCGATGGCAGCCAGCACCGCGCTGCCCAGAACCCTCTCGCCCGCCGGACGGCCCGTGAGTGTGCCCACCATGGACTTGCGGGACAACCCGATCATCAGCGGCGGCCCTGCCGTGGTGAGCTCGCCCAGCCGCCTCAGCAGCGTCAGATTGTGCTCCAGAGTCTTGCCGAAGCCGAATCCAGGATCGATCAGGATCCGATCGTCCGACAGGCCCGCCGCCCGGCAGGCAGCGATGCGCTCGCGAAGGAATGCAGCCACTTCGTCGACCACATCGCCGTACGCCGGCGCATCCTGCATGGTGCGCGGCTCGCCCTGCATGTGCATGAGACACACCGCGCAGCCGCTCGAGATCGCCGCCTCGAGCGCCCCCGGCGCACGCAAAGCGCGGACGTCGTTGACGAGCCCGGCCCCCGCAGCCGCGGCGGCGCGGATGACTTCGGGCTTGCTCGTGTCGATGGAAATGACCGCGGGCGTCGCATCCCGCAGCCGCTCGATGACCGGTATCACCCGGCGCAGCTCTTCGTCCACGTCGACCGCAGCTGCGCCCGGTCGCGTCGACTCACCCCCCACGTCGATGAAAACCGCGCCCTGCTGCGCCATGCGCAAGGCATGGCTCACCGCGGTCTGCGTGTCGAAGAACTCCCCGCCGTCCGAGAAGGAATCCGGAGTCACGTTGAGCACGCCCATGACGACCGGACGGCTCAAGCTCACCGTCTTGTCTCTGCACCTGAGCAATGCCGGCTGCGGCGCCATGAATGCGGGAGACCTCAGCCGCGAGCGCAAGCGGACGCCGCACGCGCGGCGCCCCCGAAGTAATCAGTGCTGCCCAGCCGGTATCGCTCCGCCGGGCGGCTCGCTGGGCTTCGGCGGCGGCTTATTGGAGATGGTGTCGTCCCAGCCCGCGGGCGGCTTGGGCTCTTTGCCCGCCATGAGGTCCTTCAGCTGCTCCTCGTCGATGGTCTCGTACTTCATGAGCGCCTCGGCCATCGCGTGCAGCTTGTCGAGCGAGCTCGTGAGGATCTCGCGGGCGCGCTTGAAGTTGGCCTCGATCACGCGCCGTATTTCCTCGTCGATCGCGTGCGCGGTGACGTCCGACACCTGCTTGTGCTGAGTGACGCTGCGGCCGAGGAACACTTCACCGGTCTCCTCCGAGTAGGTGAGCGGGCCGAGCTTGTCGGACAGACCCCACTTGGTGACCATGTTGCGCGCCAGCTCGGTGGCGCGCTCGATGTCGTTGGAGGCGCCGGTGGTCACGGACTCGGGGCCGAAGATCAGCTCCTCGGCGATGCGCCCGCCGAAGAGCGTTGCGATGGCGCTCTCGAGCCGGCGCTTGGAGAAGCTGTAGCGGTCCTGCTCGGGCAGGAACTGCGTGACACCGAGTGCCCGGCCGCGCGGGATGATCGTGACCTTGTACACCGGGTCGTGCTCGGGCACGGTCATGCCGACGATGGCGTGGCCCGCCTCGTGATAGGCGGTCATCTTCTTCTCGGCCTCGCTCATCACCATCGAGCGCCGCTCGGCGCCCATCATGATCTTGTCCTTGGCCTTCTCGAATTCGTCCATGCCGACGATGCGCTTGTTGGCACGCGCGGCGAACAGCGCCGCCTCGTTCACGAGATTTGCCAGGTCTGCCCCCGAGAATCCCGGGGTGCCGCGCGCAATGAGCGCAGGCTTCACATCGTCGGCGAGCGGCACGCGCCGCATGTGCACCCGCAGGATCTGCTCGCGGCCGCGCACGTCCGGCAGCGGCACCACCACCTGCCGATCGAAGCGGCCGGGGCGCAGCAGCGCCGGGTCGAGCACGTCCGGACGGTTGGTGGCGGCGATGACGATGATGCCCTCGTTCCCCTCGAAGCCGTCCATCTCCACCAGCAGCTGATTGAGCGTCTGCTCGCGCTCGTCGTGTCCGCCGCCCAGACCCGCGCCGCGATGCCGCCCGACGGCATCGATCTCGTCGATGAAGATGATGCAGGGGGCGTGCTTCTTCGCCTGCTCGAACATGTCGCGCACGCGCGAGGCGCCGACGCCGACGAACATCTCGACGAAGTCGGAGCCCGAGATGGTGAAGAAGGGCACCTTGGCCTCGCCGGCGATGGCGCGCGCCAGCAGCGTCTTGCCGGTGCCGGGCGAGCCCACCATGAGGACACCCTTGGGGATCTTGCCGCCGAGCTTCTGGAACTTGCCCGGGTCCTTGAGGAAGTCGACGATCTCGCCGACCTCCTGCTTCGCCTCATCGACACCCGCCACGTCGGCGAAGGTGACACTCACCTGGTCCTCGCCGAGGAGCCGCGCGCGGCTCTTGCCGAAGGACATGGCGCCGCGACCGCCGGAGGCACCCTGCATCTGGCGCAGCATGTAGACGAACACCACGATCAGCAGCAGCGCCGGCGCGAGCTGCAGCAGCAGCTGCCCCATGTAGTTCGGCGGCTTGGGTGGCTGGCCCTCGATCTTTACATCGGCCTTCATGAGCGTGCCGATGAGGGCGGTGTAATCCGTCTCGGGGTTATAGGTCTTGAACTGCCCCTTGTCCTTCAGCTCCCCGAAGATCATGTCGCCCTGGATGGTCACCGACTCGACGCGGTTGTCCTTCACGTCGTCGAGGAAGGTCGAATAGGCGATCTGCTGGGGCTGGCCCGTGGTCGGCATGTAGCGGCTGAAGACCAGCAGCAGCACGATCACGATCACGACCCAAAGCAGGATGTTCTTTGTCAAGTCGTTCAAAGGCTTCCGTCCTCGAATGGGGGCTTCCGCGATGCCCCGAACCTACGTTTGAACCTACACCAAGCGATACTTCATGGCCAGCAGATAGATCTCAGGACTTCTGGCGCGGGAGGCCTTGGGTTTGACCAGCCGGACCCGCTCGAATTCGGTGCGCGCCGCCTGGATGAGCTCCTGGAAGCCGCTTCCCTGGAACACTTTGATCAGGGCGTCTCCGCCCGGCTTCAAGACTCGCCCCGCCATTCCCAATGCGAGCTCCGCGAGGTGCATGGAGCGGGGCTGGTCGACGACGTCGATTCCGCTCAGGGCCGGCGCCATGTCGGAGAGCACCACATCGACCTGTCCCTGAGGCAGGAGCGACAGCACCCGGTCGAACACCTCATTTTCGCGGAAGTCTCCCTGCACGAACTCGACCCCCGCCAGGGGCTCCATCGACAGTATGTCGGTCGCCACGACCCGGCCTTTCGGGCCCACCCGCCCCCGGGCGTACTGGCTCCACGCCCCGGGAGCCGCCCCCAGGTCGAGGCAGACCGCTCCCGGCTTCAGAATCTTCTCGCGCCGATCGATCTCCTCGAGCTTGAACACCGCCCGCGAGCGCCATCCGTCGCTCTGGGCGCGCTGCACGTACGGATCCCGGAAGTGCTCCTTCAGCCACCGGTCGCTGCTTTTCGATCGCCGGGCCATGAGCCCCGAGCCTCCTGATGGAAGACCGCCGCAGGGCCTTCGCTCTTACAATCGGCACCATGGAAAAGACCGGCTCGCCCACCGGGCTCTCGGAACGCCAGCGCCGGCACCTGCGCGGCCTGGCCCATGCGCTCAAGCCCGTGGTGCGCCTCGGCAACGCCGGCCTGACGGAGGCGGTGGTGCGCGAGACCGCCCGTGCGCTCGATGATCACGAGCTCATCAAGGTAAAGGCCCCCGGGGGCGACCGCGAGGCGCGTGACGGGATCTTCGCGACGCTCGCCGCGCGCACCGACAGCGCGCTCGTGCATCGCATCGGCAACGTGGCCGTGCTCTACCGGCCGCACCCCGAGCTCCCGCGCATACTCATTCCGGATCGATGAGCCGTACCGCGACCACCTCGTAGGAACGCACGCCGCCCGGGGCCGCGACGTCCACGACGTCGCCTTGCGCCTTGCCGATCAGCGCGCGCGCGATGGGCGATGTGACCGAGAGGCGGCCGGCGCGGATCTCCGCCTCGTCCTCGCCCACGATCTGGTATACCACGCGCGCCCCGCCTGTCTGGTCCTCGAGCTCGACGGTCGCGCCGAACACCACCTTGCCGTTGTTCGGCAGGCTCGCGGTGTCGATGACGTCGGCATTGGCGAGCTTGCGCTCGATCTCGGTGATGCGTCCCTCGATGAAGCCCTGCTGCTCGCGCGCCGCGTGATATTCGGCGTTCTCGGAGAGGTCGCCGTGACCGCGCGCATCCGCGATCGCCTTGATGATCGCGGGCCGCGCCTCGGACTTCAGGCGCTTGAGCTCGGTGCGCAGCGCCTGCGCGCCGCGCAGAGTCATGGGAGTGCGCTTCATGCCCCCGAGGCCTCCAGATGCAGGTCCTGCAGCCGATTGACCTCGACTTCGTCGAGGTGATCGAGCGCCTCGAGCGTGGCGAGGCCCGCGGCGAGCGTCGTGTAGTAAGTGACGCGCCGGTGCACGGCCTCGCGCCGGATCGAGTTCGACTCGCGGATCGCCTGCTTGCCCTCGGTGGTGTTGACGATGAGGTCGACCTCGTCGTTCTTGATCATGTCGACGATGTGCGGGCGCCCTTCGCGCACCTTGTTGACGCGGCGGCAGGCGATTCCCGCCTCCGTCAGGGCACGAGCCGTGCCCTCGGTCGCCAGCAGCTCGAAGCCGCGCTCGATGAGTTTGCGGCCCAGATCCACGGCGCCGGGCTTGTCGCGATCGCGCACGCTGATGAAGCACACCCCCTTGCGCGGCAGCGTCACCCCGGAGGCGCTCTGCGCCTTGGCATAAGCCTCGCCAAAGGTGCGGCCGGTGCCCATCACCTCGCCGGTCGACTTCATCTCGGGACCGAGGATCGGATCGGCCTCCGGGAACTTGACGAAGGGAAACACCGCCTCCTTGACCGAGAAATAGTGCGGCACGCGCTCGACTGCGCCCACCAGCTGCTTGAGCTTGCGCCCCGTCATGACCCGCGCCGCGACCTTCGCCAGCGGCAGCCCCGTGGCCTTGGAGACGAACGGCACGGTACGCGAGGCGCGCGGGTTGACCTCGAGCACGTAGATGACGCCCGCCTGGATCGCGAACTGGATGTTCATCAGGCCGACGACGTTGAGCGCGCGTGCGAGCTTGCGCGTCTGCTCACGCAGCTCCGCCTGTGCCTCGCGCGTCAGGCTCACCGGCGGCAGCGAGCAGCCGGAGTCGCCGGAGTGCACGCCCGCCTGCTCGACGTGCTCCATGATGCCGCCGATCAGGACGTCCTCGCCGTCGCACACCGCATCGACGTCCACCTCGATGGCAACGTCGAGAAAACGGTCGAGCAGCACCGGACTGTCGTTCGAAACCTCGACCGCGCTCCCCATGTAGGCGCGCAGATCCTCCTCGTTGAACACGATCTCCATGGCGCGTCCGCCGAGGACGTAGGACGGGCGCACCACCAGCGGAAATCCAACCTCGCGCGCGAGCTGCACCGCCTGCTCCTCGGCGCGCGCGGTGGCGTTGGCGGGCTGCTTGAGGCCGAGCTTGCGCACCAGCGCCTGAAAGCGCTCGCGGTCCTCGGCCACGTCGATCGAATCGGGCGAGGTGCCGATGATCGGCGCCCCGGCCGCCTCGAGCGCCCGCGAGAGTTTCAGCGGCGTCTGTCCGCCGAACTGGACGATGACGCCTTCGGGCTTCTCCTTCGCCAGGATCTCGAGCACGTCCTCGAGCGTGAGCGGCTCGAAGTAGAGCCGATCGGAGGTGTCGTAGTCGGTCGAGACAGTCTCGGGGTTGCAGTTGACCATGATGGTCTCGAACCCGTCCTCGCGCAGCTGCAGCGCGGCATGCACGCAGCAGTAGTCGAACTCGATTCCCTGACCGATGCGGTTGGGTCCGCCGCCGAGGATCACGATCTTGCGCCGGTCGGTGGGATTGGCTTCGCACTCCTCCTCGTAGGTCGAGTACATGTAGGCGGTCGAGGTGGCGAACTCGGCTGCGCAAGTGTCGACGCGCTTGTACACGGGCACGACACCGAGCTCGTGGCGTTTGTCGCGGATCGCTTTCTCGGGCATGTCGAGCAGCCTGCCGAGGCGGCTGTCGGAAAAACCGCGGCGCTTGAGCGCGCGCAGCCGCTCGGCCGTCAGCGCGCCGAACCCGTGGGTGCTGACTTCGGTCTCCTCCCGCACCAGCACCTCGAGCTGCGCGAGGAACCACGGATCGATGTGGGTCAGCTCCGCAATGCGCGCGAGCGGCCAGCCGGCACGGAAGGCATCCGCCACGTAGAGGATGCGATTGGCGCCGGGGGCACGCAGCTCGTACGCCAGACGGTCGCGGTCCTCGTCCGAGAGCGGCAGGGCCAGCAGCGGGGTCAGGCCGTCGAGACCCGTCTCGAGACCGCGCAGCGCCTTCTGCAGCGATTCCTGGAAGGTGCGGCCGATCGCCATGACCTCGCCCACCGATTTCATCTGCGTGGTGAGCCTGTCGTTTGCCGCCGGGAACTTCTCGAAGGTGAAGCGCGGGATCTTCACCACCACGTAGTCGATGGAGGGCTCGAAGGAAGCCGGCGTCGCGCCGCCGGTGATGTCGTTCTTCAGCTCATCGAGCGTATAGCCGACGGCCAGCTTGGCGGCGATCTTGGCGATCGGAAAGCCGGTCGCCTTGGAGGCGAGCGCCGAGGAGCGCGACACGCGCGGATTCATCTCGATGATCAGCAGCCGGCCATCGGCGGGATTGACGGCGAACTGCACGTTCGAGCCGCCGGTATCGACGCCTATCTTGCGCAGCACCGCCACCGAGGCGTCGCGCATGCGCTGGTATTCCTTGTCGGTGAGGGTGAGCGCGGGGGCGACCGTGATCGAGTCGCCGGTGTGCACCCCCATGGGATCGAAGTTCTCGATGGAGCAGACGATGATGCAGTTGTCCTTGTGATCGCGCACCACTTCCATCTCGAACTCTTTCCAGCCGATCACCGACTCCTCGAGCAGCACCTCCCCGGTGGGCGAGGCATCGAGCCCGCGCGCCACGATCTCCTCGAGCTCCTCGCGGTTGTAGCCGATGCCGCCACCGGTGCCGCCGAGAGTGAACGAGGGCCGCACCACCACCGGGTAGCCGATTTCGCCCGCGATCGCCAGCGCCTCATCGAGGCTGCGGGCGATCTGCGACTGCGGCGTCTCGAGCCCGATCTCGCGCATCGCGTTGCGGAACAGCTCGCGGTCCTCGGCCATGTCGATCGCGGCGCGGGACGCTGCGATCAGCTCGACCTCGTACTTCTCCAGCACCCCCTCGCGCACCAGGTCGAGGGCGGTGTTGAGTGCGGTCTGGCCGCCCATGGTGGGAAGCAGCGCATCGGGGCGCTCTTTCTCGATGATGCGGGCGACGGTGCGGGCGTTGACCGGCTCGATGTAGATGGCGTCGGCCATCTCCGGGTCGGTCATGATGGTCGCGGGGTTGGAGTTCACCAGGATGACCCGGTAGCCCTCCTCGCGCAGCGCCTTGCAGGCCTGGGCGCCGGAATAGTCGAACTCGCACGCCTGCCCGATGACGATGGGGCCGGCGCCGATGATCAGAATGCTCTGGATGTCGCTGCGCTTCGGCATCTAGTTCATTGGCTGAAATCGCTGCGCGATTTCAGCGGACATTACTTCGCTTGCCGCCGGCAAAAAGCGTCGTTTTTGCCGGCTGCACATCGGGCAGCTGCTCATCGCGCCGTCCCCGCCTGCTGGCGGCGCAGAGTGTCCTCGGCGAGCTTCAGCTGCGCCTGCAGCCGGCGCAGCATCAGATGGTTGAAGCGCTCGAACAGCGCTCGCATGTCGTGCGGACCGGGACTCGCCT
This sequence comes from Steroidobacteraceae bacterium, assembly GCA_035632655.1. Classification (GTDB taxonomy): domain Bacteria; phylum Pseudomonadota; class Gammaproteobacteria; order Steroidobacterales; family Steroidobacteraceae; genus 13-2-20CM-66-19. The sequence continues at coordinate 30,040 of DASQGK010000097.1, read as the reverse complement.
CGGGGTGCCCCTGGAATCCGAATGCCGGACGGTCGGTGAAGCTGATTCCCTGGAGCGATCCGTCGAACAGCGACCGATGGGTCGCCTTCACCGTCGCCGGCAGCGTCGACTCATCGACCGCGAAGCCGTGATTCTGGCTGGTGATGAACACGCGGCCCGACTCGAGATCCTGTACCGGGTGATTAGCGCCGTGATGGCCGAACTTCATCTTCACGGTCTTCGCCCCGGCGGCCAGGCCGAGGATCTGCAGGCCGAGACAGATACCGAAGACCGGAACGTCGGTCTCGAGAAACTTGCGCGTGGCCGCGATTGCGTAGGTGCAGGGCTCGGGATCGCCCGGTCCATTCGAGAGAAACACGCCGTCGGGCTCGAGCGCGAGCACCTCGTCGGCCGGCGTCTGCGCCGGCACGACCGTCATGCGGCAGCCGAAGTCCGCCAGTATCCGCAGGATATTGCGCTTGATGCCGAAGTCGTAAGCGACCACGTGCAGGCGCTGCGCCGCGCGAATCGGGGCACGCACCGGATCGGGCCAGACGGTGCCGTCATTCCACTGGAAGGCGCGCTTGGTGCTCACCACCTTGGCGAGATCCATGCCCTTGAGGCCCGGGAACTTGCGCGCCAGCTTGATGGCGGCCGCCTCGTCCGCCTTCTCGCCGGTCATGATGCAGCCGGCCTGTGCGCCCTTCTCGCGCAGGATGCGCGTCAGCTTGCGCGTGTCGAGGCCCGCGATCGCAACCAGCCGGCCGCGCTCGAGGAACTGCGGCAGCGACTCGTCGGAGCGCCAGCTGCTCTCGAGCACCGCCAGATCGCGGATGACGAGACCGGCGGGATAGATCTGCGCCGCCTCGAGATCCTCGGGAGTGGTTCCGGTGTTGCCGATGTGGGGGCAGGTGAGAGTGACGATCTGCCGCGCGTAGGAGGGGTCGGTGAGGATTTCCTGATAACCGGTGAGGGCAGTATTGAAAACGACTTCGCCCGTGGTGTTGCCTTTGGCTCCGATCGACTGCCCGCGGAAGATCGTTCCATCGGCCAGTGCGAGCACCGCAGGTACGCTCACCGAATCACTTCCCCTTGACGCACATACACAAAGCGGGAGGAGTTCTCATCGAACATCCTCCCGCCTTGCATGGACTAACCCGTACACGGATTAGGCAGAAATTCTACGGGTTACGCGCCCGTGGTGTCCACGGAAAATTCCCCTGCCGGGCGCGGCCCCAAAGTTAATTTCAATTAGTGAATAAGCTCGTAAGCTTATGTTTTCTGTTCTATAAAATCGCTCATTGAATAATGCCCTGGTGGTCGCGACGCCAGCCAGAGCGCAGCGGTGAGAGCCCCACGGGCGAAGATTGCACGGTCGCTGGCGCGATGGCTCAGGGAGAGCTGCTCCCCGGGGCCGGAGAAAAAGACGGTGTGCTCCCCGGGCAGGTCCCCTGCCCGCACGCTGGCGATGCCTATCTGCCCCTCAGGTGAGCCCCGGCCCGCAGCAGCGGCGGCGCGCAGGGCGAGCGCGGTCCCGGACGGAGCATCGCGCTTGCCGCGGTGGTGCATCTCGAGAATGTTCATGTCGAAGGTGCCGGGGAGCGCAGCCGCGCTGGCCCGCACCAGCTGCATGAGGAGAGCGACCGCGATACTGGTGTTGGGCGCGCTGAGCACTGCGATCTCGCGCGCCGCGGCTGCGAGCGCCGCCTCGAGCCCGGCCTCGAGCCCCGTGGTGCCGATCAGCAGCGCCTTGCGGGCGGCGCGACAGGCCGCGAGGTTGGTGCGTGTCGCCGCCGGCTGGCTGAAATCGATCGCGACGTCCGCGTCCGCGAGCGCCCGCGGCAGGTCGCTGCTCACCTTGAGATTGGTCGGGCCGATGCCGATGAGCTCGCCCGCATCGCGGCCGAGCGCGAGGCTCGCCGGGGATGCAACCGCGCCAGTGACGATGAGCTGAGAAAAAGCGGGTGCGGCGCGCAGCAGCGCCTGGCCCATGCGCCCCGTGACTCCGACGATGGCGACGCGGACGAGAGGCGCGGCACGCGGGTCGGGGGTCATGGGGCCGTGTCAGCGCAGCTCAGTGTTTGTGGGCGCCGCCGAAGAACCGCTTCACGCCTTCGATGAAGCCTTCCTCACGCGGAGCATGACGGCTGGGATGCGCCTTGAGGGACTCCTCGAGTTTGCGCACCAGCTCGCGCTGCTCGGACGAGAGATGCACCGGAGTCTCGACTACCACGCGGCAGAAGAGATCGCCGCGTGAGCCGCCGCGTACCGGCTTCACGCCCTTGTCGCGCAGCCGGAAGATGCGTCCCGACTGAGTCTCGGCCGGAATCTTCAGCATCACGTCCCCATCGAGCGTCGGCACGGCGATCGAGCCGCCGAGCGCGGCCGTCGCGAAGCTCACCGGAACCTCGCAGGAGAGGTGCTCGCCGTCGCGCTCGAAGATCGGATGCTCGCGCACGTGGATCTCGACGTAGAGATCGCCGGGCGGGCCGCCATTGCGCCCGCCCTCGCCCTCACCCGACAGGCGCACGCGGTCGCCGCTGTCGACTCCCGCGGGAACCTTCACCGAGAGCTTGCGCGTGCGTCGTACGCGTCCCTGGCCGAGGCAGGTATCGCAGGGGTTGCGGATGATCGTGCCCGTGCCGCGGCAACGCGGACAGGTCTGCTGCAGCTGGAAGAAGCCCTGGCTGATGCGCACCTGGCCCGCGCCGCCACAGCTGTCACAGGTGGCCGGCTGGCTGCCCTTGGCAGCTCCGCTCCCATGGCAGGTTTCGCACTCGGCGAGCTTGGCGACCTCGATCTCGCTCGTGGTGCCGAAGACCGCCTGATCGAGATCGAGCTCGAGCTCGTAGCGCAGGTCGGCACCGCGGAACACCTGCGAGCGACCGCCGCGGCGGGCGGCGCCGAAGATGTCCCCGAATACATCGCCGAAGATGTCGCTGAACGCATCGCCGGCGCCGAAGGGGCCGCGGCCGCCGCCGCGCGCCGCGGCCTCGAGCCCTGCATGCCCGTGCTGGTCATAGACCGCGCGCTTCTGGGCGTCGGTCAGCACCTCGGAGGCCTCCTTGGCCTCCTTGAAGCGCTCTTCGGCTTCCCGGTCGTTGGGGTTGCGGTCCGGGTGATACTTCATCGCCAGGCGCCGATAGGCCTGCTTGATCTGCGCTTCGGTCGCCGAGCGCGGCAGGTCCAGTACTTTGTAGTAATCGCGCTTGGACATCTATCTTGTTATCGAACCCCTGTCGCAGGCGCCGCCGGCAAAATCGCCGCCCCGACCGACCGCCCGCACACCCGGCAAAAACCACGCTTTTTGCCGCCGGGCCACGAAGTAATGTCCGGCAAAATCGCCGCAGGCGATTTTGCCCCATGAACTAGCTCGCCTTTCGCCCCTTGTCCTTCACCTCTTCGAATTCCGCATCCACCACATCCTCCTTGCCCGCGCCACTCCGGGCGCCGCCGCCGTCCGCGCCCGCACCCGCCGCGGCCGCCTCGGCCCCGGCGCCCGGGGCACCCTGCTGCTCGGCGTAGGCGCGCTGGGCAATCGCGCTCGACGCCTGGGCGAGCGCCTCGGTCTTCTTCTCGATGGCGTTGCGGTCGTCGCCCTTCAGCGCATTGCGCAGGTCCGACACGGCGGATTCCACCTTGGCGCGCTCGGCCCCGTCGACCTTGTCGCCGAGCGACTGGAGCGATTTCTCTACCGCGTGGATCAGGCCGTCGGCCTTGTTGCGCGTGTCGACCAGCTCCTTGAAGCGCTTGTCCTCCTCGGCGTGCGCCTCGGCGTCGCGCACCATGCGCTTGATCTCGTCCTCGTTGAGGCCGCTCGAGGCCTTGATAGCGATCTTCTGCTCCTTGCCGGTCGCCTTGTCCTTAGCGGACACGTTGAGGATGCCATTGGCGTCGATGTCGAAGGACACCTCGATCTGCGGCATGCCGCGCGGCGCCGGCGGGATGTCCGACAGGTCGAACTTGCCGAGCGACTTGTTGTCGGCCGCGCGCTCACGCTCGCCCTGCAGCACGTGAATCGTCACGGCCGTCTGGTTGTCGTCCGCCGTCGAAAAGGTGTTCGCAGCCTTGGTCGGGATCGTGGTGTTCTTCTCGATCAGCTTGGTCATCACGCCGCCGAGCGTCTCGATGCCGAGCGACAGCGGCGTCACATCGAGCAGCAGCACGTCCTTCACCTCGCCGGCGAGCACGCCCGCCTGGATCGCGGCCCCCACTGCGACCGCCTCATCCGGATTGACGTCCTTGCGCGGCTCCTTGCCGAAGAGGTCCTTGACGTACTTCTGCACCAGCGGCATGCGGGTCTGGCCACCGACGAGGATCACCTCGGCGATGTCGGACGTCGAGACGCCCGCGTCCTTGAGCGCGGTCTTGCACGGCGCGACGGTCTTCTGCACCAGGTCCTCCACCAGCGACTCGAGCTTGGCGCGCGTCAGCTTGATGTTGAGGTGCTTCGGTCCCGAGGCATCGGCCGTGATGTAGGGCAGATTGATGTCGGTCTGCTGGGTCGAGGACAACTCGATCTTGCCCTTCTCGGCCGCCTCCTTCAGGCGCTGCATGGCGAGCGGGTCCTTGCGCACGTCGACGCCGGACTCCTTCAGGAACTGCTCGGCCAGGAAATTGATGATGCGCAGGTCGAAGTCCTCGCCACCGAGGAAGGTGTCGCCGTTGGTCGAGAGCACCTCGAACTGGCGCTCGCCATCGACCTCGGCGATCTCGATGATCGAGATGTCGAAGGTGCCACCGCCCAGGTCATAGACGGCGATCTTGCGATCGCCCCCCTGCTTGTCGAGCCCGTAGGCGAGCGCGCCCGCGGTCGGCTCGTTGATGATGCGCTTCACCTCGAGGCCGGCGATGCGGCCGGCGTCCTTGGTGGCCTGGCGCTGGGAATCGTTGAAGTAGGCAGGCACCGTGATGACCGCCTCGGTCACCGGCTCGCCGAGATAGTCCTCGGCGGTCTTCTTCATCTTCATGAGCACGCGCGCCGAGATCTCGGGCGGGGCCATCTTCTTGCCCTGCACGTCCACCCAGGCGTCGCCGTTGTCGGCCTTGACGATCTTGTACGGCACCATCTTGATGTCGCGCTGCACCACCTCGTCCTCGAACTTGCGCCCGATCAGGCGCTTGATCGCGAACAGGGTGTTCTGCGGATTGGTGACGGCCTGGCGCTTGGCGGGCTGGCCGACGATCACCTCGCCGTCCTTGCTGAAAGCGACGATCGAGGGGGTGGTACGGTCGCCCTCGCTGTTCTCGATCACCCGGGGCTTGCCGCCCTCCATGATGGCCACGCACGAATTAGTCGTGCCGAGGTCGATGCCGATTACCTTTGCCATGGGTCACTCCGCCGAAAGACTCTCAATAAAGGGGGATGGTCCAGTGCCACTTCTTAGGGATGGCGAGCGGAACTTTCAAGATCAGCCGGGGGCACGGGCCACTATGACGCGCGCCGGCCGCAGGAGGCGGCCATTCAGCTCGTAGCCCGGCTGCACCACCTGCAGCACCGAATCGGGCTCGGCGGTGGAGGACTCCCGGGTCATCATCGCCTCGTGGCGCGAGGGGTCGAAAGGCTCCCCGAGCGGGTCCAGCCGCCTCACCCCGAGCTTTTCCAGCGCCTTCTCCAGGAGCTTGAGCGTCGCCTCCTGCCCCTCGAGCAGGCTCCTCGCATCCGCCCGCCCGGCGTTCTCGACCGCCAGCTCCAGGCTGTCGCGCACCGGCAGCAGCTCCGCGGCGAATTTCTCCAGTCCATAGCGGTTGGCGGCCTCGATGTCGCGCGCCGCCCGCTTGCGAACGTTGTCGAGCTCGGCCACGGCGCGCAGGTATTGCTCCCGGTGGCCGCGGGCACGCTCCTCGGACTCGGCCAGCGCCTGCTGCAGCCGCTCGAGCTCATCCAGGCCCGATGCCGCCTGCGGCAGCACCGTGGCCGGCTCCGCCGCTTCGGCCTGAGAATCCCGTCGGGGCTCGTTCGCAGTCATCTTCGGCATTACCTCATGGCGGTGCGCGCCCCTTGGGGGGGCGGGACGCTGCGTGGGGCTCAGCGGCGGGAATTCAAGGCGGCGCCGAGCAGTTTGGCGGTCATGTCCACGATGGGAATGACCCGCTCGTAGGCCATGCGCGTAGGGCCGATCACCCCGAGCACCCCCACCACGGAATCCCCGTCCGCGTACGGGGCGGTGACGAGGCTGACGTCATCGAGAATCCGGTAGCCGGACTCGTGCCCGATGAAGATCTGCACCCCCTCGGCCTTGAGGCTCTGGTCGAGCAGGTGCAGGAAATCACGTTTCTCGTTGAAGGCTTCGAACAGGCGCCGCAGCTTCTCGACGCTCGTGAGCTCGGCGACCCCCATCAGATTGGTCTCGCCCTTGATGACGTATTCGAGCCGCCCCTCGTCCCCTCCCTCGAACACCTGCTGCGCGACCGAGATGGCCTCCACCATGATCTGGTTCATGTGCGCGTGCGCCTCGGACAGCTGGCGCAGGATCTCCTGCCGCACCTCGCGCAGGGTGCGGCCGCGGAACTGCTCGTTCAGATAGTTCGAGGCGCGCCGCAGCTCCTCGGCCGAGTAATGGCGCTCGAGCTGGATGATGCGGTTCTGTACCTCACGGTCGTTGAACACCAGCACCACCAGCACGCGGTTCTCCGAGAGCGCCACGAACTCGACCTGGGTGATCGAGGGGTCGCGGGCACGCGGGACGGTGACGATGCCCGCCAGGTGGGTAGCGCTCGAGAGCAGCTGCGAGACCGCCGCGACCAGGTCGGTCGAGCTGTCGCGGCTGGCCTCGACCTGGCGGCGCATCTGGGCCGTGGCCGCCTCATCGAGCGGGCGCACCTGCAGCAGCGTATCGACGAAGAAGCGGTAGCCCTTGTCGGTCGGGACACGGCCGGCCGAAGTGTGGGGCGAAGCGACGAAACCGAGCTCCTCGAGGTCGGCCATGACGTTGCGGATCGTCGCCGAGGAGAGCTGCAGCCCGGACTCGCGCGACAGTGCGCGCGAGCCCACCGGCGACCCCTCGCGGATGTAGGTCTCGATGAGGATCCGCAGCAGGTGCTGCGCCCGCTCGCCTAAGGCCTCGTCCCGGGGGTCGTTCGCCATACAGCCCTTATGTTGCTCGGACCTTACATCATGCACAGGCGCCGCCGGAAGGCCAGTCCTTCCGCATGTGATGGCCCCATTGGCCGTGAGCGGCGCCACCGTGCTACAAAAGCACCGCCTCGCGATGCTGGCGGGGTGCCACTTTCAAAGGCTCGCCATGGCCTTTCCCGTTCGCAGCTGCGCGCTGGTCGGCCGGTACACCGATGCGCGTGTAGCGGAGACCGTGAGCGCCCTGCTGCCGCATCTCAAGAGCCGCGGGGTGCAGGTGCTGGCGAGCGAATCGGCCGCCGGGCTCGACGCCCCGGATGTGACGCGGGTGCCCGAGGCGGCCATCGGCGCGCGTTCGGACCTCGTGATCGCGATCGGCGGCGACGGCACGCTGCTCTATGCGGCGCGACTCGTGGCCCGGCACGGCGTGCCGCTGCTCGGAGTCAACCGCGGGCGCCTCGGCTTTCTCACCGACGTCATGCCCCAGGACATGCTGCCCTCGGTCGATGCGGCGCTGGCCGGCACGCTGCAGGCCGACGAGCGGCCGCTGCTCGCGGCGCAGCTGCACGGCGCCGGCGGCGCGCTGGCCCAGTCCCTGGCGCTCAACGACGTGGTCATGCAGAAGCACGACACCGGCCGCACGCTCGACTTCGAGACGCGCATCGATCAGCGATATGTCAACACGCACGATGGCGACGGAATCATCGTGGCGAGCGCCACCGGCTCGACCGCCTACGCGCTCTCCTGCGGAGGTCCGATCATCGAGCCGCATCTCGAGGCGCTGGTGATCGCGCCGATCTGCGCGCACACGCTCTCGGACCGGCCGATCGTGGTGTCTTCGCGCTCGGTGATCGAAGTGGTGCTGCTGCCGCGGCCCGATACTCAGGCGAACGTCGCCTGCGACGGCATGCGGCTCGGCGCGCTCATGCCCGGCGACCGGCTGGAGGTGCGCGCGGCGCGCGAGCGCGTGACGCTGCTGCACCCTGAAGGCCACGATTACTACAAGCTGCTGCGCTCCAAGCTCCATTGGGGCCGCGGCAGCTTCGAGCGCTGACCGCATGCTCACACACCTGCAAATCCGCGACTTCGCCATCGTCGACTCAGTGGAGCTCGAGCTGCGCGCCGGCCTCACCGTTCTCACGGGCGAGACCGGGGCCGGCAAATCGATCGTGGTCGATGCACTGCAACTGCTCGCCGGCGATCGCGCCGGAGCCGAGGCGGTGCGCCACGGCGCCGAGCGGGCGGAAGTGGCCGCCACCTTCGATCTTGCGCAGGCGCCCCGTGAGCTCAAGCAATGGCTCGAGGAGCAGTCGGTCGCCAGCGGCACGGAGCTGGTGATGCGTCGCGTGATAGGGAGCGACGGCCGCTCGCGCGCCTATCTCAACGGCCAGTCGGTCCCGGTGCAGTCGCTGCGCGATGCCGGCAACATCCTCATCGATATTCACGGCCAGCACGAGTTCCAGTCGCTGACGCGCGCGGCCTCGCAGCGCGAGCTGCTCGACGCCTACGGCGGGCTCACCGCGCTCACCAGCCAGGTGGGCATCGCGCATCGCGTCTGGCTGGGACTGCTCAACCGCACGCTGGAGCTCGAGAGCAAGGCGCGCGACCGCGACACCCGGCTCGAGTTTCTGCGTTACCAGGTCCAGGAGCTCGAGGGACTGCAGCTCAGGGAGGGCGAGCTGGCCAGCCTCAATGAGGAGAGCGCGCGGCTCGCCAACCGCGGCCGTCTCGCAACCGGCGCCCAGCTGGCCCTCGGCGAGCTGTACGACAACGACACCGCCAGTGCTCACGCCGGGGTCGCCCGCGCACTGCAGGCGCTGCGGCCGCTGGTAGCGCTCGATGCCAAGCTCGGTGCGGTGCTGCCGCTGCTCGACGAGGCGGCGGTGCAGATCCGCGAGGCGGCCCGCGAGCTGGAGCGCTACGGCGACTCGCTCGATGTCGACGCCACGCGCCAGGATGAGGTCGAGCGGCGGCTCGCCGCGATCGAGGAGCTCTCGCGCAAGCACCGCGTGACGGCCGCCGAGCTGCCCGAGCGCGGCCGGCAGCTGCGCGGCGAGCTCGAGGAGCTCGAGCGTGCCGACGTGAACCTCGCACAGCTGCGCAAGGAGCTCGCGGGCGCGCTCGAGGCCTACCGGACCCAGGCGCTGGAGCTCTCGGGCAAGCGCGTGCGCGCGGCGCGCGCCCTGGCGAAGGACATCACCGCCCGCATGCAGACCCTCGGCATGTCGGGCGGCCGCTTCGAGGCCGACGTAACCCAGGACGGCAACGCCGAACCGAGCCAGCACGGCATCGACCAGATCGAATTCCGTGTGAGCGCCAATCCCGGCTCACCGCCGCGCGCCCTGGCGAAGGTCGCCTCCGGGGGCGAGCTGGCGCGGCTCTCGCTCGCGGTACAGGTGTCGTGCGCCGCTGAGGACCGCCATTGCATGGTGTTCGACGAAGTCGACGCCGGCATCGGCGGCGCGGTGGCGGAAATCGTCGGCGGCGAGCTGCGCAAGCTCGGCGGGCGCGGCCAGGTGCTCTGTGTCACCCATCTGCCGCAGGTCGCATCTCAGGCACACCACCACCTGCGGGTGACGAAGCTGACCGACGGCCGCACCACGCGCACTACCGTGAGCGAGCTCACCGCGGATGAGCGCGTCGAGGAACTGGCACGCATGCTCGGCGGAGTCGAGGTCACGGAGAAAGCGCGCGCGCATGCGCGCGACATGCTCAAGGCGCCGACCCGCGGCGCCGCGGCGGACGGCAAGCCCGCGGATCCGGGCGACGACACCGCCAGGCTGCAGCGGCCGTCCGCCGCCAAGAGGCGCTAGTTCACCTGGCTGACTCGGCCAAAGGCCGAGTCAGCCAATCAACCCATTCAGACCGGCTTGTGCTTGCGGTGCGGGCAGCTCGGGCGCTGGCAGTGCCCGTAGAGAATCAGCGAGTGATCGCGGATCGTGAAGCCGAGCTTGCTGGCGACGGCGGTCTGGCGCGCCTCGATCCCCGAGTCCACGAACTCCTCGACCCGGCCGCAGTCGAGACACACGATGTGATCGTGGTGCGTGCCCTGGTTGAGCTCGAACACCGCCATGCCGTCCTCGAAGTGATGCCGCGTGACGAGCCCCGCGGCCTCGAACTGGGTCAGTACCCGATACACGGTGGCAAGCCCGATATCCTCGTTGGACTCGAGCAGAATGCGATAGATGTCCTCGGCGGAGAGGTGGCGCGTCGCGTTGCCCTCGAGGATCTCGAGGATCTTGAGCCGCGGCAGAGTCACCTTCAGGCCGGCTTTGCGCAGGTCCTTACCTTCCACGGGAACCTCGCGGGCGATTTGCAGTCAGGTATGATCGCTCAAATCGCATTATCCCATATACCCCGACGGACCCCATGCGCCTGCCCACGACCGCCCTCACTGCCCTGATCGTCCTCGCGACGCCGCTCGCCGGCTGCATCTACCGGATGAATATCCAGCAGGGCAATTACCTCGAGGGCAAGACGGTGGCGCAACTGCAGGTGGGGATGACGCGCACCCAGGTACGCTACCTCCTCGGCTCGCCGATGGTGCCCGACATCTTCAACAAGGACCGCTGGGACTACCTCTACTACTTCAAGACGGGCCACCTCGAGCGGCCCGAGCAGCGCCACCTGGTGGTGTTCTTCAGGGAGGACAAGGTGGCGAGCTTCCAGCGCGAGAACGTTCCGGACAGCGCGCCGCGCGCGCCCGACAACGACATCTCGATCCAGAAGTTCCCCAAAATCTAATTGGGCGAAAGTCGCCCGACGGCGCTTTCGCCAGACATTACTCCGTCGACCGCCGGCGAAAGGCGTGACTTTCGCCGGCTGCGCTCGAGGCAACTAGCGGCTCCGGGCCGCGCGGCGCTCGCGTTGCACGCGCTCGCGCCGGCGTGCGCGCGGATCGCAGCGCAGCGGCCGGTAGAGCTCGATCCGGTCGCCGTCCTCGTAGCGCATCTCCCGCCGCCGCTCGCGGCCGAAGACGCCGACCGGAGCCCTCTCCCACAACGCCGGATCGAGTTCCGGCGCATCGCGCTGCGCGGCGAGCCGCGCCGCGCCCAGCGCCTCGGCGATGGTCGCCGCCTCGCCGAGTGCCACACTCCACTGGTATTGCCGCGCGCGGGTCGCATAGACGACCAGGCAGCGCTTCACTTCAGGCTCCGCGCGCGCGCCACGAACGCATCCACCAGCGAGCCCACCGTCGCCGCGAACCTCGGCTCGAACAACAGCCCCGCGACCGCATTGCGGAACGCGAAGCGCAGGGTGAGCTCGACGCGACAGCCATTGGTGTCCACCGGCGTCAGCAGCCACTCGCCTTCTAGGAGGCTGAAGGGTCCGCTGACGAGCTGCATGTGGACCCGGCGCTCGGGCTCGAGCGTGTTGCGGGTGGTGAACTCCCCGTGCAGTGCCCCCTGCCGCACGCCGATGGTGGCGACGAGCTGCTGCGCCGTGCGCTCCTCGACACGCGCGTGGGTGCACCAGGGAAGGAAGGTGGGATAGCTCTCGATGTCGTTGATGAGCGCAAACAGCCGGGCCGGCGGCTGGCTGACGAGCGCCGCGCGCTTGACCTCCCGCATGGGGTACATTGTCCCATCAGGCGGCGCCGATGACCAAAGACGAGAGCTCACCCAGGCTGATCGCCGAGAACCGCAAGGCGCGCTTCGACTATTTCATCGAGGAGCGCTACGAGGCGGGAATCGCGCTGCAGGGCTGGGAAGTGAAGGCCATGCGCGCGGGTCGCGCGCAGCTGAAGGAAGCCTACGTGTACCTGCGCGGCGGCGAGGCGTTCCTGATCGGCGCCCATCTTTCGCCGCTGCCGTCCACCTCCACCCACGTGACGCCCGACCCGGTACGTACGCGCAAGGTCCTGCTCCACCGCAGCGAGCTGCAGGGCCTGATCGGAGCGGTGGAGCGGCGCGGTTACACGCTGGTGCCGCTCGAGCTGTACTGGAAGAACGGTCGCGCCAAACTGCAGCTCGGGCTCGCCAAGGGCAAGAAGCAGCACGACAAGCGCGCCGTCGAGAAGGAGCGCGACTGGCAGCGCGACAAGGCGCGGCTGCTGCGCGGGCGCTGAGCCCCTCGTTCGGGAGCGACGCGCGGGGATCCATGGCCCGCCCGGCATTAGGGTATGCTGGCGGGGCAAACCTGAAGGGGGCGACCGGTTTCGACGTGGGTCACGAACCTTCAGGGGCGTACCGAGGCGCAGTGCCCTCGTAAAACTCGCTGCAACTCATAGTTGCCAACGACGACAACTACGCTCTGGCTGCCTAACCGCAGCTGACCTCCGAACGGCTCGTGCCTGTGCGACCGCCTCGGGGGACGCGCTCACAGGATCGCGCTCCGGCGTTGCGAGCAGGCCGGTGCGTTAAGAGTCACTGATCGCTGGCGTAGCGTCTTCCCTGCTCCTCGGGTAGCGCTGCGTGAGAACCAATGAGTGAGCTACGTACGTAGATCCTGAAGTCTAGGGCTTACGGACGGGGGTTCGATCGAGGGTCGCATCAGTCCGCGAGGACTGACTGAAAACGGAGCTCACATCGGCGAAACCTGTTGGCGCCCGGTTGGGGCGGCATGGCAACGCCGAGGGGTAGGAAGAGGGCCAACCTCAGGCCTGCCCTGTAGAGACTCATAGATCCGCCGACGGCGCATGCCTGGGCGGACACTAGGATTCCGCGGGACAACCACTGCGGAATAACACGCTCCGCATCCGCGCGCTTTCGGGCGTACGGATGAAGGCATAGTCCAGCCCGCTGCGAAAGCCGCGGAAGTGCTGTCCCCCCGCCTCCACCAACCAGAGGCCCCGGCCGTAAGGCCGGGGCCTCGCGCTCACTTGGCGCCGCCGTCGAGCGACGTCAGCGGCCCGTAGAGATCCGGCCGCCGGTCGCGGAATACGAACCAGTTGTCGCGCAGCTGCGCGATCTCCTCAAGATCGAAGGTGTGAGTCAGAAGCGCATCGCCCTCCTCGGGAGCCTCGGCAACCTTGGCGCCCGTCGCGTCGGCGATGAAAGACGAGCCGTAGAAGCGGATGTAGAGCCCCTGCGGGTTCTGCAGCGAGCGCTCGAGTCCGTAGCGGTTCGATGCGATGAGCGGAGTGAGGTTGGCTGCCGCGTGGCCCTGCTGCGTGCGCTGCCAGTGCTCGCGCGAGTTCACCGGCATGGCCGGGGGCGGCTCGCTGCCGATTGCAGTGGGAAAGAACAGCAGCTCCGCGCCCATCAGCGCCATGACGCGCGCGCTCTCGGGAAACCACTGATCCCAGCAGATGCCGACGCCAATGCGGGCGAAGCGGGTGTTCCAGACCCGAAAGCCGGTGTCGCCCGGGGAGAAGTAGTTCTTCTCCTGGTACCCCGGCCCGTTGGGAATGTGCGACTTGCGATAGACGCCGAGATTGGAGCCATCGGCGTCCAGGATCGCGATGGAGTTGAAGTAGGCCCTGCCGGCGCGCTCGAAGAAGCTGATCGGCAGCACCACGCCGAGCTCGCGCGCCACGGGGGCGAAGTGGCGCACCGCGGCGTTCTCGCTGACGGTGTGCGCGAGCGTGAGATGGCGCGCGTCCTGCTCGATGCAGAAATAGGGAGTCTCGAACAGCTCCGGCAGCAGGATGATCTGCGCCCCCTGCGCGGCCGCTGCCCGCACCAGCCGCTCGGCCCGGGCAATGTTGCCCTCCGAGTTCCAGTCGCACGCCATTTGCAGCGCGGCAACCGTGACCGGCCGCGGCGACCTGCGCAAGTGACCGGGTGCACCCATCGCCGGGGATTCTACTAGGCCCGGCGTCTCGCGAGAGAGGCGTTCACCTGCTCGGTGATCCGCATGGCGGTCTCGAGCGCGGTGAGCCCTGCCTCTCCCGGAACCACCGGCCGGCCGCCGCCCCGGACGCAGTCGAGAAAGGAATCGATCTCCGCCTTGAGAGCATCCCCTGGCTCGAGGCTCTGCTCCTCGATGATCACCGGCAGCTCGCCGGGCTGCGGCGGCTCGCTGCGCTTGCGGATCAGCGTGACGATCTTCTGCTGCAGGTCGAGTGACAGATAGGCGTCGTCCTCGAACACGCGCAGTTTGCGCTCGGTCTTGAGGCTGACGCGCGAGGCCGTGACGTTGGCCACGCAACCGCTCTCGAAACGGATGCGGGCGTTGGCGATGTCGATCGCCTCCGAGAACACCGGGGTGCCGATCGCATCGATGGCGCCGATCGGCGCGCCGACGATGGTCTGCACGATGTCGATGTCGTGAATCATGAGATCGAGCACCACGTTGACGTCGGTGCCGCGCTCGCGGTAGGGCGCGAGACGGTGACATTCGACGAAGCGCGGCGATTTCAGGTGGGGCATCGCTGCGAGGATCGCCGCATTGAAGCGCTCGAGATGCCCGACCTGCAGGATGAGCCGCGCGCGTGCCGCAATCGCGATCAGCTCGCGCGCCTGGCTCGCGGTCTCGGTGATCGGCTTCTCGACCAGCACGTGCGCGCCGTGCTCGAGGAACTCGCGTGCGATGGCGAAGTGGGCCGGGGTCGGCGTGACCACGCTCACCGCGTCCACGGCACCGAGCAGCTCCCGGTAGTCCGCCACCGCACGGGTCTTGAGCTCGGCGGCCACCGGCTCGCGGGCCTCGGCCCGCGTGTCCGCCACCGCCGTGAGCTCACAGCCCTGCGCCTGCGCGTACTTCTGAGCGTGGAAACGGCCGAGGTAGCCGACTCCGATCACCGCGGCTCTGATTTTCTGCATGGGAACGTTATTATGCCCGCCGCGCATGTCTGCCACCCCCCCGACAACGAGGCCTGGACTTTTCGAGCGCCTCAGACGCGTTCCGGGCTCGTTTGCGGCGCTTTCCCGGACGCAGCGCGAGCTGCTGGCACTCGGTGCGGCCCTCGCCCTCGGCGTCCTGGTGATGCCGCTCCTCATCTGGCTCGCCGGCAACCGCGCCCTGGGTCCCTACACCCACGGCGAGAACCCCAGGGCCGGCCCCTGGGCGCTGTTTGCCGATTATGTCGTCGGCCTCGCGCACGGCTCGGCGGTCTTCTGGCTGGTGGCCTTGGGTCCCGCCCTTCTGTGGCTGCTGGTCCGGGGGTTCCTGGCGCTGCTGCGCGCCCTGCCGCCGGCGCGTCGCGGCTGAGCGCCGCCCCCCGCCGGGCTCAGCCTGGCCAGTAGAGCCACACCGCCAGGGCAAATATCGCCACGGTCGCCGCGTGCGCCGCCCCCCGCCAGCGCCAGGCGCGCGCCTCGCCGATGAAGCTCGCGAGCGAGACGCCCGCGAACACGGTAAAGACCAGGATGGCGCGTATCAGGTGGGAATGCTCCGGCGCGAAGCGCTGCTCGTCCTCCGGCAGCAGCAGGATCACGATCCAGGTCATGATCAGCCCGCTTGCCAGGGCCACCGCCGAACCGGCCAGGATTCCGAGCAGAGCTGTCAAAGGCTTCATGGCTTGTGAGCAACGCACTTGCTAAAGGCGAACCGTACGCTCTAGCCTAGCTCCAAGAGTGTATGGAAACCCACGAGTCGACCCGATGACAGAGTCCCTGCGCCGCCCCTCCGGATGGATCAAGCGCGCCCGCGCGCCCTGCCTGCTGGCCCTCATGGCGCTGGCGCTGGGCGGCTCCGTGCAGGCCCCCGCCAGCCCCTCGCTCCTGCCTGCCGGAGCGATCGCTCCCACCGAGACCCAGCGCGCCACCGCCCGCAAGGTCGGCCGCCTGCTCGAGGAGTATCACTACAGCCACGCCCCCATCGACCGCCGGATGTCGGACCTGGTGTTTCAGCGCTACATCGAGTTCCTCGATCCGCAGCACAGCTACCTGCTGGCCTCCGACATCAACGAGTTCTCCGCCTACCGCTACCAGTTCGACGACATGATCCGCACGGGCAACGTCGACCCGGCGTACGTCATGTTCGCGCGCTTCCAGCAGCGCAACCGCGAGCGCATGCAGTTCGCGCTCGCGCAGCTCAAGACCGAACCGGACTGGACGGTGGACGAGTCCTTCGACTTCGACCGCACGCACGCGCCGTGGCCGGCGGATGCCGCGCAGCTCAATGAGCTGTGGAGGAAGCGGGTCAAGAACGACGCTTTGTCGTTGCTGCTGACCGGCAAACAGTGGCCCGAGGCGGCCGAGATCCTTCGCAAGCGCTATGAGCGCGTGCTAAAGCGCATCGACCAGGTGACCTCGACGGACGTATTCGAGAACCTGATGAACGCCTACGCGCGCGCCTTCGATCCGCACTCGAGCTATTTCTCGCCGCGCAGCTCCGAGGAATACAAGATCCAGATGAGCCTCAACTACGACGGCATCGGCGCCTCCCTCCAGGTGGTCGATGACTACGTCACCATCATGAACATCATCGAAGGCGGCCCCGCGGCGGTCGCCGGCACCCTCAAGCCCAACGACCGGATCACCGCGGTCGGTCAGGGGCACGAGGGCTCGTTCACCGACGTGATCGGCTGGCGGCTCGACGACGTCGTGCAGCTGATCCGCGGCAAGGCGGGCACGAGCGTGCGGCTGCAGATCCTCGCCGGAGGCGCCGCCCCCGGCAGCCCCGAGAAGACCCTCGAGTTCGTCCGCAACAAGATCACGCTCGAGGCGCAGGCTGCGCACAAGGAAGTGAAGACGGTCGCGCGCAATGGCCGCAGCTACCGCATCGGTGTGGTCACGGTGCCCGGCTTCTACCAGGACACCGACGCCCACAACGCCGGCGATGAGAACTACCGCAGCACCACGCGCGACGTGGCCAAGCTGCTGCGCGAGCTCAAGAGCGAGAACATCGACGGCCTGGTGCTCGACCTGCGCGGCGACGGCGGCGGCTATCTGCCCGAAGCGACCGCGCTCACCGGCCTGTTCATCGATCACGGACCGGTGGTGCAGCTGCGCGACGTGTCCGGGCACCTCGAGGTGCTGGACGACCCGGAAAATGCCCCGCTCTACGGCGGACCGCTCGCGGTGCTGGTCGATCGCATGAGTGCCTCGGCCTCCGAGATCTTCGCCGGTGCGATCCAGGACTATCACCGGGGCCTGATCATCGGTCAGACGACCTTCGGCAAGGGCACGGTGCAGAATCTGGTGCCGCTCGACCGCTGGTCGAAGGAGCCGGTGAACGGCCAGCTGACGGTCACCATCGGCAAGTTCTATCGCGTCACCGGCGAGAGCACCCAGCACCGCGGCGTCGAGCCGGATATTCCGCTCGCCTCGGTGCTCGACACCAAGGAAGTCGGCGAGAGTGCGCTGCAGTCCTCGCTCCCCTGGGATCGCATCGCCGGTGTGCCCTACAGGAGCAGCACCGCGCTCGCCGCCGAACCCCCGGTGGCGGCGCTGGCCTCGGCGGAGGACGTGCGCGCACAGCACGACCCCGACTACCGCTGGCTGGTATCCGACATCGCGGCCATCGACAACCTGCGCGGGCAGCACAGCGTATCGCTCAACCTCAAGGTGCGTCGCGAGGAGCGCACGCGCGAGGACAAGGAGCGGCTGGATCGCGAGAACAGCCGGCGCGTGGCCAAGAACCTGCCGCCGCTGAAGAGCGTCGCCGATCTCGACAAGGCCAAGGAGGACCAGCCCGACGTGGTCCTCGATCAGGCCGCGCAGATCATGACCGACGTGGTCACCGGAGTGCGTCCGGCGCCGGGGCAGAAGACCGCCCGAGCCGGATGAGCTGTTGATACGCCGCTAGCCTGCAGCGCAGCCGGCAAAAGCCACGCCTTTTGCCGGCGGAAACCAGGGTGATGTCCGCCGGAATCGCTTCCTGCGATTCCGGCCAATCGACAATAACTATCGCAACAGCACCCGGAACAGGTCCCAGGTGTCCTCGGCCAGCACGTTGGGAACGTGCGGCCCGGCGCTGCCTGCGGCTCCGAGCGAGTCGGTGGTCGGGCAGGTGTCTGCATCGCCGCGATAGCTCACGACGTCGTTGAGCCGTGCGGTGTGCGTGCGAATCTCACCCGCCAGGCCCTCACGGCTCGCGAGCAGGCGCTGGGCGCGCGAGATGTGCGCCATCAGCATGACGCAATCCTTCGGGGGCCCGTAGACGTCGGCGGCGGCGCGCCGCCCGGTCGCCTCGCGTGCCTGCTGCAGCAGCGGCATCGGTATCACTTCGAGCCGCGCACACAGGACCTCGGCATAGGCAATGGCTGCGAGATTGATGGCGCGCCGCGCCTGCAGCGAGAGCCCCGGGAATTCCGGCATCTGTTCCATGTCGATGGCATCGAGCGCCGACTGGGCCTGAGCCAGCGTGGCGTTGGCCGCGGCGGCGGCGGCCTGCGCGGCGTGGATGCGCCGCTCGAGCGCGCGACGCTTGAAGTAGTGCCAGAAGCGCGTGAGCGCCGCCCGTTCGCCCTCGAGCGCTGCGATGTGCGCCGCGCTCTCCGCGGCCAGCGTCTGCGCCGCCTTGAGCTGGCCCTCGCCCGCCTGGCGGCGCGCGAACTGCCGGCGGTTGTGCAGCGCCAGGTGGAGGCGCCGCTCGCGCTCATCCTGCTGGCGTGACAGGTCGGCGACGAACTGACTCACGAGCTCGCGACCGTTCTGCCACAGGCGGCGCAGCTGATAGAACGCCAGCGTCGAATACGCGGTGTCGTTGGTCCCGAGACGCGACTCGAGCTCCGCGAGCATGTCCTGAACGCGCTGGGTGGCCGCCTCCTGCTGCTTGACCAGGTCCCTGAGGCGGTAGGTCTCCTCCTGCAGCCCGCCGTAGGCTTTCTTGAGCTCCGCACGGTTGCGGAACAGCGCGATCACCCGGTGGTCGTGATCCGGGGTGACGGCGCCGGCGGGGCGCAGGTTGAGCTTGAGGAATCCGAGTTGCCGCAGCGCGTTCATGAGAAATCGGGGGCGCAACCACCCCTTCTCATGCGCCGGCGGTGAGCCTTGTGCTGGATGAGAAGCGATGACCTCGCTCCACGCAGTATTCCAGCCATTTATTTAACATCATGTTGCGCGCCCAGCGCTGATCCAGTTCACGCTCCGCGCGCGTGCGCAGTGTCCGCAGCACCGGCTGCGTGTGAACCGCCGCCCACTGCTGCGCCTCGACGAGATGCGCGTCATGGTAGATGCGCAGGCGCATGTCGGGGTAATGGCGCCCGCCCTCGGGTCCGGGCAGCAGATAGCTCAGGGCGACGGTGCTGGTGTACGGCGAGCGCTCGGTCACGGTGAGAACGAGGTCACAGTCTGCCGCTGCCACCGAGCGGTGGCTGCCGGCGAGCGCGCTCAGGGGACCGGCGAGCCACCCGAGACGGATGAAGTTGCTCTCGTAGAGCCCCATCAGCGCGACGAAGCTGCGCGGCCGGCTGCGCCAGGAAACGCGTGTCAGTGTGTCGTTCGCAAGCACGGCCCGACTATAACGCACGATGCCGGGTGCGCAAGCCGACGAACACGCGTTTTGTCGCGCCACCGCGACCGCACGGGCGCCTGCAATTTCCGTGCGATGCGAATCTAGGGACGCAAACGCCGCTCGATTCCGGTAGTGTTGAGGATCCGGCTGGCGATTTCCTCGATCGAGCACTCGGTGGTATCGATCAGCGGCACACCGAGGCGCGTATAGAGCGCCTCGGCCGCACGCAGCTCGTACTGCACCTGCTGCGGCGATGCGTAGCGGCTCTCCGGACGGCGCTCTGAACGGATCTGCTGCAGACGCTCCGGCTTGATGGTGAGCGCGTAGAGTTTCGAGCGGTAGGGCTCGAGCCGCCGCGGCAGCTTGCCGCTCTCGAGATCGTCTTCGGTGAGCGGATAGTTGGCGGCGAACACCCCGTACTGCAGGGCCAGGTACACGCAGGTCGGCGTCTTGCCGACGCGCGAGACTCCGACCAGCACGACGTCGGCATGCGCGTAGTCGCCGCCGGTGCCATCGTCGTTGGCGAGAGCGAAGTTGGTGGCGTTGATGCGCGTCGTGTAGGCGGCGAGGTCGGCG
Source organism: Steroidobacteraceae bacterium (assembly GCA_035632655.1). Taxonomy (GTDB): domain Bacteria; phylum Pseudomonadota; class Gammaproteobacteria; order Steroidobacterales; family Steroidobacteraceae; genus 13-2-20CM-66-19. The sequence continues at coordinate 10,125 of DASQGK010000097.1, read as the reverse complement.
ATGCCGTGCGCGCGTCCGGCGCGATGCGTCGAGCGCGTGTCGAGCTCGCGCTCCAGCGGTCCGACGAATGCTGCGAAGAAGTCGAGGAACAGCCCGTTGGACCCCGCAACTATGTCGCGCAGCTCGTCCTGCACCAGCGTACTGAATACCACCGGACGCAGGCCCTCCTCCTGCGCCGCGCGGTTGATGCGCCGGACCACCTCCTGTGCCTTGTCAATGCTCGACACAAATGGCAAAGTCACCGCGCGAAATTCCACCCCTTCGAACTGGGTCATGAGACTGTGGCCCATCGTTTCGGCGGTCACGCCGGTCTGGTCTGAGACGAAAAAGACGGTTCGACGGCCCATGGCTTTGCCAGTGTTTCACCGCGCGCCCGGCGGAGCAAGCGTGCCGGCTGCATGTCAGGTGTCAGCTCGAGGATCCTTGGTGTGAGCGCCTACGTCATTCCCTTCGAGCGCCTCAGCATGCGCGACGTCGAGACGGTCGGCGGCAAGAACGCCTCGCTCGGGGAGATGATCGGCGCACTCGCCGCGCTCGGGGTACGGGTGCCCGGCGGCTTCGCCACCACCAGCCACGCTTATCGCGAGTTCCTCGCGCAGGGCGGACTCGATGAGCGCATTCGTGCCGAGCTCGCCGCGCTCGATGTCGACGACGTGGTGAGGCTCGCGGCCTCGGGCGCGCGCATCCGTCAATGGATCCTCGCGACCCCGTTCAGCGCGGCGTTCGCCGCCGCGGTACGCGGGGAGCTCGAGCGCATGGGCGGCGGCGCCGGCGCCGCGGTGGCGGTGCGCTCCTCCGCCACCGCCGAGGACCTGCCCGAGGCGTCCTTTGCCGGCCAGCAGGAGACCTTCCTCAACGTGCGCGGCGCGGATGCGGTCCTCGAGACGATGCATCAGGTATTCGCCTCGCTGTTCAACGATCGCGCCATCTCCTACCGCGTGCACCAGGGATTCGACCACGGCGCGGTAGCGCTCTCGGCCGGCGTGCAGCACATGGTGCGCAGCGACCTGGGTGCGAGCGGCGTCATGTTCACCCTGGACACCGACTCGGGCTTTCGCGACGTGGTGTTCATCACCGCAGCGTGGGGACTCGGGGAAACCGTGGTGCAGGGCGCCGTCAACCCCGACGAGTTCTACGTGTACAAGCCCGCGCTGCGTGCCGGCAAGTACGCCATCGTGCGGCGCAATCTCGGCGCCAAGGCGCTCAAGATGGTGTACGCGCCCTCAGGCGGCGCCGCACGTGTCGCGACCGTGGAAGTACCGGAGGCGGAGCGGCTGCGCTTCTGTCTCAGCGACGCGGACCTCGAGACGCTCGCCCGACAGGCGCTGGTCATCGAGCAGCACTACGGCCGGCCGATGGACATCGAGTGGGGCAAAGATGGCGCGAGCGGCGAGATCTTCATCCTGCAGGCGCGCCCCGAGACGGTGCAGAGCCGCGCGGGCCGCACCGTGCAGCGTTACACCCTCAGGAACCGCTCGCAGGTGCTGGCGAGCGGGCGCAGCATCGGCCAGCGCATCGGCTCGGGCACCGCGCGCATCATCCGCGACGTCGGCGAAATGGCGCGGGTGCAGTCGGGCGACGTGCTGATCGCGGAGATCACCGATCCGGACTGGGAGCCGGTGATGAAGCGCGCAGCGGCGATCGTCACCAACCGCGGCGGCCGCACCTGTCACGCGGCGATCATCGCGCGCGAGCTGGGAATCCCGGCGGTGGTGGGCTGCGTCGATGCCACCGCGCGCATCCGCGACGGCCAGCCGGTCACCGTATCCTGCGCCGAGGGCGATACCGGCTTCGTCTACGAGGGGCTGCTCGAGTACGAGCGCAAGCTGATCGAGCTCGACACGCTGCCGAAGATCCCGGTGAAGATCATGATGAACGTCGGCAACCCCGACCGCGCCTTCGACTTCGCCGGCATTCCGCACCATGGCGTGGGGCTCGCGCGCCTCGAGTTCATCATCAATCGCATGATCGGCGTGCATCCGCGCGCCCTGCTCGAGTTCGAGCGTCTCGACGGCGAGTTGCAGCAGCGCATCCGCGCGCAGATAGCCGGCTATGCCGATCCGGTCAGCTTCTATGTCGAGAAGCTCGCCGAAGGCATAGCGCAGATCGCGGCAGCCTTCGCCCCCGAGCAGGTCATCGTGCGCCTCTCCGACTTCAAGTCCAACGAGTACGCCAATCTCATCGGCGGCGAGCGCTACGAGCCGCACGAGGAGAATCCGATGCTCGGCTTCCGCGGCGCCTCGCGCTACACCGATGCCGCCTTCCGACCCTGCTTCGAGCTCGAGTGCCGCGCCCTGAAGCGCGTGCGCGAGACCATGGGCCTCACCAACGTCGCCGTCATGGTGCCGTTCGTGCGCACCGTGGCCGAAGGGCGCGCCGTGGTGGAGCTGCTGGCCGCCAACGGGCTCAGGCGCGGCGCCGACGGGCTCAAGGTGGTCATGATGTGCGAATTGCCCACCAATGCGCTGCTCGCGGAAGCGTACCTCGAGCATTTCGACGGCATGTCGATCGGCTCGAACGATCTGACGCAGCTCACCCTCGGGGTCGATCGCGACTCGGCGATCGTCGCGGCCTCGTTCGACGAGCGCGACGCGGCCGTCAAGCAGCTGCTCGCGATGGCGATCGCCGCTTGCCGCAAGCGCGGCAAGTACGTCGGTATCTGCGGCCAGGGCCCCTCGGATCATCCCGACCTGGCGCGCTGGCTGGTCGAACAGGGGATCGAGAGCATGTCGCTCAATCCCGATACCGTCGTCGAGACCTGGCTGTTTTTGGCGCAGCAGACTGCGCCCTAGTCAATTGGAAAAATCGCCTGCGGCGATTTTTCGGACATCAGCTTCGTTGCCGCCGGCAAAAAGCGTGGTTTTTGCCGGCTGCTCCCCAGGAAAGCGATTAACGACTCAAGTCGCGGATCTTCGCCTCGGAGGCGTCGCGGTCGTTGTCGTCGAAGGGCTCGATCTCCATGTGCTCGATGGTCGCCGGGTCGAGGCAGCGGGCATTGACGCTGTAGCCATCGGGATTGGAGCGCGGCACGTAGAAGGCCTTGATACCGCAGCGCCGGCAGAACAGATGGCGTGCGGCGCCGGTGTTGAAACGGTACTCGGTGAGCTCCTCCGCGCCGTGCAGCAGGCGAAAACGGCTGCGCGGCACGATCAGGTGCAGGTAGCCGGTCATGCGGCAGATCGAGCAGTTGCAGTCGCTCACGGTGATGCGCGCCGGCGCGTCCACCTCGAAGGCAACCGTTCCGCAGTGGCATCCGCCGCGGTGCGTGACCAGGCTCACGTGGCCGCAGTTCCCTGCCAGGCGGGCGCAAACAGGCGCGCCCGGTAATGGCGCAGCTCGCGGATCGATTCGTGGATGTCGGCGTGCGCCAGGTGCGTGCCCTGTTTGACGAAGCTGTCGGCCACCAGCGGCGCCCAGCGGCGTGCCAGCTCCTTCAGCGTGCTCACGTCGAGGTTGCGGTAGTGAAAGAAGCGCTCGAGGGCCGGCATGTAGTTGGCAAGGAAACGCCGGTCCTGGCAGATGCTGCTGCCGCACATGGGCGAGGTTCCGGCGTTCACCAGCGGCGCGAGGAAGGCGAGTGTCGCCTGTTCCGCTTCCGTGACGCTGACCCGGCTCGCACGCACCCGCGCCAGCAGCCCCGACGAGCCGTGCTGTCGCTGATTCCAGTCATCCATGCGTCCCAGCACTTCCTCCGTCTGGTGGATCGCGAGCACCGGGCCGTCCGCGAGCACATTGAGCTCCTTATCCGTCACCACGGTCGCGATCTCGATGATGGCATCCGACTCGGGCCTGAGGCCCGTCATCTCGAGATCGATCCAGACGAGGTGGTCGCCGCTCGGCATGTTGTGCGTCGGAGTGGTAGCGTGTCAGAGGGCAGCTCGAACCAACCCAGTGTAACAGAGGCATCAGCGGCTACCTCCCATGGCCGAGACATTCGAGGCACGTGTGGTCGCCACCTTCGGCCGCCACCTGATGGTGCGCGACGGCGCCGGCCGGCAGCTGCGAGCGCGCCCCTTCGGCCGCTCGCTCACGGTGGTCTGCGGCGACCAGGTGCGCTGCCGCCCCGATGCGCGACACGAGGAGCTGCACGTGCTCGAGGTGCTGCCGCGACACAGCGCCCTCTACCGCACCAACCTGCGCGGGCGCAGCGAGCCCGTGGTTGCGAACCTGCAGCACCTGCTGGTGGTACTGGCCCCGTTGCCGGTTCCGGACCTGTTCGTCGTGGACCGCTATCTCGCCGCCGCAGCCTCGGCGGGGCTTTCCGCCACGCTGGTCGTCAACAAGGACGAGCTGGGAGTGCCGGCGGCGCTCGCGGCAGAGCTCACCGCTTACGCCTCAGCCGGCTACGGCATCGTGCGTTGCTCGGCACTCACCGGTGCCGGCTCGGGTGAATTGCTGGCGGCGGTGCCACCCGGCGCGATCGCCGCATTGGTGGGCCAGTCCGGTGTCGGCAAGTCCTCCCTCATCGCGCAGCAGCTGCCGCAGCAGCGCCTCGCCATCGGCGAGCTGGCGAGCGATGAGGCGGGACGACATACCACGACGGCGGCGCGGCTGTTCGACCTGCCGGGCGGGCGTGGGCTCATCGATTCCCCGGGGGTGCGCGATTTCGCTCCCGCCGTCGAACGGCTGGAACCGCGGAGCCTCGGATTCGTCGAGGTGGAGCGGCTCGCCGCCGACTGCCGCTTCCCCGATTGCCAGCATCTGCGGGAGCCGGACTGCGCGGTGCGTGCGGCCGTCGGGGCCGGCGCGTTCCACCCGCGCCGCTACGAGAGCTTCCGGCGACTGCGCCGCCTGCACGAGAAACTCAGCGAAGCGCGCGGGCCGGGGCGTCGGCGGCGGTGAACCGGGCCGCTGTGCGGGTGCCGCCGCGCTAAACGGCCTGGCGCCCGGCGAGCGCATGCGCCAGCGTGCCGCCATCGACGTACTCGAGCTCGCCTCCGACCGGGACTCCGTAAGCGATGCGGCTCGCACGGATTCCGCGCCGCGCCGCCAGCTCGCCCAGGTAATGAGCGGTAGCCTCGCCCTCGACGGTCGAGTTGGTGGCGAGGATCAGCTCGCGCACGCTGCCTTCATCGAGGATCGCCTCGAGCTGGCGCAGCCCCAGCTGCTCGGGACCGATGCCATCGAGCGGGGACAGGTGTCCCATCAGCACGAAGTAGCGGCCGCGGTAGCTGCCCGAGGATTCGATCGCCACGACGTCGGCCGGCGACTCGACGGCGCACAGCAGGCTGGTCTCGCGCTGGGATGCCGCGCAGATCACGCACAGCTCACTCTCGGTGAGCATGCGGCAGCGGCGGCAGCGCACCACCGAGGCGAGCGCTGCATCGAGCGCCTCGGCCAGGACCAGCGCTCCGGGCCGCCCCTCCTGCAGGAGGTGGAAGGCCATGCGCTGTGCGGTCTTGGGGCCCACACCGGGCAGGCTGCGCAGCGCCTCGATCAGCTGCGCGAGATGCGGCGAATGCTTCAAGCTGACCGGCCCGATGCGAGCTGCATCAGAAAGGCAGTTTCATCCCCGGCGGCAGCGCCAGGCCGGCGGTGAGATGGCTCATCTTCTCCTGCACGCGCGCTTCGACCTTGTGAACCGCGTCGTTGGCCGCGGCGGCGATCAGATCCTCGAGCATCTCGCGGTCCTCGCCCATGACGGCGCCTTCGATCTGCACCCGCTTCACCTCGTGCCGCCCGTTCATGGTGACCTTGACCATGCCGCCGCCCGCCTCGCCGATCACCTCGAGGGTGGCGATCTCGGCCTGGGCCTTCTGCATGTTGGCCTGCATCGCCTGAACCTGCTTCATCATGTTGTTGAAGTTGGGCATCGGGACGGCCTCAGGCGCTGCGCGCCACATGAAGGGGAATGATCATTTTACCGGCCGCACGCTCTCGGGCAGCACCGTGGCCCCGAAGCGGTCGCGCAGGCCCTGCACCCCCGGATCCGCCTCGAAGGCGCGCCGTGCATCGGTGAGCTCCTGCTGCGAGGCGCGCTGCGCCAGCCGCGCCGGTGTCTCACCGGCGGTGCCGTTCGCCTGGAACTCGAGCCGCACCGGCTCGCCGAAATGACGCGACAGCGCCTGCGCGAGCTTCTCCTCCTGCGCCGGAGTGCGCAGCTGCTGGTGCTGCGCGTCGAGCCCCAGGCGCACCACGGCGCCCGCTCGCGCAATCAGTACGCAGTGACTCGCCAGCTGGCGGGCGGCACCCGTCAGCTCCAGCGTGCTCACGATGGCAGGCCAAGGCGATGACGCCAGGGCAGGCGACTTTTCCCCGGACCCAGGCGCCGGGGCAGGCGCGGCCTCGCGCGCAGCGGCGGGCGAGGCTCCCGTGCGCGGCGGCGGCGCGCTGGCTGCCGCAGTGCCGCTTCCGGCCGTCCGGCCCGCGGACGTGTCGGCCGGTCGAAACGCCACCATGCGCAGGAGCGTCATCTCGAAGCCGGTGCGCGGATCGGGGGCGAGCGGCAGATCGCGCCTGCCGGTGATCGCCGTTTGGTAGTAGAGCTGCACGTCCTCGGGCGCGAGCGCTCGCGCGAGTCTCTCGAGCACTTCGGGAGCGAAGCTCTCGTCACCCTCGTAGTCGCTCACCGTCTGCCGCAGCCCGATGCGCACCAGCAGGCCCGCGAGCTCATCCAGCAACTGCGCATAATCGGGGGCGAACTGCTCGAGCGCCTGCGCGCCGCGCACCAGCTCGGCCGCACTGCCGGCGGCCAGCAGCTCGGCGATCCGCACCACGTGGTCGCGCGCCACGGTACCGAGCATCGCGCGCGCCTCGTTCTCGGTGGCCGCGCCGCCGCCGAAGGCGATCAGCTGGTCGAGGAGCGACAGCGCATCGCGCATGCTGCCGTCGGCGGCTTGCGCCACCAGCCTGACAGCCGCTGCATCGTGCGCGATGCCTTCCTGCTCCAGGATGCGCCCCAGGTGAGCGGCGATCTCGGCTGCCGGCAGGCGCTTGAGGTTGAACTGCAGGCAGCGTGACAGCACCGTCAGCGGCAGCTTCTGCGGGTCGGTGGTGGCGAGCAGGAACTTCACGTGCGGCGGCGGCTCCTCCAGGGTCTTCAGCAGCGCGTTGAAGGAGTGGGTCGACAGCATGTGCACCTCGTCGATGAGGTACACCTTGAAACGCCCGCGCGCCGGTGTGTACTGCACGTTGTCGAGCAGCTCGCGCGTGTCGTCGACCTTGGTGCGCGATGCGGCGTCGACCTCGATCAGGTCGACGAAGCGTCCGGCGTCGATCTCACGGCAGGCGGAGCACTCCCCGTCGGGCTCCGAGCCGACGCCCTTCTCGCAGTTGAGGCACTTGGCGAGGATGCGCGCAATCGTGGTCTTGCCCACGCCGCGTGTGCCGGTGAACAGGAACGCATGATGAATGCGTCCGCTGTCGAGCGCGTTGACGAGTGCGCGACGCACGTGCTCCTGCCCGATGAGCTCGGAGAATTTCTTCGGACGCCATTTGCGCGCCAGCGCGGTATAGCTCATTCACTGTCCCGAACGAATGGGGGCGGCCCGCACCAGCTTAGCCTCCGGCACCCGACATCGCCGCTGCCGCTGCTGCCTTCCGGCCCTGACGGGATTCACGACTGGTCGTCGCGGAGAAACCGATGCGAGCCACCACAAAGGATCTGGCGGAGAGGGTGGGATTCGAACCCACGAACACCGGTGAAGATGTTACTGGAATTCCAGTCCAGCGCCTTCGACCGCTCGGCCACCTCTCCGATCAATGACTTACCGCAAGCTCCTCGAAATAGATTCAAGCAACGGCCCGGGGCGCGAAAAAGGCGGCGAATGATAATGCATGGGGCCTGCGCCCGCATCCCGCCGCCGGGCATCTCTCAGGCGTGCGGCGGGGCCGCGGCCTTGGGCGTCTTGAACGGCGGCGGCTCATCGAGGCACGGCTCCCGGCCCTGGCGCGCCGGCGGCGCCGGCTCGTTGAGCTGCGGCAGGTGCAGGGCGTTGGCGGAGTCCGGCGCATCCATGCCCGGCGGGATGCTGAGCGCCGGGACGCTGCTCGCCTGCATGTAGGGCTGCTTCTTGTGGCAGGCATAGGTGAAGTGGCGGAACGGATGACACCCGGCGGCCATCAGCACCAGCGGTGTCAGCCACAGCAGCGATCGCAATGCTTTCATTCGGTACGTCTCATTTCAGTAGGTCGGCGGCACGCGCGGCGGCCCGCACCACCGCCTGGTGGGTCTCCGCCAGGGGCGTGAGCGGCAATCTTAGCGCAGGCCCGATGAGCCCCATCTCCGACAGTGTCCATTTGACCGGAATCGGGTTGGCCTCGACGAACAGGTCGCGATGCAGCGCCGCGAGCCGCGCGTCGAGGCGTTGCGCGCCCTCCGCATCCCCGGCCAGCGCGGCAGCGACCATATCCGACATCGCTCGCGGCGCAACGTTCGCCGTTACCGAGATCACCCCGCGTGCCCCACTGGCGATGGCCGCGCGCGCGGTCGCATCGTCCCCGCTCAGCACCACGAAGCCCGCGCGTGCGGCGTCCACGAGCTGGCGGATCCGGCTCGTGTCGGGCACCGCCTCCTTCAAGCCGACGATGCCGGCGACCGCCGACAAGCGCGCCACGGTGGCGGGCTGCATGTCGACTGCGGTGCGCCCCGGCACGTTGTAGAGCAGCACCGGTTTGCGGGCGGCGGCGGCCGCCGCCGCAAAGTGCCGATAGAGCCCTTCCTGGGTCGGACGATTGTACGCAGGGGTCACCAGCAGCAGCCCGTCGATCGGCAGCTCCGAGAGCCAGGCGACGCGCTCGACGGTGGTGGCGGTGCTGCTGGTTCCGCCGCCGGCGATCACCGGCAGCCGTCCGCGCAGCTGCTCGCAGGCAAACGACACGAGCTCACGCAGCTCCGTCTCGCGCAGCGTCGCGGACTCGCCGCTGGTGCCGCCGACCACGATCCCGCTGCTGCCGTTGGCGAGATGGAAATCGAGCAGCCGACCCCAGGCTTTCAGGTCGATCGCACCGTCCGGCCGCATGGGCGTGACGAGGGCAACCAGGCTGCCGGAGAAGGACATGTGGCTTAGGGTGGCGCGTGTCCGGGGGAAGCCGCGGATGTTACGAGCGGGGCACACGCGGCGGCAAGCGCCGCCTGCCGCGTCCCGAGAGCCAAGGTCGCAACCGGCCCCTGCTCCCGGTACACTCGGTGCCGCAGGCTGGCAAAAGCACTCCGCCACCCAAAAGATGAAGCAGCACCTGGCCGTTTCGGCGATCGGCAGCGACCGAACGGGGATGGTCCACGAGCTGACCCGCGTCATCAGCGAGTCGGGCGGCAATATCAGCGAGAGTCGCATGGCGAACCTCGGCACCGAGTTCGCGATGCTGCTGCTCGTCTCCGGCAACTGGCACGCGCTCGCGAAGCTCGAAACCGAGCTCAAGCGGCTGGCCGAGACGGGAAACCTGAGCATCCATCTGCGGCGCACCGAGCCGCGCGCGCCGCGCACCGACATGCTGCCGTACTCGATCGACGTCGTGTGTCTCGATCAGTCGGGGATCGTCTCCGGCCTGGCCGGATTCTTCGCCACCCGCGGCATCGACATCGCCGAGGCCTCGACCCGCAGCTACCCGGCCGCCCACACCGGCGCGCCGATGTTCGCCGTACAGATGATCGTCAATGTGCCGAGCCGCATCCACGTGGCGCACCTGCGCGAGGAGTTCATGGAGTTCTGCGATTCGCTCAACCTCGATGCCATTCTCGAACCGGTGAAATCCTGAAAGCGCGATGCCAAAGATCAGTGTAGGGACAAGAGTGCCTGACTTCGCCCTGCCCATGACGGGCGGCGGCACGTGGAGCCCCAAGGAAGCCTCGGGCAAGAAGCTGGTGATCTATTTCTACCCGCGCGACCTGACCTCCGGGTGCACGCGCGAGGCACAGGACTTCCGCGACCTGCACGCGGCGTTCCGCAAGGCCGGCGTGCAGGTGGTCGGGGTGTCACGCGACCCGGTCGCCTCGCACGACAAGTTCGCCGCCAAGGAATCCCTGCCCTTCCCCCTGCTCGCAGACGTGGACGAGAAGGTCTGCAAGCTGTTCGATGTCATCAAACAGAAAAGCCTGTACGGCAGAAGGTACCTGGGGGTGGAGCGCAGCACCTTCCTGCTCGACGGCACTGCTCGCCTGCGGCAGGAGTGGCGCAAGGTGAAGGT